>CAZQIX010000041.1:0-32516 GCA_964593855.1 uncultured Desulfobacula sp. | reverse complement strand
TCAGGCAAATCTTCATTAAATTCCAGAGGTCCGACAAATAAACTTTGATTTTTGTGAAATCATTCAGTATTTATCAAAAACACTGTTAAATGATCATACAAAAAATCTTTAGGCTGAAATGAGGAGATCATGAAGATAGATGATACCAATATTGAGATCATCAGAGAGCTGAAAAACGGAAAAAAATCCTACAAGAAAATCGCCGAAAAACTTGCCATCACCGAAAACACGGTCCGATCCCGGGTGAACAACCTTCAAAACGAGGGAATTCTGGAAATCTGCGGGCTGATCGATCCGGCCAGACTGCCGGGTCACCGAGTGGTCATCATCGGCGTCAAGCTCACAGAGATGAACCTGGTGGAAAAAGGCCGGGAAATCAGTCGGCTCAAGGGTGTCATTTCCGTTAGCGTGGTGACCGGACGGTTTGATCTCATCGTGTTGGTGCTGTTCAAAAGAGGTTTCGGCCTTTTGGAATTCTACACGGAGGAAATTTCCCAGATCCAGGGCATCCGGTCGGTGGAAACCTTTGTGGTGTATAAATCCTACAATCTGAAAGTGCCTTATATTTTCTAGTACGGCTCCACAGCCGGACTACCAGATCCCGCCCGCCCTTTCCCATGGATTCATCAGAATTCAAGAAAGGGCTCAAGGGTTTGAATGACCTTGTCCGGGTCTTCCATCATCATAAAATGCCCCAGGTGTGCCAGCTCGACAAAGGAACAGGCACGGATTTTTTTTTGGAGACGGATTCCCGCCGACCGGTAGAATAGATGGGAAACGCCTCCGCCCACCACCAGGACGGGAATGGTGATTTGCCCGGCGTGGGACCAGGTGTTCAGGGGTATGCCTTCATAAATTTGAGCTTCGAATTCCGGGTCGCAGCACAAAGACCAGGTATCCGCCGAATCCTGCTCCAGAGAGGTTTCCACATAAGCGGCCAGGTAGTCCGGCCGCCAGTTTTTGAACATGCCCTTGCCCGTATAATGAGACAGGGCCTCCTGCCCGGATCCGAACACCGATTTCTTGGCCCGGGCCTTTCTGGGAAGGGGCAGCCTCCCCGCCAGCCCGACTTTTCGGACAAGGGCCGCCATCACCACCAGTGCGGGAGGGAAAATAATCGGGTCCAGAAGAATGATTTTTGAAAACAGATCCGGATACAGGGCCGCTGCGGCGTAAATGAAATACCCGCCGATGGAATGGCCCATGCCGATGACCGGGGGATGAGTGACGGCCCGGACCAACTGCTCCAGATCTTTGATGAAAATGTCCCAGTCGGAGACCGGGTGTGGTTTTTCACGGGTGGAATACCCGTGGCCCCGCAAATCCGGGGCATACATTTTAAGCCCACGATCGGCCAGATTTTCAAGAAACGGCAGGTAGGTTCCGGCGCTCAGGGAATTTCCGTGACAGAAATAAACCGGATTCCCGGAATCACCCCGGACATGATAATGGAAAAAACCACGGGGGATATTGATAAAATTACCTTTGGTCATTTTTTAGGTTCCGTTGAGTGTGATTGGAGTCAAGAAAAATGATCGGACCGGAAAGAGACAACCAACCACCTCACTCCATCGAAGCGCCGCCCAGATCCAGGATTTTTCCATCGAGATAATCTTTGGTCTTGTATCGGGATATGGCCATCAATTGTTTGGTGATATCGGACATCCGTTCCAATTGCGGCCTGATTTTACCGATTATTGAATAATTCGGGTTATCCTCGGTCATGTCCATCAGCATCAGGTCGAAATATCCCAAGGCGCTCATCAACGGTTGCGTCATCTCATGGCAGATGGCGCCGGACAATTCGAGCGCCCCTTGCAGACGGTTTCTATCCCGGATCATTTCTTCGGACGCTTTTTTCAATGTCACATCCGTCAAAACCATAATTTTCTGGTTGTTGAAAAAAGACGTTCTGAATTCAATATGTTTGACATCCCCATTCTTACAGGTAACCTTGAATTCTCTGAGTTCTCCCAGACCTTCGCAGCTTATATCCGTGTTCCAGGTCTGGGTGACTAGTTTTCGATAGATTTTATCAGGGTAGGCTTTTTCAAACCATACTGATTTTGACGGGATATCTTCAAGGGTGTAACCGGTAATCTTTGTATAGAAAGGATTCAAATAGATATAGTTGTCCTCATCATCCACCAGTGCGATGCCGTGCGGGGTGCTCTCCAGAATCATTGCGAGCTTTTCTTTTTCTCTCTGGAGCTCTTTTTCCGCTTTTCTCCTCTCGGTTATATTGATTCCCATCCCTATAAAGTAAAGGAATTTTCCGTCTTTATTGAAAATGGATCGACCATGCCACTCCATCAGCATTTCATCGCCGTTTTTGGCGACAACATAGTTTTCATTTACTGTCGGTTCATGTTTCCGGATCAGTGTTTCGAATATTTCAGACAGTTCCCGGCGATTTTTTGGGGGCACACAAGTTGCCATATAATCTTTTCCAATCATCTCTTCCTGCTTGTATCCAAGTGCCTGAAGCATGGTTTGGTTCGCCGTGATGGTTTTTCCTTCAGCGTTTATGGCCACAAAAAAAACAGGAGCGGTCTCAAACAGTGTCCGGTTTAAAATGACATCCTGATAGAATTCTTCCTGAACCACGCTTTGTTCGAATCTGAATTTTTCCAACGCCTGAACTCTTTTTTCCAGCTCTTCATAACTTGGTTTGCGGGTCATGTCGGACCTCTTCTATGTCTCATCGGATTTTTGATGTCGGGCGCACGGCTTTTCCGGCGTTTTTCGCACCCTCTTCAACCACGATCATGCCCTGGCCAGCACCAGGGCATCCACAGCAACGGCCCCTTTTTCCAGAAGGGCCCGGGCCGCTTCGTTGCACGAGGCCCCGGTGGTCAACACGTCATCGATCAACAGAATACGTTTTCCCGAAACCCGCTCCGGGCGGTTGGTTCTGAAAGCCTTCCGGACATTGTCTTTTCTTTTTTCAATGTCGAAACCGGTCTGGGGCCGGGTTTTTCTAGTCCGGACCAGGGCGCGGACATCCAGCGTCCAAGTCGGTGGACGATCAAAAGCCCTTTGATAAAGGGTTTCAAAATTCCGGGCAAGAAAATAGGCCTGGTTGAATCCCCTTTTTCGCATCCGTCCGGGATGAAGGGGCAGAGGGATGACGAGATCTATGGGCGTATCCGCGTAATGACGCACAAAGGTCTGGAACAGAAGATGCTCGAGGAACCGTGCGATGGACAGCTTTGACTGATATTTCAGCATATGGATGCCGTCCTTGACCAGCCCCCGGTATTCGGCCGCAGCCCGAACCCGGCCCAGGTCCAGGGGTGTTTTCCGGCAGGCGCGGCACAGGCCGGTTTCATCCCGGTTGGTAAGAGGAAGGCCGCAGAGTCGGCAATAGGGTGGTTCAATCGGGAAAATGCCCTGTTGCAGACAGATTTCGCAGAAGAAGGACTCCGGTTTCTCTGCGGCGGCGGTTGAATCCCTATACCGGCCGCATTTGAGGCATTTCCCGGGAAACACCAGGGATTCGAAAAATCGCAAGATCCTATCGCCCATGCCGCTGCCTGAAAATTTCATACATGGCCACGCCGCCTGCCACGGAGGCATTGAGGGAATTGACCGCGCCCCGGTTGGGGATGGATACCAGCACATCACAGGCTTTCCGGACCAGGGGCCGGATCCCCTTGTGTTCACCGCCGACTACCAGGGCCACGGGACCCTTGAAATCGGCCTGAAACAGGGGCGTCTCCCCGTCCGCGTCCAGACCGAACACCCAGACCCCTTTTTGTTTCAAGGCGTTTAGAACCATCGTGGTGTTGGTCATGGCATAGATGACCGCGTGCTCCATGGCGCCGGCCGAGGCGCGCGAAACCGTCGGAGAAGGGCTGACGGCACGGTCCTTGGGAATCATGACGGCGTCCACGCCCACGCACAGGGCCGTCCGGATCAGAGCCCCCAGGTTATGCGGGTCTTCCATGTTTTCCAGGATCAGCAGGAAACAGTCGGACCCTGAATGATCCAGGCGATCCAGAAATTCCATGGCGTTGGGAACGGGCAGGATGGAGGTGCGGGCCACCACTCCCTGGTGGCTGGACGAGTGGGCCATCCGGTCCAAAACCCCTGAATCCGCCGATTCAATTTCTATACCCCGCTCGGCGGCCAGGGCTTCGATTTCAGACAGACGCCGCCGCGACCTGCCGTCGGCGATCAGAAGCGCGTGGAATCGTCTTTTGCCGACCCGCAAGGCTTCCCGGACCGAATGCACGCCGAAGAGAATGTCCTGCGTATCCTTCATGAAGCGTCCAGTTCCCTGTCCACGATGGCCGTCAGTTCCGCCACGGCCCGCTCCAGATCATCGTTGACCACCACATATCGATACCGGTCTTTCCGGGCCATTTCCTCGGCCGCGGCTTCAAGGCGCCGGGTGATCACGTCCGGATCATCCGTTCCCCGGCCCGACAGCCTTTGGATCAGCGACTCAAAATTGGGCGGCAGAATAAAAACAGTCACGGGATTCAAGCCCGATGCCATGATCTGCTCGGCCCCCTGCACATCGATATCCAGAACCAGGCTTCTGCCCTGCCTCAGACTGTCTTCCACAAAAGCCCGGGATGTGCCGTAATAATTGCCGTGAACCCTGGCCCATTCCAGCCAGTGGCCCCGGGCGATTTTGTCTTCAAAGGCCTCGAGGCTGATAAAAAAATAATCCACCCCGTCCCGCTCCTTTCCCCTGGGCGCTCTTGTGGTGTGGGACACGGAATAGGAAAGCCGGTCGAATCGCTTGAGCAGTTCTCTGACCAGGGTGGTTTTACCGGCGCCGGAGGGCGCGGATACGATGAAGAGTTTAGCTGCGGGGGCCATGGCGTCAGCTCTCCTCCTTCCGGGGGGTGGCCAGGGATTCGAACCGGCTGGAAATGGTCTCCGGCTGAATGGCCGACAAAATGACATGATTGCTGTCCGTGACGATCACGGCCCGTGTTTTGCGTCCATGGGTCGCATCGATGAGGCGGCGGTCTTCCCTGGCCTCGTCCTTGACCCGCTTCATGGGAGAGGAATTGGGGGAAAGAATGGCCACGACCTTGTCCGCCACCACCGTGTTGCCGAACCCGATATTGAGTAAAAGTGGTTCCATCATCGGTTTATCCTGATTTCCGGTCGTTCATGGTGTATTTTCGGCTGAGTGTATTTTTCAGCTTATTCTATGTTTTGGACCTGTTCTCGAATTTTTTCAAGCTCGGATTTCAATTCCACCACCTGATGGGACAAAGTGGCTTTTCCTGCCTTGGATCCGATGGTATTGAACTCCCGGTTGAATTCCTGGATGAGAAAATTGAGTTTGCGTCCGGCCGACTCCCCGTCCGCCATAATATCCCTGAACTGGCTGATGTGGCTGCGCAACCGGGTGATCTCCTCGGACACATCGCTCTTGTCCGCCAGGATGGCCGCCTCCTGGGCGAGCCGGACCGGATCGATCCCTTCGGCGCCTGCGGTCAGCACGGCCAGCCGGTCCATCAGACGCTGCCGGTAGATTCCCGGCATTTCCCCGGCTTCAGCCTCCAGACGTTTCACGCGGTCCTCGATATCATCCATCCGCCTGCCCAGGTCTGCACACAGATGCCGGCCTTCTTCCTGTCGCATGAGATCCAACTCATGACAGGCGGCCTCGACACACGGCCCCACCGCCTGCCACAAAAGCCCGGCATCCGTTTCGGCCGCGCGCGGCACGACGAGATTACGGGCCGTGAGCAGATGGTCCGCGGTGATGCCGCCGGAAAGACCCAGGGCCTGACAAAGGGTTTGCAGGGCTTGGCAATAGGACTGGGCCCGGGGCAAGTCCACATCGTAGAGGGCCTGATCGCCCGCCTCGTCCCGGACGGACAGCCGGATGTCTATCCGGCCCCGGGTGTGGGCCCGGGCAATGAGTTTTCGAATGTCCTCTTCCAGGGCCTGGCAGGATTCCGGGCAATGGTACGCCACATCCAGGGACCGGGAATTATAGGAGCGGATGACGGCTTCGGCCGTAACGGTTCCGGCCGTATGAGCGGCCCGGGCAAACGCGGTCATGCTTTTGATCATGGCAGTTTTTCCTTTTCCGCCTTCAGGTCCAGGCGGTATTTGTTCCTGACTTTGGTTAAAAAGCCGGTCATTTCCGGCGATGCATAATCCGGATACGTCCATTCCAGTGCCCTGAACCCCTGGTTTTTGACATACATCAGGGCAAGGTCGGCATAGATCCGACGACCGATGTAGATCCTGTGGGCGTAATCCTTTCCCGTGGCCAGGATGAACCGGGAGGACAAGAGGTATCCCGGATCCAGGTTGATCCGCCGCTTCCCGCCAATGGACGACCCCTGTTCGGCCGCATTGGTCTTTTCCTTGATCCGGGCCAGATCTTCCTGATGAATGAGGGATTTAAACACAACGACCTTTCGGAAAAGAGGCGATCCCATTTCCTTCTCATAATAGCCGGTATAGGGAAAATCAAACCACCGGCTGATCATGTCCACGGGTCCGAATTCCTTTTCCAGAAAAGGAAAAACCTCCTTGATAAGCCGCTTGTCCTTCATGAGACAACTGATGACGAGCATGGCCGGATCGGGTTGTTTGGGCTTACTCATGGGTCAGGGGTCTGGCCTCGTCAATGAGCATGATGGGAATATCGTCCCGGATTTCATACACGAGCCGGCAGGCCTCACAGACCAAGCCATCTTTTTTTTCGGTCAGATGAATGTCGCCCTTGCATTTCGGGCAGACCAGTATTTCCAGCAGTTGTTCGGAAACGGCCATTTATTTCTCCTTTCAGCACTCCATGCCTTTGGCGGACTGCATGGTCTGAAGTTTGTAATACTCCCCCTCAAGGGCCATGAGCTGATCGTGGGTTCCCTGCTCCGCGATGGTCCCGTCTTTCAGCAGAATGATCCGTGAGGCGTAATCGATGGTGGACAGCCGGTGGGCGATCACAAAGGTGGTTCTTCCCTGCATCAGATTTTCCAGAGCTTTCTGGACCACCCGCTCCGCCTGGGAATCCAGTGCCGATGTGGCTTCGTCCAGAATCAGGATGGGCGAGTTCTTGAGCAGGGCCCGGGCAATGCAGAGCCGCTGTTTTTCACCGCCCGACAGCCGGGTTCCCAGTTCACCGATCACGGTGTCGAACCCCTGGGGAAATCCCTGAATGAAATCATAGGCAAAGGCTGCCCGGGCCGCGGCTTCTACATCTTCGTCCGCGGCATCCATCCGTCCGTAACGGATGTTGTCCCGGACGGATTCATTGAACAAAATGGGCTCCTGGGTAACAATGGCGATATGATCCCTCAAAGACCGTATGGACAGGTCTTTGACGTTTTTCCCGCCGATTCGAACCGCCCCCGCGCTCACATCGTACAGTCGGGGCACCAGGTTCACCAGACTGGTCTTGCCGCCCCCGCTCATGCCGACCAGGGCCAGGACCTCGCCGGGCGCAACCCGGAGGTGGATGTCCTTCAGGGCCGGCGTCTCCTGATCCTGATAGGTGAACGTCACGTGATCGAATACCACGTCCAGGGTCGAACCCGACAGAATTTCCGGATCGTCTTTTTCAACGATGGCGGATTCTTCTTCCAGAACATCGAATATCCGGGCCGCGGCCGCGGCCCCTTCCTGGATGGTATTGTTGAGACGGGACAGCTTTTTGGCCGGATCATAGAGCATCATCACGGCGGTGAGAAAAGAAAAAAACGTGCCGGGCGTAGATGTCCCGTTGATCACCCGCATGCCGCCGAACCAGATGATGAAGGCGATTCCGAGCCCTCCCAGAAATTCCATGATCGGAGACGACAGGGCATTGGCGGTGATCTTTTTCATCTCCAGCCGGAACAGGTCGCCGGTTTTCTGTCTGAACCGCTGTTTTTCCAGGGTTTCGAGATTGAATATCTTGATGATTTTGCTGCCGGTCAAGGTTTCGTGCAAAAACGCATTCAGATCGGCCATGGTCTCCTGAGTGCCGGTGGAAAACCGCCGAACCCGCCTTCCGAACAGAACGATGGGATAAAAGGCCAGGGGCAGGACAAGAAACGCACCCAGGGCCAATTGCCAGTCCCGGTAGAAAATCACGAACAGAAAAGCGATCACGGTGAAGCAGTCCCTGAACACGTTGATAACGGCCGTGGACACCATGCCCTTGACGATTTGCACATCGTGGGTGATCCGGGACATGAGAACCCCGGTCTTTTCCTGGTGGATAAAGGCGATGGGAAGATCCATGACCTTTTCGTACAGGCTGTTGCGGAAAAACCGGATAATGGTCTCTCCGATATGGTTCATCAGGTATTCGGACCCGTAAGAGCCCACGCCCTTGAGAAAAAACACCAGAATGGCAATGGCCGGAATCATTACCAGCATGTCCCGGTTTTTGTTGATGAAAATGTCGTCCATCACCGGTTTGACCAGAAAAGCCATGGCGCCGCTGGCTCCCGCCACCATGATCATGCACAGGGCGGCCAGCGCCAGCCGTTTCCAGTAAACCCTGACCAGGGAGAAAATTTTTTCCCGGCGATGCCTGGAAAGTCTTGGGTTTTTCGGTTTCATAGCCTGTTATTTAATCAACCCCGGGGTATTGTCAATATCAAAAAAACATGAGAGCATAAACGCCCATGACAAAGATCGCCTTTATACCCAATTTTTTCCGATTTTACAACCTGATGTGGACACTGGCCCTGCCCTTTCTCAAAACCAGCCCCCGGCTGCGGACCGGATTCGACCGGAGGACCTCGCCCGGCCATCTGCCCGGGGCAGACATCTGGCTTCAGGCGGCCTCGGCCGGTGAAGCCTACCTGGCGGTGCGCCTGATCGGGCAAATGGACCCGCCCATCAGCCTTCATGTGCTGATCACCACCACCACGGTCCAGGGTATGGATATCCTGAAATCCGGCCTGAGCCGGTCATCCCTTTCCCCGCACATCACCCTGTCGCTGGACTGGTTCCCCTTTGACAAACCGGACATCGTTCAGGCCGCTGTCCGGGCCGTTCGCCCGAAGGTCATGGTGCTGCTGGAAACCGAACTCTGGCCGGGTTTGCTCTACTGCCTGAAACAGAGCCGGATCCGGATTCTCATCATCAACGCCCGGATGTCGGCCGGAAGTCATGCCCGATATATGAAAACCAGGTGGCTCTGGCGTCATCTGGCACCGGACGAAGTCCTGGCCATCTCCCCGCAGGACGCCCGCCGGTTCGGCCGGGTGTTTGACACGGCAAGGGTCCGTACCATGGACAATATCAAATTTGAATCCATGGAAACGCCACACCCACTTCCCGAGACCCTCCCGAACCAGGTCGACCGACCGATTCCCGATCACCTGCCCCTGACCATTCTGGCTTCCGTCCGAGAACCGGAAGAAAAACCGGCTCTGAAACTGCTGAAGACCATTCTGACAAATTATCCCAAACAGTGTGTGGCCGTGTTCCCCCGGCACATGAACCGGATCCCCCATTGGGAAAAGCATCTGACCGCAAATGGCCTGGCGTTCTGCCGGCGATCGGACCCGGGCGCGCACCGCATCGGCCCGGGCATCATCCTCTGGGATGTATTCGGCGAATTGAAAACGGTTTATGAATGGGCCTCGGTTGTGTTTGTGGGCGGCACGCTGAAACCCCTGGGCGGCCAGAATTTCATCGAACCTGCCGTGTCCGGCGCCGTGACCGTGATCGGGCCCTATTTTGACGATTTTGCCTGGGCCGCAAGGGACATGCTCCGGGAAAACCTGATCTTCAAGGCTCCCAACTGGCGACGGGCAGCCCGACTCATGGTCCGTTCCCTGGAAACCCCCGGAAACCGGGAGACCTTGAAAAACCGTGCCCTGACCCATGTCCGATCCAGACAGGGGGGAAGCCGGAGGGCCTGTCGCGAAATTTTAAAATCTTTTGACCTGATCCCCTAACCGGTATATAGTCAAACTGATCCAATACTGATTCGCCGAAACCAGACCTGATTTCCAGAACACGTTTCGATTCCCGCCGGTTTTCATTTTGTCCGAACACTCTCTTGTCCTTCCGGATTGTTTCAGATGTCCGGCACCCGGCCATGTCGGCCGGAGCGGACCTTTATCCCAGAAGAAAGGAGGCATTATGGAAAATCACACCATTTATTATGACACCATCATCCGGCTGACCACGGCCATTTCTCAGTGCAAGGATCCGGAAGACGTGGCCCTGGTCACGGCGGAAGCGGTCAAAACCGCTTTCAACGCCAAGGGCTGCTCCGTGTTTCTAGTGGATCGGGACACCCGCGAACTGGGTCTGGTGGCCTCGTCGGGCCTGAGCCGGGAATACCTCAACAAAGGGCCCATTCACTTCATGCAGAGCATCAAGGAAGCCAGAGACGCCGTGCCCATAGCCATTTACGACGTCATGGACGATCCCCGGATCGAATATCCCGAACAGGCTGCAAAAGAAGGGATCGCCTCGCTGCTCGGAGTCCCCATCATCAGCAACGACAAAATCATCGGTGCGTTGAGGATTTACACGGCCCGCCCCTGGGAATTTTCCTTCAACGATATCACCATGGCCCAGGCAGTGGCCCTGATCTGCGGAATGGCCATGGATATGTGCCGCCTTTACAAGGGATACAAGACCAGCATTGAAATTCTCAAGAACATGAGGGAAAAAGATTCGTTCACATCCAGAAAATGGACCCCGTTCGAGGGTGTGCCCCGGAGTGTGGATCAATCCATTTGCGACTACTGATGTCGTGATTGCCGGTGACCGGCCCGAACCGGGGTTCAGGTATCGGTTATCAGGTGTCCAGGACCCCGGTCAGTTCATGCTTGAGGGAACGGTTCATCAGGCGGTCAACGGTTTCCTGAACGGAGAGGTTCTCGAACAAGACGGCATAGACCTGGTTGCAGATGGGCAAATCGATTCCCAGTTTTCTGGCCAGATTGTACACGGACCGGGTGGTTTTAACGCCTTCGGCCACCATTCGCATGTCCGCGACGATGTCCTCCAGTTTCCGGCCCTGGCCGATCTGTTTGCCCAAGGTATAGTTGCGGCTCAGTTCCCCGGTGCAGGTCAGTAGAAGATCGCCCACACCGGCCAGGCCGGACAGGGTCAGGGGATCGGCCCCCAGGCGGGTTCCCAGACGGTTCATTTCCGTCAGTCCCCGGGTGATGAGGGCGGCCCTGGGGTTCAGGCCCATTTTCATGCCATCGCAGATGCCGGCCGCGATGGCCAGCACGTTTTTCATGGCTCCGCCGATCTGGGTACCCACGGGATCGTCATTCACATAGACCCGGAAAGTGGAACAGGAAAAAATCTGCTGGACGTATTCAGCCACCTCTCGACTGGCGGAAGCGGCGGCCACCACCGTGGGCACCCGACAAGCCACCTCTTTGGCAAAACTGGGACCGGACAGCACGGCGATGTTTTCTCTGGGCAGAAAATCCAGAATCTGTTCCAGGATCTGGGTCATGATCATGTGGGTCTGGTTTTCGATCCCCTTGGAGGCCGTTACCACGACCGTGTCCGGGCCGATAAAAGGCTTCATCCGAACGGCCGTATCCCTCATGCAATGGGAGGGAACCACCACCAGAACCAGATCTTTTTCCCTGACCGCCGTTTCGATGTCATTGGTAGGGGATATATTACCGGGCAATCGGATTCCGGGCAGAAACACCTTGTTTTCCCGGTCTTTTTCAATCTGGTCCCGAACATCGGACTCAAATACCCATAAATCCAGGGCAAACCCTTTGTCCGCCAATAGCTTGGCCAGCGCGGTACCCCATGCCCCGGCACCGACAACCCCGATGCGAGGGTTTTTGATATCTCTGTTCCCGACCATGACCGATTTTCCCTTTCAGATCCTTCACGACCTTGATTTTTCTTTCAAGATCTTGATTTTTAAAGATATTACATGCCCGTCAAAATGTAAGTGGTGGTTATACACCATATCCTGCAAAGGATCAACTATAATTCTTTCAGGTCCACCCAGGTGCCGTCCGTCAGTGGCCCAAGGTCATGGGGACACAGTTCGAAAACGGCATGGGGAGTACCGGCCGCCGCCCATATCCGGTCATACTGCTTCAGATCCGGATCCAGCAGGGTGAACAGCTTCTCATTGTGACCCACGGGCGGGACCCCGCCGATGGCGAACCCCACCCGCTCCTTGACCGCTTTCCCATCCGCTTTGACCAGAACCCTGCCGGTGGCCTGCCGGATACGCTCCAGACTGACGGTGTTGGTCCCGGAGGCAATGATCAGAACGGGTTCATTCTTTTCCTTGTCCATGAACACCAGAGACTTGGCGATCTGGGCGGTTTCACATCCCACGGCGTTGGCCGCGTCCATGGCGGTCCGGGTGGAATTCGGCAATTCCCGGACCCTGATCTCAAATCCTTTCTCCCTTAAAACATCCTGCACTTTTTCCGCTTTTCTGCTCAATGACTGCGTCATATCTCTTTCTCTTCTTTCAGGCCGATGTGCTTCCGCCCCTCATCTGAAGCCCCTTTGTCCAGCAACCGGCTGACGGCCTGGACATAATCCCTGTTCTGGCAGGGTTTGGACAGGTGTTCCAAAAGGGGATCTTTTATTTTCAATTCTTTGACGGATTCGATAAACTCCATGTTGCCGGAAATAAACAGGACCGGCAGCGTGGAATCGGTTTTCCGGATCTGCCGATAAATATCCAGGCCGTTGATATTTCCCGGCAGAAGATAGTCCAGGCTCACCAGATCGTAGGTGTTTCGTTCCAGCAGTTCCAGGGCGGCCTGTCCGTTCTGGGCCAGATCCACCTGATGCAGGCAGGGCTCGCTGGTGAGGATGCGTTGCTGAACCTCAAAAATGGCGGGTTCATCCTCCACCAGCAAAATGCGTTTACCCGCAACCACCCCGGATTTGAGAAAACCGGCCCTTTCCTGGGCGGTCAGATCTTTCTCAATGACGGGCAGGCAGACGGTGAAGGTCGTGCCCGATCCGAACTCGGATTGGACGTGAATGGTTCCATGGTGCTGGTCCACATATTTTTTTACATTGGACAGACCGTATCCGGTTCCCTTGATGTGTTTTCCGTAGGAACCGGTCGCATCCCGGTCCCCTTTCATGGTGAACAAAGGGTCGAAAATCACGTCCAGATGTTCCCGGGGAATCCCGCAGCCATTGTCCCGGATCTCGAAACACACCTGAGGGCCGGAGCAAAAAGTTCGGATGGCGATCATGGGATGTTCCCGGGTGCTCAGGGCATGGACGGCATTCTGAATCAGGTTGACCAGGGCATGCTCCATCATGCCCGGGTCGGCAAGGACTTCCGGCAGGTTCTCTCCATATTGCCGGGACAGGGCGATTCCTTCCATCTCCTTTTTCATGAGGTTGATCACCAGGTCCATTTTTTCATTGATGTCGATGAAGATCTGTTTGGGTTCCTGATCCTTAGCAAAGGCGATGAGGTTCCGGGTCAGGTTCCGGCCGCGAAGGGTCTGTTCCTGAATGAGTTCCAGAACCCGCCGGATGTCCGGGTCCCGGCAATCCAGAAGGGCCAGCTCCGCATTGCCCATGATCACGCCCAGAATATTATTGAAATCATGGGACATTTTCCCGGCAATCCGCCCGACCAGGGCATGCTTTTCCTGTTCCATAGCCCGGTGTTCGGTCCGGATGCGCTGTTTCTCGATCTTGGTCTGCTCGGTCATGTCCCGGACAATGCCGCTGATAGCCGTCACCCGCCCATCGACCACCTCCAGGGGCACCTGAATGGTGTGAAAAGTATATTCTTTCCCTTCGATCTCCAGGCTTCGCATTTCACTGACGTTTTCACCGGCGAAGGTTCGGTTGTCGATTTCGGTCACAATGGCGGCATGGGCCGGGCTGAACAGTTCTTCAGGGGTCTTCCCGACAATGTCCTCTTCGCTGAGACCAAACAGGTCCGCCATGGACGGGTTGACGAAGGTGTAGCGCCGGTCGGCATTTTTGCAGAAAATGGCGTCCCGGGCCGACCGGGTAATAGCTTCATATTTTTTTTCGCTTTGCTCCAGAGCCTGATCGGCCTGAATCCGGCGCCGGGTCATCTGATTGGCGAACCGGGCGATGTTTTTGAATTCTTCAAACGCGAGACCGTCGGGATCGATGGTGGCGTCCCCGGTGGAAGCGGCCTCGAAAAACCGGGAAAACGTGTGGATTCCGGATTGAATTGTAAGAGCGTTGCGACGGGTCCACAAAAGAATCAATACCCCCAGGATTGCCATAACCCCGAAATACAAAATCGCCTGGCGGATAAAACCCTTATACAGCGTTTTTTCCCTGGCCGCGATATCGGCTTCGATGGTGTCGAGATAAACGCCGGCCCCGATCACCCAACGCCATTCAGGGATGCCGACCACATAGGAAAGTTTGGGAGACAGACGATCCGAGTCCGGCTTGGGCCATGAATAGGCGACAAATCCTCCCTCCGGTTGCCCGGCCGCCCGGATCTGCTCCCGGATGATCTTCACCCCGTTGGGGTCGGTGAGATCCCGGATGCTTCCGGAGCCCCGTGTGATTTTTCCGTTGGTGAACAGAGGCATACCGTCAAAGGTGCTGCCGAAAAAATACCCGTCCTCTTCAAACCAGAGGGTCGCAATCCGTTCCAGCACCTCGTCCTGGATTTCTGCGGCCACGTCATCCAGGTATTCACCGGTTCCGATCCCCCATTGAAAAGGGTCGAACCGTTTGACAAAAGCGATTTTCAAAAATTCACCGCCGGCGGTTCCGGGTTTGGTCCAGTAATACTCATAAAATCCCTCTCCCCTGGATTGAAGGATTTCGATCATATCCGGCACCACCCGCTCATCCCTGGCCCCCCGGACCTCCCGCATGTCCCGGCCTTCCATCTCGGGCCGGTCGGCGAACAGCTCTTCGATGCCGTCCAGGCCGAAGGCAAAATAATACCCTCTCCCCTGGTTGAACCGTATGGGCCGAAGCGCGTCCTTCACCATTTTCCGGAGTTCTCCCGGGGAGACGACGGCCCGGTTCTCCTCATAAATATGGCCGGCAATGGCGCAGGCTTCATTCACACGGTCACGGATGCTCTGCCTGAGGCGGATCTCGGTCCGGCTCTGCATATACCGTATATAGTCCCGGACCCCTATCACTTCCCGCTGGAGCCGTTTTTTTTCTCCGGCGGCGAATTCTTCCCGGATGGACTCGGCCTCACGCACAAAGGCGACGTATTCATTGCGTATCCACAGCAGATAAAGAAGAACAAAGGAAACCGCTGTAATGAACAGCATGTTGCCCAACAGCAACTTGCGGATACTGGTCCTTCTGGTTGCCGTTTCAGACGCTTTTTTCATCTGCCTCCAGTCCCTTTGCCAAGCCTTGTCCGGCTGATTTTCACTTATACCATAGGACTGAATTCACTGTCCAATCAATAAAATCAGGAAAATCCGACACGGGTTTTTCAGTTGACAGAACCTTTTTCAGCCGATACCTAAAGCCAGGGTCTAAAAAAAAGATCCGGTCATGATAAGGAGGGATTTTCTGAATGTTCGATCACGTTCTCACACCCAAACAGAAAGAATTGCGGGACGAGGTCCGGGATTTTGTCAAATCCATTCCCCGCCGGATGATTCTGGACATGGATGCGGATAAAATCCGGTTTCCAAAACAATTTCTGCGGGAAGCCGGTCGCCGGAACCTCATGGGATGCCGGGGAGGCGGGGCGGCTCCGGCCGAAGACGAAAAAATCTTCGAATGACTCGGCCGGAGCAGGCAGACCCCGTCAGGATCGTCTCAAAGTCACATGGAGGATCTGACCGGGGGACCAGAGCCGCATGCGGGGCCCCCAGGTCCCGGCTCCCCTGCCGGTGACCACGGTCATGCGCCCCGATTGATAGACCCCTTCCAGAAACGGATACCGTTTTTTCACCAGATACCCGAACGGCCAGATCTGCCCGCCGTGGGTATGCCCGGAGAGCATCAGGTCCACGCCTCCGGCGGCAGCGGTTTCGATTTCCCAGGGGGTGTGGGACAAGAGGATGGAAGTTCCGGGCGGACGCCCTTCAAGGGCCTGCCCCACCGGATCCTTCGTGATGGTCGGGTCTCCGGCCGATCGTCTTCGGTGATGGATGGTGAGATCTTCCACGCCGGCCAGCACCAGGCCCGGGCTCAATTGAACCCACCGGTTGACCAGAACGGTGAACCCGGCGGCCTGGAACAGTTCCGGCCCGATGCCCCGGTAGTATTCGTGATTGCCCGGAACCGCCCACTTGCCCAAAGGGGCGGATATCTGCCGCAACAAGTCGGTGAACCCATCCTGGGAATGGCCGGGTTCGTCGAAAATATCCCCGATCAGGACCACCAGGTCCGGATTCAGGGCACGAACCTGATCGACCCGGGCTTCCAGCCAGCCGGAGCCGAGCAGGGGTCCGAGATGAAGGTCGGACAGAGCCGCGATCACGGTTCCATCCAATGACGCCGGCAGGCCCGGCAATCGGATGTCAATTCTTTCCACATTAGGGGGACGGTGGCCCTGTACCAGAGCCGTCAGAGACAGCACGATACCGATCACACAGGCCCCGGTTCGCAAAGCATCGGACGCCCGGGGTAGAAGCCGCCCGAAACCGGTCACCAGATCCGTGATCAGCAGAGGCAGCAGGGTTACAAACAGAACGGCCAGCCAGTTCATACTGATCCATTCCAGCACGGCCGGAAGAACGTCCATATCACTGTGGCGGAGCCTCCGGTTGAGCATGAAAAGCCCCCAGAGGACCAGCCCGGTCCCCACCCGGATCGTTTTCGGGACCCGCCGCCTTAAAAACGGAGTGGAAAAAACCCGGGTCCACACATAAACATGCATGACCGTGAATACGGACGAAAGAACAATACCGAACATAATTTTCCCTTAAACCGATGCTTATCGACTCGACAACCGCGATACCCGAATCATTTCGGGTTGACAAAACCGCTTGTTTCTGTCCTTATCCAAAGTATCCGGGTGTCACCATATCATCAAAAGGAATCGGACGCATGGCAAAAATTCAACGGCAACCCTTTCAGCTCAATGCCCATTATTTTCTTTTTTTTCTCATGGCCGTGGTCTTTCTGGGATGCTTTTCCATTGTCCGGCCCTATATCCATACCATCCTGCTCGCTCTGATTCTGTCCTCGGTGATGAGCCCGATCCACCGGCGGATCGAAGGCCTGCTGAAAAACCGCCCGAACGCCGCCGCCTTTCTGTCCTGCCTTCTTCTCACCATTTTGGTGGTCATCCCGTTGCTGTTCCTCGTGTTCGCCCTGATTCAGCAGGGCGTGTCCTCGTTCAACGCCATGTATGACTGGATAGCGGCGGGCAAATACCGGGGCATGGCCGAACATCCCATAATCGTCGGGATCTGGCAGGGGGTTCAGCAATATCTGCCCAGTGTCCGCAAAATTTTTCCGGACCTGAGCCTTGCGGATCTGGAATTCGACAAACTGGTCATGGACGCCACGGCCAAAATGGGAAAACTCCTGCTCAACCAGGGAGGCGATATCGTGGGCAATATCGGTTCGCTGATCGGAAAATTCGGGCTGCTGATTTTCACTTTTTTCTTTCTGGTCCGGGACGAGGCCCGAATTCTGAACAAGATTCTGCACCTAGTCCCCATGACCCGAAGCCAGGAAATGCAGATCCTCGGCAAAATCAAGGAAATCGCCAAATCGGCGCTTCTCGGGACATTTATCACGGCCCTGGCCCAGGGTGCGGCCGGTGGTACGGCCTTTTTTATCTGCGGGCTTCCCGGCCTGTTCTGGGGAACGGTCATGGCCTTTGCTTCACTGGTTCCCATAGTGGGAACAGCCCTGATCTGGATGCCGGCCGCCCTTTACCTTCTCGTTTCCGGGCGCCCCTGGTCGGCGCTTTTCATGCTCGTCTGGAGCGCCGTCATCGTAGGCGGGATCGATAATTTTGTCCGCCCTTTGTTCATGCAGAACGGATCTGAAATGAGTACGCTGCTGATCTTTTTTTCCATTCTGGGCGGGATCCACACCTTCGGCCTGATGGGATTGCTCTACGGACCGCTGCTGTTCGGCCTGGCCCTGGTCCTGTTGTACATTTACAGCATTGAATTCAAATCGTTTCTGGAGGAAATGGATCGGCAATAAACCTTTTCCGGAAAGCCCCTGCCCTATTTTTCAGGCGATGCCGGGTCCGTCTTCGGCGCGTCCACATTCAAACCAAGGGCCGTGATGCGCTCTTCCCATTGTTTTCTGGCCAGGGCCCGCATATCTTCGACATTGTCCCTCTCATCCATGATTTCCATGCCCATGAGGGTTTCGACCAGGTCTTCAAGGGTAACCAGACCTTCGGTGCCCCCGTATTCATTGATCACGACTACGATATGCTGCCGGTTTTCAAGGATCCGCTCCAGCAGGACCGGCAGGGATACGGTATCCGGAACCACGAGGATATCCCGCTTCAATGCGGTGAGTGTTTCATCCCCCCGTTTCTGTGCCGAATGAATCAAGATATCGTCTTTGAAAACGAAACCGGTGATCTGATCGATATTTTTCCGGTACACCGGCAGGCGTGAAAAAGGGGTCCGGGTCGCGAACTGGAGGGCCTCAGCGATTTTCATGTCTTCCGGAAGAGCGGCGATGACCGTTCGGGGGGTCATGATATCGGTTGCCCGCAACGATTCAAATTTGAAAATATTCCGGATGATACGGGATTCCTTGCCCGGGATCTGACCGGTCCGCTCCCCCATCCGCGCCATGGCGATGAACTCCTCCCGGCTGAATACATGCAGCTGCTGTCCGTGGGAAATCATGGTCGTCATCTTTTCAGAAACCCATACAATGGGGTAAAGAATCACGATAATGGTTTTGATATAGATCGTTGCCAAGCCGCTGAGTCCGGTCCAGTAAACCGCACCCAGGGTTTTGGGAATGATTTCCGACAGAAAAAGGATCATCAGGGTCATGACGGCCGAAAACACTCCGAACCAGGTGTTGCCGAAAATAACCGTGGCTTTGGCCCCGGCACCGATGGCGCCGACGGTATGGGCAATCGTGTTCAGAGTCAGGATGGCGGCCAGGGACCGATCCAGTTTATCCTGTTTGAGTTGTTTGAGCAGGGCCGCGTGCCGGGGATTTTTCACTTTAAGATGCTCGATATAGGATGGGGTTATGCTCAGCAAAACAGCTTCCGCCACCGAACAGAGAAATGATACCCCGAGGGCCATGACCATATAAAGCAGCAACATCATCCAATCAGTGTTCATCGGTGCAATCATTTCACTCCAAATGGTTTTGTCGGATCATTTGATTTACATCTTTTTCCCGATGTAAAAGACATAACCGTAATATTGCTTGTACTTTCGATACAGTTCGGCCTCATGCCGCTGATTTATCACGAGATCTTCCGCGATTTTATCGCCTGGATATTTTTCCAGAAACGTCTTTTGCGCCGACACCTGAGGGGCGTAAAAATAATCGGTCCAGCAGTTTTCCGGCAGGACAAACATTGCTATCGGTATATATCCGGCTTTCTGCAGTTGATCGACTTTCTTTGAGATCGTGTCGATTTCCGGATAGGCGTCTTTCCAGAATCGGTCGATTTCAACGGGCCGTTTTTCAGTGAACCAGGACGCCTCTGAGACGGCGATAAAGCCCCCTGTTTTCAGATAATCGCGCCACTCATTCACGCCCCGCTCAAATCCGATATTGTAAATGGCCCCTTCCGACCAGATCAAATCCAACTCTTCTTTTTTGAACGAAAGATTGTCCATGGAACCGACAACCCCTTCCACCCGGTCCTGGAAATTGTTTTTCCGGCAATCGGCATTGAAGATATCGATAAAGTCGGCGAACAGATCGATGCCGGTAATTCGGCCGGGCGCTTGTTCGGCCAGCACCATGGTCTGGCCCCCGGTTCCACAGCCGATATCGGCGATTCGGGATTCATCCGTCAGGTTGTCGACAAAGCTCAACGCCTTGAGGGTGACCTCCGGGCTTCCGGGCCCCTGGCGTTTCAGGCTTGAATAATATTCGCAGATCAACTTAACGTCGAACTCGTGAATGGATTTATTTTCCGAACTCATTGGGATTCCTCCTTGTTCAGTCCGATCGGCGTTAAGATTTCCAGTTTCAACGAGACCGCCACCAGGCCATAAAATTAAAACAAGGGCTGCCTCGATTTACAGACTCACCCCCGTACCCTTTTTGGCAAATTCGGGATATACTGTAGCGGTGTGACAATAAAAAGTCCATCAAATTCAAAAGGGAGGCGGAAATGGCCGGGGTGGATATCATACATGAAATCAACATGGTCCGGATCAAGAACCATCAGCGGATACCGGCCCGGGACCGGGTCGTGGACGAAACCATCCTGGGCATTCACATCGACGGGGAACCGGTTTTTCAGATGGTGTTTTCCATGACCCACACCCCGGCCCTGGTCGCCGGCTTTCTGTTCACCCAGGGCATTGTCCGGGAAAAGGCCGATATCCTGGATCTGCATTTTTCCGAAAAAACCCTGCAATGCCGTGTGACGCTGACGCCGAATGCGTTGAAACGACTGGATATTTTCAAAAAAAACGGATCCGTCAAGGGATCTTCAGGCGGGATAATGATCCGGGATACGAAAAACGACGGCCGTCTCCGCACGGATGACGATTTTTGCATCACCGATCGTCAGGTACTGTCCCTGATCCAGGCCCACTGGGACCATTCAAAGCTGTTTCAGGAAACCGGGGCCCTGCACAGCGCAGGCCTGTGCAATCCGTATCAGGTTCTGGCCTATTTTGAAGACATCGGCCGGCACAACGCCCTGGACAAACTGGCCGGCCATGTTCTGCTGAACGGTATCGACACCCGCGACAAGGTGGCCACCCTCAGTTGCCGGATGTCTCTGGAAATCATCGGAAAAATCATACGGACGGGAATTCCCATCGTCATTTCCAATGCGGCCCCCACCCTTTCAGCCGTCTCCCTCGCGGACCGAACCGGTCTGACCCTGATCGGATTCGCCCGGGACAACCGCTTCAACATCTATACCCATGAGAAACGCATCAAGATGGAAAAGCCCGGCCCCTGAACAGGACCGGGCACAAGCCGTCAGGCGGACTGAGCGACTCTGAGATCTTCCATCTGCTTGAGTTCAAACCGTTTGACCTTGCCGGTGGCTGTTTTGGGAAGTTCGTCCACAAAATAGACCCAGCGGGGGAATTTGTAGTGGGCCAGCTCTTTTTTGACATAGTCCTTGATTTCTTTTTCAAGGATCGGGGAAGGTGAAAACCCTTTGTTCAAAACGATATACGCGCAGGGCTTGACCAGGTCTTCTTCGTCCCGTCCCGGCACGACGGCGCATTCCAGAACCGCCGGATGGCCTATGATGCAGGCCTCCACCTCGATGGGCGACACCCAGATCCCACCGACCTTGAGCATGTCGTTGGACCGTCCCACATAAAAGAAAAACCCTTCTTCATCCACGAAAAATTTGTCGTCCGTGTTGAACCATTCCCCGATCATGGACTGCTTGGTCTTTTCATGCTTGTTCCAGTAGCAGGCCGCCGTGCTGTCGCCTTTGATCCACAAGGTCCCGATTTCGCCCCGGGGGACTTCGGTCATCCGGTCATCCACGATTCTGGCTTCATACCCGGGCACCAACTGACCGGTGCTGCCCGGACGAATATCGTCCTGGCGGTTGGAAATATAAATATGGGAGACCTCCGTGGACCCGATGCCGTCCAGGATGTTCAGATTGTACTGGTTTTTCCATCGATGGAAGATATCGGCCGGCAGAGCTTCTCCGGCGGATATGCACAACCGGACCCCGTTCAGGGGTCTGGGTTCCGCGGCCAGCATGGAGCCGAAAAGCGTCGGCACCCCGAAAAACAGGGTGGGCTGATGAAGGGCGATGGTCTTGAACACGGAATCGGGCGTGGGCCGCTCGGGCATGAGTACGGTGGTGGCGCCCACCCCGAAGGGATAATACAGGCCGTTGCCCAGGCCGTAGGCGAAAAACAGCTTGGCCGCCGAAAAACAGACGTCGTCCTCCTGGATCTTCAGCACCTGTCTGCCGTAATGTTCGACGCAGAACAGCATGTCGTGCTGCAAATGCACCGTTCCTTTGGGCTTGCCCGTGGAACCGGAACTGTAAAGCCAGAAACAGGCATCGTCCGGGCTGGTCGGCGCCGGTGTCAGATCGTCCGACTGATCGCGGACAAAATCTTCATAGGCCGTGGTGCCCGCACGGTTTTCCGACCCATTGACCAGAATGATGCGCTCCAGAAATTTCAATCCGCTTTTGATCTCGTCGATATTGGTGAGCAGGCTCTCATCCACCACCAGGATTCTGGCCCGGCTGTCGTTCAGAAAATACAGATAATCCTTGGGCCTCATCAGCGTGTTGATACAGATGGGAACAGCTCCGACCTTGATGGATCCGAAAAACACCACCGGATAATATTCCATGTCCAGCATGAGGACGGCGACCCGCTCTTCCATGCGCACACCGGCCGACCGCAGGGCGTTGCCGAACCGATTGACTTCCCGGGACACCTGTCCGTAGGTCATTTTCCGGTCTTCACACAGGACGGCGATTTTGTCTTCCCTCCCTTCGCGGATGTGTCGGTCCACGAAATAATCCGCGGCATTAAAATAATCGGATTCCATAATGTCCATTTTCATGATTGCTCCTCCTGATGGTTTGGCTGATGCTTTGGTTTACTATCCGGTTGAAAAAAAGCCTGGGCCCTTTTTCTTGCTTGCCGTCCGATTCATTCGACATTTTGAACATTGGCAATATCCATGCCAGCTTGAAAAACCGGCCAGCCGTCGCTGAAACCCTTGCAAAAAGCCGATGCGTTCATTCATATCATCAGGGGATAATCCAAACCGATGGAAAGAAACTTTCAGATGGTGAAACAGGTTTTCATTTGTCAGGCGGGGTCAGGTGATACTCCCTGATTTTTTTCCGCAGGGTGGGCAGGGAAATCTGCAACATATCGGCCGCGCGGGCACGGTTCCAATGGACGGACTCCAGGGTGTTAAAAATATGCCGGGCCTCGACCTGTGACAGGGATTGGCCGCAGGCCGGGGATTCGCTGTCCTTGGAGCTGAGGGACAGCAGAGTTTCAATCGTTTTCAAACGGATCACGTTCCCCCGGGTCCGGATGGCGGCCGCCACGATGACATTTTCCAGCTCCCGGACGTTGCCGTTCCAGGGATGGCGTTTCAGGCGCCCTACACATCCGTCCTGAAGGGCCATGGGAGAAAGCCCCAGTTCATCGGCGGCTTTCCGGATAAAATGGGCGGCCAGGTCATTGATATCGGACAGTCGCTGCCGCAGAGGCGGCAACGTGAGGGTAACCACTTTCAAACGAAAATACAGATCGGCCCGGAATTTTTTTTCCCGGACCATGGCGGCCAGATCCCGGTTGGTGGCGGCAATGATCCGGCATCCGGACCGCATAAGGGTTTCGCCGCCCACCCGCATGTACTGCTTTCTTTCGAGAAAACCCAGAAGTTTTCCCTGAAGGTTCAGCGGCAACTCCCCGATTTCATCCAGAAAAAGGGTCCCGTCCTGAGCCAGTTCGATCTTGCCCGGCCGGGATTGAACGGCTCCTGTGAAAGCTCCCCGGGTGTGCCCGAACAATTCACTTTCCAGAAGAGTATCCACAATGGCGGAGCAGTCAAACGTGACAAAGGGCTTTCTGGAAAACGGTCCGCTCATATGGATCCAGCGGGCGACCAGCTCTTTCCCGGTTCCGGTCTCCCCCGTAATCAAGGCGGTGGCCCGGTTCTGACAAAGCATGCCGATCATCTTGAAAATATCTTTCATGGATCGACTCCGGCCGACGATCCGGCTCTCGTCAGGGGGTTTTGATCCGCCGGGCTCCCTGGAACGGGACGCTTCTTCATGAAAACTCTCGACCGCGTCCCGGATGGTTTTTTCAAGCTCATCCGCATCCGGGGGTTTGTGGATGTAATCATAAGCCCCCCGTTTCATGGCCTCGATGGTGGTTTCCATATCCTGAAAAGCCGTGATCATGACCACCTTGGACGGCTCGTGCAGGGATCGCATCCGCGCCAGGGCATCCAGCCCGTTGCCGTCGGGAAGCCGGATGTCCAGGATAACGGCCTCCGGTTTCAGCCGTTCAAAAGCTTCCATGGCATATTGTATGGAGCCGGCCGTATGAACCCGGTACCCTTTTTCCGACAGGAACATGGCAATGGATTCCCGGATGGTGGGCTCGTCGTCCACAACCAGAATATCAGCCGCCATGGTTTTCTCCCAGGGGCAGAAACACCTCGAAAGCCGCTCCCCCGTATTTTGATTCCGCTGTTTTAACCCAGCCTTCATGGGCGGTGACGATCTGCCGGACATTGGACAGACCCAGCCCGGTACCCGTGGTCTTGGTGGTGAAAAACGGTTCGAAAATCTGGGACAGAAGCTCTTTAGGGATTCCTCTACCGTTGTCGTCCATGCGGATCACTGCATAGTCAAGCCCTTTTCGTTTCCGTTTCCGGGTCGCAACCCAAATCCGGCCGGAATCGTCCAGTGAATCCAGTGCGTTCAAAAAGAGATTGATCACCACCTGCTCCACCTTGCCCTTGTCCGCCATGAAACCCGGAAGAGAAGGATCGGCCTCGACATGACATTGGATCCGTCGCTTGTTGAACCGAACCTCCATGAGGTCCACGCAGGCATAGATGATCCGGTTGAGATCGATTCTGGAAAGCTGAAGGGAAACCGGCTTGGCAAAATCCAGCAGTTCCTGGAGAATGCCTTCCAGCCGCTTGATCTCCCGTTCGGAAATATCCAGCCGCTTTTTGTCGTTGCCCTTGAACGCATGATTTTTTCCCAGGATCTGGAGATTCATTTTGACCGACGACAGGGGATTTCGAATCTCGTGGGACAGGGAGGCGGTCAGTTTTCCGATATACGCCATGCGCTCTATCTCCCGGCTTTTTTTCTCCATTTCCACCCGCTTGGTGATATCCCGGACAATGCACAGATTGTAAACCCGGCCCTCGAACCGAGAAGGGCGGAAACTGATTTCCGTGGGCAGGCTTTTTCCGGTACGGGTCAGGCGCAGGTATTCAAACGTCTCGGGCTCGGCTTCCATCCGGACCTCCCGATTGATGATCGTTCCGACCTTTTCCCTGCTGTCCGGCGCCACCAGCAGCAGAAACGAGTCGGTGGGCAGATGCTTTTCCCCGTATCCGTGCATCCGGCAGAAAGCCGGATTGGTAAACACCGGTTTTTCCAGGTCCAGCACCAGGTACCCGTCACTGATATCCTCCACCAGGGTCTTGTATTTGTGCTCCGATTCCCGGAGCTGCGCCGTCCTGGCGGCCACGTCCTTTTCCAGCTGCTGGGCGTAGGCCTGGAGGTATTTTTCGTGCATTTTCTGAAAATGAAAACTGAACCGGTGGATGGTGTAGGCCAGGGCCGTGTTGATGGCCTCGATGTTCCGACAGAGAAGGGACGGGGGAGATTCCTGTATCAGGATGGGAATGACGATCTGACGGAAAAGCTCAAAGGCCTTTTGAACGTCCTGCAGGGGGAACCCTTCGTCCAGACGGATTTTGGTGATTTCGTTGATGAAATCGTTGATGGGGCCGTCATCGCCTCGGGCGATCATGCCGCAGAAAGAATCGCAGGCATTGCCCGTGGTCTGGGTCAGTTCGGCCAGAGATCGCCTGGCGTACTGCTCGGACACCTCTTTCTGGAGACGTTCCCGCCACTGAAAAACGATCGCATCTCGATGCCGGGTCAGAAACGCTTCCCATTCAAAATCCGGTTCCGTCATCATCCGTCCACGGACAGCGCAAGCCCCTGCATGACCTCTTTTTTCTTCTGTTCGGAATACAGAAGCCTCACCAATTCAAGGGCGAAATCGCAGGCCGTCCCCGCCCCTCTACCGGTGATGCAGTTTTCGTCCACCACCACCCGGGAATCCAGAACCCGGCCGTTGTCGATCAGGTCCGCGAATCCGGGGTGGCATGTGACACGGCCCGGCGTGACCAGGCCGTGGTGATGGAGAACCAAGGCGGGAGAGGCACAGATGGCGGCATAATATTTTTTCTGTTCCGCCTGTTTTTTCAACAGAATTTCAAGATCTTCGGAGTCTCTCAGATTCTGAGCGCCCGGGATGCCCCCGGGAAGGGCGATTAAATCGAAGGATCGGTCCATGCAGTCCCGGATCAGGCAATCAGCCGTGAATCTCATCCCTTTGGATGCATGGATGAGGATGTCATCCACGGACGCGACGATGACCTCGGCTCCGGCCCGCCGCAACACATCGACAATGGTTACGGCCTCCATTTCTTCCGTGCCCTGGGCCACGGGCACCAGTACCTTTTTTGTCACGGCACACCTCCCCGGATCCGAAGGTTGAGTGGCGGGGATTGATCCGGCTGAGCTCAAGCCGGTCAATCCCTGAACCGGATCCGATCTCTGCCGGGCAGGATACAACAGATGGAAAAAACAGGCAAATCAATTTTTCGCCGCCCGGGAAACGGTTTTTCATGGAAATCATCGCACACAAACCCTTGCGTACCACCGCATATTGAAGTAGTATGCCCGTTTAAATCATAACCGTTTTTCATTTACCATACTGAATAAAGGAGACCATCATGCCAATTCGTTTCTTCCGGACCCGGACCCTGATCCTTTCGATGATTGTGCTGGGATTTTTTATGAGCGCTCATGCCGACGACATCGTCGATTCCATTAACGAGGGGTTGAAATATTACAATGAGGGCCTTTACACCGAAGCGGTGGGGAGTTTGAACTACGCCGCCCAGCTGATCAGCCAGAAAAAAGGCGGGGAGCTGGAAACCTTCCTGCCGGCTCCGCTGCCCGGGTGGACCGCTGAAGACTCAGGATCTCAAGCCCAGGGCCAGGCCATGTTCGGTGGCGGGGTCATGGCCGAACGATCGTATCACAAGGATCCGGCATCCGTCCATCTGCAGTTCGTCACCGATTCTCCCATGCTGCAGGGGATGATGGTCATGTTCACAAACCCCGCCTTTGCCGCGGCCGACGGCGGCAAACTTGAAAAGATCAACAACCAGAAAGCCATTGTCAAATATACGCCCGCGGATAAAAACGGCCAGGTCAACATCGTAGTGGCCGGTCGGATCCTGGTGACCATCGACGGCAGCGATGTAACCCGGGAAGATCTGATCGCCTATGCCAAGGCCGTTGATTACGACAAACTGGCCGCGCTTCCCTGATCATGAGCCCTAGCTCTCCCCGGATCAGGATCAGTTTCCGGCACGCGGCCGATCTGATCCTTCCCTATGTCAGAAACAGAGTGGTCAGCCAGATCAAATCGATATGGCTGATCATTCTGTACCTGATTTTTTTCCAGACCGTCGTATTGAACATCCATATCGCCCATGCCTCCGTTATCGGCCTGGGCATCGGCCTGGTCGTGGCCGGTCTGACCTTTTTCATGGAAGGTCTGTTTCTGGGGCTCATGCCCCTGGGAGACATCATCGGGAGCAGGCTTCCCAAAAAATCACCCGTGTATGTGGTTCTGGGATTCGGAATCGTTCTTGGATTTCTGGCCACCCTGGCAGAGCCTTCCATCCAGGTCCTCCAGGCAGCCGGCAAAAGCGTCCGGCCCTGGGAAGCCCCGCTTTTGTTCCTGCTGCTCAACGCCCACGCCAAGTCCCTGGTCTACGCCGTGGGCATGGGTGTCGGACTGGCCGTTTGCCTGGGCATGATACGGTTTTACTACAATCTTTCTCTCAAACCGTTTATTTACGTACTGATCGGGCTTCTCCTGGTCATGACCTTTCTGGCGTCGCGGGACGCGAACATGACGGCCGTGGTGGGCCTGGCCTGGGACTGCGGAGCGGTGACCACGGGTCCGGTCACCGTCCCCCTGGTCCTGGCCCTGGGCATCGGCATTTCCAGGATCATGGGATCGGATGAATCCGGAGCCACCGGGTTCGGTGTGGTCACCATGGCCTCGCTGATGCCTGTGATAGCCGTTCTGTCACTGGGCCTGCTGCTGAAAAGCCATGTACCCGCACCAATGGGAGATCTGGCTTTTTTCAGCCCCCACAACCGACAGGCCGCGCTCCAGGTCTTTCAAACCGAAGACCGGATGAACCGGTACGTCCTCCAGGAAGGCAGCCGAGCGGTTCAGTCCATTTTCTTTGAAGGGGACGCCGGGAAGATGCAGGCGTTCCAGGAAACCGAAACCTCTTCGCCAACCGGGAATGTTTCTGCGGATCCGGACCCGAAGGCCCAGGCCCTGATCTGGAAAAATCTGTTCCTATCCGTAAAGGCCATCGCGCTGCTGGTTCTGCCGTTGTTTCTGGTGCTGCTGCTCTTTGTGCGGGAAAAACCCCTCTATCCGGACGAGATCGCTTTGGGAATCGCCTTTGCCGTGATCGGCCTGACCCTTTTCAGCATCGGCATCGAAATCGGCCTGGACAGACTGGGCACCCAGGTGGGCGCCAACCTGCCCTCTTCATTCAAAGCCATCCCCCTGGTCAATGAAAAAAGAAATATCGACGGATTTGATCCCTCTCTGCTCCAAACGGCCATAACCCCGCAAGGGGAAAAACAAACGTTTTTTTATGCCAGAATAGACAACCAATACCTGGCCATACCCTATGATCCGGGCCGTCTTGATCCACAAACCGGCACCTATCAGTACACGCCTCTTAGGGGCCCCATCTTTGGAAGCCGGGGCAATCCCATGGGCATGATCGTGGTTCTGATTTTCGGGTTTATCATGGGCTACGGGGCCACCCTGGCCGAACCCGCCCTGAACGCCCTGGGCGTGACGGTTGAAGAACTCACGGCAGGGACCTTTAAAAAACCCCTGCTCATGCAGGCCGTGGCCCTGGGTGTCGGCGCCGGCATTTCTCTGGGAGTGGCCCGGATCATCTGGGATCTGCCGATGACCTGGCTGCTCATTCCGCCCTACCTTCTGCTGTTGCTCGTTACCCGGTTGTCCACCGAGGAATTCGTTTCCATCGGATGGGACAGTGCCGGCGTGACCACCGGACCCATCACCGTCCCCCTTGTCCTGGCCATGGGACTGGGTATCGGCAGCCAGGTCGGCGTGATCGAAGGGTTCGGCATCCTGGCCGCCGCTTCGGTCTGCCCTGTTTTCACCGTTCTGGCCATGGGGCTTTACATCAACCGCAAAAGGCGCCTGGACCTGGATCGATCCGCTGCGGATCTGCGTGAAAGCGAGACAGGATCATGATCGCACTCACTACCTGTTCCCGGATCACCATTCACATTCACGGCAGCCTTTCAAGGAATCTGATGAACACCCTGCGCGGCGTCGGCATAAACGATTTTCACATGATACCGGCCCGTTCGGTCATCATCGAAGTCAAAAAAGGCATTTTTTCCCTGTTGCCCGGCAAGGATCTGTCCAATGACCCGGTGGACATATTTTTTTTCCTGGTGGACAAACGGATGGAAGAGCATCTGTTGAAATTCATTGTGGAAAAAATGCAACTCAACTTTCCCGGCCGCGGATCGGTTCTTTCGGAGGATGTCCGGGTTTCCTGCCGGGATGAAGCCGACGGGGAAAGGCACCCGACGCCCATCTCTGTCGAGGATATCCACACCAAGTTCTACCCTTACAGCGGAATATGCTGCATCGTACAGCGGGGTCACGGGGAAAACCTGGCCCGGGTGGCCCTGGACCGAGGCACCTGCACCCCGTCCATCCATTTCGGCACCGGTACCGGCATTCGGGACAAAATGGGGCTGCTCCGGATCACCATCCCCCATGAAAAAGAAATCATCCATGTGTTTTCGGCCCGTTATGAATCCGACCCCATCCTGGACACGATGATCGACAGAGGAAAACTGGATCAGCCGGGAAGAGGGTATATTTATCAGTACCACATCAACCGGGGTTTCATTAACATGAAAGTGGCAAGGGGAGGGCTGCGCCAGGCGGCCAGCATCGAACAGATCGTGACGGCTCTCGACCACATCAAAGGCGGAACCGAATGGCGGCGAAGCTCCAGAGCCGGAGAACTGAAACCGCTGCGGGAAAAACAGTACATCACGGGTTTATGCGATTTTCTGCTGCTCTGCGACGCCGGAACAGGCACCGAACTGGTCAAAACGGCCATGGCAGCCGGTGCCGGTGGAGCGACCATCACCAGTCTGCGCTTTCTCCGGTCCGCCGACTCGCCGAACAAAGATATTCCCCCGGCCCGTGAAGCCTGCGACATGGTCATCCCCGAAACCTTGACCGAATCGGTGCTGGAAGCCCTGGACCATGCCGGCGCGTTCACGGATCGCTGCCACGCGCGGATACAGATCCGGGAAATTTCAAAAGCCTTTACCTATACCGGGCCATCATGAATTCCCGGTATACCGGCGACGCGACACCCCCATGGGAAATCGACGCCTTGACGAAAATAGATAAACCCATTAAATAAAGTATATTGCCAACTGTAACGCGGAGGAAACTACCATGAAACAATTGCCCAAAAAATCAACTGTTCTGACTTTGATCGGTGTTTTTCTGATCACGAGCATGGTGATTCCGGCCATCGAGGCCCGAATGATTGAAACATCCGTTTATATGAATCAGCGGACGTCTTTCCAAGGAAATGATCTTCAGTCTTTTCTGGCCCGGGAGGATGTCCGGGTAAAACTGATGGAACTGGGTGTGAATCCGGACGATGCCGCAAACCGGATCGCTTCATTGACCGATCAGGAAGTTCAAGCGATTCAAAAGCATATCAACGATCTGCCGGCCGGATCGAGTGTTCTGGCCGTACTGGGTGTCGTCCTGGTCGTTCTGATCGTTCTTGAGCTGATAGGGGTCACCAATGTTTTCAACCGGTTGTGATCCATTCATGTGAATCGTTTCGCTTGTTTTCCGGTCATCCTGATTCTGTTGTCCGGGGCCGGTTGTGCCAGTAAATCCACTCTCGGGACAATCGGGCCGGACCACGGCGTGGAGCTCGCCGCCACGCCTTTTTTTCCCCAGAAGAAATACCAGTGCGGGCCTGCATCTCTTGCCATGCTGCTGGGTTCATCGGGTGTCGCCGTTCATCCGGATGATCTGACATCCCTCACCTACCTGCCGGGCAGACAGGGCAGCCTTCAGGTTGAGATGATTTCCGCCTGCCGTAAATTCGGGCGAATCCCCTATCTGATAAACCCGGATTTGAACGAACTGGTCTCGGAAATTCAATCAGGACGACCGGTACTGGTCCTGCAGAATTACGGGCTTCAACGCCTGCCTGCCTATCACTACGCCGTCGTCATCGGTGTGCTTCCCGACGACATCATCGTCCTTCGTTCCGGTGAAAAAAAACGAATGGAAATGAAGGCGTCCCTTTTTGAACTGACCTGGAAACGAGCCGGTTCATGGGGCCTGATCGCTCTTCTGCCCGGAGATCTGCCCAGCAGACCCGATGCGGGGCGATACCTGGATGCCGTAACGGCTTTTGAATCAACAGACAACGGCCCACAGGCGGCAACGGCCTACCGGTCAGCCCTTGATATCTGGCCCGGCAATCAGTTGGCTCTGTTCGCCCTCGGCAATAATTTTCTGAGGCGGGGAATACCCATCGAAGCGATGGCGCTTTACCAGGAACTGCTCGCCGTCAATCCGGATCATGTGGCGGCCGCCAACAATCTTGCCGAGGCCCTGACCATGCAGGGCCACCATGCCGAGGCCCTGGCCGTTATTCAACATGCCGTGACAACGGCCCGGCGATCAAAATCCCCCCTTCTGGATCTGGTCAAAGAGACCATGCGGGAAATAAAATCAAACACCGACCGTCCCTAAACCGGCCGACACCATAAAAATTTTCCAAAATTCATCCGAATGGCCTGAGAAGGCTTTCAACCGGTCCCTCGGCCGCATAGCGCCGCATCATCGAGCCATTTCTTTGTTCAGGGCCGTCGTGGACCGGATAATGGTCTTGATGTCACCAAGCAGGTTTTCTTTGAAAGATCGGTCGAAATCCTTCAGGATCATGTCGATCACCCGGTTTTTTTCATCTTCGATCCGGCTCAAGGTATGTCTGCCCTTTTCCGTGATGACCAGAAGCGTGACCCGTTCATCGCCGGGATCGGGTTCCCGGACAATGAACTGCTGTTTTTCAAGGCGTTTGGCCAGTCCGGTCATGTTGGCGCCGGGCACCAGCATGATTTTTCCCACACTGCTGATTTTATTCCGGCCCTTGTCTGAAGATTCGAGCACCCTCAGAATGTTGTACTGGGGAAAGGACAACCCGTATTTTTTGAAAATGGTGGAATGGGTCCGTTTGAAATTTTCCGCTGCCCTGACAATGGCCATCATCACTTTTTCATCCAGGGTCAGATCATTTTTATAATTTGCTTTGGCCACTCTGTTTGGCTCCTTTGAAGATTTTTTTGCCTGTCAAAATAATCGCGAACCGCAAAAATAGCAACTTCTTAAATACCATTATAGATCATGATTCAGAAAAATAGTCAATTTATTTATTATTTATTTATTGACTATCAATGTCTTGACTGATATTTATAGAGCCATATTGAACGGCGGCGTGACGGAAAAAACGACATAACCGACTTATATTATTAAAAAACATGGAGGATAGACCATGAAGGATTCTCAAAC
>CAZQIX010000040.1:0-33589 GCA_964593855.1 uncultured Desulfobacula sp. | reverse complement strand
AAATTGATTATAAATGCTCTCAGCAGGAAAAATCAACAAAAATGGCAAAACCTGCTCCAAAATGGACGACTTTCAGGGAGGGTGAAAATGTTTGACATCCATAAAACCGTGATGCTGCTCATTGACGTACAAGGGAATCTGGCTCAGATCATGTATGAGAAGGAAAAACTGTTCAATGCACTGGAGATCATGATTCGAGGAATGAAGGTTCTTGGAGTGCCCATTATCTGGATGGAACAGATTCCGGAAAAACTGGGTCCGACCATCGAGCCTATCGCAAGACATATGTCCGGTACAGGGCCCATTGAAAAATCTTCTTTTTCCTGTTGCCGGGAACCCGCCTTCATCGACCAATTTGAAAAAACCGGTCGCAGCCAGGTCCTGCTGACGGGGATTGAAACCCATATCTGTGTTTTTCAGACCGGTTATGAACTGCTGAAAAAAGGATGCAAGGTTCAAGTGGTGACCGATTGCGTTTCCTCCAGGACACGGGAAAACAAAGATCTTGGTGTCCAGAGGGTTGTTCAGGCCGGAGCAAAGTCAACGAGTGTGGAGATGATTTTTTTCGAATTGATGAAAAAAGCCGAAGGGGATGCGTTCAGGCAGATAGTCCGGCTGATTCGATGAAAAATCTGTCCTTTTCAGAGAAAACCGTATCAACCGGCAACTTCGAATGAAAACAAATCCTTTTCCGGAAGCGCTGTTATTTTCCGATAAGCGTCCGAAACGGTTTCCGGATTGACAAAAGCTTTTTGCTCATCTGAAGCGGCCTTCTGCCGGGCCTGATATAACATCAGTTCGGCAAGAGCCTGAGAGGCTGTTGTGACGGCCTTTGCCGCCACCTTTCGGTCCTGGGCGGAAGGATCGGCCGGGGCAAGGGCGGCCTGTTTGATCTGTCTCATTTTCCGGAGAGTGGCTTCCGGGTCTCCCGGCACGGGCGAAGAGTCGATATGGACCTCTCCTGCGACAGCGTAATTTTTACCGTCCGGCCCTCTCTGATAAGCATAATTGGCGCCGGCTGTGATATAACGGCCGCCGGCCGCGATATGGGCCATTTCATGACGTCTGATCGCCTGGTCTGTTTTCCGTAATTCTTCCAGCAGCCTTAACTCCGCAGAGCTCAGATTCTGATATGGTTCGGAAGTTTTTTTTGAATCACTCCGGGAGGTATTTGCCGGATCGTCATAGGTGCTGATCTCAGATGGTTTCGTATTTGTTTCGAATCCCGAACCATTTGAGTAGGGACGAAAACCCGGAAGGCTGTTTTGGGATGAAATGATGTTCATGCGTCTTTGCCTCGTTTTTCTGAAGGCGATCATATCTTCTGATATCATTATATACTTGCCATTATAAGGCCGAAACAATCGGTTGACAATCCAAAACAGTGTAAAATGCAATTGACAACCCGATCATATTTTAATAAATTTCAAAATTCAAACGCATCCGGTTTTTCATCTGAAAGCTGGGAAGGTTGGGCTAAAACTGTTTCAAGGGTATTTATGGATCGGAAAGCGAGTGTTTCCAGAAAAAGCAAAGAAACGGACATTTCCATATTCTTCGATCTGGATGGAAACGGGCAGGCCAATGTTTCAACCGGCATCCCTTTTTTTGATCACATGCTTACGGCTTTTGCGGTCCATGGTTTTTTCGATTTGAAAATCGACGCAAAAGGCGACATAGATGTAGATTACCACCATACAGTGGAAGATATCGGCCTAGTCCTGGGTCAGGCCGTTTCCAAGGCATTGGCAGACAAGCATCGGATTGTCAGGTTCGGGGACAGTTGCATTCCCATGGACGAGGCCCTGTCAAGAGTGACCATCGATCTTTCCAACCGGCCCTATCTGGTTTATCATTTTCCAGCTGATCTCAAGGTTAAAGGGGATTTCAGCATTGAACTGGCCAGGGAATTCTTCCAGGCCATGTGTGTGCAGGGTGCGTTCAATCTTCATATCAATGCCTTTTACGGTTACAACGAACATCATGTGCTTGAATCCATTTTCAAGGCATTGGGAAAGTCTTTGCACATGGCTTCCAGGATCAACACAACCATTGTCGGACCCTTGTCCACCAAAGGGACCATTTGAGCGATTTTTCGTGTTCGATTATGGCCGATCAACAGAAAACGATAGAGTGAATCAATGATCATTATCCCGGCTGTAGATATCAAACAAGGCAAATGTGTTCGCTTGCTGCAGGGGCGAATGGATGCCGCCACCGAATATTCGGACGATCCCGTCGAAATGGCCCGGAGATGGGAATCACAAGGAGCCGTTTTGATCCATGTAGTGGATTTGGACGGCGCCTTTGCCAAAGAAGTGAAAAATCTTGAAACCATCAAACGCATTTTATCCGAAGTGCAGGCGCCCATTCAAGTTGGCGGAGGCATCCGGGATCTCAAAACCATAGAGATGTATCTGGACATGGGGGTCTCAAAAGTTGTTATCGGTAGCGAAGCCCTCTACAATCCGGACCTGGTAAAGACCGCCAGCCGAAGGTTTCCGAACCGGATCGTGGTCGGTATTGATGCACGGAACGGGAAAGTGGCCGTGGAAGGATGGAGCCGGACATCTGAAACCCGGGCTGTGGATCTGGCAAAAGAATTCGAATCCTGCGGCGTGGCGGCCATCAACTTCACGGATATTCACAGGGACGGAATGCAGACCGGACCCAATATTCAGGAAACCGCCATTCTGGCGGAATCTGTTTCCATCCCCATTGTCGCATCCGGCGGAGTCAGTACGCTTCAGGATATTCAAAATCTGCTCGCCATCGAATCCAAGGGGGTTACGGGCGTTATTACGGGGAAAGCGCTTTACGAAGGAACACTCAATTTAGAGGAAGCCATCAGGATTTCAAAATAAATATATCTTCATGATCATGATTGACATGTGATTTTCCATAGTTACTTTAATTAGTTTGAATAAAAGCTAATTCCGGAGTCGGCGGCATCGTGATGCATATCCCTGAAGAAAAGGTTTCAGAAATTCTCCACACGGCGGATATTGTTGATGTGATTTCAGAATCCGTTATCCTTAAAAAATCGGGGCGGAATTTTTTCGGTCTCTGTCCTTTTCATTCTGAAAAAACCCCTTCTTTTTCAGTTCATCCGGCCAAACAGATCTTCCATTGTTTCGGATGCGGAACCGGTGGAAACGTATCCACCTATCTGATGAAATACCACGGCGTTTCCTTCCCGGAAGCCCTCCAGATGCTGGCTCGCAAATATCGAATCGATATCGGTTCAATGGTCGACCATTCATCGGCCGGAAAAACATTCCACATCAAAGAAGACCTGTTTCGCTTGAATAAGAATGTCATGGAAGCCTATCACGATCATCTGAAAACCGGCCGGAAAGCGGAAAGCGCCAGGCAATACCTTCAAAAAAGAGGGCTTGACGCAGATATGATCGACACTTTCAAGCTGGGTTTCGCACCCGATGCATGGGATTTCACGGTTCATCTCCTGAAACGGAAAAGAATAACGAAAAAAACCGCCGCCCAATCCGGACTGGTACTCGAAAAAAAAGAAAAAAACGGATATTACGATCGTTTCAGAAATCGAATCATGTTTCCGATTTTCGATATTAATATGCAGGTCGCGGGTTTCGGCGGGAGGGTCATGGACAATGCCATGCCCAAGTACATGAATTCTCCGGAAACTCCTGTGTATATCAAAAGCCGCATCCTTTACGGGCTTCACGCCGCAAAACCCTTCTGCCGACAGGAAGGTCTGGTTTATATTGTCGAGGGGTATTTTGACTTTCTGTCCCTTTACGGGCATGGGGTTCGAAATTGTGTGGCCAGCCTGGGAACGGCTCTGACAGGCGATCATGTCCGCATTTTAAAGGGATATGCCGAAAAAATGGTCCTGGTGTTTGATTCCGACACGGCCGGCATCCAGGCAGCCAAAAGAAGCATCCCGATCTTTCTCCAGGAAGGGATAGATGTCCGTATTCTGGTTCTTCCCATGGGGCATGACCCGGATTCCTATGTACTGGAATATGGGAAATCCGCATTTGTGGCTCTCGCCTCAAACGCCGGCAGCGTAATGCGTTTTCTATTGGACGTGTCCATGAGTCGGCATGGCGATTCCATCCAGGGAAAGGTCAATATTCTCAGAGACATGATACCTCATCTGATGCTCATTCAGGACGGCGCCCTGCGTTCCCTGTATATCAAAGACCTGGCCGAAACCTTATACATTGATGAAAAAGCAGTTCTAGAAAAAATCCGGGAAAACAGCACCGCCTCTTCTCCCGGTTCAATACCTTCGGAATGCAGCGGAGAAAGAGAAATCAAGCCTCTTTCAGACCGGAGAGAGGCTCAGATCATTTCCCTGATGCTCAACCACCCTGAAACCATAGACACGATCAGGTCCTGTGGCGTGATTCATTCCTTTTGTTCCGAGCAGCTCAAAGCTCTGGGGGAAAAGATTCTGATCATGAATCCGGATGCGTCCGGATTTGTCAATCATGTGATGACAAGGCTGGACAATCCTGCGGATCAGGAACGCGTGGCACTGCTGGCTATGACTGACGATTTTCAGGAGCAGGATGTTCAAAATGTTGCGCGGACGCTGGCCAACAGAATCATACGAGTGAAGAAAAAACAGGATAATATCCTGACCAATAAGATAATCGAAGCGGAAAAAGAATGCGATTCAGAACTGTTCGAACTGTTGAGGCAAAAACAGCAAGAAATTCGGCAATTGCATGATCCGTTTTAACTCTAAGCCTTTAGGAGACATTTATGGCAATGGGGACCAATTCTTCCACAGAAATTGCGGCAATCCATCCATCCGTCATGGAAAAACTGATCAAAAAAGGGAAAAAAACGGGATTTCTTTCCTATGCCGAAATCAATGACGCCATAACAGGGGATTTGAAGTCCTCTGATCAGATAGAGGATGTATTCATGCAGTTCAAGGAACTGGGAATCAAACTGGTGGATCAAGACAAGGAAAAAGCAAGAAAAACCGTCAAAAAAAGCATGGATAAAAAACGAAACCTGTCTCCCATAAAAAAAATGAACCATGATGCCGGCAGGCGATTTGATGATGATGACCAGGATGATTCCGACATTGAAAAACAGTCGCACAAAGACATGTTTTCCTCAAAGAGGGACCGAGACATTGAATTCGGAACCGTCACCGATCCGGTCAAAATGTACCTCAAGGAAATGGGGATGGTCACTTTGCTCAGCCGCGAAGGGGAAATCGAAATCGCAAAAAAAATTGAGCGTGGAGAAAGAGATGTCCTTCGAGCCATGCTCGATTGCCCCCTGTCTCTGGGTACCATTTTTACCTATGGGGACAAAATGGAAAGAAAATCCATACGGCCCAAGCATGTGTTGAGGGATGTAGACGAGGGCGATGGGGCGGTGGATGAAGTTTCAAAACAGGAAAAATTCCTTGCCTCCCTCCGAACCATCCGAGAAATTCATGAAACCATACTCCAAAAAAGAGATCAGTTGCTCGATGAGAAAAAAGGAACCAGAAAATGGGAGATCCTTTCCAAAGAAATTTCAGAAGGAACGGAACGAATCTTCGAGGAGTTGAAAAAATGGCGGTTTGAAACCAATGTTATTGATAATATTGAAAAAAATATCCGAATGACCATCGTGTGGTTTGATAAAATCGATGATCTTCTGAGCCGATGCGCCCAGACTTTCAATGTCAAGGCCCAGAAAATGATCGATCAAATGAAATCCCGGGATGTTTTTGCGGACTGGGCAGTGTCCCATTCGGCCTGCACCCTTACCCGGGAGCGTGCCGACATTTTGTTTCAGGATATCGATGCCGTTCTGAAACAGTTGGCTGTGAGGAAGAACGAGGTCAAGGGAGACGGCTCCCATCTCAAACAAATCATGGAATGCGTCGACAATGGGCGCAAAGAAGCGGATGCGGCCAAAAGGGAATTGGTGCGGGCCAACCTGAGACTGGTGGTGAGTATCGCTAAAAAATACACCAACCGCGGGCTGCAATTTCTGGATTTGATCCAGGAAGGAAACATCGGTTTGATGAAAGCCGTGGACAAATTTGAATACCGCCGCGGATATAAATTTTCCACCTATGCCACCTGGTGGATACGGCAGGCCATCACCCGGGCCATTGCCGACCAGGCCCGGACCATCCGGATACCTGTCCACATGATCGAGACCATCAATAAACTGATTCGGACATCACGGTACCTGGTCCAGGAAATGGGAAAAGAACCGTCACCTGAAGAAATTGCTGAAAAAATGGACATTCCCATTGACAAGGTCAGGCGGGTTTTAAAAATCGCCAAGGAACCCATTTCCCTGGAAACCCCCATTGGAGAAGAGGAAGACAGCCATCTGGGTGATTTTATCGAAGACAAGAAATTTTCCATTCCTTCGGATGCGGCCATTGATTTCAGCCTTGCCGAGCAGACCCGGAAAATCCTTGCCACATTGACCCCCAGGGAGGAAAAAGTGTTGCGTATGCGTTTCGGAATCGGTGAGAAATCCGATCACACCCTGGAAGAGGTCGGCAGAGATTTCACAGTCACCCGGGAGCGTATCCGACAGATTGAAGCCAAGGCTCTGCGCAAGCTCAGGCACCCCACTCGCAGCAAAAAACTCAAAACGTTTATAGAGAATTAGACCTTGACATAAAACACCTATCCATACTATATATTGAAGGTTTTATTAAGAATAGGGCCTATAGCTCAGCCTGGTAGAGCCACCGGCTCATAACCGGTCGGTCCCTGGTTCGAATCCAGGTGGGCCCACCAACTATATGCAAACCGAAAGAAAAACGGCGTGACCGAATGACAATACCCCGGAAGTCGAAAACAGGTTCAACCCGGATATGAACATTGCCAAAGACAACTGAGCCGATAATCGAAGGAAAAGCGTGGTCCCACACCACGCTTTTTTTGTGGACCCGAAATAATGGCGACGACCAAAGACATACTCACACTGCTCGATGACATCTTTCCCTTCAGTCTGTCCGAAGACTGGGACAACTCAGGATTGCAGGCCGGGGATCCGGATCAAAAAGTCAGTTCCATAATGATCGGGCTGGATGTTTCCCTGCCCTTGCTATATACAGCCGTTCGCGAGGGTTCGGATCTGATCCTCACTCATCACCCCCTGATGATCCGCCCGGAAAAATCCATTGATTTCAGTTGCATGCCCGGCAGAGCCGTTGCACTGGCTGCCAGGCACGGGTTATCCATCATCTCCGCCCACACCAACATGGATAAAGCCGCGGGCGGGTTGAACGACTATTTTTCCGAACTCATCGGCATCGACTCTCCGTCTCCCTTTGTGATGGATTTCGGCGGGACGGAAACAGATGGACCCGCGACCGGAATCGGTCGGATCGGATATCTGCGAAATGAAATCCGCCTGGACCGGCTCGCGCTTCATATCAAAAACATCATGGGGCTGCCCATAGTCAAAATAACCGGAGATCCGGGCATGCTCGTAAAATGCGCCGCAGTCTGCACCGGCAGCGGTGGATCATTGACCACCCGGTTTCTTTCATCGCCGGCGGATGTCTACATTACCGGTGACGTCAAATATCATGAGGCCAGGCACGCGGAAGAAAAATCAAAAGCCATTATCGACGTCGGCCATTTCGGTTCCGAACGGATCGTCATCGATCTCTTGTTTGACATTCTCGGGCAGTCCCTGCTCAAAACAGGGCTGAATATACAACTGATAAAATATATGGAAGAAAAAGACCCATTTATGATGGTGTAAGGATGGTATGATGAATGAAACCCCCAATCAGGCTAACGATATAGAGACTTTGATCCAGCTTCAGCGGGCGGAAACCGAAATTGTACGCCTGAAGGAAATTCTGGAAAAATGCGAGCGTGAAAAAATTAAATTGGGATCCAGATTGAAGCAGTTCGGTAGCGCGCTTGAGGAAAACAGAAAAAATTATGCCGACGCTCTGTCGATTTGCAGCGATCTTGAAAAGGAAATCCAGATCATTGATGAGCGGATCGTCAAAAGTAATGAAAAGCTCAGAATGGTGAAAACCAACAAAGAATATCAACTCTTTCTAAGAGAGGTGGATGACAATAAAAAACGCAAAGACGCATTGGAAACCGAGCTGATTGAACGGATGGACGAGCGGGACAGACTCGGAAGCCTCCTGCAGGAAAGCGAAAAAGAATTTGCCCTGGTCGAAGCCCAGATCGCATCCGAACAGCATGAAATAGATCAGAAAACCGTGGAAGACAGGGAAATGCTGGAGGAGCACCTGAGCCGCCAGGCTGAAATCGGCAAAACCATCAACCCTGCTCTGATGACCCGATTCATGAAAATTTCCAAAATGAATCAAGGGCTTGCCGTTGTAAACGTGAAGAATGAAGTCTGCATGGGGTGTTTCATGAACATACCTCCTCAGCTCTATATAGAGGTCCAGCGGGGCAAAAAATTGATTTCATGTCCCCAGTGCAGTAGAATTCTGTATTATGAAAAACAGTCTTAAAAAATCGGTCTGACCCCGCAAAACGATCGCTGGGGGCCCTGCCCCTGGAGGAAAGTCCGAACACCGCAGGACAGGACGCTCCATAACGTGGAGTCACGGTGACGTGAAGGAAAGTGCAACAGAGAGCAGACCGCCGGCATCCCCGTTGATGCCGGTAAGGGTGAAACGGTGCGGTAAGAGCGCACCAGTTTTCCAGGTGACTGGAAAAGCTAGGTAAACCCCGTCCGGTGCAAGACCAAATAGGAAAACGTTTGAGGGTTGTCCGCCCGAGTTTTCGGGTAGGTTGCAAGAGGTGTACGGCAACGTGCATCCCAGATGAATGATCGTTGACCTGTTTGAGGTAACAAGAACAGGTAACAGAATTCGGCTTATCAAAGGGTCAGACCGATTTTTTATTTCTGGATCAGAAACGGATTGTGAAAATGATTTTTTTCTACGATATCTCGTTCAAGGAAAAAGCCGATATTTTTTCTTTTGAATATCTGAAGTGCATTCTTTTTGTGGCTGGAATTGAAGATGACAATTATATTTTCACCAAAAAATTATATTCCAAACTGATTACGACATCCCATATCTTAGAAGATTTCCTGGATTTTCATGGGGCCAAAAAAAACAAAGAATGGATTTTTTACAGGGAATTGTCCGCGACCATACGTCATCTGGCCCTGGCCTGTTATTCCCAGCGTCATATTCTGAATCGGTTCAAATATTATTTTTTTGACGAACAGCGCTATGCCACATTCAAGCTGGAGGCCTTCGATACCCTGAAAATACTCCAGGAATCCATAAAAATAGCGGCTCCGGTGGTTCTCAACGAAGCCGGAAGGCTCGGCATCCTGATTCCCGACAAAGGGTACGATCTGAGCTATTTCCCCGGCATTTCCTCAACCCAGCAATTAGATCACAATATCGACGACTTCAATGCCAGGGATCAACAGCGGGAAAACCTGACCCGAATTTCCAGCGAATTTTTAGAAATCGTCAAAGATTTCGAACAATTCGCCTTTTATGAGAGATATGATCTGAAAAAGATCAATGAGCTGGTTCCGAGGCAATTCAATGAAGTCATCATCCGACGATATGAAATGCTCATTCACAATATTCAATCTTCCTTTGATTCATACGTTGTCAACACACGATCTTCGCCGGAAAACGAGATTCTGGATCAACTGAGAAGCCATTTCTCCATCGTTTTTCATATCCTTCAGGTGGCTGGAAGTCTGCTTCATTTTTATGAACGCCATCTTCACGACATCGGATTCAAGGATGTCTACAAAAGCGTGAGCGAGTCTTTATCAGGTCTGATTGATCCGGATGTGGTTCTGGACCGGGCCGTGAACTTCTGCCTGTTCTATGCCTGGAAATTTCTGTCTTCCGGAAAGGCGGTCGCTTCCCGGATATTGAACGAAAACATGGAAACCTCGGTGATCGAGGTCGGCATACCCAAAGACCGGGGATTTCACAGCCGTCCTAGCCTTCTGGTGGCCAAGATCGTTCAACACTACGGCGGCGAAGTCAAACTGCTGGTGAACGATGACGTGTTTGATGCCGCCAGTGTTCTGGATATCCAATGGGCCGGCGGAAAAATCAAAAAAGAAGAGATTGAAACCGTTCGGTTCCAGGGGGATGTACGTGCTTTGAACGATTTGAAAATCCTGGCCGGCGTCAATTACGGAGAGGATCTCATGGGAAAAGGGATTCCCCTGCCGCGGGAGCTGTCTTATCTGTGCTGATATGAACCCTGTCGCCGCATACGCCCTGATTGTCGCCGCCGGCAAGGGGCTTCGCATGGAATCTTCGGTCAAAAAACAGTACCTTCTTCTTCAAGGAGTCCCCATTCTGACGCGGACGGTCCAAGCTTTTCACACCCACCCGGACATACGGGAAATCCTTCTCGTGGTTCCAGAGCAAGATCTGGCCTACTGTCGATCCGAGGTCCTCGAGGCTCATGGACTGGGTGAAGGGGTCCGGGTCATGCCGGGCGGTGCCCGGCGTCAGGATTCCGTATGGAAAGGTCTGTGCTGCCTGAGAGACCGTCTGCGCGATGAAAAAGACGCCGTCGTGATCATCCATGACGGGGTTCGTCCCTTTGTCGATCATTCGATCATCCGTCAAGGTATTCACCATGTATTGACCCTTGGAGCCTGTGTTCCGGGTATCCCGATAACGGATACGGTCAAACAGGTTTTTCCCGACCGGAGAGTCCGGGCCACCCTGGACAGAAACACCCTTTACCGGATTCAGACGCCCCAGTGCTTTGATTTGCATTCCATTGTCAAAGCTTTCGAATATGCCCGCAAAACAGGTTTTATCGGAACGGACGACGCCTCGGTCTATGAGCATTCCGGACAAAGGGTACATGTCTTTCAGGGCGATCCGACCAACATCAAGATCACCACGCGACAAGACCTGAGCCTGGCCTCCTTTTATCTGTCCAAGGCTTTGGGAGCGGCTTCCTGACAGTTTGTTGTTGACAATGAAAATCAGTTGAGCATAATAAAAGGGATGCTTTTATCGATCCATTAAATCCGGAGGACCCCACCATGGCGGACAAGCCTGCTATTAAGATCGGTTACATGAAAATAACGGATCATCTGATTCTCGGTGTGACGGACCTGAAATTGAAAAAAGGGATGGAAACCTTTGAACACTGTACGCTGACGCCGGTGGTTAAAAACGGATGGAACGAAGTGGCCGACGCCCTCGCGGTTAAATCTCTGGATGGCGCCCTTATTCTGGCTCCGACGGCCATGGATCTGTATAAATCAGGAGTCGACCTGAAGCTGCTTTTGTTTGCCCATAAAGCCGGAAGCATTTTGGTCAAAAGCAAAAAAGCCCATATTGAAAAAATTGAGGATTTCGCCGGGAAAACCGTTCTTATCCCCTACCAGCTCTCCATCCACAACATGCTGTTTCACAGGCTGCTGTCTGAAAAAGGTCTGAAACCGGGCCGGGCTACACAGAAAGGAATCGATGTGACCCTGGAGGTCGTGGCCCCTTTTCAGATGCCGGAGGCCCTGGAGTATGACGAAGAAGGGGAAATCGGCGGATTCATCGTAGCCGAACCCTTCGGATCCCAGGTGATTGCAAAAGGGCACGGGGAGGAGTTCTGCCTGTCCAAGGATTTATGGCCCAAACACCCATGTTGTGTTTTCGTGGTGAGAAACGAAATCATCCGGAACCACCCCGAAGCCGTTCAGGAAATCTGCACCAGTTTTGTCCGGTCCGGGCTGGCCATCGATGCCCAACCGGAACCGGCCTCCGTGATCGGCGGCAATTTCCTTTCCCAGGACCGGGAGGTTATTTTTAAAGTGCTCACTCAGCCTCCCGACAGGATCCTCACAGGAGAATTGTTTCCCATCATCCAGGATCTGGACGTGATTCAGAAATACATGATGGATGAAATGAAAATTATGACCAGCCTGATTGATCTGGATGATTTCGTGGATACCCGCTTCGCCCAGAAAGCCGGAGCCAGATAGCTTTTCCCTATTGAGCGGCGGCAATGAATTGATAAATCCGGGCCATGGCCTTCTCGCTCCATTCCGGTCTACCCGACAGGGTTTGGATGCGGTTTCGGTTGAATAAATCCGCAGACTCCCTGGCCGTTTTGCCCTCGTCTTTGAGGTCAAGAATGATTTTCATGACTGCGGTTTTGTATCCTTCCAGATCCTCATCAGGCAAGATGTCTATTTTCAGCGACGATTCGTCGTCGACCAGGGCGGACAGATCATCCGGCGGAACCTCTTCGGGCGGATCCAACAACAGGGACAGATCATCCGGCGGTATCTCGTCCGATGGCTCATCGGCCGCATCCAACAGGGAAGACAGATCATCCAGTAACGGATCCTGTTCTTCCTCGTCGAGCAAAAGGGACAGGTCGTCCACGGGAGGTGTTTCATTTCCGACATCGATCAGAAGCGACAGATCATCCAGAGGTATTTTTTCTGAAAAGACTTTTGATCCATCCGTTTTTTCAGGCGTTTCCACCAGCAGTGACAGGTCGTCCAGCTGAACTTCTTTGGGTCCGACAGTCTCTTGATCGTTCGATGGATTTTCGTCAAGAATCAACGCCCGGGCCGTCTCGTGGGCAATCTGCCGGATTGTGGGTTCAATCATCCGAAGCCGATTCATTTCCTGCAAGGCAGAGGCAATATGGTTCATGGCCTCGGCTTTTTTTTCTTCGGCTTCCGCCCGCTTTTCAATGGCCACCGCTTTCCGTTCCTCGGCCAAAGCTCTTTTTTCATGGGCTTCGGCAATTCTATCCTGCTGCTCCCCCAGCTCCTTGAGAAGCGATTTTATCAGGGCCAGCCCATCCCGGCTCAGTCGGACATCCTGGTCCCCGGACACCTCACGGGAGAATTCGCCGGCCCGGAATTGCCCGGATAACTCATTTTGTGTTTCAAGAAGGGTTTCGATCTCGCTGAACAGGACACCCGCGTCCAGATGCTCCTGAATAACGGCAATGGTCTTGATGACGTCGGCCCGATATACGGGCTGTCCATCGATCCATTCGGATGACAGCCAGGGGCTGAACCGTTTCAAAATGAATTTCACCAGGGCTTTCCCGGTATTCAGTTCTTTTGCGATATCAAGAGCCGACAGCCATTTTTCCCGATTCATACTTTCCCTATCTATCTCCAGTAACGGTGGAATCCATTCAGTAGAATTTTTTCTAACAAGTTTATTGAATTTTCAGACATAAATAAACCCTTGGGCCAAATTATTTTGATCGTTTTAAATCGCTTTAACGGTTTGGATACCAACGGCCCGGAACCAAACTGTTTGACAGTGATTTTTTATGTTGTTATAGTCGAACCCGGCATAAACACTGGCATAAATACCGTTCTGAAACCATTCGCAGGAATATTGAAACGGTGATGACGCATTCTGATTTTCATCCATGGGTTTGTTATCCCAAATAAAAAACAGGGTTCCAACCTAATTTTGAAAGGCAGCATCAGCCTCCCGCTGCCCAGAGGAGGAAACAATGGCCGGCAAGTCAACAGTTCAACCCAATTCACTGCTTTTCCATATTGAAGAAGTTCGAAAAGGAAAAAGGAAATTCGAAGATGCCTTTCAGGGCGTTTCCCGAATGATTCTTGAAGCAGGTGTCCGGAAAATTACAGTCAAAGGAAAAACCACCTATCAGTTTGACCTGTTCAGCCAGGGGAAAAAACACCTGGTCGGCATGTACGATGAAATAAACAGTTTCGTGTCTTTTGTCAAAGACGCTTCCGAAGGTGGCTCATCCAGAGAAATGGCCTTTGTTCTGGTGGGTGAACCCGGCAACGGCAAAACTTTTTTCGTGGAATTTCTGTGTGCCCGATACCGGGATTTTTTAAGCACCCCTCAAAATCGAAAATACACCTTCCGGTTTGTCAACCTCAATCAGTTAGGCGGCTACGGCAAGATCGAGTTCATCGAATCGCAAACCTATGAAGATCCAATGATTCTGGCCATGAGCATTCTCGAAACCCAGGAAAAATCCCGGGAATACCTGATTCAGAAACTCAAATTCACCGACAAACAGGCGGAAGCCCTGTATGAAAAATACCGGCCTCTGGGAGCCTGTTCCGCCTATATCCTGAACCAGATCCGGGAACATGCGAACCACGACATCGCCAAAATTCTGTCCTTTATAGAGATAACGCCTGTACCGCTCATTGAAAGCCTGGGCACCATCACCGGCAAATATCCGGCCAAGGACAAAATCACCTCGTCGGCCGTGGATCTGATGGGCGAAGAATCCATTCAACGATTGCTCCATATCTCCGATTCCAACAATCCCTACCGGTTCGACCTGAGACGGGGAGCCCTGGCCCGGGTGGCCGGCGGCGGCATCCATTTCAGCGATGAAATCTACAAAAACAAGAAAGATCTGGTTCAGGTCTATCTGGGCGTCATCCAGAACCGGATGATCGAGCTGGACGGATTCAAATGGCCCATTGACACGCTGATTGTCGCCACCAGCAACAATTCCGAATTTGACACATTTCTGTCCGAAAAAGAGGAAGCCCCCATCGTGGATCGGTGCCGGATCTGTTACGTGGCCCACAACACGGATTACAAAATCCAGCGGTTTCTCACCGAATACGCCATCGGCAAAGATACCAAGCGTTCCCTGGATTCCAAGGTGCTGCACCAGGACCCGAACCTGAACTATGCGGCGTCCGTAGGCGTCGTCCTCACCCGTCTGCCCAAATCCGACAAGCTCACACCCGTTGAGATCATGAAACTGGCGGCCGGTGAAGTGGCGGGCGAGAAAAGCTTGAAAACCCTGGCCGAACTCATCGATGTCCTGAACCAGGATACCGACATCACCAGGCGTTTCGGCCAGAAGGGGCTGGGCCAGAGAAATCTCGGACGGGCTGTTCAGCTGCTTCTGGAAAGTTCGGAAACCAATGAAGGCCAGTGCATGTTTGCCCTGGATATTTTCAACGCCCTGGAGCGGACGGTTCTGGACTATGTCCACGAACCAGCCGACCGGGCCAAGTACAAGGAAGATCTGAAAATCGCCCGGGGGCTTTATCGGGAACGGATCATGACGGAGATGTTCAATGCCTACATGGACGAGCCCCTGGCCATCAAGAAAGACGTCATGAATTACGTCAACATGATCATCGGCGTGGATGCCGAACACCTGGGGCCGGACATGATGTGGAAATACAAGGATCCTCAGACCGGCGAACTCAAGGCCCTGAAAATCGACGAGCGGTATATCAGAAATGTGGAAGAGCGCCTGGGTCTGAAAACCGAGGAACAGCGGGCTTCCTTCCGCAATTCCATCCGCAAGATCTACGGACAGAAGCTGTCTGTGGACGCCAATTACGATTTCATGGACAATCTGGAACTGGTGAAGGCCATCACCGATGTCCGGTTGAAATCCGACATTGCCGGGGCCGGCTCCCTGATCGGGGCTCTTGCCAATCGGACCAATGAAGAAAATCAGAAGCTCTATGACCGGATGATCCACACCATGATCGAAAAGCTGGGGTATTGCCGGACCTGCGCACAGAAAACCATTGAATATTTCTGCAGTCAAGAGGACGATAAATAGACAGGAAAGGCGACGCCCATGGTAACCCTTGATGAACTTCTCGAAAGAGACAAAAGACGAGAGGAAGACGGATTCAAGCGCAAGATCCGGATCGGTCGCATTGTCAAACCCGGAACCGGCGGCAAGGGAAAGATCATTGTCGTTCCTACCACGGTGGAAGAAAAATTCATCCACGACGAGATCCGGTTGAACCAGGAACCGGGAGAAGGCGAGCCCACCGGCGGAACCGGTGAAGGCGAGGAAGGGGATGTGATAGGAGAACAGCCCGTCCGTCCCCAGGAAGGGGAAGAAGGCGGTGAAGGTGACGGAGAGGGACCCGGCGAAGGCGAAGGAGGCGAACACGAACTCGAGGCAAATGCCTATGAATTGGGAAAGGTTCTGTCCCAGGACTTTCAGCTGCCCAATCTCAAAGACAAAGGCAAAAAAAGAACCCTGGCCCGATACGTGTACGACCTCACGGACAAAAACCGGGGAGTGGGCCAGATCCTGGACAAAAAAGCCACCCTCAAGCAGATCGTGGAAACCAATATCATGCTGGGCCGGATTCCGGATGTGGGGAATATCGACACGGCCGACTTCATCATTTCCCCCCGGGATCTGGTCTACCGGATCCTGTCCAGGGAAAAGGATTTCGAATCCCAGGCCCTGGTGTTTTTCCTGCGCGACTATTCCGGTTCCATGGGTGGGAAAGTGACCCAGACCGTTGTTTCCCAGCATGTCATGCTCTATTCCTGGCTACTCTACCAGTATGAAAAACAGGTGGAGACCCGATTCATACTCCATGACACGGAAGCCAAGGAAGTATCGGATTTCTATAAATATTATTCCTATAAAGTCGCCGGCGGGACAAAAGTGTACACGGCGTTCAAGCTGGTCAACGACATCGTGGAACAGGAAAGCCTGGCCAGGGATTACAACATTTATGTGTTCCATGGAACCGACGGAGACGACTGGGACCGGGACGGGAAACAGACCATTGCGGAAATCGAAAAAATGCTGACCTACGCGGCCCGGATCGGTGTTTCCATCGTGGAACACACCTATGTGGGATCCAAGCAGACCGAAGTCGAGAAATACCTGAAAAGTTCCGGCCTGCTCGAAAAACACGGCAGTCACATCAAAATGGATGTTATGGATGAAAATGCCGATGATTCAAGAATCATTCAGGGCATCAAGCATCTGATTTCGTGAAGAGCGCCGGGAATGAGCCGACCCGGTGATAAACCGCGTCAAAGCCTTGGCGGAAAGTGAGACCCCCTATGGAATTAATCAGTCAGCATGCCAAGGGCATCATGGAAGAATGCAAATCGAGGGCCAGGGACCACGGCCTGACATTTGACGATGAAACCCTTGAATATATAGTGACCAATCGGGACATGATCGAACTGAACCCCAAGGTCATGATTCCGACCCTGTATGACTACTGGGTCCATGATGTGCGGGTTCTTTCCGGAAAAGGCATGTACGAAGCCTATCCGTCCAACCCCTACGAAACCGTCATCAATACCCGGCCGGCCATTTCCTTTTACAACGACAACAACCCGGACTGGCTCAATGTCATGATTTTTTATCATGTTCTGGGCCATATTGATTTTTTTCAGAACAACCTGTTCTACAGGCATACCTGGGATATCGATCTGACCGGCCAAGCGCTGGCCGATAAAAGACTCATCGCCCGGCTCAGGGCGGAAAAAGGCCGCTGGGTGGACTACACGATTGAATTCGCCCGGGGCATCGACAATATTGTAGGGTATTACAAAGAACTGAACCGCCTGCTGTCCGAACCGGTTCGGCGACAGATGACCCGGACGGATTTTTATTTTGATGTGTTTTTGCAGAAGATCAAAAAAGTGTCCACCCACGAATATCTGAAAGACATTACCCGTTTCAATGAAAATCCGGATCATGAACAGACCTTTTTCGATCAGGTCACCGGCAGATATCCGGAATTCGAAGAGCTCTACCGAAAAGAGTTGGATGCCAAACCCCGCAAAGAACTGGATGTCATGGAATATATCATCCGCCACTCGCCTTTTCTCAAACAGGAGGAAAATGAATGGATGAAGGCCGTGATCCAGATTGTCCGCAATACGTCCCTGTATTTCCAGCCCCAGATGCGGACGAAAATCATGAACGAGGGGTGGGCCAGTTACTGGCATGACTATCTGTTTATGCGCGACGACCGGATCAGCGGGCATGAAGTGGATTACGCCAAGGTGAACGCCTCGGTCACGGCCATGCCGAAAGTCGGACTGAACCCCTATGCCCTCGGCATGAGACTGTTCCAGCATATCAAAGAAAGAGACGACAGGGGGTGCTACTCCTTTGAATTCGATCTGTTGAAAGACGAATACGAAAAAAATAAATTCGACAAAGGCAGACGGACCGGAGAGGATTATATCCTGAAAGTCCGTGAAAACTTCAATGATTTCACTTTCATCAATACATTCGTAGACCAGGATTTCGTCTCCCGGCATCATTTGTTTGTGGCCGGCAGACGTTTCAACAACTCCCGGATGACCCTGGAATACTATATCAAGTCCAGAAAAGCCGAAGACTACAAGCAAATGATCATCGACACCCTGTATCATCCCCCCGAAATTTCCGTTGACCTGTCCCGAACCAAGGACGGTGTTCTTTACCTGACTCACAGATTCGAATACAAACCTCTCAAAGCGGATTTCATCGAAAACACCATGATCGGCATTGAATATCTCTGGGGCGGGCCGGTTCATCTGGAAACCAGCGAACCGTCGGGGCCAGCGCAGCCGGCCGCTCATTACGCCAATTACTGGGATCCCTCATCTCAACAGCCCGCTGAACCCAAAAAACCAGAACCCGTCAAATGGAAGCGGATGCTGTATATCATGGAGAAACGCAAACTTCACAAACGGGAGCTGTAAATCGATATGGAAACCCATGATGCACCCAACGTGTCACTGGATGAGACGCTGAAACTACTGGATAAAAACATGATGGATTACCAGAGATTCAAACCGGTTCCATTTGAGGAATTTCTGCGGATCATGAACGCCAGGCCGTCCCAGATGCTTCGCAATATTTTCCAGACATTCCACGACATGATCAAAACCTATGTGATTGAACCTGAACAGGATATGGCAGGGAACAGCGATCAACTGTCCTTTACCAATTACGACTGTTCAAAACTGTTTGTGGAGGGCTCCGAAAACCCCTTTTTTACGGACATGCTGTTCGCCAACCGGTTCATGAAACAAATGGAATACCTTCGACACGGGGCCCAGCAGAATCGGATCTATATTTTTTACGGGCCCCACGGTTGCGGCAAGAGTACGTTTCTGAACAATCTGCTCAAAAAATTCGAACAATATGCCAATACAGAAGAAGGACTTCGATATGAAATTGTCTGGCGACTGAACGTCAAAAAACTTCAGGACAAGGGGAAAAACCTTGCCGTGTCGGCTTTTGAAAAATTCATGCATTATGTGGAAAAAGGAGAAGACATCCATGGACCGAATTTTCACGAGCGGCAGGCAGTGGGGATGGATGCCGAGTTCCTTGAAATTCCCTGTGTGTCCCACGACAATCCCTTTTTGATCATCCCCAAAGACCAGCGCCGGATTGTTCTGGACGAGCTGATCAAAAACGATGAATTCAAATGGCGTCTGTTCACGGAAAAAGAATATGAATGGGTGTTCAAGGAAGAGGTGTGCACCATCTGTTCATCCATTTACCATTCTCTTCTGGAACGGCTGGGAAATCCTTCGGAAGTCTATAATATGCTCTATGCCCGGCCCTATTATTTCAACCGCCGGCTCGGAACCGGCATCAGCGTGTTCAATCCCGGAGACAGCCCGCTCAAGCAGAACGTCCTGTCCAACGAAATGCTGCAGAACCGGATCAACGCCCTGTTTCAGGACAGCAACGTCATTTCTTACCTTTATTCCCGATTCGCCAAGATCAACAACGGCATTTACGCGCTCATGGATATCAAGTCCCATAACATCGACCGAATGGTCGAACTGCACAACATCATCAGCGAAGGGCTTCACAAGGTCGAGGACATCGAGGAACGGGTGGATGCTCTGTTCTTTGCCCTGATGAATCCCGAAGACAAACGCAGCATACGCGATTTCCCATCCTTTGAAGACCGAATCCAGTATATCGACATCCCCTATATTCTGGATGTCAAAACCGAGGTCAAAGTTTTCCTCAATATTTTCGGGCGTCATGTGGAAGGCAGTTTTCTGCCCATGGTTCTGGATAATTTCGCACGGGTGATCATCTGCACCCGGGTGGGGAAAAAGTCCCAGGCCCTGGCCGAATGGATCAAAGATCCTTCCAAATACAGAAATTTCTGTGATGACCAGCTCATGCTGCTCAAGATGGAGCTGTTTTCCGGCAGCATTCCCAAATGGCTGGAAGAAGAAGACGTCAAATCCCTTGATTCCAAGATGTTGAAAAAAATCATCGCGGAATCGGAGATTTACGGCAAAGAAGGATTGTCCGGCCGGGATTCCATTAAACTCTTTGATCAATTCTATTCTCGATACGCCAGGGAAGACCGGTTGATCAACATGCCGGATCTATGCGTGTTTTTCAACAAGGTGGATGAGCAGCATCGGCGAATGATCCCGCCGGGTTTTCTGGAGTCGTTGCTGCGCATGTATGATTACAGCGTTCTTCAGCAGGTCAAGGAATCCCTGTATTATTACAATGAAGAGCAGATCGCCAAGGACATCAAAAACTATATTTCAGCGGTCACCCACGACCTGGACACAGTGGCTCAGTGTATTTTCACAAAAGAGGAAATTTATGTATCCGAAGCCTTTCTTGAAAGCATTGAAAACCGTCTCCTGGCCTCCAACATGGACAAGAAGCGACGGCATGAAATCAGAAACGATGTGCTCAAGGAATATACGACCCGGACCCTGACCCATGAAATCATGATCGAAGGAAAAGATATCACGGACACCCGTCTGTTTGAATCTCTGTATGACCGCTATGTCCATAATCTGAAAAAAAAGGTGCTGGAACCGTTCATTGAAAACGAAAATTTCAGGAACGCCATCAAGGATTTTGACACGGAAAAATTCAAAGCCCATGACAAGCGCATCAAAAAAGACGTCAAATTCCTGCTGGAAAATATGTGCCGCAAATTCGGGTACACGATGCAGGGAGCCAATGAAGCCTGCATTTATGTGATCGACAATGACCTTGCCAGAAAATTCCAGTAATCTGTTCAAAGACATATTCCAGACGCAAGCGGCCCGGGTGATCCTTCCCGCGGAAGGATCACAGAAAGCCTATCTGGTGGCTCAATGGCACCAGGAAGCCTCCCGCCGGCATCTGGTGATCGTGATGAAAAATGCAGGTGCGGCAAGAACTTTCATGGAGGAGCTTCGGTTTTTCCTGCCGGAGAACAAGGACCGGATTCTGTTTTTTCCGGGGTATCCGGTCCTGCCCACCCAATCCCCGCCCCTGCTCCGGGAAATATCCCTTCAGCGGATGGCTGTTCTGGCGGCCCTTACCCGGACCGAATCCCATCCTCTGATCATCATTACCTGCGTTGAAACAGTCGTGCAGAAACTCATCCCGAAAGACAGCCTGAATCATTTTGCCGAGCTGATCCAGGTCAATGAAGAACTGGACCGGGATGCGCTGATTGCCAAACTGGCATCCGGCGGATACTTTAAAACATCCCTGGTGGAGGACCCGGGCGATTTTTCCGTCCGAGGGGGTATATTGGATATTTTCCCGCCCGGATTTCTTTGGCCCGTTCGCATCGAATTTTTCGGGGATCTGGTGGAATCCATGCGTTGCTTTTCCCCCTATACCCAGCGGGGCTTCAAAGATATTTTCGAACTGGTGTTGATCCCGGCCAATGAAGCCGTCTGCCATCGGTCAACCCTGCCCCATATACTGGCCCGGCTGAGGCAGGCCGGGGTCGAGGCCGGACTGGATGCCCCGACCATTCGGGCACACGTCAACCAGACACGGGAATCCGGCCGGTTTCCGGGCATGGAAACCATGTTGCCGGTCGTTTATGAAGAGCTGGATACGATCTGGGACTATGTTCCTGAAAAAACGTTCTGGATTCTGGATCAGCCGAACGATCTGGCATCGGCCGCAGCGGACCTCGTCACCAACGCAGCCCTTCTTTATCAGAAGCGACTGAATGAAAAACAGCCCTGTGTTCGTCCCGACTCGGTTTTCCTGGATTGGGATCAGGCGCTTTCCCGCATTCAGGCAGGAAACCACGTAATTCTGGATCAACTGAATCTGACATCCGAACCCCGGCTCGATCAGACTCCGGTCTATTCTTTCGCCTGCCGCGACAACAGCGTCCTGTCATCCGCACTGAAGCGGGAAGGGATCAGAGATAACCCTCTCCGCCCTCTGGTGGACTGGTTCAGGGAACACACCGATGCCGGACGTACCCAATTATGCATCATGACTCAGGAATCACAGGCCAGGCGTCTGGTATCACTTCTCAAACCTTACGGTATCAAAGCGACTGCCTGCAAGTCGTTTCCCGAGGCTTTGACCCTTCCCTCCGGAATCTATATCCTGTACGGCGAATTGTCTTCGGGTTTTGTGGTTGAAGAAAACAATCTGGCCCTCGTTACGGAACATGAAATTTTCGGCCGCAAAAGAATCCGGCGGCAACGCTCCCTTCGAAGTGACGTCAAAACCGAATTCATCGCCCCCGAAGAGCTGAAGAACGGTGATTTCGTGGTTCACGCCGAACACGGTATCGGACAGTACCAGGGACTTTGCAGCCTGACCGTCAACGGACTGGTCCAGGATTTCATCCTGATCCTGTATCAGGACAACGACAAACTCTATCTGCCGGTCGATCGCATGGAAATGATCGGCAAATACATCGGGGTGGACGGGTACGCCCCGGAGCTGGATAAAATCGGGTCCAAAGCCTGGATGAAGTCCAAGGCCAAAGCCAGGCAGGAAGTAGAAAAACTGGCGGCGGATCTGCTGAATCTCTATGCCCGGCGACGAGTCAACCAGGGATTCGCCTTCAGTCGGCCGGACAATTATTACAATGAATTCGAGGCCGCGTTCCCCTTTGAAGAGACCCGGGATCAACTCAAAGCCATTGATGATGTCCAGCTCGATATGGAATCTCCGACGCCCATGGACCGCCTGGTCTGCGGCGATGTCGGATACGGAAAGACCGAAGTGGCCGTCCGGGCGGCCTTCAAGGCGGTGAATGACGGAAAGCAGGTAGCCGTGGTCGTACCGACCACCATTCTGGCCGAACAGCATTTGTCTACCTTCAGGGAACGGTTCTCCCGACACCCCGTGAATATCGAAGGTCTTTCACGGTTCAGAAACCGAAAGGACCAGGCCCGGATCCTGAAGGGCATCCAGTCCGGACTGGTGGACATTGTCATCGGAACTCACCGGCTCTTGCAAAAGGACGTGGCATTCAAATCCCTGGGCCTTTTGGTGATCGATGAAGAACAGCGGTTCGGGGTAAAGCACAAGGAGGTTTTGAAAAAAAAGAGAAGTACCGTGGATGTCCTGGCCTTGACCGCCACCCCCATTCCCCGGACCCTTCACCTGTCTTTGACCGGGATGCGGGATATCAGCGTCATCAACACCCCGCCGGCGGACCGCCAGCCCATCATCTCCTCTATTTCCAAATACGAGGACGCAGTTGTGCGGGAGGCGGTGAAAAAAGAACTGGACCGAGAAGGACAGGTATTCTACGTCCACAACAGTATCCAGACCATTGTCAAGGCAGCGGGGCATCTGGCGGAACTGGTGCCTGAAGCCAGAATCGGCATCGCCCACGGCCGGCTTTCGGAAACGGAACTGGAAAACGTGATGCTTCGTTTCATTCATGCGGAGATCGATGTCCTGGTCTGCACCACCATTATCGAGTCCGGCCTGGACATTCCCTCGGCCAACACCATGATCATCGACAAGGCCGAAAATTTCGGACTGTCTCAGATTTATCAGCTCAGGGGACGAATCGGCCGGGGCGATCACCAGGCCTATGCCTACCTGTTCGTTTCGGACGAAACCCGCCTGACCAAAGATGCGAGCAAGCGCCTGGCCGCACTCATGGAATACAAGGACCTGGGTTCGGGGTTCCAGATCGCCATGAAAGACCTTCAGATCCGGGGTGCCGGAACGGCCCTGGGTGCCTCCCAGTCCGGTCACATCGCCGCAGTGGGATATGATATGTTCCTGAAACTGCTGGATCAGGCCGTTCATGACCTCAAGGGAGAAGAAACAGTCGAACCCCTGGAGCCGGAGATCAACGCCGCCATGTCCTCCGGATTTCCCGAGGATTATATCGAATCCGTGGAGCAGCGACTGACCCTTTACCGGCGATTGTCACGAATCAACCGGATTTCGGATATCGCGGACATGAAAAAAGAATTGACGGATCGCTATGGACGTCTGCCCAGAGAAGCGGAAAACATGCTGCTCAAAATCATGCTCAGGGTCTACTGTATAAAAGCCGGGGTCCAGCGTCTGGATCTCACGCCGGATGTCCTGATCCTCAACTTTTCGGAAAAACATCGAAAGACCCCTCTGGCTTCACTGAACGCTCACCTGGGCGATCGTTTCCCCTTTGAATTCGTCAAAAAAGACAGCGTTCGGATTCAACTGGGGAGAAAAAGAAACAATATCGGCAAGGCCCTGACGGAAACCCGGGATATTTTAAAGGCCCTCGCCTGATTTTTTTGCAGATAATTCTTTTTATTTTTATAAATTTTACTATAATAACTCAGTTTTTTTCTCGATTGGGTTTCCCGGCAGGATAAGCCGTTGACAGCCTCTTACAGACCCGGAAATGGTGACCATGAAACCTGAATTCCCGGATATCGACCGATTTGAACGCCTGGTGTTCAAAAAAAAACAGCCTTTGGACTTTCTTCTCTCTTTTTCCATGAAACTCATGCAGGCCAGAAACGCGGGCCTCTTATATGGAACCGACCGGACCGGCCTGACTTTTCTGCCGCCGGATCGATGGGACCGAGGTGTTCTGCACAAGCTGGACGGCCGAGGTCTTTCCGGCGTCTGGTTTAAGTATGTCGGCCCTTTTGTCACCCGAGTTCGAGGTCTTTCACCGGTCCGGCTGTACCGAGAAGATCAGTTCGGCGAAATTGAAGCAACCGATGGGATCATCGCCTTTGTACTCAGGACTTATAAAGATTTTTACAAAAACGGCCTCAATATTCTGCTCATGGACGATATCCCGGGAAAACTCAGGGACCGTTGCCCGGATTCTGATTTTTCCATCTATTCCTATAATGGGGGAGGGTTTACGGTTTTATCCGGACTGAAAGTCAATAAGGCCATTGTCCGCCAATTCAAAGCCGATAATTTTCTTTCTGCTTATATACCCGATTATGGGGCCATTGTCTTCAACTCCATCCATCCGGACCTGCTCTTCAAAAAGGATGGGGTGTTCATGAACGAGTCCGACCTCACCCATCGACTTAAAATTTTGATTTCAGCCATTGAGATGGCTTCCATCGCCTATCTCGGGTCAGCCCGGGGTCGGCAGGCGGCCCATATCATCTGGAGAAAGGAGAAAAACCTGAGAAAGGCGGCCCTGGAACTGAAGCAAAGGGAAATTCAGTTGAATGTGCAGAAAGAATACCTAAGAGCCTTGGGTGCGGTGGACGAGGCCCAGCTCAACATGAAAGCCGTCAACATCTCGGATGGGGTCTACGCCTTTATCGATATGGTCGGGTCTGAAACCATCCGCACAAAATTCCAGCCCATGGAATATTTCTATATACTGAACCTGTGCCATCAAATCGCGGCCAACAATGCGGCCCGGTTTGCCTGCCGGGTGGACAATTTCATCGGCGACTCGGTTTTCCTCATCAGCGCGCCTCCTTTTGACCCGCAGGACAAGGGTTTCCGGGTGGATGCCCAGGAACGCATCATGCTCATGATTTTCGCGGTAACCGCCATATTCAACGAAATCCAAGGATTGACATCCGGATTCCACGAAATGGACCCGGAAGGTCGTGTCCAAAGGTTGATCGAATCGTCCGGCCTCGACATCGGCTATCGGGCCGGCGTCGATGTCGGGTCCGCCATGATCGGACCGCTGGGAAGCCGAAAACGCAAGATCGTGACCGCCATCGGCAAAGCCGTATCCACGGCCTCACGTCTTGAAAGCAGTGGGTTGAAAAATGAAATTCACATTACGGGCAATATCCTGAAACGCCTGAAAGACGCTCAAATCAACCGAAGCATGACCATTCTCTGGAAAATTCTGTCGGAAAACAAGGTGGTCCCATCGTCCGGGTCCGGTGAGGCTGCTTTGTTTTTCGATTGTTATCAGCGTTTTTTCGGCATTTCCCGAGATGTGGTATATGCCCGAAACAATATTTCCTACAAAGAATTCTCCAGTCAGACTTCTTATATGATGAAATGCATCCCGGATTCAGCCGGGACTTGACGGCGTGGCGGCGAATGCCGTCGCCCGGGCCTCCAGAGCGGCGATGAGGCGTTTTGTGTTCGGGCCGGGAAGACCTGAGCCGATGCGGGTATCGTCAATCTGAACCACGGGAACGATACACTTGTTGGTGCCGCTGATGAACACTTCGTCCGCCTTCAGCAAACGCTCCAGAGGAATGGCGGTTTCCTGCACCGGATAAATGGACTGGGCAATGGAGAGAATGGCCTGCCGGGTGATCCCTTTGAGGATCCCATCCCGGGGCGTGAACAGAGTCTGGTTGAAAAACGCGAACAGGTTGCTGGTCGTGCCTTCCAGGGCCTCTCCATTCCGGTTGACATAAATGGCTTCCACGGCATCCCTGGCCTTGGCCTGCTTCAGGGCAAGAGCCGCGGGAATGTAGGAAATCACCTTGGCATCGGGCAGGGCTCTTTCCAGAAGATGGGTAATGACTTTGACCCCTTTTTCGTACCATTCCTCGGGCAGTTTTTTCAGATCCGTTATCAGTACGATAATCCGGGGCCGACCCAGAGGATGGAAATAATCAGGGCTGGACCCGCCGGTGATCACGATGCGGATGTTGGCTTCATCTACGATGGTGTTGCGCTCCAATGTCTCCAGCACGACGGACTTGATGTCCTGAGCCGACCAGGGCAGGGTCAGCCCGATCTCCTTGGCGGAATTCACCAACCGCTGGATATGGGCGTCCAGAAAATAGGGTTTACCGTTATACGTCCGCATGATGTCGCAGACTCCGTATCCTCTGAGAATGGCCAGATCGTCCACCGGAAGGACGGCCTTGTCGGCCGGAACAAAATGGCCGTCCACATGAAAGATTTTCATTCATCCCTCTTGGTTGCGGTTGATAAAATGATATGTGTATAGTACAAATAATGGTGTTTCACAACAGAGAACCTGCGAAATCAAAGGATTAAAAATGGACCTGGTCGACGGCGTAAAATACAATATCCGGGGGGTGACTCTGGCCCTTCGAACCCCCAGACTTCTGTTGCTCGGAATTTTGCGATTCGTCATAGTTTTGTTTCTGACCGGATTGATGGCCGGCCTGGTGTTTTACTGGCAGGATGACATTCTGATGCGGATCTGGCAAAAGCCTGATGCCGGATGGCTGGTGATCCTCTGGCAGGCGGTCGCCTTTGTCCTGTCCCTTGTACTGGCCGTTGTGGCCATGGTTCTGGCCTATCTTCTGTCCCAGCTGCTGTTCTGTGTGTTTATCATGGATTATATGTCCCGAATCACGGAAACCCTGGTGCTGGGAAAACCCGTTCAGGAAGAAACCGGCTCGTGGTTTGGCTTTTTTCTCTATTTGATACGGCAGGAAATCCCAAGGGCCGTCATTCCCGTCGTCATCACCCTGGGGATCATGATCGCCGGCCTGTTCACTCCGCTGGGACCGGTGTTCATCTTTGTGTCCTCCATTGCAGCGGCCGTCTTCCTGGCCTGGGACAACACCGACCTTGTCCCGGCCCGACGGATGTACCCCTTCAGGTCTCGAATCCGTCTTCTCAGAAAAAACCTCCTGTTTCATATCGGTTTCGGAATTCTTTTTTTGGTACCCTTTTTAAACATTCTTTTTCTGTCCTTTGCGCCGGTCGGGGCCACTCTTTTTTTCATTGAGCGGGAAGCATCGAAAATCCATGGGCGCAACTGATCATGGATACCGTCTGCCGTCAGTCTTCACGGAATCTGCCCCAAGAAGACGCCCTGGTGCATCCGGAAAATGAAGACGCCATCGTCTGTGCCGCCTGCGGTCATTCCATCACAGCCCCATCCAGTCGGATGATGATGAATCAATCTTTCACCCACGTATTCGCCAACCCACACGGATATGTGTTCGAGATCGGGTGCTTTTCCGATGCCCCGGGCAGTCGAGCGGTTTCGATCCCTTCAACCGAATTCACCTGGTTTCCGGGCTATGCCTGGCAGATTGCCGTCTGTCAGGCATGTTCCACCCATCTGGGGTGGCGCTTCACATCCCAATCCGATGTCTTCTGGGGCTTTATTCTGGAAAAACTGATCTTTCCATAAAAACATTTTGACAATTTAAATTATTCAAATATAATTATTGGAAAACAGCCAGCGCTGACGGATCTTCCGTAATCAACCGGTTTCAATCTCATCTTCTTGATCGTCTCATCGTTACAGGGATCAACTGAGTCACCAGGGATCAACTGAGTCAATGGATGGCGCAAACAATTATTGATGAAGGAGAAAACCATGGCACAAGTCAAAACCGTTTTTGTCAAACGAACTCCACTGGATCGCCGGTCACCGGTGGACCGGCGTATTCTTGATATCGGACCTGAATACCCGGGTATGCAGAAACGAAAAAATGCCGCAGACCGGAGAAAAGGCTGGGAAGATCGTTTCGGATGGGAACGCATCAGCCGGTGGAGCAGCTCGCCCATTTATTCGGATCTGCCCTGAATCAGACACCCCGAACGCCTCGCATACCCTCTCCCTTATCCGAGTAAGGTCGGAACGGATAATTTCCATTGTTTTTGATTCGATATCTGTGCTACACACTCAGCATTATCTGCAAAATAGACACTGAGAGGGATCATAACAATGAGGAAAGTGCTTGTAACAGGCGTTGCCGGGTTTATCGGTTCCCATCTGGCCCTGCGCCTGCTCCGTGATGGACATGAAGTCTGTGGTATCGACAATCTCAATGATTATTACGACATCCATCTGAAAAAAAACCGGCTGTCCCGGATTCAGACCCACCCGAAATTCGAATTCCAGCACCTGGACCTGGCGGATCGGGAAAAAATCAAAACCCTTTTTGAAATTCACCGCTTCGACCGTGTCGTCAATCTCGCCGCCCAGGCCGGAGTTCGCTACAGCATCGAAAACCCGGCATCTTACATAGACAGCAATCTGGTCGGTTTCGGAAACATTCTCGAAGGCTGCCGGCAAACAAGGGTCGGTCACCTGGTATACGCTTCCAGCAGTTCCGTGTACGGACTCAATACCCATATGCCCTTTTCGGTCCGGCACAATGTGGATCATCCCATCAGTCTTTACGCGGCTTCCAAAAAAGCCAACGAACTCATGGCCCACACCTACAGCTATCTTTACGGCCTCCCCACCACCGGACTGCGGTTTTTTACCGTTTACGGACCCTGGGGCCGGCCGGACATGGCGCTTTTTCTATTTACCAAAGCCATCCTGAACGACGAACCCATCAAAATTTTCAACAACGGCAACATGCAGCGCGATTTCACCTATATCGACGACATTGTGGAAGGCGTGGTTCGGGTTCTGGAAACCATTCCCCAGGCCGATCCATCCTGGTCTTCCCTGCATCCGGACCCTTCCGGCAGTTGTGTGCCGTACAAACTTTACAACATCGGCAACAACCAGCCCGTGGCCCTCATGGAGTTTGTGCGGGCCATCGAACAGGCTCTGGGTAAAACAGCCGTCAAAGAATACCTGCCATTGCAGGCCGGTGACGTGCCCGCCACCTATGCAGACGTCGACGATTTGATCCAAGACACCGGGTTCAAGCCGTCCACAACCATTCACGAAGGCATCGGCAAATTTATAGACTGGTACCGGTCGTATTATCGCTAACATCATCGGAGGACGAATCAAATGGATAAGGATGCCAAAGTCGCAGTCATTGGTCTGGGATATGTCGGCCTGCCGCTGGCCGTTCATTTCGGCGCCGGATTTCACACCGTCGGGCTGGACCTCAAGGAAAAAATTATTGAGAACTGCAAAAATCACCAGGACCCAACGGGGGAAGTGACCCGGGAAGAATTCGAACGAGCCGTTCATTTTTTTCCGACTTCCGATCCATCCCGGATTTCCGAGGCGGACTTCATCATTGTAGCCGTGCCCACCCCCATTGACAAAGCCCGAAGACCGGATTTGAAATACATGATCTCTTCCTCGCAAACCGCCGGCCGTCACATGAAAAAAGGGGCCGTCGTCATCTTTGAATCCACCGTGTACCCGGGCGTCACGGAAGATGTCTGCGTGCCGATACTGGAAAAAGAATCCGGCTTCACCTGGAAAAAAGATTTCCACGTGGGCTATTCACCGGAGCGCATCAACCCGGGCGACAAAGAGCACACCCTGTCCAAAATCGTGAAGGTGGTTTCCGGAGATGATGAAGCAACCTGTGAAAAAGTGGCCCGCCTGTATGAAAGCATCGTCCAGGCAGGGGTTCACCGGACCCGGACCATCAAGGAAGCCGAGGCCGCCAAAGTCATCGAGAACACCCAGAGAGATCTGAACATCGCCCTAATGAACGAGCTGGCCCTGATTTTCGACAAACTGGGGATCGATACCCGAAACGTTCTGGAAGCTGCCGGAACCAAATGGAATTTTCTGCCCTTCAGACCCGGCCTGGTGGGCGGCCACTGCATCGGTGTCGACCCGTATTATCTGACCTTCAAAGCCGAATCCGAAGGCTACCACCCCCACATTATCCTGGCCGGACGCAGAATCAACGACAACATGGGCCGATTCGTGGTCGAAAAGACCATTAAAATGATGATTCAACAGGGCTTTGCAGTCAAAGACGCGCGAGTCGGCATCCTGGGCCTGACCTTTAAAGAAAATTGTCCCGATCTGAGAAATACCCGGGTCATTGACATCATCGAAGAACTCCGCTCCTATGGAACACAGGTGCTGGTCCACGACGCCATTGCCGATCCGGACGAAGCCACGGCCTATTACGGGGTCCGGCTTTGCCCGTTCGAAGAACTCAAAGATCTGTCGGCCCTGATTTTGGCCGTTCCCCACCGATCCTATCTGGAAAAAAAGCTGTCCGACTACCGGGGCATGCTGATGCCGGACGGGTGCTTCATTGATGTGAAATCCGTGTTTGACAGTAGCCAGGCCGGGCAGGCAGGTGTTCATTACTGGCGGCTGTAAAACAAACGGGCTTGGAAACCTTATTCAAGCCAATGCCCGGGACACGATCTCATACACGTTTTTCGACAGGGTCCGGACGCCCAGGATTCGCTCCAGTTCCTTTTTCATCATGGTTTTCCGTTGTTCGTCATATTTTTTCCAGTGATTGAAGCACGCGGCCAGGCGGGCCGCCACCTGATGGTTGACGGGGTCCAGGTCCATGATCCGGTCTGCGATAAACGCATACCCGGCTCCGTCCGCACGATGGAACTGGAAATGATTCTGCAGGGCGAAAAGATGAAGCAGAGACCTGACTTTGTTGGGATTGCGCATGGAAAAGTCGGGATGGCGGACAAGGATTTTGATCCGATCCAGGGTGTCCGGAAGGGAGGAGCCCGCCTGGATCGCAAACCACTTGTCCAGCACCAGTTTGTCATGCCGCCATTTGTCGTGGAATGCTTGAACCGCCCTCTGTTTGATGTCGATATCCAGGTTGCAGAGTATTTTTAAGGCCGCCGATTCATCGGTCATGTTCCGAGCGGATACGAAGTGGTCAAATACCAGGTCCGAGGTTTCTTTTTCATTCAAGGCGCCGAGATAGGACAGGCAAAGATTTTTCAGACTCCGGTCGGCCATGGCCCGGTGGGAGAGGCTCAGGGGATCGGACTGGGAACAGGTCTCCATCACATGCACAAAAAGTGATTTCAGCCGCTTCGCCAGGGTCTTTTCCAGAACATTCCCGGCCTGGTGGACGGCTTCGACGGGCACGGGATTGAATTCATCCCGGATCTCAATTTCCGACGGCAGGGTCAGAAGTTTGGCCTTGAAAGCCCGATCCGTTTGATCCTCTTCCAAGGCTTCGGCAAAGGCCCGGATCAGATTCTCGGACACCTCGGGCGTCTTTTTGTTTTCAATTTCACCGACCATCCGGCGGATTTCCTTGAAAAACAAGGTCTGGGCGCAATCCCAGCGGCTGACCTCATCCCGGTCGTGGGCCATGAGAAAAGCCAGTTCCGAAACCGTCCAATCGGTTTTCACCTTCACCGGAGCCGAAAACTGACGAAACACCGAAGGCAGACTGTTTTCCGGGACCTCATCCAAAACGACCACGTCGGTTTCACCTGTCAATTCGATCAGGTCTTTGCCCGGTGGAGTGATGTCGCGCCCGTCCGCGTCCAGGAGTCCGAATCCCACAGGAATGTGAAGAGGCTTTTTTTCGCTCTGATTGTGATCGGGCGGCGTATGCTGGTCAAAACGAATGGACAGTTTTTTCGATTGCCGATCATAATCCCGTGTCACCGTTACCGTGGGGGTTCCGGACTGGGCGTACCATAGTCTGAATTGGGTCAGATCCCTATCCCCGGCCGTTTCCATGGCTTCGATAAAATCCTCGATGGTCACGGCCATTCCGTCGAACCTCTCCACATAAAGGGCCATCCCTTTCATGAAATCCGCTTCGCCCAGAAGTCGATGCATCATTCGAATCAGCTCGGATCCTTTTTCATACACCGTCATGGTGTAGAAATTATCCATTTTGATATAAGATTCGGGCCGAACGGGGTGGGCCATGGGCCCCGCGTCCTCGGGAAACTGAAAAGCTCTCAGGTTCCGGACGTTGGTGATGCGTTCAACTCCCCGGGAATTGAGGTCGGAGGAAAATTCCTGGTCCCGGAACACCGTCAACCCTTCCTTTAAACTGAGCTGAAACCAGTCTCGAAGGGTAATCCGGTTGCCGGTCCAGTTGTGAAAATATTCATGTCCGATCACGGCCTGAACATTCATGAAATCATCGTCCGTTGCCGTTCCGGAATCGGCCAGAACAAATTTCGAGTTGAAAATGTTCAACCCTTTGTTTTCCATGGCCCCGGCGTTGAAATCATGGATGGCCACGATCTGATAGAGATCCAGGTCGTATTCAAGCCCGAATCGTTGTTCATCCCACGCCATGGCCTGTTTCAGACAAGTCATGGCGTGTTCGCACTGATGGATGGTTCTTTTTTCCGAATAGATCCGCAGCTCCACCCGCCTTCCGGAACGGGTGACGAAAAAGTCCCGGATATGGGCCAGGTCTCCGGCCACCAGGGCGAACAGATAACAGGGCTTTTTAAACGGGTCCTCCCATCGGGCAAAATGGCGATGGTCGGGGAGATCACCGCTCTTGATCCGGTTGCCGTTGGACAGGAGCACCGGATAATCCGTTTTGTCCGCAATGATCGTGCAGGAATACGTGGCCATGATGTCGGGCCGGTCCGGAAACGGGGTGATTTTTCGGAACCCCTGGGATTCGCACTGGGTACAAATGATATCGCCTGATTGATAAAGGCCTTCCAGGCTTGTATTTTCCGAAGGCGTCAGCCGGGTCGTGATTTTCAGTTCAAATTGCTCCGGAGTGGCGGACAGCCTGAAATATTCGCCGTCCGCCTCATATTCGGCGGGAAGAAGCAGCATGCCGTCCGCAAAAACGGACACGATTTCACAATCTCCTTTGTCAAACACAAGCGGGACCTGCGCGCCGCCGGTTTTCGGGTTTTTTCGGATTTTCATCCGGGAAGTCACAAGGCAATGATCGGCCCCGATGTCACAGAGAAGGTCCACATGGTCGATCAGGTGATTCGGCGGGGTGTAATCTTTCAGATAAATGGCGTCGTTCTTTTCCATGGCAGATGAATTAAATCCTGAATCAAATGGTAAATGTTGATTTTTAGTTATCAATTATATAAGTTGGTTTTGCAAATAAAAA
>CAZQIX010000039.1:0-33681 GCA_964593855.1 uncultured Desulfobacula sp. | reverse complement strand
AAAAAGACCAGCAAAACGAACAAATATCGGTCAGGGTGCGGAAATGAAAACAGCCTTGGTCTCATGTTGCCGGTTCCCCCCCATGGGTTCAGAGAATCAATAATCCGGATTATAAATGAATTTCCCAATGAAAACAAATTGATATTTTTAATTGTAATTCTTTTGGCCCCGGCTTATAGTAAACGGCATATCGATATTGATCATCTGAAAGGCATCCAGCAGACGGACCCTTTATTCAGGATATGACCATGATACATACCAGGCATCTCTTTCTGCTCATCCCGGCGGCTCTTTCGGCGATCCTTTCCGGTATAGCCCAGGCCCATCCGCCGATTCCTTTCAGCCCGGACCAGTTCACCCCCCCGACCCTTGACCGAAAGACCCCCCTGCCTGAATACGAACCCTGGAAGCAAGCCCCCGGCATGGTTCTTCCCCCGTTGCCCAAACCGGATCCGGAAAAACTATCCGCCGTTCAGACGGTTTATGTCCGGGCTTTTCGGTTTGAAGGCAATCAGGCGGTGAGCGACGAGGAGCTTCAGGCCATCGCAAAACCCTATACAGGAAGGTCCGTCGACTCCACGGAACTCTACGCACTTCGCAACGCCGTCACCCGGCGGTATATCGATCAGGGATATATCAATTCCGGGGCCATTCTGCCGGACCAGAAAGTCGTGGACGGCGTGATCGTCTTCAAGATCATCGAAGGCCGATTGAACGAGATAAACATCACCGGAACCCGAAGGCTTAAACCCGGCTATGTGCTGAACCGGCTCAGGCCGGATCCTGACAAACCATTCAATATCCTCACCCTCCAGGAAAAAATGCAGATCCTTCACCAGGATCCCCTGATCGAAAGACTGAACGGCACGCTGTCCCCCGGCCTGACACCGGGAGACGCCGTACTGAATGTCCGGGTCTCCGAATCCGGGTCCTTGAAAATGTCGGTTCAATATGCCAACGACAACACGCCGGTATCGGGCAGCCACGGCCCGGAAGTTTCTCTCCGGCACATCAACCTTTCCGGATGGGGAGACGCTCTGTCGGGTCGATGGAAGCACACGTCCGGAGCGGATGAGTACGCCTTCCGGTACACGATTCCCATATCCTCCCCGGATCTCGGCCTTTCTCTGTTCTATGACCGATCCAACATCCGGATCATTGAAGACCCCTTTGATCTCATCGATATCACCAGCGATGCCGAAACAATGGGATTGGGCCTGACCCGTCCCATAATCAAAAAACCCCGGCAGGAGCTGTCCGTCAGCCTCACCGGGGAGAAACGGTCCTCGAAAACCTTTCTGTTCGGAGAGCCCTATTCTTTTTCCAACAATATCCGGGACGGTGAAACCGACATTTTCGTCGGCCGCCTGTCCGCAGATCTGACTCTGTACCGGCCGAATCAAGTGTTCGCCCTCCGCTCCGTCCTGTCCTTGGGATGGGACATCCTGGATTCGGATTCTTTTATTTCAGAACCCGACGGTGAGTTTCTAGCCTGGCTCACCCAGTTCCAATGGAGCAAGCGCTACGACATCGTCCAGGGGGATCTGCTGATACTCAAATCCGGATTTCAGCTCAGCAACGAGTCCCTGCCTCCCCTGGAGCGATTCTCCCTCGGCGGTTTCAATACGGTCCGGGGATACCGGGAAAATCAGCTGGTCCGGGACAGCAGCGTTATGGCATCGGTGGAATACCGGTTTCCCGTGGCCAGACTGCCCATTCCGAAAATCAGCCGCGGCCAGAAAGACGGCGTGGTTCAGCTGGCCCCTTTTTTCGACTGGGGAAAGGCCTGGAACAAAGGAGACGGCCCGGGGCCGCAAACCCTTATGGGCCTGGGCCTGGGGATTCGCTGGGACCCGTCCGACAAACTTCATGCCCAGGTATATTTTGCCGAAAAATTAAAAGATATCGACAACACAGGAGATGACCTTCAGGATTCAGGGGTCTATTTTTCAGTGCAATGGGATCTGTTATAGCCAGAAAAATCACCGGAATTTTTGCTTTTTGGGTTCTGACAGCCGCATCGACCGGTTTGAAAGCAGAAATCTCCACAGACGGCACCCTTGGACCGGCAGTGACGCTCGCCGGGCCTCAATACGCCGTTACGGACGACCTGGGTCATTCGTCCGGTTCCACGCTTTTCCACAGTTTTCAAATATTCGACCTTTTTCCCGGCGAATCCGCCGTTTTTTCCGGCCCGGATTCCATCGAAACCATTATCGGTCGGGTCACCGGAGGCAAGGCTTCTTTCATAGACGGCCGAATCTGTTCGGACATCCGTCCGGTGAATTTTTATTTCCTGAATCCGTCCGGAATCATGCTGGGACCCGATGCCGTCCTGGACATCTCGGGTGCCGTTCATCTGAGCACTGCGGATTACCTGATTCTGGACCAGGAAGGGCGGATGGACGCTTCCCGGCCTGCCGACAGTTTGCTGGCAACCGCGCCGGTCGAAGCCTTCGGCTTTCTGGACGCGCCCGCAGCCATTTCTCTGGAAAAATGCCGTCTGGATTTCCAGGATCATCAGACTTTTTCCTTGATCGGCGGCGATATTTCTCTGAAAGGGACTTTGGTGGGCGCGCCGTCCGGGCGCATGAACCTGATCGGCCTGAGCGCCGCCGGAGAAGTCCGGCTGGATAGAGGGGGCATCTTCATTGACAGCCCTGAAAACGGGGGAGACGTGGTTATTTCCGAAGGAAGCGTTGTCTGGGGATACTCCATTTCGGATTCCGCCCTTTGCGACGCGGATATCCACATCCGGGGAGGGCGGGTTCAGGTCAGCGGCCGGTCCTATGTCAACTCGGCAACATCCGACACCTTCGGCGGCGGATTGATAGACATCCAGGCCGTCACCAGTCTGGAAATTACGGATGGAAGCACCATCAGCATGCTGTCCCTGGGGGACGAAGATGCCGGTGAAATAAACATCCGGGCCGGAGAGACGTTGATTCAGGGCGGTGAAAACCGATCCGGGATCTTCGCCACGGTCGAGCTGGGAGCCGCCGGCAACGGCGGGCGGATATCCATTGAATCCGACAGTCTGTCATTGATCGACAACGCATTCATAAATGCCGACACAACGGCTGAGGGATCCGGCGGAAGCGTCGAGATAACGGCAAATACCATTCTGCTCGACGGTCGCGGCAATCAGGCTTTGATTCAGGCCGAGGTGGGATCCGATTCTGAAGCGGATGGTGGAAGCATTCACATTCAGGCGAGAAACCGCCTGGATATCCTCAACGGCGGCGGCATTTCGACCTCCACCTGCGGCGGCGGAAATGCCGGCGATATAGTGATTCAGACCGGCGCTTTACGGATCGACAACCAGGATAGCCCAAAGGGTACGGGCATGGCGGCCGGAGTCGCAGAAAACGCCTCGGGAAACGGGGGAAACATCACCATCACGGCCAACCGGACGGTAGACATTCTCAACGGCGGGTCCATTCTGGCATCCAGCTGGGGAAGGGGAAACGGGGGCAACGTCCATCTTCACTCAACGGACATGACTATTGACGGACAAGGGCTGATGACCGGCCTGGCCGCTCAGATCGGACCGCAAGCCGTGGGCAGGGGAGGCGATATTCTCGTTGAACTGAGCGGATCACTGGAAATGATGGACGGCGCCCGTATCAGCACCAATACCCTCGGACAGGGGGATTCGGGGAGGATGACCGTTTCCGCGGCCAACATCCTTGTCGAGGGAGGCTCCGCCATCTCCTCTGGTTTTGTTTCCGGCGTGGGAGAAGACGCCGAAGGAAACGGAGGGGATATCCATCTTCATGTGGCAGAAAACCTGGCGTTGATCGGTACTGCTTATATTTATGCCGATACCCTGGGCATGGGGTCCGCCGGAAAGGTGGATGTGCGAGCCGGCGGGTCAATGGAAATGAAGTACGGGGGAGGCATCACCAGCAGCACATACGGACAGGGAAATTCAGGGGATATATACATCCTTGCCGACGACATCCTGATTGAAGGGTCCTCGGATAAGGGTTCCGGGTTGTTGTCGGCAGTAGCGTACGGAGCATCCGGAAACGGGGGCAATGTCCGCATCCGGGTTTCCGAAAACCTCGAATTATTGAATAACGCATTTATATTGGTCTCCTCCTTCGGAGACGGATCCGCCGGCAATCTGGATGTCGGGGCCGGCAATATCCGGTTGGACGGTCAGGGCAACCTGGCCAGAATCGACGCGGAAAACTATTCCGAATCAGCAGTCGCCCGGGGCGGTTTCATTCAAGTTCAGACCGACGGAGCCGTCGAACTTTTGAACGGGGGGGCCATCAGCAGTCAAACTTTCGGACCCGGCGACTCAGGCGATATCGATATCCGGGCCGGCAGCATGCTTATCGACAACCAGAATCATCCCAACGGCACAGGCATTACGGCAGGGGTAGCCGCACTTTCTTCCGGCACCGGCGGAAACATTGCGATTGAGGTCGACCAGCGGCTGGAGATCATCAACGGCGGATTGATCATATCGTCTTCCTGGGGACAGGGAAACAGCGGCAGCATAACGGTCCGATCAGGCCGAATTTTCATCGACGGCCGGGGGACCCCCACCGGCATCGCCGCACAAAGCGGACCCAAATCATCCGGAAACGGGGGGACAATCCGTGTCGAATCCCTGGGGACACTTACATTGACCGACAGCGGAGGGATCACTTCCAGCAGTTTTTCAACCGGGTGGGCCGGAGACATCTCGGTTTCAGCCCCGGCAATAGAGCTGAAAGGGACCTCGGGCATTTTATCGGAAGCCTTGATGGCGGACGGCGGCAACATCGACATTTTATGCCGGGATTATCTCCGGCTGACCGACAGTGCCGTCACCACATCGGTGGCGGGCGGTCAGGGCAGCGGCGGCAACATCGTCGTCGACCCCGTATTCATCATCCTGGACGACAGTCGCATCATCGCCAACGCCCATGAAGGCAGTGGAGGCAATATCCGTTTGGTCTCGGACTATTATTTCCCGGATCCGGGCAGTGTGGTCCAGGCGTCGTCCGACCTGGGCATTGACGGCACCGTCGCCATCGAAACCCCGGAAACGGATTTGGGAGCCGGACTGGCCTTGCTTCCCGGATACCGGAAACACCCTGAACTGACCCTGAATCCGTGTGACAGTCAAATCGACGGTTCCAAGAGTACCCTGATCCGGACCGGCAGCGGCGGTTTGTTTTCCGATCCGGAAAAACCGCTGACCTCCGATTGGATTATCGGAAACCAACCATGACCCTCCCACGCCGGCGCCCGAAATTTTGTCGTCTGATCGGCCGCCTTGTTTCCGCCCTCTGGATCATGCTATCCGGTCCGGGCCCGCTCTCCGCTCAGGTCAGCCTTGACGGCACCCTGGGGCCGGAAGGTCCGATCAATGGGCCGGGGTATGCCATTTCCGCGGATTTCGGCCGACGATCCGGAAACAACCTTTTCCACAGTTTCCGTGAATTCAGTCTCGGCATGGACGAAAACGCCTTATTCAGCGGTCCGGACGGCGTCGAAAGCATCATCGCCCGAGTGACCGGCCCGGACGCATCATTCATCGACGGAGGGATCGTTTCCCTGATTCCCGGCGCCCATTTTTACCTGATCAACCCCAGAGGTCTTGTTTTCGGCCCCAATGCCTCCCTGACCGTCGACGGATCTTTTTTCGCATCCACCGCCGATTACCTCAAAATGGGCGACGGTCGAACATTTGAAACTTCTGGCGTTGAAGCCGCCGTTCTTTCATCCACCCCGCCCGAGGCCTTCGGTTTTCTCATGGACGATCCTTCTTCCATCCATGTCTATGGATCTCTCCAGGGAGCCCAGGGGACCATTCTGTCTCTAGTGGGCGGAGATATGACCATTTCCGGCGCCGTCGACATTCTTGAGGGCGGCGCGATTTATCTTGCCGGCCGTGGGGTCGCCGGTGAATCCAGCCTTACCGGAGCCGATCGGAGCGGTCTGCCCCCTTCCGGCGATCTGTGGCTGAATCGGCAGAGCACCATCGCTTCCAGCGGCCGGGAAATCGCCTCCATTACCATCCGGGCCGGAAACCTGTATATGGACCAGGCCATCGCCTTCATGTACCATACCGGAGAAAACCCGGACGGCATTCTGGATATCGAGGTCGCCGACACCCTCCACATGATGGACGGGTCATCCCTGTTGACCCTCACCGAAGGAAACGGCGACGGGGGAGGTATTCAAATCCGAGCCGGTACGTTGATCATGGATGAAGTCAGCCAGATCGGAACCATTACCTACGGTAGCGGCAGGGCCGGGGATCTGAGTCTGTCCGTGGCCCGGTCCGCCACTTTTTCAGGAAAAGACGAAAATAATTACCGAAGCGGGGTTTTCACCCAGACCACCGCCGGCGGGTCATCGGGCCGGATCGTGATTGAAGCGCCTCTCCTGACCCTCTCCGACGGCGCTCAGATCTATCTGGCCGGGAACACATCCACGGGCCCCCTCCAGGATCTGGAAATTTCAGCGGCCGAAATGGTTCTGGATTCCCAGGCCATTGTTGTGGGGGGTGATATGACCATCTTTGCCGACACTTTGCGCATAGCGGACGGAGCCTTTATCTGGGGAAGGCCCTCATCGGCGTCGGAACCCTGCGAACTTCACATCCATGCCCGGGAAAGCCTGTGGATATCCGGTCAGGGAGAAGACCTGGAACAATGGCGCAATTACAGCCATCCTCTCTATACGGGCATTCATACCGATGTTTTTTCGACCACCCCCGGCCACGCCGGCGACATTCACATCCTTTCCCCGTTCATTACCGTCGAAAACTCGGGACAGATCGGGGCCAGGACCTACACGGACGGCAACGGGGGTGACATCTTCGTGGATACCGGCACTCTCATCCTGGCGTCCGGCGGACAGATCGGCGTCGACAGCTTTGGTTCGACGATTTACGAGGGGTCGGCCGGAAACATCTTTATTTCCGCTGAAAATGCCGTCGAAATTTCAGGGGAATCCGGGCAGCTTCCCAGCGGTCTGGTCTCCAGAACCCGCAGCAAAGGCAATTCCGGCCGGATCCAGGTAAAAACGCCCCTCCTGTCCATCGATGACCATGGGACCATTGCGGTGAATACCGGACTGCTTTCATACGGGAATGCGGGAGAAATAGCCGTTTCCGCAGGCCGTCTCGACATTTCGAATTCGGGCTCCATCACCGGCTCCGCCGGAGGAACCGGGACCGAAGGACGAATCGACATTTCGGCGGACGAGGAAATCAACCTGACAGGGGGCACGGTCAGCAGCCTGTGTTCTTACGAGGGCAAGGCCGGCGATATCCGGATGACGGCCCCCCGGATCACCCTGTCCAACGGCTGGATCACCTCTGAAACCCGGAATCATAGAAACGGCGGCAATATTTTGATATCAGCGGATCATATCGATCTATACGATCAGTCCCTGATCTCCTCCAGCAGCTCGGACACGGGAGATGCCGGATCCATAACCATTTCCGCTGGATTTTCCCTGAATGCGACCGGCAGCGCCGTCACCACCCGGACCATTGGGTCGGACGGCGGAGATATTTCCGTCTCCGTCGGGACCATCCTTTATCTGACAAACAGCACCTTCACCACTTCGGTGGGGGGCGGGCAGGGCAACGGCGGCAATATCACCATCGACCCTGTATTCATCATCCTGGACAACGGCCGGATCATCGCCGATGCCCAGGGAGGCAACGGCGGCAATATCCGCATGATCGCGGACTATTATTTCCCGAATCCGGACAGCGTGGTCCAGGCTTCGTCCGAACTGGGCATTGACGGCATTGTCACCATCGAAACACCGGAAACGGACCTGGGGGCCGGGCTGGCCGTGCTTCCCGGATACCGGTTGCCTCCGGAACTGACTCTGGACGGATGTGAAAACCGAACGAACCGAAGATCCAGCACCCTGGTCCGAACCGGGCGCGGCGGCCTGCCGCCCGAACCCCAACACCCTTAAAGCCAGTTGCCGATCAGCAGAAAAGGCGCCCAGAAAGCTGGATGACGGTACTCTGCGGATTGGATGAGGCTTTTCTGAGCCAATTGAAGGGCCTTGGCCTTTGACATTGTGGGATTTTCCTTCAGATGCCTGTAAAAATCCACCACCAGAAAAGACGTGGCCCGGTCACTGATGGACCAGAGGCCGGCCAGGGCCGAGCGGGCTCCGGACTTGACCGCTATCCCGGCCAGACCCAGGGCGGCCCGGTCGTCGCCCATGGCCGTCTGGCAGGCGCTCAGCGTCAGAAGAGACACCGGTTCTTTCCGGAAATGACTCAGACCCATGAGCGCTTCCAACCGGTCCAGGGTCAGTCGGTCTTTATGGGTCAGGACAAATGTCTGGGCCGGATCCCGGTCGAACTGCCCGTGGGAAGCGATGTGAACCATATTGAACGGCTTGAGCTGAAGGCTCTTCTGAATGGCGTCCGAATCAAAATCCTGGTTCATGAGCAGTTCGGCGTCAAACACCCGCTGGATTTCCCTGAGCTCCCGCGCCACCTCCGGCAGGGGGGAGAACCCCTGAACCGCATCGGTGATCCCGGTCAGCAGGATCCTGGCCCCTGAATAGGAAAAAGGCATCAGATCGGTGACCACGAGACCGGGGGTGGTGGCCACGGCAAAATTCTCTATCAAAAAGGCCTGCCCGTCGGTGAGGGCCGCCATGGGGATGGTCCGCAATGGTCCGTCCGGAACGAAGACCAGGGTATGGATCTCTTGGCCGGCCAGATCGGATGCAAAAGGACGGACCAGCCAGTCGTAAAGCTTGCTTGAATACCGCAGAAAACGACTGTTGGGGTCCTCAAGCTTTTTTCTCAGGTTCCGGATGTAAGCCGTGAGATCATCGGCTGTCACGTCCGCGGCATACTGCTTCATGACCCCGTGAAAGGTGACGATGATTTCCAGCCGGTCCGGCAGAAGGATCGGATAGACGACGGCTGTCCCGGACAAGGGCCGGTTCAGGGCCGATTCCCTGGTTTTCATGGCGATCACGCAATCATCCTGGAAATAGTCCTGAAGTTCCATTTTTTTCATTTCTTCCAGGGTGTTCTGAACCGCTTCCAGATCTCTTTGCTTTTTATCCGCATCCGTCTGAGACGCGCTGCGTTTTAAAAGCAGGTTAGCCAGTTCAAGATAGACCGGCCCCACGGTTTCTCTGAAATGGGACGGCGAGTTCTTTCTGCAGTCCGCAGCCAGGTCTTCTTTGATTTCCGTGATATGAGCCACGGCCTGTTCATAGGATTGGACAGCTTTGTCCACTTCTCCCAGACGCGCATACTCTCGCCCCAGACCCCACTCCCACCGAAACAGCAGATCGGTCGCCCCTACTGCCTGGGCTGAAAAAACAGCCCTGCGATAGCTTTCCTGCGCCTCTTGCGTTCGGCCGTTTTCGGCGTAAAGATCCCCCAGGGCACCCAGGGCCTGGGAGACGGACCGGGTGTCACCGATCCGATCCGCCATGGCCAAGGCCGATGACAGGGCCTCCCAGGCCGGACCGGTCAAGGATGACAGGGCCGCCATCCGGCCGATGCCGATAAGGGAAAAAATAGTGTCATGGCTTTCGGGAAGTCGCCGGGCCGCCTCAAGCAAATCCGTCAGATCACGGATGTTGATCCGGTCCGGTTCCACGGTCTGCCGGACCCGGGTGCGATTGATGCCGGCTTTCACGGAGAGGATCATATCCTTAAGTTCCCGAGCCGCCGACAGGCATCGTTCGTAATGGTCCAGGGCCGGACCGTATTCGCGGCGGATAAATAGATGATTGGCGTAATACAGGTGCAGCAAAGCCTTTGCGTATGGGTCATCCATGGTTTCAGCCAGGTTGAAACATTTCCGGAAACCCGCCTCGGCCTGAGCCAATTCACCCGACTGGGAATACAGGTTAGCCCGCCCCGCCTCTATGAAAAAGGACAGGTCCGGGGCCTTTACGCCCTGAATCGTTTGTTCGGCCCGTTCCAGGACGTCCAGGCCTTTCCGGACATTCCCCATGGCACGGCAGGCTTCGGACAGCCGGATCAAACTCCGGGCCGAATCCGCCATCCGACCGGACGCCCGTTGCTCGTCAGCCAGGGATTCCCACAGGAGGGCGGCACCGACAAAATCTCCCCTGAATCCTGCTTCACGGGCCTTCCGGGCATTTTCCCGAAAAGAAGCCGGACCCGATTCATCGCCAAGGGCCTGGGCCGATCCATTCATCAGAAGGATAGAAAAAACCAGGCACGCGAGTATCAGATGCGCCTTCATTGCTGGCTCTCCACCCAGGTTGTCAATCGATCGATGGTGGGGTTGCCGGGTTGTTTCTGCTTCATCACGTCGATGAGTTTCTTCATTTCATCATATTGATCAAAATCAGCCAGGACACTGAACAAAAACAGTTCCGGAGTTATGTCCGAAGCTCCGGTCTGTTTCAACAAGTCCTGGTATGTGGTTCGGGCAAGATTCAGCTCGCGCTCCTCACTGACTTCCAGATCCACCGGAGCGATGGGTTCTGTTTCCTTATCCGACGATCCTCTGACAATTTTCGCGCCGGAGTTCTGGAAGGCCGACGGGTCAATGATTTTGGATATCCGTCGAACCTCCCGGGCGACGACGTCCGGCATTTTGCTGATCTCCGGCTGGCGGCTCGAATTCAGGGCCAGGGCCCCTTTTTCCGCATCAATGGTCAAGACCTCCGGGCCCTGCCAGGTTTCTTTGCGGCCGGTATCAAAAGCAATTAGCTGAATGGTGGTTCCGGCATCGAGGGTGACACTGTCTCCCGTGTAAATTCTCATGAATGCCGACAACGGCTCTTTTTCCTTTTTTCCTTCAGTTGCATACCAGGCCTGGCCCTGAAGCAGGGTCACCATTCCGAAAACAGCTTCCGCCGACCAGGCATGCGCGGCCATGAACGCCATATAAGCCAAGGCCGTTCCCAGGATGAGTCGAGAAGGTTTAAACAAATTTTTCATTTTTGTCCTCCCGCTTTGAATCCGTTTCTTTTATCCCCAGGATCTCCACAATATCCATCGATCCCTGCCGGCCCCTGGGCTGGATGGTCTCTAACCGGCCAATCAGAATTTCAGCCTGTGCCGTCTCCAGAGTACGCCGGCTGGCGACTATTGTCCAGCCCAGATTTTTGGACAGACCTTCCAGTCTGGAGGCGATGTTTACCGTGTCGCCGATGGCGGTATACGCCATGCGCCGCGGAGATCCGATATTGCCCATCAAAGCCTCGCCGGTATGAATGCCCACCCCGATCCTGAACGCGGGAAGGGTTCGGTTCGGGAACCGATTCATCAGCCATTCTTGGACGTCTTCCGCTATTTTGATCAGACCCAGAGCCACCCGAAGCGCTCTTTCCGGATGGTCGGCAAAGGGTACGGGAGCGTTGAAAATGGCCATGACAGCATCTCCGATGAATTTATCCACCATCCCGCCGTGCCGTTCGATCAGATCGCAGACCCATCCGAAATACAGATTCAGCACCTCCACCACTTCTTCCGGCGACAGGGTTTCAGACAAAGCGGTAAAATTCCGGATATCGGAAAAAAGGGCTGTTATACATACCGCTTCCCCTCCCAGGGAGGGTTTCTGATCAACGGCCAGCAGCCGGGTCAGCAATGATTGCGAAAGATAGGGGCTGAAAATGGACTCCATTTTGATCCGTGTGCGTTCTTCCTGGGTGAAGCGGGTCAGAAGGATTCCGGCGCAGGACAGAACCAGACCCGACACCACCGGCGACAGAGGCAGAACCAGGTCCTGCCGGAACAGAACATAGGAAACCAGGGCCGCCGTTCCGGCCAAACCCGCCGCAGCAGCGAATCCGGCCGGCAGCGGAAAAATCTGGAACAGAAAACAGCCGACCGACACCAGAAGCACCAGCCAGATGATTCTCAGGATTCCGGGAAGATCACGCGGAGATCGACCCGCTACCATGGATTCAATAATATTGGCATGGATTTCCGAACCCGACATGAGCCGCATGCCTCCACTGTAAAAAAAGCCGCCGGAATAGGGTGTGAGGTGAAAATCGTTGAACCCGCCCTCTTCCACGGAAAGGATCACGATCTTGCCGGCCAGAACGGTTTCAAGCTCCTGAAGCAGTGGGTCTTCCGGATGGATCAGGTCCTTGAAGGAGACCCGAGGAACCGTTCCCGGCGGGCCGACGAATCCGATGCGACCCGACCCTTCATTTCCGGTCGTCATCCCGGCCCGCAGGGTCAGAAGCGCGGCAAAGGTTTTATCCGGGGGCTGCCCGCTCTCAAACAGGGTCACGAAATAGGACCGGATCACGCCGTCCCTGTCCTGGTAAAGATTGCTCAAACCGACGTCCGCCGCTCCGTTGGGCAGGGAATACAGATACTCCGCCACCGGAAGGATCACATCTTCCTGACCGGGCCTGGGCCATTCCGCGTGACCGGCCAGGACGACCCGCCCCAGATTGAGTTGATGCCTGAAAGACAGATCATAAGTCCGGCCGACATTGGATCCTTTGAGTTCCATTTTCTGAAGCCAGGATTCCGGGCTCACCATAAAAATGATGTCGATACCCACAGCCGCCGCCCCGACCCGACGCAGAGTGGACAAGGCTTCAGCCATATAAGGACCCCAGAACACCAGGGGATCTTCCCTGTACTCAATCAGGGAAGCCCGATCTATGGATGCGATCACGACACGGGGCTCATACCAGGGCTTTATTCCGGAGATCCGATGCCAGGTGTCATAAACGGAATTTTCCAGAAATTGAAGCCGGTTTCCTGAAAAAAGCAGCTCGGCCAGCAGACTGGCGGCAAAAATCACCGCAAGGGTATGTCGTACCACATGGCCGCGGGTTTTCGTCCCCAGTATGTATTTTAAATGGTTCAGTTGCCGTAGGTCCCCGTCAATCGGCCCTGCGAAAGCACATGTCCGGACATGGCCCGGACGACCTCTGATTTAGACGCGCCCGATCCCAGATTCAACGTCGTATCCAGAGCGTAAATGTTAAATTCGTACCGATGGGTCCCGGATGGCGGACAAGGACCGCCGTAAGCGGTAGTTCCAAAATCATTGATCCCGTGACGGGTCTGGAAATAGCTCAGAAGAAGGTTGTACACGGCTTTGGCATTGCTGACGGTAAACTGGTCGTCGACGGCTTCGGCGGCTTCATCATCGGGATCCCCGTATAAATCGGAATTGGGAAAACAGGATTTGAACAGAACAATCTGATTTTCACCGCCGGGATCGGTCGCCAGGCGGGACCACGACCCGAAATCACCGAAATTCCGGTCGGATTCATTGTACAAGGCGGACAGGACCTCGGCGCTGTCCGGTCCGGTAAACCAGTTCGGCCAGCTGGGGATGTCCGAGGAATCTCCTATCCCGCCGGGTCCCCATCCATAGTTGGTGGCGCTGACATAATAATTGTTGTTTTTAAGGGCCGTCCCCAACCCTCCCCAGGGTTGGTCGTCATTGGCATCGCCCAGCCAGTTGCCGCCGGTCGAATGGTGAATGAAAACAAGCTTGACCGGCGATACCGGAGCCGTATTGTCGACAGCCGCCGGAGCCGGCGATGCCGTCAGCAAAAGAAACAAAAACACGCTCCAAAAAAAGTTTTTCATGGACTCCTCCCAAATATGGTTGACGGATTTCCATCGGCGTAAACTTTGAGACAGAATCAGAATAGCTTGATTTGAAATGTTTTTTCAACCGTTTTTTCAGAAGAGAATATCAGCTCTCAAGGCCCTTCGGCTTCGGTGAAAATTCAGGCCACGCTTTCTTTGGCCATGGATTTGTAACGGTCGTTCACCTGCAGCTGCCAGGAGAATTTCTCATACCATCCGTCAAAGTAAATGAGCTCGGGATGATCGTCCAGGGTGGCGTAGTGCTGCACTTTGATACCCTTCATCAGCGCCAGGGAAGGATCGAAAATGCGGAACAGGAAAAATCCCTTTCGGTTCTCTTTTTCAATCTTGGCGGCTTTGAGCTGCCAGACCCAGTCCGGATCGTATTTCAGGTCCACCACCAGATATTTCCCCACGATTGACGGCAACTCCCCGGGTTTGGTCCGTTTGACAAGTTTTCCGGACTTATCCTTTTCCCAGAATTTCCAGCGCATGTCATCCTCCTGAACATGAAGTTGATGGATTATTTTCAGAAAATGAAAAGCATCAAACATGCCAGCGTCCAACACGACTTATAAACTAAGGAGAAACCGTTTCCGTACCGAAAAGAAAACATCAGGAAGAAAAAAACAAGACCCATTGCGTCCGAATCGAAAAACGCTTTATTTTTCAGGGCTTATTGATAAACGGGGCAGGCCGAGATCCGCCGGTCGATCTCTTCGCTGACCAGGGCGTAGGTTTCTGAATCGAGATCTGTGTAACGTCGCCGGAATTCCATCTCCCGTATGCCTTCCGGAAGATGGGTGATGTCCGGCATAAAATCGCTCTCCGTCAAAACGGATTTCATTCGCTTCTGAAGGCGTGCCGCCTGTTCCGAAGATGCCACCGCCAGGGTCCCGGTTTTCACGCCGGCTTTGTCTGCGGCCAGGTCGGCAAAACTGAATCCCGATCCCCGATCCGCGTCATCCACTTCTTTGGCCAGACCGACGAAGCTGGACAACCGACTTCCGGCCGACACCGCAATTCCGGCGGACACCAGGTAATGCTGAGCCAGGTCCCGCCGGCCATCGATGGTCAGTGTAACGGGTACGCGGGGTTTTATCCGGCGCTGCAAATCCAGACCCACAAAATCTTTTATGCCGATGCGGACCGAGTAAAGGGCAAGGACCTGGACCAGGGCCATGTTTTCCTGATCCGGACGACTGCCGGCCGCTGATTGATTCTCCGCCAGCGCAAACATGGTCCGCAGCACATGAGTCAAAGACAGTTTCCTGTTCTGATGGGGTTTGAGCATATCCGCCAGCGCGTTATGGTACAGAACCAGCCGCTCCTGATGGTCCTTCGACAGCAACAAGGACTTGCCGCCGGTCTGAATCCGTCCCATGGCCTCAGGGTCCCATTCATACACAATCGTGATCCTGCCGGGTTCTATGGACATGTCTTGAAGGGCCCGGGTCTGCCTGACCAAGCCTTGATAAGCCCCTGCATTGGCCAGAACACGATGCAAGGCCGTAAGCACCGGATTGACAAAGACACCCGGGAGTTTCAGTTTTCCGATTGTCAGAGTCTGTAGTGTCGGACGAGGCCCCTTTCCGGTCAAAACCATGGACAGGTTCAAAAATCGACCGAAGATTTTCAGATGGGGGTTGTCGGAAAAATGAACGGTCAATTGTGCCTCCACAACGTTCGCTGCCAGGCTCACATGTGTAAAGACCCTGTCCCACCCGAGCCCGTGCTGCACTCCGTAATTCAAAACAAGATTCACATCCGCCTGTGTCAAGGTGACGGACTTGATCTGTTTTTGCTTCAGGTCCCGGGGTTTTCCATCCTGAATCAATTTTTTCACCTGTTTCACATTGTCCAGGGTGAGGTCGGGATGGGAGGACACCAGAGGGGCAGGGTCAAAAACAAGGAAAACCATCGCCCAGGCAAGACCCAGGCCGACAATGATCGGCGCAGAAATCCAGAGTCCCCGTTTTTTCATAGATTGAAATCCGTTACCGTTCTTGCCAACACAAAACAACCCCTTATCTTTTATTATGATTTTGAATATGATAAAGATCGGATGACTGACTATTCTGGAGGAACAAATTATGAAGATAGCATTTCCTGTAAAAGAAAACAACGGACTTGAAAGCGTTGTCGACGAGCATTTCGGCATGGCTTCCCATTTTCTGATCGTGGATACCCGCAGCCTTTCGTGTGAATTCCTGGAAAATCAGAAACTTTCCGACGGAACGGCCAAATGCAAAACCAGCGTCCTGGGAAAGGACAGCGGAGTGGATGCCGTGATCACCAACTGCATGGGGGACGGCTCCAGAAAGACCCTGTCCTCGGACAACGTCCGCATTTTTCAGGCCCAAAAGCCGACCATTCGGGAGAACCTCGCGCTTTTTGAAAAAAACGAGCTGAAACTGTTTCACATCTTCGACCTCTGCCGGACCCAGAAAAACAAAAAAGAAGGCGGGTGTGGTCACCACCATTGATAACCAGAACATCCTACTGTAAGGAGAACAATCGCCGATGTGTCGCCTGTTTGCATTGACCAGCCATGATCCGGTCTCTCCCATGCTGGCCGTCAAAGCACTGGATGTGATGAAAGAAGGACATGACGGATCAGGGGTGGGACTTCTGCTCCAGGGCCTGGGCGGTCCGTTTGAAGAAATGAAAGATGCTCCGATCCTGTCCGGAATTTTCAGCGAAGAGGGCATCCGCCGCCTGGATTTGTTCATGATGGACCAGGGGTTTCTGACCAAATACAAAATTTCCCTGAAAACGCCCAAAACCCCGGTGGAGGGAATTCCCCGGCGGGATCTGTACCTGATCCGGGCCTATGAGCTGCCGGAGGGCTGGGACCACCTGAGCCAGGAGGAAATAGCCGAACGGCTCATGATGACCCGGCTGAAAATACGTGAAATGGGGAAAGAAAAAAAGGATATGATGGTTTTCTCTTTCTGGCCGGACACCATCATGATCAAAGAAATCGGAGATCCCATGCAGCTGGCCGAATACCTCGGCCTGGACCGCAAAGAGCTCCACGCCCGCATCATCATGGCCCAGGGCCGGCAGAACACCAATTACGCCATCAACCTATACGCCTGCCACCCTTTTTTCATCAAGGGATACTGCACCATGACCAACGGGGAGAACACGGCTTTTACGCCGATCCGGGATTTTCTGCTGTCCCGGGGGGTTCCCGGCTACCAGGGCTATGAGTCCGATTCCGAGGTGTTCGCCCATATTCTGCATTTTTCCATGGTCGGTCTGGAACTGGGTATCGACGCCTACAAACACGTGATCACACCTTTGCAGGACGGCGCCCTTCGCCTGCATCCCCATGCCGAATTCCTGTCCCATCTGAAACGGACCTGCCGGCCCCTGATCATTGACGGACCCAACTGCGTAATCGGCACCCTGCCGGATCATTCCCTGTTCATGGTCCAGGACCGGAAAAAGCTGCGCCCGGGTGTGGTGGGCGGCAAACCCGGTCTGTTCGGATTTTCTTCCGAAATCTGCGGTCTGGACGCCGTGATCCCGGACCGGGACAAAACCGCCGATATTCAACCCATGCACCTGGACACAGCCATTGTCGGCCCCGACCGACGGGAGATACGAATATGTCGTCAAACAGAAGCCTTGAACCTTCCTCTCTAAGCCTGAACGATCTGCCCTGGCAGATTCGCTACAACAATGACCGATGCACCTTCTGCGGGCAGTGCACGGCGGTCTGCCCGGTACAGGCCGTCGAACTGGGCGTGTTCCGCAAAAAAAAGATTTTTGCTTCCATTCGCAAGGACCCGCCTCCTTCCGCCGAATATGACGTATTTTACGGGATCCGCCAGAAAACCCGGGTGGAAAACGCCTGCATCGGCTGCGCCATGTGCGCCCTGGTCTGCCCCAACGACGCCATTGCCCCGATCAGGAATCCGGGACTGGACCGGCTCAAATTCCACATCAACCAGCAAGGCGTTCCCCGACGGCGAGGAGGACGCAGAAACGCCTCCCACTCCATTTTGGACCGCATCAAATTCATCCGGATCTCCATGCTCACCGACCCGGCCCTGGATGCCGGCCGACATGAATTTGAGATGAGAACCCTTCTGGGACGGATCCTTCCGCCCAGGGAAAATATGAAACGCCTCCGGGAAAAAGGATGGATCCCGCCGGTTCGGGAAATCTATCCGCTCATCATCGGCGGCATGTCCTTCGGGGCTCTGTCCCCGACCATGTGGGAAGGGCTCCAGATGGGGGTGGCCTATCTGAACGAAGAGCTGGGAATGCCCGTGCGCATGTGTACCGGTGAAGGAGGATGCCCGCCCCGGCTGCTACGCTCCCGGTTTCTGAAATACGTCATTCTTCAGATCGCCTCCGGCTATTTCGGGTGGGACGAAATTATCCACGCCATCCCTCACATGAAAGAGGACCCCTGCGCCATCGAAATCAAATACGGACAGGGCGCCAAACCAGGTGACGGCGGGCTTTTGATGTGGCACAAGGTAAATCGACTGATCGCCGCCATCCGGGGGGTGCCCCAGGGTGTCAGCCTGCCCAGTCCGCCCACCCATCAGACCCAGTATTCCATCGAAGAATCCGTGGCCAAAATGATCTTGTCCATGTCCATGGCCTGGGGGTTTCGGGTGCCGGTCTACCCCAAAATTTCAGCTTCGTCCACGGCTCTTGCCGTACTCAACAACCTGGCCCGGAACGATTATGCCGGGGGCCTGGCCGTCGACGGCGAAGACGGAGGCACCGGAGCGGCCTACACCGTATCCATGGACCACATGGGCCATCCCATCGCCTCCTGTGTCCGGGACGCCTATCTCAACCTGGCCCGGATCGGCAAGCAGAATGAAATCCCCATTTTTGCCGGCGGCGGGGTCGGAAAAAACGGAAACCTGGCGGCCAACGCCGCAGCCCTGATCATGCTGGGCGCCAGCGGCATCCAGATCGGCAAATATGTCATGCAGGCCGCGGCCGGATGCGTGGGAACGGAGGAAGACCGTTGCAACGTCTGCAATCTGGGCATCTGCCCCAAGGGCATCACCTCCCAGGACCCGCGCCTTTACAGGCGGCTGGATCCGGAAAACGTGGCTCAACGGATTGTGGACCTGTTTGTTTCCTTTGATACCGAACTCAAAAAAATCGTGGCCCCCCTGGGCCGGTCCACCTCCCTTCCCATCGGGATGTCCGACGCCCTGGGCATCGACGACCATGCGGCCGCAACGCGCCTCAGCATCAAGTATGTGGTATAGACGGTTTAAATAGGATCGATCATGAGCAGCGACGCATTTATCAAACTTACCGGCAAAAAAGACGACAAACGCCTGTCTTCAAGGATTCTGGAAGACCTCATCCATCACCATATCCGAAACGGTCGAAGAAACATAGAGGTGGAAGCCTTCGGCCAGCACGGTATCGGCGGACGGCTATGGGACGCCGGCGCCGAAGACATCCATATCCGGATCACCGGTCAGTCCGGTCAGCGGGCCGGGTCCCTAGGCCATGCCAACACCCGCATCGAAATCATGGGCCCGGCCTCGGACGATGTGGGATGGCTCAACGCCGGGGCGGAAATCATCGTCCACGGCAACGCCTCCAACGGGGTCATGAACGGAGCGGCCCAGGGCAAAGTGTATATCGGCGGCTCCATCGGCTCCAGGGGCATGACCATGACCAAGCACAACCCGAGATTCGAGCCTCCCGAACTCTGGGTTCTGGGATCGGCCGGCGACTATTTCGGCGAATTCATGGCCGGCGGCATTGCCGTCATCTGCGGCCACGGCGCTCCGGAAGACCGGTCCGTGCTGGGATACCGGCCCCTGGTGGGCATGGTGGGCGGAAAAGTCTTTGCCAGGGGTCATGTGGACGGTTTTTCAGAAAAAGACGCCCGGATCACCGACCTGTCCGATACGGAATGGCAATGGCTTCTCGCCGGGCTCAAGGCTTTTCTGGACAAAATCCGGAAGCCGCAACGGATGTCCGCCCTTTCCATCCGATCCCAGTGGCGGTTGATTCAAGCCAGATCCGCCCGGGAAAAAACCGAAAGCCGGGACAGACCCACCATGTCCTGGTTCAGGGAACGGGTCTGGGATGCGGAACTGGGCCCGGGGGGACTCATCGGTGATCTCCAGGAAATCGAAAAAGGGTCCATCCCCCTGATCACACGGGGCGATTTGAGACGATACATCCCGGTCTGGGAGCAGGGAAGATTCATGGCGCCCTGTGAGTCGGCCTGTCCCACCGGGATACCGGTCCGGGAAAGATGGCGGATGGTGCGGGAGGACAATCTGGATGACGCCGTCCGAACGGGCCTGATGTACACGCCCTTCCCGGCCACGGTCTGCGGATATCTCTGCCCCAGCCCCTGCATGGCATCCTGCACCCGGAACCTGCAGTACATGGCCCCCATCAATGTCCGGCTCCTGGGAAAGGCCGGAGAAACCGTCAAGCCCCCGAAACCGGCTAAAAAAAGCAAAAAAAAGATCGCCGTGATCGGGGCCGGACCCGGCGGGATTTCCGCGGCCTGGCAACTGACCCTCAAAGGGCACGCCGCCACCCTGTTTGAAACAGGGAATGCCATCGGCGGAAAAATCACCTCGGTCATCCCGGGTTCCAGAATCCCCAAAGACATCCTGGAAGCGGAACTCAAGCGAGTCCGGGAACTGATCCCGGACATCCGACTCAACCAGACCATGGACCGCGAGATTTTTTCCAGGATCAAATACGATTATGATTTCACCATCGTGGCTGCGGGTTCTACAAAACCCCGGACCCTGCCCGTTCCAGGAATCGAACGGGCCTTACCGGCCAATGATTTCCTTGCGGCCGCCAAAGCGGGCACGATCCAACCCGGAGACCGGGTGGTGATCATCGGGGCCGGCAACGTGGGCTGTGACGTTGCCACCGAAGCCCATCGCCTGGGCGCTGAAACTGTCACCCTCATCGATATCCAGAAGCCCGCGGCCTTCGGCAAGGAAAAAGAAGACGCCCAGGCCGCCGGCGCTCTGTTCCGCTGGCCATGCTTTACCCGGGAAATCACCGAACAGGGGGTTGTGCTTCAGGATGGAGAGGTCATGCCCGCCGACACGGTGGTCGTCTCCATCGGGGATGTGCCGGACCTGGATTTTCTGGATGACGCCATCCGGGTTGAAAAAGGATTCATCGCCGTTGATGCCGTCAACCGAACCTCGGACCCCAGGGTCTTCGCCGTCGGAGACACGGTGGGTCCGGGCCTGATCACCGACGCCATCGGCGCTGGAAGAAGGGCGGCTCTGGCCATCGACCGAATCATAGACGGCAGAAATCCGGAACCGGATGCGGTTTTGGACCAGATGAACAAAGCCAGGATCCATCTGGAATACTATGATCCGCAAAACCGTGCCGCCTCCTTGAAAGACTGTGGAACCGACTGCGCCTCCTGCGGAAAATGCAGGGATTGCGGCCTGTGCGCGGTTATCTGCCCAGAAGGTGCTATTCAAAGACTGGAAACGGAGACCGGCGGATTTGAATACCGGGCCGACCCGGATCTGTGCATCGGCTGCGGTTTCTGCAAAGGGGCCTGCCCCTGCGGGATCTGGGATCTGATACCCAACTCCCCGCTGTAACAACAGCCGGGTATGCAGGCAAAAACACTCATCCAAGGACGCACCCATCATGGAAAACCATAAGACCTACGATGATTACATCAGGGCATTGACCGACATCAGCCGGGCCATCACTTCAGATCTGTACATCGAAGATCTGCTTAAACTGATCGTTATGGTCACGGCTCGGGTAACCGGCGTCGAAATCTGCTCTCTCTGGATTGTCAATGAAGAAGAAAAGCCGCCCAAAATAAGGCTCAAGGCCACCCAGTCCATAGCTCCGGAATACATCAAGGACCGGGCCCTGAACTTGGACGAAGGCGTGGTGGGATATGTGGCCACGCATAAAATTCCGCTGATTCTCAAAGACGTTCTGGAGTGCGACCGGTTCAAGGAAAAGGACATGGCCAGGAAGCTCGGCATGGTCTCCATGGTGGGGGTTCCGCTGATCACCAGGGAAGACAAGGTCATCGGTGTGCTAAACTGTTTCACGGCCTCCCCCCATGATTTTTCCGAAACCGAGGTCAACCTGCTCCAGGCTGTGGCCAACCAGTCCGCCATTGCCATCGTCAATACCGAACTCATGGTCAAAACCCGGGTCATCCAGGAAGAGCTGGAGGCCCGGAAAAAAATCGAACAGGCCAAAGAAATTCTGATGCTGAGCCGGAAAATGAACGGAGATGAAGCCTATGGCTGGCTGAGGAAAAAGAGTATGGATTCCAGAAAATCCCTGAGAGAAGTGGCGGAGGCCGTTATCCTTTCCAACGAGCTTTTTCAATAAAAGCGTCGGCTTTCTACCAGAATCCCCAGCGGCCGGACTCGAGAACATACAGGGCCAGGCCCAGATTGGTGATGCCATGGGCCACCATGCAGGACAAAAGGTCTTTGCGAACCACCCACAAAAGGGACATCAAAAGACCGTAAGATACGGCGGCCGGCCACTCAACCATTGCATGCCCGACGGTGAAGGCAAGGGTGGATATACCGACGGCGGACGCAGTCCAGGCCCCGGGAGCCACATCGTCGATGCGGTCGCGGTCCAGCATCCATATGAAGGGATCTTTGATATCCGGGTTTTTCCGATTGATGTCCCACTGATAGGCGGCCCTCAGAATATAGCCCCGGATAAACATCTCCTCAAACACGGGAACTATCAAGCCGGCGGACACCAGGCGCAGAACAAAACCCGTCAAGGGCCAGGGATCGCCCTCATGCTCGATGAACGGGGCCATCAGCAGACACCACAGCACCAGTCCCGCAAGCCCGGCACCCACTCCCCAAACAACGGACTCTCTTGCCTTTTTCGGTCCGGTCACGGGCACGTACCATTTCCAGGCCCAGTATAGCAGCAGGGGCACCACAAGGAGTTTCAACAGATATTCAGCTTCGACGGGAATCCGGTCCCGGCCCAGAGCCGCAATGCCCACATAGGCGAAATAGGGCAGGCCGTAAGGGAGCAACAGATCCCGGTTGGTAATGGATCGAGATGAAGCCGGGGGGGTCAATACAGTAACCAAATCATAGGGTTGGACACATTCAACCTCCATCATCAAACCATTTTTTTCTGCATAACAAAATCCAGGACATAAAGACAGTAAAATCTTATCTGTCCTGAAAATCCCGAAGGCAACCCCCGGAAAAGGAACTGGCGCGTCCTATCTCCGGCCGGATCGGTCACGGTATGTCGTTTGTGAGCGGACAAAAACCCAGACCGCCGGCCGGGTTTTATTTTCCGGCCCTTGCGAAAGATCGACGGGACAGCTTGACAAATCCGGACAAATCCTTCATTTTAGCGACACTTGGATGTAAACCCGAAAGGAGACTATGATGGCTGAATTTACCGCAACGATCGAAACCAGCAAAGGTGCGATCAACATAAAACTATTTGCCGACCAGACCCCGCTGACCTGCGGGAATTTCGTCAACCTGGCCAAACGCGACTTTTACAACGGATTGAAATTCCACCGGGTCATCGGCGATTTCATGATCCAGGGCGGGTGCCCTTACGGCAACGGCATGGGCGGCCCGGGATACCAGTTCAAAGATGAATTCAACAAAGACCTCAAGCACGACCGGCCCGGAATCCTGTCCATGGCCAATGCCGGCCCCGGCACCAACGGCAGCCAATTTTTCATCACCCATGTGCCTACCCCGCATCTGGACGGGCATCACACGGTTTTCGGCGTCGTAGCCGGGGAAGAAGACCAGAAAGTGGTTAACAGCATCGCTCAGGGCGACACCATTGAAAAGATCACCATCAAAGGCAACGTTGGATCTTTGTTCAAAAAGATCAAGACTTCGTTGGACGACTGGAACAAAACCATCAGCAAGCAATTCCCCAACCTGCCCAAGGCCTGACGGCAGGAAATGTAAAAAAACTGATAGCCGGAGCCGGAATACGACCTGCTCCGGCTTCTGATTATCAGACCCTTTTAATCCTGATTACTCGTCCAGATCCAGAAACAGAGGGATTGAATGATGGGACGGGCTGTGTTCCCTGGTTTGACCCAGGCGCCAGCTTTTTATGTTGATGCCGGAGGCCCGGATTTTATCGACGATCCCATTGACATTGATCCTGGGATGGCGGGCAAAGACCTTGGGAAGTCCATAGGTCAGGCTGCAGACCAGGCATTTCCCCGGCCGCTTGCTGAGATGAAATGCCAGAACGATTTCCTTATCATTGGCGGAGGTGAAGCCCAGTCGAATGTCGTAGGCACCTTCCGAAGCGTCCCCGTAAAGGGCTTCAAAAAATTCATCGCTGATTTCCAAAGGTAATAGAGAATCCAGATAATCCCGGGTGAACAACTGATCCAAAACCGCCTGACACATGATGCTTCCTGCCCTTTTTTTCTAAACGCCCTGAAGTATGAAATTTTTCTTTAATAAACTTCCATTGGAAAATCAAGATTATTCTTGGGATCAGAGCAAGATGTTGAAACTCAAAATCTTTTATGATAATTCTGATCTTACCTGAGCAAGAAATGGCATTGGTTTAAACGCGGAAAACCCTTCAACCATGGACGCCGACTGCATGAAACCGATCAAACTTTCAAAGGGATGCAAAGCCGTGCCGGCAGGACGACCGGACCGGAGCGTGATTCAGATACCGGACCCGGAAACCGTAGGGGTTTCCGCCATGGATATCCCCTATATCCGACCCAGACTCCTGGTTAAGGAAAACGATCCCATCCGGACCGGGGAGCCCCTGTTTTTCGACAAGCGCAATAAGCGCGTGCAATATGTATCCCCCGGAACCGGGATAATTCAGAAAATCATTTTCGGCGAGCGGCGAAAACTCGTTGAAATCGTTATCCGGCTCACGGGAAAAGACGATTTTATCCGATTTGATCCCCTGAACCCGGCCGATCTGGAGCGGATCGACAAGCCTTCCCTGATCCGTCGGCTCCAGGAAGGCGGTTTGTGGCCCTGTTTCAGAGAATTTCCCTTCCAGGACACAGCCGACCCGGATCTGGAACCGCCCATGATCATTGTTTCCCTTAACGGAGGAGACTTGTTTTCGCCGGAGCCGGACATTGTCTTGAAAAATCAGGCTTTGGCCTTTGAATTCGGTCTCGAGGTTCTGAAGCGGATGACCGGCCGGGTGATCGTGACAGCCCGGCAAACCAGCCTGAAACACATGAACGGCCTGGCGGGCAGGATCACCCATGTGACTCCGGATGCCTACCCGGCCTGGGATCCGGGGGTCGTGTTGTTTCATTTGAAAACAACGCCGGCTGAAAACCGCTCCTGGTGCATTTCCGGAGAGCACCTCGCCATGATCGGCCAATTTCTGGTCACCGGCGTATATCCGGTTCAGCGGGTGTACACCGTCACCCGGGAAGAAGATCAAAAACCCCATATCCTGGCCCGCCAGGGATTGCCCGTAAGCCTTCTGGTCGACCGGGTTCCCGAACACAGCCTGATCACGACCGGATGCTTCAACGGACGGACCGTGTCCCCGGACGCCCATATGGGATTTTTCGACACAGGCCTCAACGTCCTTCCCGACCGGGGCCGGGCCGAATTTCTGGGTTTTATCCGTCCGGGCCTGTCCAAACCGACGGTTTCAAACACCTTTCTGTCATCCCTGATCCAAAAACCCATGGCACGGGACTGCAACCTCCACGGAGAAGAGCGAGCCTGCATCAACTGCGGATACTGCGCCCGCATCTGCCCGGTGGACCTGGCTCCCTGCTTCATTCTCAAGGCCCTGATCGCCGACGACATGGAAGAAGCCCTGGGCCTGGGCCTGCTGGACTGCTGCCGATGCGGCCTGTGCGCCTATGCCTGCCCATCCAAGATCGAACTCACGGATATTTTCTCCAACGGCATCCTCACCCATTACAAGGATAAAGAATAGGCCATGAAATTTCTGGAAAAACTCCTTGCCGCCGCGCAAAGCCATTTTACGGGAGACGGACGCTTCAAAGCCCTGCATCCGCTTTTCGACGCCACCCGCACCTTTTTCTTTCTGCCTTCTCCCAGAACCCGGCATACCCCCTTTGTCCGCGACAGCCTCGATCTGAAGCGCTTCATGAGTTTCGTGATCCTGTCACTTTTGCCGGTCCTGATCTTCGGCATTTACAACACCGGACTCCAGGCGGGACTGGCGACCGGGGCAACCTTCGGTCCCGGCCGGACCTTTCTGACGGGCCTGGGATATGTCCTGCCCATCATCATCGTCACTTATGTCGTCGGTTTTTTCTGGGAAACCCTGTTCGCCTCCATCCGGGGCCATCAGATCAGCGAAGGCCTTCTGGTAACGGGGTTGCTGTTTCCTCTGACCCTTCCACCCACCATACCCCTCTGGCAGGTGGCCGTCGGAATATCCTTCGGCGTGGTCATCGGCAAAGAGGTGTTCGGCGGAACAGGACGGAACATTCTGAACCCGGCCCTGACCGGCCGGGCCTTTCTGTTCTTTTCCTATCCCGCGACCATGTCCGGCAATGTTTGGACGGCGGGGCAGGCCGGAGTGGACGGAGTCAGCGGGGCCACAGCCCTGGCCGTCACGGCGGAGCATCATTCGACCATTGCCGCCGCGCTCTCGGATGCCGGGTTTTCCCTGCCCCATCTGTTTTTCGGGCTGGTGCCGGGCAGCATCGGTGAAACCTCAACCCTGCTCTGCATTATAGGCGGCCTGTTTCTCATGCTCACCCGGATCGCCAACTTCAGGATCATCATCGGCGGTCTGGCCGGGCTGATCCTCACCGCTCTGTTTTTCCGCTTCGTTCCGGGCGGAGCCGGCACCTGGATGGCGGCCGGCCCCCTGTATCACCTGTGCGCCGGCGGGTTCATGTTCGGAATCACTTTCATGGCCACCGACCCGGTCAGCGCCCCGGGAACGGATCCGGGCCGCTGGGTGTTCGGATTTCTCATCGGATTTTTCACCGTCCTCATCCGGGTGGTCAACCCGGCCTTTGTGGAAGGCACCATGCTGGCCATTCTGTTCATGAACGTATTCGCCCCTCTGCTGGACTATCTGGTGATGAAATACAAAGCCTCGAAAAGGATCCCCAATGTCTGACAAAAAAGAAACCAACAGCCGGAAAAACGTGATTCTCTTCGCCCTTTTGCTGTCCGTGATCTGCAGCCTCATGATCACGGTCTCGGCTGTCGGGTTAAAGGGTTTTCAAACCGCCAACATGGAGCTTGACCGTAAAATAAATATCCTGAAAGCCGCCGAACTGGTCAAGGACCCCGTTCCTCCGGCAAAAGAGGTAAACGACTTGTATGCGGCCCACATCAAAGAAGTCATGGTGAACCATGAGGGAATCTTGATCGACACATACGCAAACGATGCCCTGAATCTTTACCTGATCCAGAAAGACGGGGCTCCCGGGGGATATATCATCCCCATCAACACCCGGGGGCTGTGGGGCAAAATCCAGGGATATCTGGCCTTTGAAAACGACGGCCGGACCGTGTCCGGATTCTCCGTGTTCAGCCATTCGGAAACCCCGGGCCTGGGCGGTGAAATCGAAAGCGCCTGGTTCCGCAAAAATTTCAAGGGCAAAAAAATCCTGAACGCCGAAAACCAGTTCGTTTCCGTGGGCATTGCCCGGGGGAAGGCCGAAGACCTGCCCGAAAACCAGCAAAGCCATTATGTGGACGGGATTTCAGGGGCCACTCTGACCGGCAGATACCTTTCCGAGGGCATCCGGGAAACCCTGATGAAATATGATTCCCTATCCGTCACCTTTCGGCAGAAAGACCTTAAACCCGCCAACACACCATAAGGATCGGACCCATGTCAGAAAAAAAACCCAACCATATCGACATCGTGACCCGGGGCATCTGGAAGGAAAACCCGGTGGCCTATCAGGTCCTGGGCATCTGCTCGGCCCTGGCCGTCACCGTCAAGATGTCCACGGCCCTGGTCATGGGCATCGCCCTGACCATGGTGGTGGCCTTTTCCAGCCTGATCATCTCGTCCATGCGGAAAATCATCCCCTCCAACATCCGGATCATTGCGGAACTGGCCGTCATCGCTTCTCTGGTCATTGTGACCGACCAGGTGCTCAAGGCTTTTTTCTACGACATTTCCAAACAGCTCTCCATATTCGTCGGCCTGATCATCACCAACTGCATCGTACTGGGTCGGGCCGAAACCTTTGCCATGGCCAACAAACCCCTGGATTCCTTTTTCGACGGTATCGGCAACGGCCTGGGCTATGCCCTGGTACTCATCATCGTGGCCTTTTTCAGGGAGCTTCTGGGATCGGGAAAAATCATGGGGTTGACTGCCATACCCCCGTTTGTGTTCGAAGCCGGCTACCAGAACATGGGGCTCATGGTCCTGGCTCCCGGCGCCTTTTTCATCATCGGACTTCTGGTCTGGCTGAAAAACAGCCTGCCCGGCATTTCAAAGGAAGAAAGGTAAACACCCACCATGGGCGATCTCATCAGTCTGTTCATCAATTCCGTGTTCATCGGCAACATCCTTCTGGCTTATTTTCTGGGCATGTGTTCGTTCATAGCCGTTTCCAAAAACGTGGAAACCGCCACCGGCCTGGGATTTGCCGTGATTTTCGTCCTGACCGTGACCAGCCCGGTCAACTGGGTCATCTACCACGGACTCCTCGCTCCCGGGGCCCTGGCCTGGGCGGGGTTTCCGGACCTGGACCTGAGCTTTCTGAAATTCATCACCTTTATCGCCGTCATTGCCGCCATTGTGCAGGCGGTTGAAATGATCATCGACAAATACTCGCCCCTGCTCTACGCCACCCTCGGGGTATTCCTGCCCCTGATCGCCGTCAACTGCGCCATACTGGGAACGGCCCTGTTCATTGTGGAGCGCAATTACACGCTCATGGAATCCATCGTCTTCGGCGCCGGGTCCGGGACCGGGTGGATGCTGGCCATCGTGTCCATGGCCGCCATCCGGAAAAAGGTCCGGTATGCGGACGTGCCCGAAGGGCTCCAGGGGTTCGGCATCACCATGATCATCGCCGGTCTCATGGCCATGACCTTTATGATGTTTTCCGGAATAACCCTGTAACGCGGGAGGAAAAACGTGTTGTATCTGCTCAGCATACTGGTTTTTTCAGGGGTGATCCTCATTCTGGTCATGGTTCTCCTGTTTGTCGAATCAAAGGTGACCACCCAGGGTATATTGAAAGTCGTCATCAACGGCAACGAGGACAAGGCCCTTTCCATCTCCGGCAACCCCACCCTTTTGTCCGCCCTGTCCCGCAACGGGGTCTTTTTGCCGTCGGCCTGCGGAGGATCCGGCTCCTGCGGCATGTGCAAATGCGAAGTGGTCGAGGGCGGAGGCAGCATTCTGCCCACGGAGCTGGCCCATTTGTCCAGGCGGGACAAGCTGGCCGGCAAACGCCTGTCCTGCCAGCTCAAAGTCAAGGACGATCTCCGGATTAAAATACCGGAATCCATTTTCGGGATCAAAAAAGTCAACGCCGCCGTGGTGTCCAACCAGAACGTGTCCACCTTCATCAAGGAGCTGGTCCTTCGGCCGGAGACCCCCATCGACTTCAAGGCCGGGGCCTACATCCAGATCGACGTGCCCGAATACGACCTGGCCTTCAAGGACTTCCACATAGAAAGCAAATTCGTCAGCGAATGGAAAAAATACAATCTTTTGGAACTCACGGCCAAGGGGATCAAACCGGGCTTTCGAGCTTATTCCCTGGCCAACCCGCCCCATGACAACAGAATCATGATGATGAACGTGCGTATTGCCACGCCTCCTCCGGGAACGGAAGGCATCCCGCCCGGGTTCGGCTCGTCCTACGTGTTCGGCCTCAAACCCGGGGACCAGGTCACCATCAGCGGGCCCTACGGTGATTTCATGGCCAGGGAAACGGATCGGGAAATGTGCTTCATCGGTGGCGGAGCCGGCATGGCGCCCCTGAGGAGCCATATCCTTCACCAGCTGGACGGGCTCCATACCCGACGAAAAATATCCTTCTGGTACGGAGCCCGCTCCAGAAAAGAGCTGTTTTACGATGATGTGTTCAGAGATCTGGCACAGCGGTACGACAACTTTTCCTTTCACGTCTCCCTGTCCAGCCCGGATCCCGAAGACGACTGGGACGGCCTGACCGGATTCATCCACACCCATTTGTGCGATTCCTACCTCATCCATCACGAAGACCCCACGGACATCGAATACTACCTGTGCGGGCCGCCGCCAATGATCAACGCCATCATCAACACCCTGTACGATTTAGGCGTGGAGGACGACATGATCTTTTTCGACAAATTCTAGTATCGGTCCGGCAACCCTGGCCTGTTGACCAAACCGCAACCAATGAAAAAGGAGACATAACATGCTCAAACTAGGAGAAAAAGGCGCCATCATTCAGAGAGACAAGGAAACATATGCCGTGGCGCCCCACATTCCCTGCGGGGTCGTGACCCCGGAAACCCTGCGCAAAATCGCCGACATCGCGGAAAAATACCAGGCCCATGCCTTGAAGATCACCAGCGCCACGCGCATCGCCATTGTCGGCATCAAGGAAGAAGACATCGACAATGTCTGGAAGGATCTGGGGCTGGCCCCGGGAGCTGCCGTGGGGCTGTGTGTGCGCAGCGTCCGAACCTGTCCGGGAACCACTTTCTGCAAACTGGGCCAGCAGGACGCCCTGGGCATAGGCATGAAGCTGGACGCCCGGTACCACGGCATGGACCTTCCGGGCAAATTCAAAATGGCCGTGTCCGGGTGCCACATCAACTGCGCCGAATCTTCGGTCCGGGACGTGGGCCTGATCGGCAAACCCAAGGGATGGACCCTGGTCATCGGCGGGAATGTGGGCATGACGCCCCGGCTCGCCCAGGAAGTGGCGGCCGACATGACGGACGATCAGGCCCTGGACAAAATTGCCCGGGTCATTGCCTATTACCGGGAAACCGCCAACAAGGGCGAACGCCTGGGAAAAATGATCGACCGCATCGGTTTTGACACGGTCAAAGCGGCCCTGGCATAGGGAGCCGATACACTCAACCCTGAAACAGATGGTGACATGATGAAACAACTGGTTCGATACATGATGATTTTTCTGATGTTCGCTCTGCTGATACCCGGGTGCGGGTACAACACCATGCAGCAGAAAGAGGAGGCGGTTTTCAAGGCCTGGGGAGATGTGGAATCCAGCCTTCAGCGAAGGGCCGACCTGATTCCCAACCTGGTGGAAACCGTCAAGGGATATGCGTCCCATGAAAAAGAAACCCTGGAAGCGGTGATCGAAGCCCGGTCCAAGGCCACATCCGTCCAGGTGTCCCCCGGAGATCTGGGCAGCGCCCAGGCCATGGAGCAGCTCAACCAGGCCCAGAGCGGCCTGTCCTCGGCCCTTGCCCGGCTGATGGTGGTGGTGGAAAAATACCCGGACCTCAAGGCCAACCAGAATTTCCTGGATCTTCAAAATCAGCTGGAAGGAACGGAAAATCGCATCAACGTGGCCCGCCAGCGGTATAACCAGGTGGTGGAGGAGTTCAACTTCGCCATCCGCAAATTTCCCGACAGCCTGACCAACAGCCTGCTCCTCCATCTCGACCGCAAAGAATATTTCAAGGCGGAAGAGGCGGCCAAGAGCGCGCCCAAGGTTCAGTTCACGAAATGAAGCGGCCGGTCCGCGCCACAGAGGCGACAGGATTTTTGTTCATGCTCCTGATTCTGCTCTTCCCGACCCTGGCTTCAGCCATGAACGTGCCGGACCTCAAGGATCGGGTCAACGATTATGCCGATATCCTGTCTCCGGACACGGAAATCAGACTGGAGGTCATCCTCCGGGAACTGGAACAGACCGATTCCACCCAGATCGTGGTTCTGACCATCCCTTCACTCCAGGGCGACGGCATCGAGGATTTTTCAATGCGCGCGGCCGAAGCCTGGAAGATCGGGCAAAAAGGTCTGGACAACGGGGCGCTTCTCGTCATTTCCAAAAATGACCGAAAGCTGCGCATTGAAGTAGGTTACGGACTGGAAGGCACCCTGACGGACCTGACGGCCGGCCGGATCATCCGCAACGTCATCGTCCCTCACTTCAAGGCCGGCCAATTCGACCAGGGAGTGATTGCCGGGGTCGATGCCATGATCCAGGCGGTCCGGGGAGAATTCTCGGCCTCCGGAGACACCTCCGGCCCCGGATCAACCCCTGACCCGTGGCAGGCGAACCTGCCCGCCGTTTTCGCCGCCTTGTTCCTGATCCATCTGATGAGCCGGATCAGGCGGCGGCTGGGGGCCGTGTTCGGCGGGATTCTTTTCCCCGTCCTGGGTTCCGCGTTTTTCGGTATCGGCACCCTGGGCGCCATTCTGCTGATTTTCGGCGGCGCTCTGGCCGGATGGCTATTGGGATTTATGGGCGGTCCCATCAGCTTCGGCCACGATTCTTCCCATCGCGGGCGCAGCAATGGATTCCGGATCGGCGGCGGGTTCGGCGGTGGCGGGTTCGGCGGATTTTCAGGAGGCGGCGGCGGGTTCGGCGGTGGCGGCTCCTCCGGAGGATGGTGATATGACATCTTTGGCAGAGCGGTTCCTGTCCGAGCCGGATAGGCAGAAAATAAGAGAAGCGGTCAGGGAAGCGGAAAAGCGCACCTCCGGTGAAATCCTTCCCCTGGTGGTTTCCACAAGCTATGACTATCCCGTGGCCGACATGATCGCCGGCCTGGTGTTCGGGCTTCCGGCCGCCCTGGCGCTGGATTATTTCCTGGCCGGGCGACTGTGGCTCAACGATCCTCACCACCTTTTCTTTCTTGGGCTCCTGGCCTTCTGCTTCCTTTTTTTTCATCAAATATGCGGCCGCATCCCGCCGGTGAAGCGCTGGTTCATCTCCCAGCGGGAAATGGCCGAAGAAGTGGAAGAGGCGGCCGCCATCCAGTTTCTCGAAGAAGGCCTCCACACGACCCGGGACGGAACCGGTGTCCTGATATTCATCTCCGTGTTCGAGCGCCGGGTCCGGGTGCTCGCGGACCACGGTATCAGTGAAAAAATCCCTCGGGAGCAATGGGACCGTATCGTTCACATCATCACGGACGGCATCAAACAAGGCAACCAGGCCGAAGGCGTCCGCATGGCCGTCCGGGAAGCGGGACAGATGCTGGAAACCCATTTCCCCGTCCGGACGGATGATACCAATGAGCTGGCCGATCTGAGGATCAAATCATGAATCCGGAAAAAACAGAACCTTATGGATGACAATGTCGTCTTTGCCCTGGGATTGACCTGTCTGGCCGGATTGTCCACCGGAATCGGCAGCATTTTCGGATTGCTTTCAAAAAAATTCAATCCCCGGCTACTGACCATGGCTCTGGGTTTTTCCGCCGGTGTGATGATCTATGTCTCGTTTGTCGAAATCTTTGCCAAGGCCCGGGAATCCCTGACGGACGGCCTTGGCAGCGGCCCCGGATATTTCTGGACCGTTGTTTCCTTTTTTTCCGGAATGATGCTCATTGCCGTCATCGACAAAACCCTTCCATCCTATGAAAACCCCCATGAAATGAACGTTCTGGAAAAAATTGAAAGCAGCTCCAAGTCGGAAAAAAAGAAATTGATGCGCATGGGCGTATTTTCCGCCGTGGCCATCGCCATCCATAATTTCCCCGAAGGCCTGGCCACTTTCATGAGCGCCCTGGACAACCAGACCCTGGGCATCAGTATCGCCGTGGCCGTAGCCATCCACAATATCCCCGAAGGGCTGGCCGTTTCCGCGCCCGTATATTTTGCCACCCGGAGCCGGAGAAAAGCCTTTACGCTCTCGTTTCTTTCCGGGCTGGCAGAACCGGTCGGCGCCCTGATCGGATATTTCATCCTGCGTTCGCTTTTCACGGATACGACTTTCGGGGTGGTCTTTGCCGGTGTCGCGGGAATCATGGTATACATTTCCCTGGATGAACTCCTGCCCACGGCGGAAGAATACGGAGAACACCACCTGGCCATCGGAGGGGTGATCGCCGGCATGATGGTCATGGCAGGGGGACTTTTGCTGTTTGCTTAAAAGAGAATCATCGTAGCATAGTTACGATAAACAAAAATAACCGAATCGGATCAAGTGATGCATAGATCTAAAATCAGCAGAATGGAAG
>CAZQIX010000038.1:0-35058 GCA_964593855.1 uncultured Desulfobacula sp. | reverse complement strand
CCTAAAGCTTGCTTTTTACGCTGGCCACTTTGTCGGCCATGGTCTGGTCCCGGTCGGTGCGGGTGCCGACCTTGATGGTGGTGGTGATGCGCGGGGCGCCCATGGCATGGACTTTTTCATGGCATTTTTTGACCACGGCGAACACCGCGTCCCAGTCGCCTTCGATATTGGTGCCGTAGGCGTGCAGCTCGGACGAGAGCCCGGCTTCCCGGATGATTTCATGACAGGCGGCCACGTATTCGGACACGGACAGACCGACTCCGATGGGCACCACACACAGATCCATGATGACATTCATTGCCTGATCTCCTTTCGATATTGTTTTTGGATGGAACGGCTGAAGTGTACCTGATTTGCGGGCCGGATGCAATCCGCCGGAAATTTTCCCCATTTCCGGAGATTTCTTTGGGTCGAGGTCGTACCACAGTTGACTTCATGGAAAAGTTTGACTACAAACAGGCCAAGCGCCCATGATGAGCGCAAAACCATATTTTGAGGATCCACCACCATGCAGACAGACGCCATCATCGACCATATCCTGGCCTGGCTCACGGATTATCTGGACCGGTCCGGGCTCCAGGGGTTTGCCGTGGGCATTTCCGGCGGGATCGACTCGGCCGTGACATCGACCCTGTGCGCGAAAACCGGGCGCCCGGTCCTGGCCCTGAACATGCCCATTCACCAGGCCGGCGATCAGTTCTCCCGGGCGGAGGCCCACATCGACCGGCTGAAACACCGGTTCGGCAATGTCACCGGGGCGTGCGTGGATCTGACCCCCGCGTTTGACGGGCTGTCGGCCTGTTTTCCATCATCCATACAGGACGGGCTGACCATGGCCAACACCCGGTCCCGCCTGCGCATGCTCACCCTGTACGCCTTCGCCTCCGGCCAAAGACTTCTGGTGGCCGGGACCGGGAACAAGGTCGAGGATTTCGGGGTCGGATTCTTTACCAAATACGGTGACGGCGGGGTGGATATCTCGCCCATCGCCGATCTCATGAAAAGCCAGGTCTATGCCCTTGGAAAGGCCCTGGGTGTCGGCGGAGACATTCTGAGCGCCCCGCCCACGGACGGGCTGTGGGCCGACAACCGCACGGACGAAAGCCAGATCGGGGCCACCTATGACGAGCTGGAATGGGCCATGCGCTACCTGGCCGGTCCGGACAAGCCCGATCTGACGGAGCGCCAGAAAACCGTGATCCGCATTTTCGAGCGATTCAACGCCGCCAACCGCCACAAGATGGACCCCATACCCGTATGCCGGATTCCGGCCGGCCTGCTGAACGAAGGGGACGGTGCCTGAGCCTCCTGACCGGATGATCGGCCCGGCGGGCGGGGCTGCCGACGCAGGTCACGGCCTCCGGCCTTTCTATCGGTCGTAGATGGTGGAGATCACGGCCAGAAGGATCAGTCCGGCCCCCACATATCCCATCAGTGAAAAGTACTCGCCCAGAAACACATAGGCGGTGAGGGCGGCCACCACCGGCTCCAGGGTGGCCACGATGGACGCCTTTCCCGCCTCCAGGTATTTCAGGCCCTGATAATAGCAGAAATTGGCAAAAAAGGTGGACACCACGGACACCGATACCAGTGCGGTCCAGGCCAGGGCCGTCTTGTCGGCGAATTCCACGAACGGGAAAATGGCCAGGGCTCCCATGGGAAGGACCCATAAAAACACGTTGGCGCTGGAATACCGGTTGGAGAAATATTTTCCGATGGTGTAATAAAGCGAATAGCAGAACCCGGACGCCAGTCCGGACAGAATGGCTGCCCAGCCCAGAGCCGGCCCGCTCTGGACATTGCCCCCGGTTCGGGAAATCAGGAACACGCCCAGGATCACCAGGACCACGGCCCCGGATTTGATCCAGGTCAGCCGCTCCCGGAAGATGAAAAACGAGCAGGCCACCACCCAGGCCGGGGCCGTGTACAGCAGGACCGACGCAAAAGCGGCCCCGGCGGTTTTGACGGCAAACTGGTAGGAAATGTAAAACAGGGCGACCCCGAACAGGGCAAAGATCACGAACAGGGGGAAATCCCTTTTATCCATCCGGGTCTGTCGCCGGATCACGGCCTGGCCCCCGAAACAGAACCAGGTCAGGACGGCCCGCCAGAAAGCCACTTCCATGGGTCCCACGCCCTGGGAAAAAGCCAGGCTGGAAAAAATCCCGATCAGCCCCCAGAAAACGGCCGCCATGATGATAAAAGGGTATCCGATCCACATCCGGGTATTATTAACAGGAAAAATCCCATTTGGAAATCAAATTCAATATTGCCGAAGGCCTGTTTTTTGTTCAGGTTTTTTTATTTACAAAAAACTCACATTGATATTTACTTTTAATTCAAACCTTTTTTAGACTGCGGTCACATCAACCCGAAACAGGCAACACGAGGCAAGCCCATGAGACCCAGATTGACCCCGGGCCGGGATATGCAGTTTCTCACCTTTGAGGACGACACCGGGCATCTGGAAACCGTCTTTTTTCCGGAGGTCCACGACCGGTTCCGGCATTTGCTGGAAGACGGGAAACCCTACCTGCTCAGGGGCAAGGTCACCTCCGAACACGGGGCGCTCACCCTTGAAGTCGACGATCTTTGCCCCCTCAGCCATCTCTGACACAAGCCGTTTCATCCGGATTTATCACAAAACCGTTATTTTCCGGCATGGCTTTACGACAATGCCGGACAAACCTGAAAACCGGCCTGAATAATTTTAAAAATTTAATTATTACAAATTCGAATGATATTGCTTCATAGTTAAATACAGTTTTGTATTAAACTAAAATATATTCATTTGTCCAGCATTTGCATACCGACTCAAAATCATGATTTATCTCTAAATTTCAAGTTGTTGAGTCAAAGCCCGGGCCGATATCGAGCATGGCATGGCTCTTGCTCAAAGCAAGAGCCAGACATTAACCTGTTTTTCAGAAAAGGATATTTATGATGCGGCTCAACAAACTGTTTTTACCTTTGGCTGTCATGTTTTCAAGCGCTTCCGGCGCGTTTGCCGGTGAAGGCGCCATCGACTCCGGCGACACGGCCTGGGTGACCATGTCCACGGCCCTGGTCATGATGATGACCCCGGCCGGCCTGGCCCTGTTCTACGGCGGCATGTCCCGGTACAAAAACATCCTCAACACCTTTGCCATGACCCTGGTGGCCTATTGTCTGGCCAGCGTGGCATGGATCGGCTGGGGCTATTCCCTGGCTTTCGGTGACAGCCCGAACCTGTTCATCGGCTCCCTGGCCCATGTTTTCCTGACCGGCATCGACCCCGGGTCCGTGTCCGGCACCATCCCCACCCTGATCTTCGTCATTTTCCAGATGACCTTCGCCTGCATCAGCGTGGCCATAATCCTGGGTTCGGCCGTGGACCGGATGAAATTTTCGTCCTGGATCGTGTTCACCCTGCTCTGGGTGAGCTTTGTGTACGCACCTGTGTGCAACTGGGCCTGGGGCGGCGGATGGATGCACAAAATCGGGGCCCTGGATTTTGCCGGCGGCAACGTGGTTCACATCAACGCCGGGGTGTCGGGGCTGGTTCTCGCCCTGTTCCTGGGGAAACGGCAGGGATACGGAAAAGAGGCCATGATTCCCTCCAGCGTCGCGTTTACGGCCCTGGGGGCTGGGCTTCTCTGGTTCGGCTGGTTCGGGTTCAACGCCGGCAGCGCCCTGGCGGCAAACGGGATCGCCGCCTCGGCCTTCATGGTCACCAACACGGCCGCAGCCCTCGGTGGGCTGGCCTGGCTGATAGTTGAATGGGCCCACAACCGAAAACCCACCCTCCTGGGTCTGGCTTCCGGCGCCATTGCCGGCCTGGTGGGCATCACCCCGGCCGCCGGCTTCGTGGCCCTGCCCGGGGCACTGGTCATCGGTGCGGTTTCCGGTATTCTGGGCTTTTTCGGAGTGGCCGTTCTCAAACGCCGCCTGGGGTACGACGATTCCCTGGACGCGTTCGGGATTCACGGCTTGTGCGGCATGTGGGGGGCTCTGGCCACGGGGCTGTTCGCTTCGCCCGGCGTGACCGAAGGCTCTGCCGGGCTGTTTTACGGCAACCCCGGCCAGGTCTGGACCCAGATTCTGTCCATTATCGGCACTGCGGTTTTCAGCGCTGCGGCCACCCTTGTCGTGGTATGGGTCACCGGTCTGATCACCCGGGGCATCCGAGTGGGAAAAGAAGACGAGCTGGCCGGTCTGGACAACGCCGTCCACGGCGAACGGGCCTTTGAAATCGAATAAACCGCTTCTGTCTGGAGGGGGCCGTCAAGAAAACGGCCCCCTCCCTCTATTTCCGGACTTGACTTCCAGCCCGCCTCTGAGATAGAAAACAGGCAGGCATAACACCATCAACAGACAGAGGAAATCAGGTCCATGACATCAGATCACAAGCCAAAATCATCCGTATTTGCGTGGATTTTCCCCGGCGTTTTCTTATTCTGCCTGGCCATGGCAACCACCGCCTCCGCAGCCGATACTGAGACCCTCTGCGGGCCTCTGGGGCCGGAGCAGGCGGCAGCGATCCTTTCTGTTCCCGAAACCGATATCATCGGCAACTCCCGGGAACTGGAAGTATCTCCCGAGGACATCCGGAAAAAAACATATTCACGGCCGCCGGTTTCCTGCTCCTTCCGGTCGAAGTCCGATTTTCTCAAGAATCTCACATACGTCCGGTATGTCTTTGCCGACCCGGCCCAGGCCCGAACGGAATTTCTCAAGATGAAACAGGGATTTGAAACCGTGTCAGCGGTGGATACGATCCTGGATCTGGGAGAGGAGGCCTTCCGGGCCGGGGATCAGCGTTTCCGGCGTCTCGTGGCCCGCCAGGGCGGCATGGTGATCGATGTTTTGAACCCCAAGGAATTCGATACCCAGGTCCGGGTCCTGCGACTCATCCTGGGCACCCCTTAACCATAGACAGATTGAAGGATATGAACATGCAAACCCCACCGCCCCGATCCGTGAATTTTCTTCGCGGGGTCCCGGCTGAAAAGGCCTTGGCAGACCTCTTGCCGGCAGCCGCCCGAGGATATGAACAAGCGCTTTTGAAATACGGCACCCAGGTGCTTCAATACGGCCATTTCAACGGATTCGCACCCTTGAGGGAGGCCATCGCCCGTATTCACGGCGTGGCCCCGGACCGGGTCATCGCCGGCAACGGGGGCCTGGAAGTGATCTCCCTGTTTTTCAAATCCCTTCCCAAAGACAGCCTGATCCTGGTGGAAGAAATATCCTACGACCGGGTTCTCATTGACGCGGCCCGCTACGGCCACCGTCTTGCCGGCGTACCCCTGACGTCGGACGGAGTGGATCTGGACAAATTCGCGGCTTTGGTCCGACAGGCCCGGCCCAGGGTGTTTTACGGGATCCCTTATCATCAGAACCCCACCGGGATCATTTATTCCCCGGACAACAGAAAGGAAGTGGCGCGTATCTGCCGGGAAAACGACGTATTCTGCGTCTGGGATGTCTGTTACCAGAGCCTGCGCTATGACGGGATATCCAATGATTCCGTGTCCATATCGGACTGGGGCCCCATCCTGACCAGCTCGTTCACCAAGACCATCAGCCCGGGCACCAAATGCGGGTACATCATTGTGCCTGAATCCTATACCGCCCACCTGTCCCATGTGGTGGCCAACACCCGTATCAACCCCAACCTGCCCACCCAGGCCTTTATCGCGGAATTCATCGAATCCGGTCGATTTGAGGCCTATGTCAAAGATTTGCACCAGCTTTACCGGCCGAGAATGGAGGCTCTGAACCAGGCCCTGGCCGCCCATTTCCCCGATGACGCCTCAAAAGACATCACCGGCGGATTTTTTGCCCGCCTGACCTTCCCCGGCATCACTCGGGACAGAGAAACGGCGTTTCTGGAAGCGGCCGGCCGCAACGGGGTGACCGTTTCTCCGGCATGGGACGCCGTGGCCCCGGATTACCGGGACCGCCTCCGGGAGAAAGGGTTGCTAGTCCGCCTGACCTTTCCGGCCTTTGATCCGGAAAACATTGTGTGGGGGATCGAAACCCTGAGAAATACCTTTGACGCTTTCAGGTGATGCGCAGAATGTCCCGGGAAACCGATGACAGGGAAGGCGTTCCGGTCAGCACCATGGCCTGTTCCAGCTCGGTACGGATCTTGTCGATGTAGCGCTTGACGCCTTCCTTGAGGCCGCCCACGGCAGCCACGCTGAAAGGGCGTCCGATCATCACCGCGTCCGCGCCCAGGGCCATCAGTTTGAGTACATCCGCGCCGGTGCGGACCCCGCCATCGACCAGAATCGTGATCCGTCCCTTGACCGCGTCCCGGATGTCCGATAGAACCTCGGCCGCTCCGACGGCGTCTTCCAGGACCCGGCCGCCGTGATTGGACACCACAATGCCGTGGGCTCCGGCCCGGACGGCCAGTTCTGCGTCCGACACGGTCAGGATGCCCTTTAGGATGAACCGACCCGGACTTTTGTCGATGATGGATTTGAGCTGATCCAGGGTTTTGGGACCCACGGGCCGCCCCATCCGTCTAAGGGTGATGAGCCCGGCCGCGTCAATGTCCATGCCCATGATGCCAGCACCGCTTTGGCGGACCTTTTCCATTTTTTCAAACAATTCTCGGTCGGCCCAGGGTTTAATAAACGGAATGCCGTGTCCTCCTGCCGCTTGGACGGCGCTCAGACCGGTTTCATGGATAAAATCCGGGACCCCGTCGCCCGTACACCCGATGATGCCCTCTTCCCGACACCCGAAAACGACGGCGTGGATGTATTCCTCCTCTGACACGGCTCCGCCCATGTTGAAGGAGACACCGCCGATGGGCGCGGCCAGGACCGGCATGGACAGGTTCAGACCCAGAAGAGAGACCGAGGTGTCCGGATCCGTGACGTCATGGATGAGCCGCATGTTCAGGCGAATACGCTTCAAGGCCTCCACATTGGCCTTGAAAGAGGCCCCCGTGCCCAGTCCGCCCATTCCCGGGACCTCGCCGGCGCAGGCCCGGCCGTCGCAGTTCGGACAGACCCGGCAATACCCCTTCATCAATTTTTTCGCTTTGTCATAAATATCTTGCATACGGATTCGCTCCTGTTTTGACGGCTCGTGTCGGTTTCGTTTTTCCGGTTCATGGTTTCCAGGCCTCCGCCATCAGATGGATGCGGCCAGTTCCTCGGCCTCGCTGATGCAGTACATCAGATGCCTTGGGGAACGGGCGTCTCCGATGAGGTGGAACGCGGCGGAGCTCTTTTTTTCCAGGGCCATGGCCTCCCGGATGGACCGGTGTTTTTCCGAAATCACCAACGCATCGAATCCGGTCAGCCGTATTTCTTCCTCTCCGGCCTTGAACACAACCCCGTCCGGGGTGACTTCCCGAACAGCCACCTGCTTGTACAAAACGACCTTTCCTTTTTTCAGCCTTTCCCTCAGATAATACCGGTCATTGCTGGACATTTCCTCTGCATAACTTTTTTTCCGGTTGAGGACAACCACGGTTCTTCCCCGGCTTGCCAGAAAATCCGCCGTGATGAGTCCGGTCATTCCGCCGCCGAGAATAATGACCCGGTCACCGACCCTTTCTTTTCCGCTGATCACATCCACCTGAAAGGCCAGGGTCATTTTTGTCCGGGACAACCCTTTGACCACGGGCATATCCGGCAGGGAGCCCGTGGCCAGAACCACATGGTCGGGGCAAACCTCCCGGATCAGTTCCAGGGACAGTCCGGTCTGAAACCGGATGGGCACGTTCAGGGCCTTCAGTTCGGCTCTGAAAAAAGAAAGGATGTCTCCCAGTTCACCCCGGCCGGGCGCCTGGGCGGCCAGGGCCAGCAGCCCGCCCGAATCCCGCTCTTTTTCGCACACCACGACCCGGTGGCCTCTGCGGGCCAGCTGCCGGGCAGCGGCCAGTCCGGCCGGTCCGGCACCCGCCACCAGAACAGTTTGGGGTTTTGAAGGCGGGGCCTCATCCTTGAGTTTGTATTCCCGTCCTACTTCGGGATTCACCACGCAGGACCCCGGCTCCTTGGCCAGCACGGCATGGATGCACCCCAAGCAGCATCCGACGCAGGGCCGTATGCGGTCGAAATCTCCTTTTTCCGCCTTGACCGGATAATCCGGGTCGGCCAGAAGGGAGCGGCCCAGGGCCACCATGTCGGCTTTTCCGTCCCGGATCAGGGCGTCGGCGTGTTCCGGACGTTTGATCCGGCCCACGGTGATGACCGGTATGGCCACATGTCGTTTCACTTCCTCGGCCAGATGGACAAAGCACCCATGGGACGTATACATGGACGGGATGGTGAGTTCAGTTGATCCGTATACCCCGCCGGACACGTGCAGATAAACGACCCCCGCCTGTTCCAGAAGGGGGGCCAGACGAACGGCATCCTTGAGTTCCCAGCCGTTTTCAATGTAATCGCTGCCGTTGATGCGCACACCCACGGGAAAATCCGCCCCCGCTTTTTCCCGGATGTCCCGGATGATCTCGAACAGGAATCGGGCCCGGTTTTCAAAGGAGCCGCCGTATTCGTCGGTGCGCACATTGGCGTTGGGCGACAGGAACTGGTTGATCAGATATCCATGGGCGCCGTGCAGCTCCACCAGATCGAAACCGGCCTCCCGGCAACGCCGGGCCGCATCTCCGAAGCAGGCCACCAGTTCCTTGATCTCATGGATTTCCAGGGCCCGGACCCGGCCCTTGACCACGGCGGGGGCCGGAATGGCCGAAGGCGCCACTTTTTCGGGCAGATAGGATTGACGGCCCCCATGCATGAGCTGAACCCCGATCAGGGTCCCGTAAGGTTTGACCTGTTCGACCAGGCTCTTGAGGGCCGGAATGCAATCTTCATTGTACATCTGGGGAAGATCGGGCAGCTCCTGCCCGCCGGGATGAACGCCGCCCCCGCCCACCAGCATCATGCCCACACCGCCCCGGGCCCGCCGGACAAGATAGGCCACCAGCTGATCCGTGACGCAGCAGCGATCGTCCACACCGAAATTAATGCTCATGGCCGACATGAGAAGCCGATTCCGGGATGTCAGCCGACCGATCCGAATGGGGGTAAAAAGATGTGACAGCATGGCGTTCCTTTTATTTCAGGTTAAGGGGTTCCGGATTCAACGGAATCGGACAGCTCCTCCAGAAGAGTTTCCACCAGTTTCTCAAACCGGGCCGCCGCCTTTGTTTCCCGAAGAACGGCCCGGCCGGTCACGGCTTTGAAATACCGGGCGCACACATGCCTTCGGTCGGCGCTCAAGCGTGCGGTGAACCCTTCCTTGGCCGCTTTTCCGGTTTCAACGGGAGCGGCCGGATCTCTCCGGCCGTGGGGCCGGTTGATGATATGGGAATAATAAAGCAGAACCCGGTCCAGCAGAATGAATATGAACTGGGGGTCCCGGGCCGGGCCGAGCTGAATCCGGTCCCCGCCCAACCGAAGCCCCCGTCTCGGACGGCCGGTGATTTTCCTGCCGCCGATCAGGGCCGACCCCGCTCCCAGAATCCCGCCCAGAGCGGTGAACAGGCCGAAGGTGGTGCCGTGGGCCGCCGTGTCGATCATGATGCCTACGGTTCCGCCGAGCACGGCGCCCACCGCCATCAACTGCTCCCGGGTCAGGCCCAGAAGTGCCCAGGTCTGTTTGGAAAACAGGTCATGCTGAAGAATGGACCAGTCCGGCAGGTGGTATTCAAACACATGATGCTTGAACAAGGCCCGGATTTTCCGGAACATCCGGGCTTCCAGGGCGCGGATGTTTTCCTGATACCGGCTGTAAAGAGCTTGCTGATCGGTTTCAGGCCCCACGGGCTCTGAAAGGGTAAATCCCAGGATCTGCTCAAAACCCTGAAGGATGGCCGCACAGGCCAGACGGTTTCGCTTTCGCCAGTCCTGTTTGAAGGCCGCGATCACGTCCGAAAGGGCGGGTTCCCACTCCTGGTCGATGCCCTTCAGGCTTTCCAGCATTTTGATGCGTTCGGAAAAATCGGCGGTGTTGGAATTGAAAATCCGGACGGCATTGAAATGCTTTCTGAACTCATGGCGCCATTCCGAGGTATAATCCTTCCGGTCGGTCTTGGAATTGATGATGGCCATTCGGGGACGGCCGGTGAGCCGCAGAATTTCCATCTCGGCCAAGTCATCGTCCCGGACCGGCCGGGACCCGTCCACCACGTAAATAATGCCGGCCCCGTTCGCCACCGGTCTGAGCAGCTCGCATTCATCAGCGAAATAGGAATCATTCTGAAAGGTGTCCAGGAAGGTGTCCAGGATTTCCCCGGGCAGACCCTCGTATTTGCGGAACCAGGCCAGTGTCTGCCGGGGCACCTGAAATCCGGGCGTATCCACGAACCGGATGATATCTCTGCCGTCGATGCGGACCGTGTAGGACGTGGATTTTATGGTTTCCCCCGGAATCCGGCTGACCCGGATGCGGTCGTCCTCGGTCAGGGTGGACACCACCGATGATTTTCCTTCATTGGGATGGCCCACCACCGCGAATTCCGGTACCATCTAAACCATCCTCCGGACCTGGATACCCGGGTCTTCCAGCCTGAATACGGCCCGTTTCCAGATCTCGTAATTGACATCGTCCTCGTCCACGGAAAAATCCGCCTGGGCCGGATCGCCGGTGAGAAGGACCCACAGGACGGCCCGGTCCGGCAGGATGGACTTCATCTGCCGGATGTAGTGCAACAACCCCCGGATGGGCGGCTGCCATACTTCGTGAACCAGGACCATCTGATCGGGCCGTTCGTCCATGATTCTGCGGGCCGCCTCCTCGTCCTCGTCCGGATCGAAACGGATCCGGACCACTCCCCGCACCTGTGCCGGCGCCACCGGTTTCCACGCTTCAATGATCCGGTCCATGACCGTGTCGGAATAAACCGACGCCGAGGCGGCGAACAAAATCCGGGCCGGTTCAGCTCCGGGACCGGGGTCTTGTTCCGAAACGCCGCCGGGGCGGGATGCATCTGATGGCCGGCCATCGGTTCGGTCTGTCCTGGATCCGGGCCATTGAGCCTCAAGGGGTGGTTCAGACCGGGTCACAGCGGTCGGCCGGGCCGGGCCTGCCGCGGAATTCGTCCTTTGTTTCGGGAATTCCTGTTCCTCTATGTCCAGTACCCGGGACTGCAACTGAATGAGGAGGCGGCGGAACATCGGCCGATCCGGATCGAAACGTTCCAGTGCGCTGCGCCGGGCCAGGATTCCGGTCAGGAGCAGAAGCCCCCTGGGAATAACGGCGTATACCACCAGACCCATACACAGAAACGGCCACCAGGACACCAGATCATGGGTGGCCAGGGTGGCGATGCCTTCCTTGAGGATGATCCTGGATCCCTCGATCTGGGTCAGGCTGGGAAGGGCCAGATGCTCGGGCAATATACCGGACCAGGGAAGGGCGATGAAGGAAACCAGGTCATGGATCCGCCCGCCTGAAGCGACCAGGGTCGACTGCCATCCAAAGGCCATGTCGCTGACCATGATCCTGAAAAACGTGCCGGCCAGGGAGCCCAGGGTAAAGCAGAAGGCAAAGGCGGCCGTCAGGATAAAAAAAGGCCAGAAAAAAAGGCCCCGGTATTCCCGGGTTTTCACACGGATCAGGACCAGCAGATCTTCCAGTCGGGCCGTATGATCCGCCCCCGCCCGGCCGGCTTTTTTCATCAGCGCCGGCAGTCCGTTCAGGCACAGAGCGGCCGACAGTCGACCCATGATTCCCGGCGCAAAAGCATTTGTTCCGATTCCCGGCCGAAACCGGCGAAGAATCAGCAGCAGCGTCGTGACAAGGGCCAGCAGGGCCTGGAGTCCGATGAACAGAACAAAATAAAGGGTAACGTTCACGGGACGGGTGCCGTGGTAAGCCAGAAACGACCATGACAGGATCAGACCGGTCCCCAGGCCCGAAATCACCATAAGCCCCGTCATCCAAGCGTGGAGACGGGAAAACAACTCCCCCGGCAGAAGGCCCGTCTCATCCCGGCGACGGTGATCCAGCCAGGCCAGCAACAGATCCCGATCCCTGAGGGATGCCCCGCCACAGGCCTGGTAAAAGGCCCGGTCTTTCTGCCGGCGCCGCCGGATCTCGGCTTCGTTGGCCGATCCCTCTTCCCGGGTAAGCAGATACTCCAGATCGATGATATCCTTGAGCTGGATGGAAGCGCTCATCTTACGGCCGATCAGGCTCAGAGTCCCGGAACCCGGATTTTCCGATAATAGGAATCGGCCTGATAAACGGCTGCCAGGGGGTTATGACCCGTTACCCGGTCCTTGACCGCCAAGACCGTCGTGGGTGATTGGGCAAATTTCAGGAAAAGGGTGTCATGCCCCACGCACAGACCCAGAAGGATGTTGAAGTCCGTTTTTTCATGATTCAGGGCCATGGCCTGAAACACCGGGTTGCACATGGATTCGTCCGTTCCTCTGAAAATCTTGTCCTTGTCCTCGATGCCGATGATATCCTTGGACGTGTTCCCGGCCTTGCAACAGACGGATACCACTTCGAACCCGTATGCGGCAAAGATTTCCTCCACGACCTTGGCTTCATGGATCAGCCCCAGGCAAAAAGCCAGACCCAGTCGGCGATATCCCATTTTCCGCGCGAATTCGCAGGTTTCCACGATCCGAGTCTTGCAGGGCTGCATCACATAGGGTTGCTGATCCCGGTTGGCATAGCATTCCGCCTCCTGAAGGGACGCATTGTGCGCGAATTCCCGGATTTCTTCGTCTTCATAGGCCTGGTTGGCTTCGGCCAGAACAGCTTTGTGGGTCAGGGTCGGGCATCCTTTATGGGCCTTGCCTTTGTCCGTAAAACAGATTCGTTCCGGAACGGGCAGATCGCAGGAGGCGCAGGATGGATGGATGTGTTTGTCATGTTCCATGGGCATTCTCCGATATTTTGACGGTCTATGGTCGTTTTTGCCAGACCTCACCATAGAATATTCGGGTAAGGCTGTCCAGACCAATTCCGGAAAGGGCCCCAAAAAACAATGCAAATCAGGCCGGGACCGGTTCCGGGTCCCTGGAGACTGCCCGGATTTAAAAAGTATACCCCATGGAAAAATGGAAACACCCGGAACTCTCATGGGCATCGGGAGACAGTTTATGGCCGTAGAGCAGCCCGATGGGGCCGATGGGGGTCATGTAGCGCAGACCCAGCCCCACGGCGTCTCGAAAGGACTCTGAAACCGCCTCCCCCTGGGTCCGGCCCACGGAGCCGATATCGTAGAACAGGGATAGCTCCAGGTTCATGCCGATATCGTAGCGGGCTTCGAAGCTTCCCAGAACGGCTTCCTGCCCACCCCTGGCCTGGCCGTCGGCATCCACGCGCAGCAGGTTTTCTTCAAATCCCCGGACAGTGGCGGTTCCGCCCAGAAAAAACAACTGGTCGTCCGGAACCCGGCCACTCCCTCCGTATGGTCGGATCAGCCCGTACCGTGCCCGGACGGCCAGGGTGAGGGGCTCGAAGGGCGTGTAGTAATAACGGCCTTCCACCCGGTATTTGATGAAATCGTCCAGGTTGTTTTCAATACCTTTGGAAATATCCAGGTTCAAAGTCGAAAAAATGCCTTTTCGGGGTCGAACATGGGAATCCGTGGTCTTGAACAAAAGTCCCGGACCGGCCGAGACAATGCTTCGACGATCATCCAGCTCCCAGGGACTGTCCAGTCCCCGGCGGTCACCGGACAGATATTGTTCCCGGAATTCATACACAAAACCCAGATTGGCCATAAGCCGACCATCCAGAAAAGAGCGGGAAAAATCCTGGGACGCCCCATGGGTCAGGATTCCGAAATCCTTGTTGAATTCTTCCCGATCCTCCGAGTAAATTCGCGTGATCGACTTGACGGATGAGGACAGAAAACGCGGGTCGGTCAGGGACGCGTTGGCCTTGTAACCGATCCGGCTGATTTCGGCCTCGGTCTGAAGACTGAGGTTTTGACCCCGGAAGTTGCGATCCCGGATCCGGGTGTTCACATAAGCATGGCGTTCGGTGTCGTAGCCGATACCGGCTTCGAACACGTAGGGCTTTTTTTCCGCCACTTCCACCAGGACATCCACCCGGTCTTCTCGATTTCTCAGCCCCTCGGCCTTCACCCGGACCGAATCCAGGGCCTGAAGATCCATGAGCCTGCGGCGACTTTCATGGATCCGGGACATCTGGAACACCTCACCGGGCCGGAAGGTCATTTCTTTTTCCAGAACCCGGGTGCGGGTCTTGAAATGCCCGGCATACATCACCTCGCCCACCAGGACCCGGGGGCCGGGATCCACGGCATAAAACACATGGATTCCGGATCCATCCGGAGTGAAGTTCGTTTCCGCCGTCACGGCCGCATGGGGGTATCCTTTTTCCGACAGGGTCCTGCGAAGAAGATCTTCGTCTTCGATCATCATGGATTCGTCGAATCCTGTTCCGGGCTTGAGGCCGATGACGGCCAGGGCTTCTTCCACGGACAGAGCCGGGGATTCGGAAACGCCGACCCGGTCCACAAGGGTCCGCACCCCTTCCGTTATTTCGAGGCCGACATCCACGGAAAACTGATCCCGGTTCTCGGAGCCGGACTGTCTGTGGATGTCCACCCGCCGGACCACACCTGCGCTCAAAAAACCATGGCGGGCATACAGGGCCTTGATCTCCCGGATATCCTCATCCAGCCGGTCGGCCACATAGGCCCCGGCATCTCCTCTGGAACCGGCACGGGTCAACATGTGGTCCTGGATCGTCTGTGCGGACAGAGTGCGATTCCCTGTGATGTCCATCCGTATCAACCGGTAGGGAAGGCCCTCGTCGATTGTAAAAATCAGGCGACGGACACCGGCGGCGAGCGGGTCATCCAAAAAGGCTGCCCGGATATCCGCGTCCGGATAGCCTTTTTCCACATAACGCCGTTTGATGCCCCGGATGGTTTTTTTAACCCCGAATTGATTCGGATTTCCATTTTTGTAAAGAGTGGCCGCCTCTTTTTTAAGGGTGACATCCATGAATTGACGGTTGCCGTCGAAACCGACTTCATACCGGGGGCCTTCCTGGATATGGAACCGCACATCCACGGTTTTCTCCGCCTCGTCGATCATGGTTTCAGCCGTGACCCGGACATCGAAATATCCTTTCTGCCGGTAAAAATCCCTGAAATTGCGGACATCCGCGTCCAGATCCTTTCGGACGAACCGGCCGGCCCCGGCAAACAGAAGGGAAGCCTTCCAGGTGCTGATACGCATTTTAAGGGTTGTGTCGGAAACATGATCGTTGCCCTGGATATCCACCCGGCCCGTCCGGTAATAATCGCCTTTGTCGATATGGACCTTCAGACGGTAATGGCCGTCGGCCGGGTCTTGTTCGGCGTCCACGCGGACCTTCGGGCCCGCGTACCCCTGATCCCTGAACAAGGCGGTCACACGACGGGCCAGCTCATCCGGATCCGCAGCGGAAAACACGTCTCCGGGATAGACGTTCATGGCGTTGATCACTTCTTGCTGAAACAAAGGGAAGGCTTTGAAAACGTCAATATCCTTGATTCTCGGGGCCTCGGCCAGAGCAGCGGCCCGTGACGGTTCCCCGGCCGCGACCGGCCCGGAAAACTCCGCCGTTCCAACGGCCGCTGCCATCAGGACGACGGTCAATATTCTGAAAAATCCCCTCTTGCCTTTCATCTGAATTCCAGCCTGTATTTGATTTCTCCTCCCATTTGACCGGCCGAATCCTGGAAACCGGACATCAGAAGATTTTCGAGGATCCGGTACACCGTCGTGATCCGCTGAATGGTTTCTCCGGCCCGGGTGTCCACGTCGTAGAGAACGCTCATCTGCCGGGACAGGTCTTTACCCACAGAGACATGAACCGCCTGGCCCCCCGTGCCGTCGTCCTCTCCCATCCGGATATCCAACTGATCCACCCCGGTGGCGGACTGGACCCGGCGGCCCGTCTTGCCCGCCAGAAGGCCGGACACCATACGTCCCGGACCCGCCGCCCCGCCGCCCGTTCCCATTTCCCGGGCGGTTTTGCCGAAGGCGATAAGGGAAATGATATCGGCATGGGATTCCAAAGGATCGGACACCAGTTGAAGGTCCAGGTTGTCCAGAGGGCCCGACACGTTGAGAAATATGCTCCAGGAACGCACCTGCATTTCCGCCCGGATATCGACGATGGGTTCGGTCTTGTAAGGATTGACAAAATCGATCACCCCTTTTTGCACATCAAATTCAGACTTGTAAACATTGACGCTGCCGGAATCTATGGTGGCCCGGCCGGTGATCACGGGATTGGCGGCCGTACCCCCGACTGTCAGATCCGGGCTCACGGCCAGATAGGCCACGTTGTTATCCACCAGCAGCGGCTCCCGTCGGCCCACATGGATGTTCAGACCCATGCCTTCGAGCAGGGTATTTTTCTGTTTTCGTGTCGGGGGCTCGATTCTCCTTGTTCGCCGGGTCAGGGCCGACACCGGGAACAGGTCCACGTCCTTATAATAATGGCCGTCCAGCACCATGATGTCGCCGTCCAGGCGTGATTTTGATCCGGATCCGGAAAAGGCCAGTCGACTGTTCAGAGTTATTTCCATCATATCGGGAATGTCCAGACTCAATTGATGGGCATTCAAAGTCAGATCCGCGTCTTTGAACGATCCGTCTTCTATCCCCACCCGGCCTCCCAGATCCAATCGGCCTGTCCCCATCCGTCCGGACAAAGCCGTTATCTCGATGGCCTGCGGATCGAGTCGGATCCGGCCGGAAATGTCGGTCACTTCCTGATCCAGCGCCTCCATGGCCACGGTCAGATCATTGAAATTCATCTCGGCCTGGAAAAGAGGGGCATCCAGGCTGCCGGCCACGGAGGCCTTCAGATCGAGCCGGCCATCGGCTTTTTCCATACCCGGCACAAAAGGTCGGGCCAGATCCAGGGGAATGTCTCCAGAGGCCTGGGCATCCAGATTACCTTCCGCCGACAAGCGCCCCCGGACCTGTAATCGTCCCCCCTGGAACCGGCCGTTCGGGAGCAGTTCGATAGGGGCATCGGAAAGAATGAGAGCGCCGCTTTCATACGCCAGATCGGCAGGCCCGGCCTGAATCAGGATTCGATCTTCCAGACGGACGGCCAGACGGGAGATGTCGGCCGAAGCCAGAATGTCCGGCAGACCTCCGGGTCCGGTCCCCGCACGGATCACGGCCTCCAGTTCCCCCGTCATATCCGGCCGGGCCTCAGAAATTAGATCCGCCGCCCGTAAATGGACCCGGGCCATGGGGGCCGCAAAGGTTCCGTAAATGTCAAGGTCCATGGATATGAACGCTTTCCGGAGGCCTCGGCCTTGGAGCGCGTTCACGTCGGTCAGGTCGAAATCAGTGGTTTTCAGATTCAGATCAAAGGTCCGGTCCACCGGGGACACCCTTCCGACGCCCTTGATGCCGGATGTCGGGCTCACCTCGATAATCAGATCCCGGATATCGATCCGATTGCCATTCAAAGCGGCCTGCAAAGACACGGTTTCCAGGGACTGACCGTAGATCTCAAGCCCATTTGCCGAAATGCCCAGCCGGCCGGAAAAATCCGCCGGACTTCCCTTGACCGCTCCCTGGATCCGAACCCGCCCCCGGGCATCGGGTAGAAAATCCTCAAGCAGGACCAGACCCTGATCCATAATTATATCCATCTCCAGAGGCTCGGTCATTTCAAAAGTCCCCGGCTTGAACACCCGGATCCGGCCTTGCAGGTCCAAATTTGAATGTTGGTTGAGAACTCCGGCCCGCTCAATGGATAGCAACCCATCGCTCCATTCCAGAATCGTTTCCACCCGTCCGATGTCCGCCGCCCCGGCAGCCACACCCTCGGCCGTCGCCTCGGCCCTGGCTGTCAATACCGAACCCTTGCCCGCCACCTTTGCCGTCAGCCGGACCGGCCCGTCGGCACGAACGGGAAGAACGCTCTGAAGCCCGGATAGATTGTCGGCCTGGAAATCCAGGTTCGCGGACAGGGTCATGGCGGTCGGATCCCACTCGGGCATATTCAGTTGTCCGCTGCCTCTGAGAGACGGACCTTTCCCCGGATCCGTCGGGGAGCGCAGATCCAGAGAGCGGATCTGAACCGCATACCCTTCCAGCCCGGCTTCCAGATTCATGACCATGTCCATGGCAGGCACCGACGGGTGGAAAGCCAGTCCGTCGCTTGATCCCGTAAGGGAGAGATCCCCGGACATCCGGCCCGGTCGAACCCCCCGACCTTTCAAGGTCAGGTGCGACGACAGAAATCCTTTCATCCCGGGGATCCGGGCTTCCAGGATGGATAAATCGGTTCGATCCTGATCCAGCCGTATTTCATAACCGATTCGGTCCGGATCCGAAGTTTTGTCCAGAAATCCTCCGGGAAATGCCTCCCGGACATCGGCCCGGCCGGAAAAGGACACCTGGCCCGGTTCCATTGTCAGCACGGACGGCAGAAGGGTCAGAACACGGTCCTTCAATTCGGCTCGGATGTCCAGCGATTCAACGGCCACGCCCCGGTAAATTCCCGGACCGAAGGCAATGGACGCGGATGCTTCCGGATTGCCGGGACGCCCTTTCAAATCAATCGCCAGCAGGGTGTTGCCGGATGGCAGGGCCAGGGGTTTCAGAAACGACAGGGCCATATCCGGATTGAAGCCGGCTTTCAAGCTCAAATTGAAAACAGGATCGGTCAAAAGGTCATCCCCACAGCCCTGAAGATCCAGCGAAGATCCATTCACCAGGGCCTGGACACGGAGTCCGGATACGGTTTCACCGTCGATGGAGGCCTCGGCGGATAAAGAAGAAAAATTTACCTCGAGGGTGTCCTGCCGAAAGGTGCCCGTTTCAATTTTAATGGCCGTCTGTGCGGACAGAGCGGCCGGTTCCAGATTCACCGCCTCGATATGCAACCCTGAAATCGTTGCCATCCTCTTCCGATCAGGCATTCTGAAATCAATGGTGCCGTCCAGTAAGGCGACTCGGCCGACACGGATGCTCACCGGCAGTGCCGATGTTCCCGGGTCTCTGTCTTCGGCTTCGGCAGAGGGATGCGTCAGGGCGGCAATCAGGTTCAGCCCTTCGGCATCCGTTGATTCAACATTCAGCGCAAATCCATTTGCCTCGATATCAACAATGAAGAGCTCTTTTTTCATCAGGCGGGACCATGACAGATCCAAAGACAGCTCCTCGATATCGACCAGCGTTTTTCCCCCGGCATCCGCAAGGCGGAAACCCAGCAGATTCATTTCTCCCCGGCACAAGGACAGAGAGAACTCGGTCCAGGACAGGGATCCGGGGATCATCCGGCTGAGCCTCGCTTGAATACGGGTCTGGAAAGCATGGGTCTGAGCCAGCCATAGAGCGACCGACACAAGCAGAATCAAAAACAGACCGAGGCCTGCGGCCATTCCGGTGATTTTTCTGAGGTGACTCAATGATTCTCCGTAACGCTTATTTCAATTCAAAAAACCCCGACATTCGATGGTTCCGTATATTAGCAAATTCTTTTCGGCTTGATGAGATTTTTTCGTAAAAATTGTCCAAACTGTAGTATATATCCATACAGCGACCTGAGCCCGCTGCACAGCCGTATCAGCACAACAGCCCGTCAGAAAGGACCGCCTGGAGGAAAACGCTTTGCCGGACAAACCGACCTATTATGAGCTGGAAAGAAAAACAAAGGCCCTCGAAGAAGAGATCCAAAGGCTTTTGGAGCAGCCTCCCCGGCTGAGTCAGGAAAAAACGGCCGAGCTGGAAGATGTCAATACCCTCTTAAACGTTCTGCTCAAAAAACGCGAAGAAGAAAACCAGGCAATGGCCAAGAAAGTTCTTGCCAATTATCAGGCCCTTGTCGAGCCTTTTTTCGACAATCTGAACAAAAGCCTGCTGGACGAAACTCAGAAAAGTCTGCTGTACATCATTGAAGCCAATTTCAAAGTGGTGTTGTCACCTTTTTCAAAACAGCTGTCGGATCCCCTGAGCCGTCTGACCCCCGCTGAGATGCGGATCGCCGTCCTGGTCCGGCAGGGAATGACCAACCAGGAAATAGCACAAACCCTGAACATATCCGTCAGAACCACGGAAACACACAGAGCCTGCATACGAAAAAAACTGGGGCTTACAAACAGAAAAATCAACCTGGAGACCTATCTTCAGAGTTTAATAAATACGTAACCAACATACCCAGAACATACCCTTTTATTCAGTATTCAACCGGCTTGATTTTGATTTGCTTAATCGATATTTTCAGCTTCAATCATTGTTTGCCGATAACGACAGAATAATCCATAAACACTTAAAAAACACGGATGCCTGACTTAAAAACACAGCCCATGAAACGGGAAGCCTTTCAGGATGATTATTCATCGCCGGCCGTCGGAATCGAACGATACCGCCGGATATTCGACCAACATGTCGAGGCCATCTATCTTCTGTCTGAAACCGGCAGAATTTTGGACGCCAATCAGGCGGCCTGCAAAGCCCTGGGACGAAATCACTGCGATGTTCTCGGCATGGGCATTCAGGATCTGGATCCCCATTATGACGTGGACAGATTCCAGCATCTGTGTCGGGGATGCCTGGAAAATAAGGCGGTTGTGCTGGAATCGGAAAATATCAGAGTCGATGGAACCCTTTTCCCGGTGGAGGTGACCTTTATTTCCTTTCTGGAAAACGGAAACCGATTATCCTGCGGATTTGTCAGAGACATAACGGAACGTAAAAAAACGGAACGTACTTTGATGAAAAACGAAGAGCGATTCAGAATGGCCGCCAAGGCCGCTCACGACCTTATCTGGGAATGGGACGCGACTGACGACACCCTTCAGTGGTTCAACGACATCGACGGTTTTCTGGGATACGATGAGGGCGAAATCTCCAGAGATATAGAGGCATGGCTCTCCCTCATCCATCCCCAGGACAGAATCCATCTGCAATCAGCCGTGGACCGGCATCGGAGTTCCACCCAACCCATTCAGTACGAATACCGGATGAAGCACCGGGACGGCTCCTGGCGGCACTTGAAAGATCAGGGGTTTCCCCTCCTGGACGATCAGGGCCGACCTTACAAATGGGTCGGGGTCTGTACGGATATCACCGAACGGAGACGAGTTGAACTGGAACTGGAAAACAAGGCCAAAGAAATGGCAAACATCAACAAGGCCCTGAACATGCTTCTCAGAAAAAAGGAAAAAGACCATCAAAAAATCGAACAGAACATTAATGAACATTTTGAGAAAATGATCCAGCCTTTTCTCAACCGACTAAGGGAAAGCATTACAAATAAAAGCCAGAAAAGAATTCTGGATATCATAGAAACAGAATTTAAGGGTATTTTGTCTCCTTTTACCCGGAAATTATCCGAACCTTTGATCATGCTCACGCCTTGCGAAATTCAGATCGCTTCTCTGATCAAGCAGGGATTGAGCAACAAGGAAATGGCCCGCGCACTGAACTGTGCCGTCAGAACCATCGACACCCATCGGGCCAATATCCGGAGAAAACTGGACCTTAAAAACAAAAAAGTCAATTTGAGATCCTATCTTTCCTCTCTCTAAAAAATCCGTTTCATCCAAATTTTCTGGAATAAAAACATCAAGGCTGGTAAATAAAATGGACGGAATGTTTCACTCTATTACCACAAAAGGAGGTCTACGATGAAAAATCTTCAACCCGCTCTGATTCTGATACTGATCGTTTTCATGGCCCTGTTCCTGTCGCTGAACCCCGCCCGGGCCGATAAATATTCGGACACCATCGATATTTTCATCAAATCCGATGCGGTCAAGCCGTTTTTCAACGAAGCATACGGATACGCGGTTTTTCCCACTGTGGGGAAAGGCGGCATCGTTCTGGGAGGCGCCTATGGGGCCGGCCGGGTCTACCGCCAGGGCATGATAACGGGCACGGCCACCCTCATGAAGGTAAACCTCGGGTTTCAATTGGGCGGACAGGCCTTCAGTCAGATCATTTTTTTCCAGGACAAACGCGCCTACGACGAATTCACAAGCGACAACTTTGAATTTGACGCGTCCCTTTCAGCCGTCGTCCTGACAGTCGGGGCACAGGCCCAGACCAGCACCCAGGGCAATACCGCCGGCGCCAGCCTGGGGCCGGCCACGGGAACCCAGGCGGAAACGAGCTACACCAAAGGTATGGCCGTTTTTATCCATACCAAGGGCGGGCTCATGTATGAAGTGTCGGTGGGAGGACAGAAATTCACGTTTACACCTCTTCAGAGATGAGGGATTTCAGCCGGGTTCTCATCGACTGGTACACAGGCAGCCGGCGTGACCTGCCCTGGCGACGCACCCGTGATCCTTACCGGATCTGGGTGTCTGAGGTCATGCTCCAGCAGACCCGGGTCATCACCGTAATTCCCTATTTTCTGAAATTTGTGGGGCGGTTTCCCGGAATCGAGGACCTTGCCCGGGCCGATCCGGGAGTTGTCCTCAAAATGTGGGAAGGCCTGGGCTATTACAGTCGGGCGCGAAATCTTCACAAAGCCGCTCAGGTTCTGGTACATGATTTCGGCGGCACCGTTCCCGACCATTTTTCCGATTTCATCCGACTTCCCGGCGTGGGTCCCTACATCGGGGCCGCGGTCCAGAGTATCGCCTTCGGTCGCCCACTGGCCGTCGTGGACGGAAATGTCAAACGGATTCTGGCCAGGATCCATCGCCTGGACGAGCCAACCAACGCATCGGGGGCCGCCCACAGGCATTTTCAGACCCTGGCCGACGGGCATCTGGACCGCAATGACCCGGGAACCTTCAATCAGGCCATGATGGAGCTGGGAGCGCTGATCTGCTCGCCGACAAAACCCGATTGCGGGATCTGTCCGGTTTCCCGATGGTGCCGGGCCTTTTTGACAAAAGAAACAGACCGGTTTCCCCGGCGGCTGGAAAAAAAGACGACCCCCCTGGTGCACATTGCGGCCGGAGTGATCCGGAAAAACGGCAAAATCCTCATCACCCGGCGAAAGCCCGAGGGATTGCTGGGCGGATTGTGGGAATTTCCAGGCGGAAAACGAAAACAAAACGAGAATCCGCCCGAAACCTGTGTCCGCGAGATCCTTGAGGAAACCGGCCTGACCGTGACCATCGAATCCCACCTGACCACCGTCCGCCACGCCTACACCCATTTCAGAATCCTCATGGACGTCTTCTGCTGCCGGTACATCAAAGGACGGGTCCGGCTCCGGGGACCGGACGCCCATCGATGGGTCAGACTCCGGGACCTGAATCGATTCGCCTTTCCAAGGGCCAACCTGAAATTCATTCCCTTGATCCGGGAAGACGATTGGCGGCCGGGTTTGCCACTTGACAGCGACCGCCCCGCCCGTGATATAGACACAGTTCAAAATGAAACTTCAACCCCCTGACATCGAGGACGGACCATGACCTACGCCATCGAACTCAAAGACGCCCCCAAAGGCTATACCTACGACCAGGACAAAATCATGTCCCCGGAAGAAACCGTGGCCCGGTTCAAGGCCCGGCTGGCCGGACTCAAGCTGGATATCTTGAGCCGGACCCGGCGCATCGACAACGGCCGGCTCGATATCCCCGTATTTTTCAGCGAATGCGGTCTGGACGCGGCTCGGGTCATCGGCACGAAAAAACAGATGGGCAAAGGCGGAACCCCGTCCCAGGCCGAGGCCAGCGCGGTCATGGAGCTGGCGGAACGGTTCAGTTTCTTTTCTTTTTTACGGGATGACCGCCATTTTGTCGTGTCCACCCCGAAGCGGATGGGAGAATCGGCCATCCCCTATGAGCAGATCATCCGATCCGTTCACGACAATGAAGCGGATGCCGCAAAAGTCCGGCCTGTTTTCGAGGACCTGCCCCTCAGATGGACCCGGGGATACAACCTGACCCGGAAAAAAGAGGTCATGATTCCTTTCAACTGGTTTTACATGATCAACGAATTCAACGGGCCCAGCGCCGGCAACTGTTCGGAGGAGGCCCTCATCCAGGGCATCTGTGAACTGGTGGAGCGCCATACGTCTTCCCTTGTCAGCCATGGCCGGATCGACGTGCCCGGCATCCGTCCGGATTCATTTACCGATCCACTGGTCGTGGAAATGCTGGCCAAATACGAAAAACAGGGGATTCGGATTTTTGCCTCGGATTTTTCCCTGGACACCGGAATATCCACCATCGGGGTTCTGGCCTGGGATCCGTCCACATTTCCGGCCTTGAGTGAAATCGTGTGGACGGCCGGGACGGCTCCGGATCCGGAAAAAGCCATGAGCCGGGCCTTGACCGAAGTGGCCCAGCTGGCCGGGGATTTCAACACCGGCGCCAATTACGTCGCCTCGGGCCTGCCCAAATTCAGCCGGATCGAAGAGGCCCGCTGGATCACCCATCCCCGTGAAATGAAATCCGTCCGGGATCTGCCGGACCTGTCGTCGAACAATATCCGGATCGAAGTGGAAAACCTCATGGCCGCACTTGAAAAAAAAGGGCATGACATCCTGGTCATCGACACCCGGCATCCGGACCTGGATGTTCCGGCTTTCTACACCATCATTCCCGGTACCCATTTCCGGGAAAGGGCGGCCTCCGCCAGCGTCGGCATGTTTTCCGCAAGGCTTGTCACGGAAGCGTTCGAACCGGACCGGGCGTTGCTCAGACTGGACGCTCTGGAAAAGGCTCTGCCGGACCGGTATTATACCAGTTTTTACAAAGGGCTTATGTATAATGCCCTTGGCAGACCGGACAAGGCCCTGGTTGAATTTGAAACAGCTCTGGACAGACATCCGGTCCGACTGAACCTGCCGGACATCTATTCCCACATGGGGGCCTGCCTCAAGGATCTGGAGCGATACGAGGCGGCAGTCGAAATCTGCGGCCGGGGCCTCGACATCGACCCTCAGAGGCCGGATCTTTACAACACTATGGGATTCTGCCGATTCATGGGCAAAGATTTTCCCGCCGCCATCGACTGTTTTGAAAAAGCCCTGACCGTGGATCCGTCCCTGGCCATCAATTATGCCAACATCGGTTCCTGCTACCGGGAACTCAAAAAAACGGACCTTGCCGTCCGCCACTATGAAATGGCCCTGGAAATAGACCCCTCCATCACCTTTGCCAGGGATAACCTCAGAAAACTGAAAAACCCCTGATCCGGTTTACCCGAACAGGCTGATCGTGACGGCCCCGGCGATCATGATCAGCCCGCCGGCGAACCCCAACCCCCGGACACTGCTTTCCTTGAAGATCACCACACCCATGAGCATGGTGAACAGCACCCCCAGACGACGTACGGACGACACATAGGCCACCGGCCCCAGGCCGATGGCAAAATAATAGGACAGAACCGTCAGGGCGCTGAAAAATCCGGGCCAAAGAGTTTTTCTCAAATTGGGGGCACACAGGTCGGATGGGCTTCGGCGAAGGGCGAACCCGAAAAGGATCATGGAAATCAAGCCGTTCTCGCAAAGGCCCCAGAAAAGGGCGTCGGTCTGTCGGATGCCCATTTTGTGAAAACTGGAACTGACTCCCCACAAACAGGCCACGCCCAGCATCATCACCGCGTTCCGGTCTTTGAAAACGGATCGGACCGGTGACAGAATCCCGTTCCAGGTCCCTGTGTTGAGCAGATAGGATCCGGACACCACCGCCAGAACCCCGACCGCTCCGGCGGTGGAAAGGTTTTCATGGACCAGGATCGGGGTCACGAACAACTGGATCACCGGAACAAAACACAGCATGGGAATGGTCTTCGACAAATCCCCGTTTTTGATGGCGGAAAGATAGAGCAGGGTGGCCAGGGCGTCCAGAACGGCGGCCAGAACGACAATGCCCGCGAATTCAGGCGTAACGGTACGGATATTCCTCAAAAAAACATTCAAGGCCAAGATCATCAGGAACATGGAAAAATTCATGCCGAAACTCAGGACCACGGCGGGCATCCTGCTTCCGGCCCTTTTGGCGGACACTTCTCTCAGGCTCAGGGTCGCGGCGGATATAAGGGACAGGACAAACCAGTTCATGGGTTTGTAGTACCACTCCCCGCCGTTAAAAGAAACCTGGGGCCGGCATTAATTTTCATGGACAGGGAGGCGGCATTTCATTATGGTTGAAATATTCAAAAACAAATTCCTGACCTATCATATCACAGGATATGCCATGTTTGAAAAAAAAATGCCCGCATGGAAAAAAGACCTGGTTTCTCCGAAGGATGTGCTGAAAAAAATCGAACCGGGCATGAACATATTCATCGGCACCGGAGCGGCCGAGCCCCGGACCCTGGTCAACTGCCTCATGAACGAAAAAGGGCCCGGTCTTCAGGACCTGACCCTGATCCAACTGGTCAGCTTCGGCGACGCCATCTCCTACAAGGCTCTTCAATCCAAACGCTACCGTCTCAAAACTTTTTTCTCCGGCTGGGTGTCGGCCGAGGCCATCGCCGCGGGCCGGGTGGACCTGGTGCCGTCCCGGTTTTCCACCATCCCCCTGCTCATCAAAGAAGGGCAGATTCCCATCGATGTCGCCTTTATCCAGATCACGCCCCCGGACTCTTCGGGGTATTGCAGCCTTGGCGTGGGCGTGGACGTGGCCAGGCGGGCCATGGAAAAGGCCGATCTGGTGGTGGGTGAAATCAACCCGGACATCCCGTTCACCATCGGCGACACATTTGTTTCCCTGAAAGATTTCGATCTGGTGATCGAATCCACGAACCCGCCCTTTTATTTTCCAAGGTTTCCGGCCGACCCGGTGTTTGACCGGCTGGCCGCCAACGTGGCTTCCGTCATCGAGGACGGAAGCTGCCTGGCCTTTTCCTTCGGCCCGATTTTCGAGGCCCTGCCCCGATATCTGTCCGGGAAAAAAGATTTGGGCATTCACACGCCTTTTTTTACGGACGCCCTCATGGATCTGGTCCAAAGCGGCGCGGTCACCAACCGGCGCAAAGGCCTTTTCCGGGGCCGTTCCCTGACAGCCTACGCCTTGGGCAGCAAGCAACTCATGCAGTTTCTGGACCGCAATCCCCTGGTGGAATTTCAGAGCATAGACAAGGTGTTCACCCCCATGGAAATCGGACGGAACCACCGGTTCGTACTCATCATGCCTGTCCGTCGCGTTGATTTGTCCAGCCGGTTGGTTCTGCACCGCAGCGCCGCCAACGTCACGGCAGGACCCGGCCAGATGGCGGATTTTTTCAACGGGGCCGAAATCTCTCAGGACGGCTACACCATTCTGGCCCTTCCCAGCCGTAACCGGGAGGGAAAACCCAATATCCGGGTATCTGTGGAAGACTCTGCGGACCTGATGAGCCTGCCCGAATCCATCGACCTTGTGGTCACGGAGCAAGGCATTGCCCACCTTCGCGGCAGGACCCTGAGGGAGCGGGCCCAGGCCCTGATCGAAATCGCCCATCCCGAAGACCGGCCGGCCCTGGTGGAAGGAGCCAAGAAAACCAACCTCATTTATCCGGACCAGATCTTCCTGCCCGAAAGCGCTCATTTTTATCCGTCCGAAATCGAAACCCGACATACCTTCAAAAACGATTTGAGCGTCCGATTCCGGGCCATCCGACCGTCGGACGAGGAGCAGATGCGGCGGCTGTTTTACCGATTCTCGGACAAGGCCATCTATTACCGGTATTTCAGCCCCATCAAAACCATGCCCCATGAAAAAATGCAGGAATACGTGAATGTGGACTACCGTGATGTGCTGTCCATTGTGGCCCTGATCGGCAAACCCGACCAGCAGACCCTGATCGCCGAGGCCCGGTTCGCCCGTCACGGCCACAAGCCCCTGGTCGATGTGGCCTTTGTCGTGGACGAGGCTTTCCAGGGATACGGGATCGCCACCTATCTGTACCAGATGCTGGGCCGGCTGGCCCGGGAAAGGGGGGCCCAGGGCATGACCGCCGATGTGCTGGCCTCCAACCGGGCCATGCTCAGGGTATTTGAAAAAGGGCCGTTTCCGGTCAAGGCCCGCATGGAACAGGGTGCCTATGCCCTTACCATCGATTTAACCGGCGCCCAGGGATGATGTTGCCGGACCGCAGGATCGTCCGAGCTGACCGCATCCGGCCGACACGGAACGACCCCTGCTCCAGCGCTTGACAACGAAAATGCCCCGATTCATAAGAATTTGGGCAAACCGATGCATGTCTCCATCATCCGGCGGGTCATGGGCAAACCCATCCACCGGATTCAGAGGAATCAGGTTCAAGCGGACCGGCAACGGATCGATGTACTCGGCCAGTAGCCGGGCATGGGTTTCAGAATCGTTCACACCTTTGATCAGAATGTATTCCAACAGAAAACAGCCCTTTTTTTCCAGAGGGAACCGGGAAAGGGCCGATTTCAGTTCCTGCATTGAATATCGGCGATTCACGGGCATAAGTCGGGAGCGGGTGTCGTCGTCCGGGGCGTTGATGGACACGGCCAGACGAAGCCCCTTCAGGCCGAGCCTCCCCAGCTCCACGATCCCCGGAACCAGGCCGGCCGTCGAGATCGTTATATGGCGCAGGGCGATGTCGAACCCCTTCTGCTCGGTCATGATCCGAACGGCTTGAATCACGGGGCCGAAATTGTCGAAGGGCTCGCCCATGCCCATGAACACGATATTCTTGATTTCCCGGCCCAGAACAAACCGGGCGTTGAACAACTGGCCCAGGATCTCGGAAACGGTCAGGTTCCTTTTCAATCCGGCCTTTCCGGTTTCACAGAACCGGCATCCCATCCGGCAACCGGCCTGGCTGGACACACACAGGGTATGACGGCCGGTCATGGGAATGATGACGGATTCGATGTTCAGCCCATCGGCCAGACGGGTGATGAATTTGGTGAGCCCCTCTTCTTCCTGGGTTTCCACCACCCGGCCCGGTTTCAGGGTCAGCCGGCGGCCGATCCGATCAGCCAGATTCCCAGAGGCCGTGAATTCAGGAACACCGGACAGGTCCGGATTGCCGGTCCGATGAACGGCCCTGAAAAGGGCCTCGGCGTGAAATCGCCCCTTTCCGAATTCCCGCTTGAAAAAATCAATCCATTCATCCAGGGTGTAGGTGAGTATGTCCATTGAGGGAATATCCGTTTGAAATTTAAAACGAGACCGGGCCGTCGAAAGCGCCGGCCCCGGATCCCGTCGGGTGATCCTATTTGGCGATGAACACCGGACATTCGGATTTATGCAGCACCTGATGGGCCACGCTGCCCAGAAACAGACCGGCAAAATCCGTCACACCCCGGGAACCCATGGTGATGAGGTCGATCTTCTCGGTTTTGGCCAATTCAGGAATCTTGTTGCCCGGGGCCCCCTCGATGAGCCGCACCTCAAAATCCACACCGGATTTTTCCAGCATGTCCACAAAAGGCTTGACCAGTTCTTCGGACAGTTTGGTGATGTCCTCGATGACCTGGTGGAAATAGGGTTCGGCCAGTATGATGGGAAAGCGGTCATAACAATGCATCAGGATGACCTTGGCGCCCGTGAGTCTGGCCAGCCCGATGGCGTAGTCCGTTGCATGAATGGACGGCTCGGACCCGTCCACCGGATTCAGTATTTTCTTGATCTCCATGTTTTTCTCCCTTCCAGCCCGGTATCAGGCTGAGTGAAATGATTTGGAAAACGACCCTCCATTATTTTCAATATACATTTTTTTCATCAAATCGCCACTGCATTTATATGCGGCCAAACTTAATATTGACAAAAATCTACCACAATGTGATATTCGACCTTACTTTCACCCATAATCCCAACAGGGGACCGACTATCATGGATAAACGATTGTATCATTTTGAAACCCGGGCCATTCACGAATGCCTGAACCATTCCGACTGGCAGGGTGCCACCCTTCCGCCCATTTTCCAGACCGCCGGCCATTTTCACGACAGCGCCGACAGTTTGAGCCGGACTTTTGCAGGCCAGACCGACGACCACATTTACATGCGTCTGAGCAATCCCACCAACCAATGCCTGGAAAAAACCCTGGCCTCCCTGGAGTCCGGGGCCGCCGCCCTTTTGACCGGCTCGGGCATGGCGGCCATCAACAACGCCTGCATGACCCTGCTCCGGTCCGGCGACGAACTGGTGGCCGGACCCTCTCTTTTCATGAGCACTTACAGCCTGTTCACCGTTATCTTCAAGAAATACGGGATATCCATCCGCCCGGCCGACCCCATGAACCCGGACGACATCCGGGCCGCCGTCACCCCGGAAACCCGGTTCGTCTACATGGAGACCATCACCAATCCGGGCATGGAAGTGGCCGACATCCGGGCCGTAGCCGATGCGGCCCATGAAGCGGGCGTGCCGCTGCTGGTGGATAACACCCTGGCCTCTCCCTGGCTTTGCCGTCCCCTGGAGCTGGGAGCCGACATTGTCCTGCACTCCACCACAAAATACCTGTCCGGCCATGGTGCGGCCCTTGGAGGCGTCGTGGTGGACGCGGGCCGGTTCGACTGGAACACCGGGCGATTCGCCGATTTTGCCCCTTTCACGGCCCGGAAGGGCAGGGGCGCCTTTATGTACCGGATGTTCAAGGAGCACCATGTCCATTTCGGCACCACCCCGGCCCCGTTTCATTCCTTTCTCACCACTCTGGGGCTGGGCACGCTGGGACTGCGAATGGAGCGACACATGACCAACGCCATGAGTACGGCCCGGTTTCTCCAGACCCACCCCAAAGTAAAATGGGTCCGGTACCCGGGCCTGGAAGACCATCCCAGTCATGAAACCGCCCGGAAGCAATTCGCGGGCAAGGGATTCGGCGCCATGCTCGCCTTCGGACTGGCTGACCAGGAGGCTTGTTTCAGGCTCATCGATCATCTGGACATGATTCTGAACATTGCCAACCTCGGGGACTGCAAGACCCTGATCATCCATCCATATTCCTCCCAGTACATCTCTTTTCCCCAAGAAGAGCGGGACCGGCTGGCCGATCCCTGCCTCTTGCGACTGTCGGTGGGGATCGAGCATCCCGACGACATCCGCCGGGATCTGGAACAGGCACTGGAACAGGTATAGCCCCATGCATGGAGAAAACCGCCATGAGTGACTACACCCATCCCCATCAGGACGGTCAAACCGTGGGCCTGGTGGAGAAACGATTTTTCACCTTCGCTCATCCCCCGGACCGGATGCAGTTGGAAAGCGGGGCCGTGATCGGACCCGTGACTCTGGCCTATGAGACCTGCGGGACCTTGAACCCGGATCGGACCAATGCAATCCTGATACTGCACGCCCTTTCCGGAGACTCCCACATGGCCGGTTATTACAACCCGAAGGACGCCAAGCCCGGGTGGTGGGACACGATGGTGGGACCGGGAAAGGGCATCGACACGGACCGGTATTTCGTCATCTGCTCCAACATTCTCGGGTCCTGCTCCGGTTCCACCGGGCCGTCATCCCCGGACCCGGGAACCGGCAGCCCCTACGGCACAAGGTTTCCGGTCATCACCATCGGCGACATGGTCTCAGCTCAGCGGGCGCTGCTGGACCATCTGGGCATCTCCTCGCTGCTGGCGGTGGTGGGCGGGTCCGTGGGCGGCATGCAGGTACTGGAATGGTGCGCCCGGTTTCCGGACATGGTCCGGTCGGCCGTGGCCCTGGCCACCACCGCCCGCCACTCGGCCCTGGCCATCGCCTTTAACGAGGTGGCCCGCCAGGCCATCATGGCCGATCCCAACTGGAAAAACGGCCATTATTACGGCGGCCCCAAGCCGGACATGGGCCTGGCCATCGCCCGGATGATCGGCCATATCACCTATCTGTCCGACGAGTCCATGCGCCTGAAATTCGGCCGCAAACTCCAGAACCGGTCGGCCCTGAGCTTCGAGTTCGGAGCCGAATTCCAGGTGGAAAGCTATCTTCAGTACCAGGGCACCAAATTCATCGAGCGGTTTGACGCCAATTCCTTTTTGTACATCACCAAAGCCGCCGATTATTTCGATCTGGCCCGTCAGCACGGGGCCGGATCCCTGGTCAAAGCCTTTTCCCGATGCAAGGCCCGTTTCCTGGTGGTGTCCTACACCTCGGACTGGCTGTACCCCACCTACCAGTCCCGGGAAATGGTCCAGGCCATGAAAAAAAACGATTTGAACGTGAGTTTCTGCGAAATCGATTCCCAGTGGGGCCATGACGCCTTTCTGCTGCCCAGTGAACGCTTGGACAGCCTCATGGCCGGTTTTCTGAAAGGGGTGGCCGATGACGACCAATGACCTGCGCTATGACCTGAAACTCATCGCCGCCTGGATCCAACCCGGGGCCAGGGTTCTGGAACTGGGATGCGGGGAAGGGGACCTGCTGCACTGGCTGAAAAAGGAAAAAAACGTGGCCGGGCGGGGCATCGAAATCCAGGAATCCAAGGTGGCCCGGTGCGTCGAAAAAGGGCTGGCCGTCCTTCAGGGCGACATCAATGAAGAAATCCGGGACTATCCGGACCTGGCTTTCGACTACGCCATCTGCTCCCAGACCCTTCAGCAGGTGTACAAACCCCTGGACCTGATCCATGAGATGATGCGCGTGGCCCGGATGGGGGTGGTCAGCTTCCCCAATTTCGGGCATTACCGGGTGCGCCTGCAACTGGCCCTGACCGGCAAGGCCCCGGTCACAAGGGAACTGCCCTATTCCTGGCATGACACCCCCAACATCCGGGTTCTGAGCCTTCTGGATTTTGAGATTTTCACCGATCGGGTGGGTTTCCGGATCGCGGACCGGGCCGCCATCAACACTTGGAACAACCATCGCCGGGGCCGCCGGATCACGTTTCTGCCCAACCTGCTGGCCGCCTACGGCATTTTTCTCATCACCCGGGACGAATGAACGACACGACAATCATGACAAAAGGAGACACACATGACCGGTTTTGACTGGCATCCGGGGAGCCTTCTGGAGCTGTCCGGGTCCTACTGGAAAACCTGCGCCCTGCACACGGGCGTCAAACTGGACGTTTTCACAGCTATTGGAACCCGGCGGTGTTCCCGGGAAGACCTCGGCCGGCTAATCCAGGCCGACCCGGAAGGACTGGAGCGCCTGCTGAACGCCCTGACCGCCATGGGCCTGCTGGACAAGACCGCCGGGGCCTACGCCAATTCCGAGGCGGCACTGAAATTTCTCTCCAAGGATTCCCCCGGTTATATCGGGTTCATGATCCTGCACCATCACCACCTCATGGATTCCTGGCACCGGATGGACGCAGCCATACGCGAAGGCCGTCCGGTTCGGACCCGTGCCTCGTTCGCCGACCCGGACCGGCGGGAGGCCTTTCTCATGGGCATGTTCAATTCGGCCATGGCCGTGGCCCCGAAACTGGTGCCGGTCATCGATCTGACCGGATGCACGAAACTCCTGGATTTCGGAGGCGGCCCCGGCACTTTCGCCATTCATTTCTGTCTGGCCCACCCTGAACTGAGCGCATCCGTATACGATCTGGAAACCACCCGGCCCTTTGCCGAAAAAACCGTTGCCCGGTTCGGCCTGGCCCACCGGGTGGATTTTGTATCCGGCAATTTCAACGAAGAGGCGTTTCCCCGACCCGGAGCCTATGACGCGGCTTTCCTGTCTCACATCCTGCACGGTGAAGGCCCGGACGAGGCCCTGGACATCATCCGAAAGGCCGTGTCCGCCCTGAAGCCCGGCAGCCCGATCGTCATCCACGAATTCATACTGGATGACGACAAAAGCGGCCCCCTGTTTCCGGCCCTGTTCTCCATCAACATGTACCTGGGGACGGAAAAAGGACGATCCTACAGCGAAAAAGAGCTGGCCGACATGTTCAGAGCCTGTGGGGTCACGGACATCCGTCGCCTCGCCTTTGACAGCCCCAGCCATTCTGGCCTGATTCAGGGCCGGGTCGGATAGAACCGGCGGGGGGAGGCGAACTGCCGGGCGCTGTCCATATAGGCCCGGGACATGGTCTGGATGGAGGCCCGGATTTCCGCCGGGTCCTTGAATGTTTTCTTGATGATTCCCGGAGATCCTGCCACCAGGCTGAACGGCGGGATCTCCGTGTTTTCCAGCACAACGGACCCGGCCGCCACCACCGAGCCCGTTCCGATCACGGCCCGGTTCATGACGATGGCACCCATGCCGATGAGGCAGTCCGCTTCCACGACACATCCATGCAGAACACTCCGGTGGCCCACCGTGACCCCGTCGCCGATGGTCAGCGGAACGCCCGCATCCGCATGGCAGGTACACAGATCCTGGATATTGGTGCGCTCGCCGATCCGAATGGCGTCCAGGTCTCCGCGGATCACGGACTGAAACCAGACCGAAGAATCGGCCCCGATCCATACATTGCCGATGATCACGGCCGTGGGCGCCACAAACACCGTGGGGTCCAGTTTCGGCGAACAATGGTTGAACACAAACAGGCTCATGGGCCTCCTTTTGATGGGCCTGCTTTTTCGGCCTGCCCTATTCCGGATTTCAATTCAATTTTTATTTCAGGTCGATCCAAACCTGTCTCAAGGAAGGGAGGCCTCATGTCGCCGATCCCTGTCCCCATGACAAATGTCAGTAGTACTGCCGAATATACCCGAACGCCTTGTCGAACAGATCCTGGTCCTTGACCTGGTACTTCACGTAAATCACTTTGCGCAGGGCCTTCTGGACCTCGCGCTCTCCGGCCTTGGTGTTTTGCCAGCCGGGGAACCGGACCAGGCGCACGATCTCGTCGATGTCGGTCACGATCCGCTCGACCACCATCGGCGTCTTGCCGTTCTTCACCTCGGCGAACAGGTCGGTCAGGGCCGCTTTGGCCTTGGCCTGTTCATCGACCGGGTCCACCTGCTTCTCGGCCTGGACGACCTCCCTGGCCAGGGTCAGCAGCTCCTTGAGGAAGTCGAGGCTGTGGAGCAGGCCCTGTTCGTGCCGCTCTTTGAGCTTTTCGAGGCGCTCGCCCAGGGCGACAAACTTCGGATTGTCCTTGTGCTTGCGCAGGCGGGCGATGAGCTTGATCTCGATTTCCTTGGATTTCTTGTCCGGGTCCTTGGCATCGAGCAGCCCTTCGAGGACCTCGGCGTCCATTACCAGGGTGTCCAGATCGTCGCGCACCGTCTCCAGATGCACGTTTTCATGCACCAGTTCGATGGTCTTGGCCCCCAGGGCGTGCCAGAGCAGCTTGCCGTTGCCGCTCGGCGGCTTCACCGATTCAT
>CAZQIX010000037.1:0-35199 GCA_964593855.1 uncultured Desulfobacula sp. | reverse complement strand
AGTTTATTTTACATGGACGCCGTATTCTGGTAAAACCGCTCTATGAAAACGCATTCATCCTATCGCCTGGCCTATTCCACCTGCCCCAACGACACCTATATTTTCAAGGCCCTGGCCCGAAACCTGATCGATCTGAAGGGGTACGCCTTCGACATTTTTCTGGAGGATGTGGAAACCCTGAACCAAGCCGCCCGAAAAGGTGTCCACGACATCACCAAGCTGTCTTTTGCAGCACTGGGCGGGGTTCTGGACCGATACGCCCTGCTCGGAACCGGAGCCGCTCTGGGACAGGGGTGCGGCCCGCTACTGGTTTCTCTTCCAGGCCGATCCCTCACGGACAGATCCGAAGGTCCGGTGGTGGCCGTGCCGGGAATGGGAACCACGGCCTGCCTGCTCTTCCGATTTTTCATGAAGGATCGGTTTCCCGGACTGCCCGTCACGCTCAGACCCATGACCTTTGATCTCATCATGCCCGCCGTCCGGGACGGCCGGGTGGATTTCGGGGTGATCATCCACGAAGGCCGCTTCGTATACCCTTCCATGGGCCTGACCATGGAAGCGGATCTGGGCCTGTGGTGGGAAAGGGCCACCGGACTGCCCATTCCCCTGGGCTGCATCGCCGTGAAGCGGGACATGGACCCGGCCGCGGCCCTGAACATCCAGGACCTCATCCGGCAAAGTATCGACCATGCCCACGCCCATCCCCAAATGGCCGGCGACTATATCCGATCCCATGCCCGGGAACTGGATGAAGAGGTGATCGATCAGCATATCCGTCTTTATGTCAACGATTTTTCCAGAGATATCGGGATCATGGGCCGTGAGGCCGTTGAAACCTTTTTTGAAAAAGCCAGGGCCGCCGGATACCTGGACCCGTTCGACCATCCCCTGTTTGCCTGCTGAGCCATGGCCCGACCGGACCCGATAAACGACTTTTACGCCGGACTGGAGGGTACGGTTTACGAATTTCGGATGCTTTCAGCCAACGACAAAATTCTGGCGGCCGTATCCGGCGGCCCTGATTCCGTGGCCCTCCTACTCGGTCTGCTGCACCTCCGATCCAGATACGGTCTGACCCTGGGGGTGGCCCATTTGAACCATCTGCTCAGGGGAAAAGCGGCTGACGAAGACGAGGACTTTGTCCGATCCCTGACCGACAGCCTCGGCCTGACACTGCACAGTGAACGGCGGGATGTGGCCAAACTCTCCTCGGACCGGCGTCTGTCCCTGGAAGAGACGGGCAGGCAGGCCCGGTATGAATTTTTCCTCAGAACCGCAACCCGCCATGGATATACCCGGATCGCCACCGGCCACAACCGGAACGACAACGCCGAAATGGTCCTGATCAATCTCTTGAGAGGCTCGGGACTGAAGGGCCTGTCCGGTATCCCGCCGGTTCGGAACCACATTTTCATCCGCCCCCTGATCCAAACCGCCCGGCAGGCCATTCTCGATTTTCTGTCCGCCGCGGGCCGGGACTTCCGGACGGACGCCTCCAACGACGACCCGGCCTTTATGAGAAATGCCGTCCGCCACCGCCTGATCCCGTTTCTGGAATCCGGGTTCAACCCGGACATCATTGGAACCCTGAATCGCCTCAGCCGCCTGGCAAGGATAGAAAACGACTGCCTGGACGACGAAGCGGAAAAACGGTACCAGGATTGCCGAATCAGCCAGAAAGAAAGATCGGTCTGTCTTTCCCGGTCGAAACTGGCCGAACTGGATCCCGCCCTTCAGAACCGGGTGGTCCGAAAGGCCCTTCTTGCCGTCAAAAAAGATTTGAGGCAAATTTCGTTCGGGCACGTCCATGACATCCTGGATTTCTGCCTTGAACGTGCTTCGGGAAACAGCCTGGACCTGCCCGACCGGATCCGGGTGTATAAAAAAAAGAATGGAATCGTCATTCAAAAAGAAAACCGGCCGTTGAGAGAAATAGGCCGTCAAGAGAAGCAAGGAAAAAATTCTTGTATATCGGAACGGGATGATTATATTAATGAATTCGACACACCGGCCGTCACGGGACCCCAGGCTTGTTCCGAGGTCCGCGAATCAACCGCAGCCGTGACTGAAACCAGATCTGAAAAAAAGAAAGGATAACCCCTTGAACCAGTTTTACAAAAACATTTCCCTGTGGCTGGTCATCATCCTGATGATGGTCATGCTCTACAATATCTTCAATCAGCAGCAGACCGGGCAGACGGATATCGGATACTCGGAATTTCTCTCCCTGGTTCAGGATGGACGGATCCAGAGCGTGGTCATTCAGGGCCAGGACCTTTACCTGACCGATACGGCCGGGACCAGGCTGAAGACGTTTGCGCCCGACGACGGAGATCTCATCCGTTTTCTCCGGGAAAACCGGGTGACCATCAAGGCCAAGCCTCCGGCCGAATCCTCCTGGTTCATGTCCCTGATCGTTTCCTGGCTGCCCATGATCGTGCTCATCGGGGTATGGATCTTTTTCATGAGGCAGATGCAAGGCGGGGCCGGCGGAGGGAAGGCCATGTCCTTCGGCAAGAGCCGGGCCCGGCTCATCGACGACAAAAAGGAAAAAGTCACCTTTGCCAATGTTGAAGGCATTGACGAGGCCAAGGAAGAGTTGACCGAGATAGTGGATTTTCTGAAGAACCCGGCCAAATACACCCGGCTGGGCGGCCGTATTCCCAAAGGCGTTCTGCTGGTGGGCAATCCGGGAACGGGCAAGACCCTTTTGTCCCGAGCCGTGGCCGGAGAGGCGGGGGTCCCTTTTTTCACCATCAGCGGGTCGGATTTTGTGGAAATGTTCGTGGGCGTGGGCGCCTCCAGGGTAAGGGATCTGTTTGCCCAGGGCAAGAAAAACGCGCCCTGCATCATTTTTATTGATGAAATCGACGCCGTGGGCCGTCAGAGAGGGGCCGGACTCGGCGGGGGACACGATGAACGGGAACAGACCCTGAACCAGCTCCTGGTGGAAATGGACGGGTTTGAATCCAACGAAGGCGTGATCCTCATCGCCGCCACCAACCGGGCCGATGTTCTGGACCCGGCCCTGCTCAGACCCGGCCGATTCGACCGCCAGGTGGTGGTGGACATGCCGGATATCAAGGGTCGTGAAGGCATTCTGCGGGTCCACATGAAAAAAACCCCGCTGGCATCGGATGTGGATCCCACCCTGCTGGCCAAGGGAACCCCCGGTTTTTCGGGCGCGGATCTGGAGAATCTGGTCAACGAAGCCGCGCTTCTGGCGGCCAAAAGGAACCATGAAAAACTGACCATGAAAGATTTTGAAGATTCCAAAGACAAGGTTTACATGGGGTTGGAAAGAAAATCCAAGGTGATCAAGGAAGACGAAAAACGAACCACCGCCTACCACGAAGGCGGCCACGCCCTGGTGGCCCGCTTCCTGCCCAACACGGACGCGGTCAACAAAATCACCATCATCCCACGGGGAAGAGCTGCCGGGGTCACCTGGTTTCTGCCTGAAGAAGGCGATTTCAAATACAAGGATCAGCTGGAAAATGAGCTGGCCATCGCCTTTGGCGGACGGGTGGCGGAAGAGCTGATTTTCAAACGCATCAGCACCGGGGCCGCCAACGATATCAAGCAGGCCACCAAACTGGCCCATCGTATGGTCAGAACCTTCGGCATGAGCGACAATCTGGCGCCCCTGTCCTATGAAAATCATGACGACCATATTTTCATCGGCCGGGAAATGACCCAGGCCAAAAGCTATTCGGAAGAAACGGCCCGCAGAATCGACGCCGAGGTTGCCCTGATCATCGACCGGGCCTATCAGACCGCCCGGAAAGTGCTCGAGGAAAACATGGATATCCTCCACGCCCTGACGGATCTTCTCATGGAAAAGGAAACGGTCCTGGGTCCGGAACTGGATGACCTGATCGCGGCCATGCGGCCCGACTTTGATTTTTTCGGCCGGAAAAACGTGTTTCAAACGCCCCGGCCTGTTGAGGAAAACCCTGAACCACGGCCCCATAAGGAGCCGGAGTCCCAGGAACCGGATGGCGCCGAAAATCAGGCCGAAGATCAGGACACTGAATCAAAAGACCCTTCCGATGAATGAAAAGGAGTATCATGTCATCCTTTGTCCTTGAATGTAACGGGTACCGACTGGATCTGGGATCCGGAACCTGCATCATGGGTATTTTGAACACCACGCCGGATTCCTTTTCCGACGGGGGCCGGTTCAACACCCTGGAAGCCGCACTCCGCCAGGGGCGAAAGCTTGTGGCGGACGGGGCCCATATTTTGGATATCGGCGGAGAATCCACCCGGCCTTTTTCCGCTCCGGTGTCCGAATCGGATGAAATCCGGCGGGTGGTTCCCGTGATCCGAACCCTGGCCGGTGAGATCGGCGTTCCCATTTCCATCGACACCGTGAAATCCGGTGTAGCGGAAGCGGCTCTGGATGCGGGCGCATCCATCATCAATGATATTTCCGCCCTGGAAAAAGACCCGGCCATGGCAGACCTGGCGGCCCAAAGAGATGTGCCCGTAATCCTCATGCACATGAAGGGCTCTCCCCAGACCATGCAGGTCAATCCGGTCTACGACGATCTGATGGCGGAGATCGCCGACTACCTGTCCGCCAGGGCCGCCTATGCCATGTCCAGAGGCATCCGAAGGGAACGGATCATTCTGGACCCGGGAATCGGTTTCGGAAAAACCGTGGAACATAACCTGAGCATCATCAACCGGCTGGAAAAAATCCTTGAACTGGGATTTCCGGTACTCATGGGGATCTCCCGGAAATCCTTCATTTATAAGATACTGTCCGGACAAGGCAACGTCACCACCGGACCGGACCATGCGCGGACCGAGTATGGAACCCTTGCGGCCGTGGCGGCATCCATCCTAAAAGGCGCTCATATCGTCAGGGTTCACGATGTGGAAAAAGCAGGGCCCTTCACACGCATTCTGGATTCAATCCGGAATGCGCCGTAAAGCCGCCATTTTTTTCCGGGCCCTGATCGGCCTTGCCGTCTGCTTTTGCCTTTTTGGATGCGGTCGAGAGCCGGTGGAAACGGATTTTCTGCTTCCCGTGGACTTTTCCAATATCCCGGAAAACATGGTCCTGACCGATTTCCACGCGGACAAGATTGAAATCCGGATTCAGGCGCCCCCCCAATTCGTGGAACATATGAACAAAGAAGGTCTGCGATACCCGGTGGATCTGTATACGGACCTGGAATTTGATCCGGCCGGTGATTCCAGATCCATCGAGCCGGGAGAATACCTGATTCCGGTGGATCGCAAACGAATCCCCGTTCATCCGGCCATGCGCATCCTGAACATCAAACCCTCCTACCTCATCGTCAAACTCGAAAAAAAAATCAAACGAATCTTTCGGATCACCATTCCTTACACCGGGGCTCCGGCCCAGGGGTATAAAGCCCTTCCGGCCGAGGCTGATCCGCCCGTTGTCGAGCTGACCGGTCCGGCTTCCCTGATCGAGACCATCCTGGAATTGAAAACCAAACCCATCGATCTCGCCAATGTCAACGAAGGGTTTAAAAAAAAAATCCCCCTGGATCTGGAGGATCCATCCATCACATCGGTTCCGGATCTTCTCATCACAGTCACGGTGCCGGTGGAGCAGCAACTGGTGTCCAAAACCATTGAAAACCTGCCCGTGCATGTCTGGAATGCCTCCGCTCCGGTTCTGATCGATCCCCCCGCCATCACTATTCAGGTGAAGGGGCCCTACGAAAAAATCAGCAACAAGGATGTCCTGGGGCGGATTTACGCGTTCATGGACGTAAAGGGACTGCCGCCCGGCGTATATGCCCGGAACGTCCTGATTCATATCCCCGTGGACCTGATCATGACGGATGCGGCACCACGGATATTTACCATCAAGATCAAATAAAGGAGAGTCTGTATGCTGCTTGTCATTGATGTGGGGAACACCAACACGGTCGTCGGCGTGTATGACGGCGACACCTTGAAACACGATTGGCGGATTCGCACCATCCGGGACACCACTGCCGATGAATTCAACGTTCTGGCCAATGCGCTGTTTTCCGACAAGGGCATGAACCGTGGGGATATCGACAAAATCGTGATCTCTTCGGTGGTTCCGTCCGCAGTTCCCATTCTCAACGCTTTTTGTGAAAAATACCTGGGCCGCTCCCCCCAGTGGATCAATCCGGATTGCGTTAAAAAACTCATGCCCATTTTGTACAACAACCCCAATGAAGTGGGTGCGGACCGGATCGTCAATGCCGTGGCCGCCTATCGAAAATACCCCACCTCCCTGATCGTCATCGATTTCGGGACCGCCACCACCCTTGACGTTATCTCCGGCAAAGGGGAATATATCGGCGGAGCCATTGTCCCGGGAGTCATGATCTCGGCCGAGGCCCTTTTCCAGAGAGCTTCACGCCTTCCCCGGGTGGAAATTTTCAAGGCGCCGGACCGGGTCATCGGCCGGGATACCATCGACAGCATCAAATCCGGTATCATTTACGGAAACGCCGCCATGGTGGATGGAATGGTGGCACGCATGGCCAGAGAAATGGACACCAGGCCAAAGATCCTGGCAACGGGCGGGCTGGCGCCCCTCATCGCCGAATTGTCCGAATCCATTGAAAAAGTCGAGCCCGCTCTGACGCTGGATGGGCTTAAAATCATCAGCAATGAATTGTAAAACAGCCATTTGGTTGTTTTTTATCACCATGGCCCTGATGCCGGCCTGGTGGCCGGTACAGCCGTGCCGGGCCCTTTCCCCGGATGAAGTTCTGGTCGTCGCCAACGCCAATGCGGCCCGCAGCAAAGGCCTGGCCTTGTATTACATGAAACGCAGGCAGATCCCCGAAACCAATCTGGTCCTGCTTTTCATGACTGATCAGGAAACCTGTTCCCGCGAAGACTATGAAAAGAAAGCCCTGCCTCCCATTCGGCGGTTTCTGGATCAGCATCCGGGTATCCGGGCCATGGTCACAATTTTCGGGGTTCCTTTGCGAATCGCCGATGCCGGGCCCACCCGGGAGGAAGCCCGACAACTGGCGGCCCATGAAACCAGGAAAAGGGCGCTGGAAGATCAATTGTCCCAACAAAACCTTACAGACCCAATCCAGAAGGAAAAGATCAAGGAAAATCTGTCCGGCGTTCAGAAAGCCATGGCCGCTTTTTCAAAAAACATTGACAAGGTCGCGGCCTTTGATTCAGAATTGATGCTGATCAAAAAAGAGCCCTATGATCTGAACCTGTGGCAGCCCAATCCCTATTACCTGGGATTTCGGAACCGGAAACCGGATATCGGCCCGGACGAGGTCATGATGACCAGCCGGCTGGATGGGGCTACGGATACCATTGTAAAACGGGTTATCGACGACACCATGGAAGCGGAGAAATCCGGATTGAAGGGGAAAGCCTATTTTGACGCCCGGTGGAAAGACCCCGGGAAAAAAGACGTGTCCGGGTATGCTTTCTATGACAGATCTCTCCACCGCGCGGCCCGATCCCTGTCCGAGAAGAACCGGATCCGGACCGTACTGGACGATTCTCCGGATCTTTTCCAGGAAGGCCAGAGTCCGGACACGGCCCTTTATTGCGGCTGGTACAGCCTTGCCCGATACATTGACGCCTTCAACTGGCAGAAAGGCTCGGTTGGGTACCACATTGCCAGTTCGGAATGTGCGACCCTCAAAAACCCCGACAGCAGGGTCTGGTGCAAAAAAATGCTGGACAACGGCATCGCCGCCACCATAGGGCCTGTCGGTGAGCCCTATGTCCAGGCCTTTCCGGTTCCTGAAATCTTCTTTGATTTTCTCACCGAAGGGTATCTCACCCTTGCGGAATCCTACTTGGTCAGCCTTCCATATCTTTCCTGGAAAATGGTGCTGATCGGTGACCCTTTATACCGGCTGAATGTAAACAGATGAACACCACTGCCCCTCATATGGATCTGGAACTTTTTCTCACGAAAGTTCCCCTGTTTTCTTCCATATCCCCCGAACAGCTCAGGAAAATAGCCGCCTGTTTCACCTCTTCGGAATTGAAGAAAGACTCCATCATTTTCCGCCAGGGAGATGACAGCGACGCCATGTACGTAATTCGTTCCGGAGGGGTTCTGATCTATTCCGACACATCGGACCGCAAAGACCCCGCCTTTGTCCAGGTCGAATTGAGAAGGGGGGATTTTTTCGGTGAAATGGCCCTTTTATCCGATCTGCCCCGAAACGCCTCGGCACGGGTGACCCTGGACGCTACCGTGTTCTGCCTGAAAAAAGACGATTTCGAAGCCCTGCTGGTGGAAAACCGACACATCGGCCTATTTCTGAGCCGCCTCTACGCCAGGCGGTTGTCTGCGGGCGGATCAAAGCCCCTGGATCACAGAAAGCCGTTTTTTTACACGGTTTCCGCCACGGACCCGGATCTCGGGCTTTCCCACTTTCTGTATTCCCTGTCCTACCATATCTCAACGGAATCCAGCAAAAAAGTGCTGGTGGTGGAGCCCCATCTCGAACTGGAAAGCATCATGCAGAAGTTCGGCCTCGGAATCATGGCCTGCCCGGACGAAGGGCTTTTTTCCCTTTTACCCCCCAATCTTTACAAAGCCAGGGATTTTAAATGGTTTTTCCACCCGTCGGGATTTTTTGTACTCCAGGTCAACCGGGGCTTCAATGAGAAGCTGGGTCCGGTTCTGCCGCTTCTGATGGAGAACTTCAAAACCCGGTATGATCTGATCTTTTTCAGTCTGGCCCACCATTTCGGCACCCTGGAACAACAGGCGGCCCGTCTCTGTGATAAAAACATGCTGCTGATCAACAACACCCGGAACGCCCTGCCCGATGTCCGCCGAAAACTCAGACGGCTGGAAGAACAGACCGGGGTAGGATTTGATCGGGTCCGGGTCGGGGTCAGCCATCTATGCGGTGCCCAGGGCGTTCCCAGGGAAGAGCTGCGGGAAATGCTCGCTCTTTCCGAGACCCCGAGGGTCTGGGTGGACCGATCGGATCACGCTCTTAAAGACCGGATCGACACCCGCAAACTGTTTCCCATCAAAGGGGCCAGGGCCGTGGCCAGGGAAATCGCCGGGGTTCGGCTCGGTCTGGCCCTGGGTGCGGGAGCGGCCCGGGGATGGTCCCATATCGGAGTCCTCAAGACACTCGAGGATCAAGGGATCCACATCGATATGATTTCAGGAACCAGCATGGGCGCTCTGGTGGGGGCGATCTACGCGGCCAGGGGGTCGGCTGATTATCTGAAACAGCAGACCATCGACCGGTTTCCCACAAAAATCAGGGCCAGGCGCAAAATTTTTGACTATACCCTGCCCCTGCGGGGGTTTCTAAGGGGCAAAAAAGCCATGGATCTGGTGGCTGAAGCCGTGAACCATGCCGATTTCATGGATCTTCGCATCCCGACCTATATCGTGAGCGTGGATGTTCTAAGGGGAGAAGAAGTTCTTCTGGAAACAGGGGATGTGGCCAAAGCCGTCCGATCCAGCCTGTCCCTGCCCGTGATCTTTTATCCCATCCGTCACAAGGGTCGCTGGATGGTGGACGGCGGACTTTTGAACCCGGTTCCCGTCAACATCCTGGAACAGAAAGGCGCGGATAAAATCATTGCCGTGTGCGTGGAAAACGCCCGGCCCCATGTCCATCCAACCGAAAAACCGCCCGGAATCATGGAAGTGATCACCCGGACCATTTCCATTGTTCACGGACGGGCCACCAGCGGGTTCGCCAGCAAATCCGACGTGGTGATCTATCCCGACGTTCAGGGCTTTGCCTGGGACGATTTCCACAAAGGCCAGGTCTTGATGCAGCGCGGTATGGCCGCCTGTGAAGAGGTCATCCAGGAAATCAAGGCCTTTGTCCGATAAGCGAAACTCCCGGGATTGAGAATCAGGGAAGGACCGGGTGCAGGACGGTTTCCACCCGGACTGCCCGCCTGATCTGTTTTTCCGCCAGCATTACGGCTTCGGTCTGTTGCCAGGCCGCTGTGTCGATGGTGCCGACGGGCAGATCCGGTGACGGTTTGATCAGTTCCCGGGTGGACACGAGCTGCAACCGTCGCAATCCATCATCCGCATCCCTGTCCCGCTTTTTGATCGCGTCCAGAACCCGGACCTCGTTGGACGGGTCCATGGCCGCTTCCCAAGCCTGGATCAAGGCTTTCATAAAGGCGTTCACCACATCCGGGCGGGTTTTCCAGGTCTTTTCCGAAGTGACCACGGAATTGGCCACAAACTGAACCCCGAAATCGGCCGGATTGAAAAACCGAACCGTTTCTCCTTCTTTTTCCAGCCGACTTTTAAGGATGACCCCCTGGGAATTTCTGTACACCGGCCAGATATCCACTTCCTTCATGAAAAAAGGCGTAAAATCAAATCGAACACCGAAAATACGGACCTCCTCCCGGGCGATACCCGCCCTGGCCAGAATCGTGTTCATCACGGTTTCATCATTTCCGCCAAAGGTAATCCCGATGCTTCGTCCCCTGAGGTCCTCCAGGGACCGGATCTCAGGCCCGTCGGCCCGATAGATCCACTGCATGGGATTGATCTGGAAAAGCTGGGCCAGGACAACGATCCCGGCTCCTTTTTCCAGGGCACGGATCACCTGATCCGCCGAGGCCACGCCGAAATCGGCATGCCCCAGCTCCAGTTCGTTGATGGCGTTTTTCTCGGGGCTGCCTTCCTTGACCTGAACCTTCAGGCCGGCCGACTGGAAAAACCCTCCGGTATCAGCGTATATGTCCCCTGCCACGCTGGCGTTGAACAGCCATTTCAAGCGGTAGGTCAACTCGGTTCCTGAAGCCCGGACGCCGGAAGCGCCCATGATGGCGGCGCTCACAAGTATCATGCCGAAAAATACAATTGTTTTTTTCATGGGTTTCCTTTGCTTTAAGCCGACCAGCGGGCCTTGATGTGCTCGCCCAGAGTTTCCAGAATTCCCTGATAGATGGAAATGACGATCCCGATCAAAAACAGGGCAATGAGAATCTTAGCCAGATCACTCTGGTACAGGGCGATCCGTATGCTGTACCCGATGCCCGCATCGGCTGCGATAAATTCCGCCACAATGGTTCCGGCCATGGCCAGGGTGGCGCTTCCGGCGATCACCGTGGTCAGTTTGCTCAGGTTTTCAAAAGCCCTGATTTTGACCTCGAGGGGCCAGCGCATCCGGCCGGTCATGATATAAAAATGCTCGATGTCCGCCACCGGGGTGGCCATGATACCCAGAACGGACAGAAGCAGGGGGAAATAACAGATCATGGAAGCGATGAGAAGCCTGGATAAAAACCCGTCACCCAGCAGGATAAATATGATGGGTGCCAGGGCCACGATGGGATAGGCCTGGATGTTGTAGGCCGCCACCTTGATAAAAGAACCGACCCGGGAAGATCGCCGACCGGCGATGCCGATGCCGAAGGCCATGACGATGGAAATACATTGGCCTAGAATGGTGACGGACATGGTGCTCATGACATCCATGAAATAGGTCTTGAAAAAAAGGGTCAGGGTTTCACCAAGCAGCGGGAAACCGGGAATCACATAGTCGGACAGGGACAGCAGGGTTTTGACCCCGAGCAGGACCGTCAACCCAAGGCAATAGACCATCAGAAACTGTCCGACCCGTCTAAAAAGCATTCATGATCTCCAGCATGGTCCGGTCCAGATCCCCTTTGTTCAGATGATACCCCCTGCCGTAATTCCGGCCGGCGATCATGGTGCTTCCGCCTTCCCCGGGCCTGCCCAGAACCAGGATTTCACGGCAGAACTTGGATACCTCCATGAGGTTGTGGGAAATATAGAGGAACATTTTGTCGGGGAATATCTCCTTGATTCCGAGAATGATGGTTTCCCTGAGTTTTTCATCCACATTGGCCAGGCTTTCGTCCATGATGAGCAGATCGAAATCCTGAAGCAGATAACGGATCAGGTTGATCCGGTTCTGCTGGCCCATGGACAGGTTGGAAAACCGGGAAGCCAGGATGTCACTCATTTCAAAAAGATTGCAAAGCCTCTCTTTGAGGTCCTGCCGGTCTTCCGGAGTGACCCGGTCCAGATGGTGCCCGATTCCGGACCAGCCGGGCAGCCGTTCCAGGTTATAGGAATACAGGGCCCGATCCATGTCTTCCCTGATCACCCGGCCCCGGGAAGTGTGATCCAGTCCCGCGATGAGCCTGGCAAGAGAGGTCTTGCCCACACCGGACGGGCCGAAAACGGCATTGAACCCCGAATCCGTCATGGAAAAGGAAAGATCGCGGATTACGGGCTGATCTCCGCCCGGATAGGTGAATTTCAGGTTGTCACACTCAAGACGCATTGAACTGTCCCAGGATTTGGTCTCAAATCGATTTTCCATACCAATACCCGGGTTTACCTGAAAAATCAATACGGTTTCCGGCTGCGGGACTCCGAAAACAGGCTTGTCCATTAAAATCTTTACAAGCCTTTGACAACCTGAAATAATGCCCTGCCGTACCATCAGAAATCCCGAAAACCGCATAACCAATGAACAGGAGATCCGCGGATGAAAGCGACCGTGTGTGAACTGCCCGACAACTGGACTGAAACCGATTTTTACTGGGACCTGCTGATCCGGCATTTAGAATCAGAGCACTCAGACCTGCTGGTTTTGCCGGAAATGCCGTTTTTTGCCTGGATCACGCGGTCCGAGCGTGTGGACCCCGCTCTTTGGCTTGCGGCCGTAAAAGCCCACGATGCCTGGATGAACCGTTTGGACGAACTGCCGGTGGAAATGGTCATCCTGTCCAGGCCGGTGGTGGAAAACGGCCTTCGATTGAACCGGGGCATGTTCCATACCCGGGGCAAGGGCGCCCGGGCCGTTCACGACAAATATTTTCTGCCCGACGAACCCGGCTACTACGAAGCGTCCTGGTACCACAGGGGGGATGGGTCCTTTGCCGTTACCGAGCACAAAGGCATACGGATCGGATTTCTCATCTGCACGGAACTCTGGTTCACGGACAAGGCCAGGCAGTATTCCAGGCAGGGCATGGACCTTCTGGTGTGCCCCAGGGCCACCCCGGAATCGGAAACCGATATCTGGGTTACGGGCGGCAGAGCCGCGGCCATCGTCTCCGGCGCATACTGCCTGTCTTCCAATTACAACGGGCCCAATACGCCCGAGGAAAATTTCGGCGGAACCGGCTGGGTCATTCACCCGGAACGGGGAAAGATCATGGCTCTGACCTCCCCTGACAAGGCTTTTGTAACCCTGGATATGGACATGCAGGCGGCAAGGTCGGCCAAAGCCAGCTATCCCCGGTATGTCAAAGATTAAGGGCGTTTAAGAGGATCTTCGGCCGCAACGGTTTCAGGATCACCTTCCGGACGGGATATCAGGACCGCCCGGGAGGTTTTTCCGTCCACCAGAACCCGGATGGGGTGCTGGAAGCGGATGTGTTTCAGAAAACGGGTTCGACACTCACAGGGCCGTGTGTTCAGGAATTCATAGTCCAGAAAATCCTCCCCTTTTCCGGAAATGCTGATATAACTGATGCCCAGGGAGGTGATGTTCTGAAAAAAATGGGACCCCTGGGAAGGATCGGCCCGAATGCTTTCCACCGTGGTTTCCACCATCACCCCCACGTTGGAAATGTCGTTCCAGGCCACGGGAATTCCCAGCCAGGGGTCCGACGATCCCCATCGGCCCGGTCCGATCAGCACGTATTTCTCCCTGGTCGGGTTGAATCCGGCGTTGATCCGGTTGATTTCCGACACGATATCAAGGGTTCTGGACGGATCGAACGTTTCCGGGTCCACCACCACCACATCTCGAATATCCTTGTATTCTCCGTTTCCCAGGGACAGGGTCGAATGGCAGAAGGCGCTTTTGATCTGCTCCGGCCCGATCTCGACCTCCATGTTCTGTTTGTACCGTCCCATGGGCCGGATCTGAAGAATGGAAAACCGCGGTTTCTGCCGACCGCCGCCGGGAAGGGTTACGGCGAACTCGATCTCCACGCTGGTGCCCATCCAGTGGCGGCCGACCTTGGTCACTTCGTCCAGCAGGGCGGCCAGGGGAAACGAAGGATATTTCAGGATGCCGGCAAAGGTCAGTATGGGATACCCTTTTCTGGAGAAGGAATCCCGGATCCGATGGTCCTGCAAGTCATAGGTCGAACACAGCGAGCGGACCACCGGGTGATCCGCGGCCTCGGCCACATCCAGAACGGTCAGGCACGGGTCGTCCATGGGGCCGTTCAAAAAAGCCGCCTCTTTCGGAAAATCATCCAGTTTCAAGGCATAGAAACCTTTCTGGGAATTTTCCAGAATATCCTTGACAATGGAAAACTGGGGCAGAAACCGGGGGTATTTGGGGCAGAACCGCAGGGTCTGGCCCCCTTCCATGACAATGCGGCCGAATCCCAGGGCGATGTGGGCGATCCCGTCTTCGGCCTTGAGATGCCCGATGGGATAAAAATTGTAGGACTGCGCCACCCCCGAAATGGACGGATAAAAATACCGGCCGTGAACGGTTCCGGTCAGTTGCTGAATGATCACGGCCATGTCCTCGTCTTCGGTCCGGTGCATGGTGGATCGGGCATAGGACCTCGGGGCCTTGAGATAAGTGGAGGCATAGACCCGCTTTACGGCCATGATCAGACGCTCCAGCCGGACCTCGAGGTCAGGATGGGAATTGGGCAGCATATAGGTTTTATACAGGCCGGCAAAGGGCTGATAATGGGCGTCTTCAAAAAGTGATGAAGACCTTACGGCAATGGGGTAGTGAACGTTTTCGAGATAGGTTTCGAGATTTTTTCTCAGCCCTTCCGGAAATTCGGCCTGAACGAATCTCTGCACTATCTCTGCGTCTTCCATTTCATCGGCCGTATCCAGGATCCTTGACAGACGATTGGTTTCGATAAAGGTCCTGAATCCTTCCGTCGAAATCACAAAGGTCTGGGGGATGTGGATGTCCACATCCGGAAATTTTTCCTGAAGGCTTGTGTCCTTTCGGATCTGGGAGGCCATGAAGGCTATGCCCCGGGCCTTTCCGCCGAGAGACCCGCCGCCTGTTTTCATGAAATCCACGTCCGTGTCAAAGACTTCGGAGTCGAAATCAATGATCTGCCCCTGTCTGGACCATTTCCGCCGGGCGCGGATACTTTCCAGAAGAAACGTCTTCATGCCTCCGGGTTCGGGAAAATCATCGATCTCATAAGGCTTGATCTTGAGGGCGAATTCAATCTCTCCCCTGGCCATGAACCACCTGGAAAAATCATTGTTCATGGCGTGGTAAAGGATGGATTCATCGGGAATATCGGGCATGATCCGCTCAATGCCGCGAAGATCGCTCACCCGGGCGATTTCATCGCCCGTCGGCAGTTTGAACACAAAAGGACCGAACCCCAGGTCGGAAAGGAAAAAATGTCGGATCTGATCGTTCAAGGTGCCTGAATTCTTGTTGATGAACGCAGCCGGGATCTCACCGGCTTTTTCCCGATTCTGCTCTTCCGTACTCAGAATCAGCACGGGCAGATCCGGGTTGTCTTTTTTGATTCGGTCCAGCAGCCGGTATCCGGCCAGATCATCTTCTACCCCCTGCCTGGTATACCGCATATCCGAAAACACGGACATCAGATAGGGCCGGTAGGTTTCATAAAGAAGCATGGCCTCTTCATAGTTATGAGCCACCAGCACCTTGGGCCGCCCCCTCATTTTGAGCAGACGCTGATCTTCGTTCATGGACTCGTCTATTAGGGACTGGGTCTGCATGACGATCTGTTTGTAAAGAACGGGCAGAAAAGACGAATAATGGTAAGGGGAGTCCTCCACCAGAATAATGACCCGGACCCGTGCCGTGGCGGTATCGAACGCCACATTCTTTTCATCCTCGAAGGCCTTTATGATGGCCAGAAGCAGGTCGGCGTTCCCCCTCCAGATATAGGTGCGGTCGATGAGGGCGGAAGCATTGTCGTCAATAACGGATTCGGTTTCAAAGGTCTTGTGCAGAAGCATGAAAAACGGCAGATCGGCATACTGCTGCTTGACTTTTGCGGCAAAGGCGTGCACATCCATGCCGTACAGGCTCGGCATGGCCAGAATCAGGTCATACTTCTTTTTTTCCAGCCGGGCCAGAGCTTCGGATGCCGAGGACACCCAGGTCAGACGAGGCGGTTTGGACAGGTTCAGCCCTTTGTACTCATTGATGATCCGGGCGGACAGATGACCTTCTTCCTCCATGATGAAGGCATCGTAGGGGCAGGACACCAGAAGGATGTCGCCCACCTTGTTGGCCATTAATTCATGATATAATTTAAGACCCGTGTCTCTTCCGGAGACCGTCGAACGGCTCATGGCTTCCATTATTGCCCAACCAGGCAGATGGAGGCATGGCCCCATTGATTCTGTTTCACCCACATATATTTTTCATAAAACAAACGGTCGCTCAAATACAATTTATTTTGGGACAGCCGGGTCAGAAATTTGGAAAATTCCCCGGGACCTCCGTTGTACATGGCATAGAGGGTTCTGGCAATGTTGTCCGGCTTGTCCAAGGCGGCGTAATGCTGTCGGTCCATCTTGCGTAGAATGTACTGATGGAGATAATGATTGATAATTTCACACCCGGCCGCCATATTGTAGCGGATATTCCATTTGAGTTTTTCAGAATCGTAGACACCCCGCCACACCCGTTCATTGATCTGCATGATGCCCACAGAGGTGTTGTTGTATGAGCGCAGATATTCAATTTTGCCTCCGGCTTGACGGAACTGCCGGAAACAGCTTTCCTGCCAGGCCACGGCATCCGTGATGGGATAAAGGAGACCCCGGAATTTCGGATCGGGTTTGTTTTTGACCACGGTCTGATCACAGGCTGATTTCAAGGCCTGCCTGATCCTGCCGACATATCCGTCGATGTCCGCCGTATCCGGCAACCATTGGGCCGGATCATCGCGGTCCGGTTTTTTCCGGTCGGCGGCCACGGCCTCGGGCAACGGACCGAAGCCCATGATTCGGAAGGTCGAACCGATCAACCGACGCAGTATTTTTTTCAGGTAATCGGTTTTCCCGTCGGGATCATCTTCCGGATTTCCCGGGAAAGGTTGGAAGTCCGGCAGAAATCCCAGGGCGCGCCTCAGTTTCGAGTCCGTCTCCATGGAATAGTCAAGGTCCGGAACCCGGCCGTCGTCCGAAATGAGCCGCGCCAGCCGCATCAGTCCGTCCCGGCTGATTTCGATGCCCACGGCCGGCCCCAGGGCGTCGAGAGCGGTGAGGGCATCCAGAGATGAAAAAAAGGCCAGCGTGCCCATGGGCGAACCGGACGCAGTGTTTTCCGCATGTCTTCGGAAAATGGGGGACAGATTGTCCCAGGCTCGGACAAACTGGTCCCGGACAAAATCCATATCCTTTTCAGGCTCTTCCAGCTCGTCGACGAACCGGTAGCGCGTATCCAGAAGGGTTTCCAGCACGACCCCGGTCTCGTCCGGGGGCAAGGTCGAACCGGCCATGGTATGGATCAGGTGAACGACAAAGGCGTCCATGAGTTCCCAGGTCCGGATGAACGCCGAAAGCTCTTCTTCGCCCAAGGGTGCTTCGGCCTGAACTCTTGCGTCGTCATACACGGAAGACACGTCCGCGTTCAGAGTGACCCGGATCGCGGTGTCCTGAACCGCCATGGTCCCGGGCCTTATGCTGTCCAGCATGACGGCGGCCCGCTGCTGGACGGATTCGGGAAACATCAGGGCCAGAAAGGCTTTCATTTCATCCACGCAAGGCAGCAGATCGATTCGGATCTGATCCACCCGGGCATGCACGTTGTCCTTGATCAGGTCCCATATGGATCCGGTGATCAGGCCGGTTTCACGATGTTTGTTCAACACCGTTGAATTTTCCGTCCGGAAAGATAATTGAAAACCGTCCGGAGTGATTTCCGGGATCTGGAAAAAAACCACATACCCTTCCCATTCCACCGGCAGGACGCAATCATTTTTCAATTCAACCCCGGCCCGTGCTCGGACCTTGATCTCAAACCGCAGACGGCCGTTTTCCGAGCTGAACACAGGATGGCTGATCACCAATCGACGGCAGCCCCTGGGATCCTGAATCAGCTCCGCTTCCGTCTCTCCGCCTTTGAACAGACGGGAAGCCGCCAGGGAGTTGAGCAGGGGATAGTCCAGGGTGATGGGAAGGACGGTGTTCTGAGCTTTGGCCGGGCCGGATGACAGAACGATCAACAGGATCAAACCGATCCATTTCAGTTTAAGACCAAATCGCATATATCTTATCTCAATCATTTGATTTTCGGAATTGTCCGGGGTTCGATGCAAAGAAAGATATCTTTATCAGAACCTCGGAAAAAATTCAACGGTGCGAAGAAAAAGACAATGTTTTTGGAGGAACAAAAGCCCAATAAGATTGACTTTTTCCTCATTTTTCTTTATTGATTTTCCTGATTCAAAGGCGATTTCCTTCTTTCATTGACGGGAACGCACAAGCGGCAATCATTTAAAGACAGGCGGGCATGGACATCCCCATCACACGCACGGCCGATACCGTTCTCATGGTCCGGCCCAGGGATTTCGGGTACAATGAGGAAACCGGCGTCGACAATGAATTCCAGCACCGGCCCGACCTGGATCCGGAATGGATCAACCGAAAGGCCAATGAAGAATTCACCGCCATGGTGGAGGGCCTCCGCGCCAAAGGGGTGACGGTCCTGGTGCTAGAGCCGCCCATCAGCAAAGATGTAACCACGCCGGACGCCATTTTCCCCAACAACTGGTTTTCCACCGAACATGACGGCACGATTCTGACCTACCCCATGATGGCCCGCAACAGAAAGGCGGAGCGGCGGCTCCAGGAGGTGGAAACCCTTTTGAACGACAACGGGTACACCATCCGCAACTGCATCAACGTGGGACGCCTGGACGAGCCCCGAAAATTTCTGGAAGGCACGGGCAGCCTGATCATCGACCATGTGGACGAGGTCGTTTACGCGGCCCGGTCCGAGCGCTGCCACCCGGACCAGTTCGAGAATTTCATCCGGCTCCGGTTTTATACCAAAGGGATTCTCTTCGACACCCGGAGCTCTTCGGGCAGGCCCATCTACCACACCAACGTCATGATGAGCCTGGGCGAAAAATATGCGGTGATCTGCGCCGCGTGCATCCCGGACCCTTATCAGCGGGATCTGGTGTTCACCACCCTGAAAAAATCCTTTTCCGTCATGGAAATCTCCATGGAACAGATGGAAAAACATTTCTGCGGCAACATCCTGGAAGTTCGAAACCGGACAAACCAGTCTTTCATCGTCATGTCGGAAACCGCCCGAAAGGGGTTTTCCCAAGATCAGCTGAAATTTTTGAACCGGTACGGTGAAATAATGAGTTTTGACCTGTCCTGTATCGAAACCATCGGCGGAGGCAGTGCACGGTGCATGATGGCGGAAATCTTTTCCATCCGGGAAAAGCCCGGGACCTGACCTGCGGTTCTATCCCATCCCCATCTGATCTTCGACTTGTTCGATTTCCTTTAGAACCGCCTCTCGCTCCCCAGGGCTGAGATCAGGCGCGGCCAGCCGCTTCTGAAGCCCCAGAAGGATCATTTCCTGGCGGTATTCCCGGCAGGTGTAGCGGGGTGGGGAGGCGTCTTTAGGCTGCATGATGGTGTTTCCTTATATCCGGATTTAAAACAGATCGTAGCGGACCAGCTTGCCTTCCAATCCGCCGAGCTGAAGGGGTTTTTTCCAGGTGGGTGACAGCGGCACTTTTTTGATATACCGGGGTTCTCCAAAATAGACATAAGCCCTTGATTTCCGACATTTCTCGCGCAGGAACAGACCCAGATCCGTGTAGAACCGGTTCAGGTTCTCGCCCTTTCCCATGCGGATGCCGTAGGGTGGATTGGTGACGATAACCTTGTTTTCCAGGCTTTCGATGTCCTTGAAATCCTTTTGGGCGATCTCCACCTCCCCGCCGGAATGAAGGCCCATGACATTGACTTTGGCGGCATGAACCGCTTCTTCGGACACATCGGAACCGGCAATGAGGCCGGGAGCGAGGGGACGGATCCGATCCTCAGCCTCTTTTTTGACCTCCTCCCAGAGAGCGGGGTCAAAATCCGGAAGCCGCTCAAACCCGAACCGGGTCCGGAAAATCTGGGCCGGAATCCGGCAATGGGCCATGAGGGCCTCGCACAGCAGGGTACCGGACCCGCACATGGGATCGTAGAGCGGCAGACGCCCATCCCATTCCGAAAGCCGGATAATGGCGGCGGCAATAATCTCCTGCATGGGCGCGGCCACGGATTCCTCCCGGTATCCGCGTTTGTGCAGGGTTCCACCGGACACATCCACCGAAAGCGTGGCCTGGTCCCGATGGAGGTGCAGGTTGATTTCCACGAACGGGTTTTTCGGATCCACATCCGGCCTTCGGTTGGTTCTATCCCTGAAATAATCCGCAATCGCGTCCTTGACGCGTAGCCCGGCAAAATTGGAATGGGTGATCCGGGACTCGGACACATTGGCGGAAATGGAAAAGGTCTTTTTATGGCTTAAAAATTCCTCCCATTGTATTTTTCTGGCCTGGGCGTAAAGGTCGTCCTTGTCTTTGACCGCAAAGGACATCAAAGGGGCCAGAACTCTGGAGATCAGCCGGGAACAGTAAATGATCCGGTACATCTGCCTTTGCCCGGCCTCGAACCAGATTCCCCTGAAAACCGGCCGGACCTGTTCGGCCCCCAGTTCCCGAAGCTCCATAACCGCCAGGTCTTTCACGCTTTCCGTCACTTGGGCGAAATAGCGGGATTCTTTCTCGTAAAGATAGGTCAGTTTGGCCTGCTTCCTGATTTTTCCCTGCCCTTTTTCAAGGATGATTTTCCTGCCTGTATTCAAGAGGGTTTCCTTCAAGTTTTGGTTTTAGGACGCCGGATGCCTATTTTCAGCAGGTCGGCGATATTGGCTTTGGGGTCGGTGACCGGGTCGACCAAGGGTTTCGGGCAAGTCATGAGGGTGGCCACGCCCGGTCCGTGTCCGGCCAGCAGGCAATCGGAATGGACCACGACGCCGATGCTGACCGCGCCCCGGACAAAGGCCCGGCCGTAGGAATTGTCATGGTCCATCAAGGCCACGAAATCCCCGAACCGGAGTTTATCCAGCCCGTATTCCCGGACCGTTTCCGGATCGCTGGTCATGACGTCGTAGTCTCCGGCCGCCACATGGGCCGACCCCAGGCCGGAACCCATGCATTGGGCCGGAATCCGGGTGGTGACCGGAACCTTCAGGGTGCCGGATCCGGTTTCCTTGATCTTCATTTTTTTCAGAAGATCCGGATCCAGGTTGAACAATCGGATCTCCGGGTAATCCAGCAGTTCAAGGCCCTGACCCTTGGCCCGGATCATGATTTTATCGTCATAGGTCAATTGTTCCATGACCTTTCCGGGAAAATCGATCATCACATGTTCGGATCCGCCGTGATGACCCGTCACCCGTCCTTTCTCCCCCTTGGCATCCCCGGACGCGACAACGGCCTCGTTGCCGATGCAGGAAAGGATCTGAAAAGAATCGTTGGGGAATTCAAAGGGTTTTTCCGGATTGGCGGAACAGCTCACGCCGGGTTCGATATGATCTCCGGCCAGCCCGAAGACCGAATCGCCCACTCGGATGTTCAGGGTGATCCCCCCGATGCTGGGCAGGATAAAAGCCCTGCCCTCACGGCTCACGCGCCAGCCGGGCCGGAGCCTGGGCGGACCGGGCTTGCATTGCACCATCATTTCAACCAGCCTGTCTTCGTTTGTTTTCAGCATTTTTCATATCTCCCTTGGCAAATGTTTGAGTTTCAGCAGAAACGGGATGGCGAAAAGCCCGATCAGGGCACTCACCGTAAACATATGGGCCATACCCATGACATCGCCGATGAGGCCCGCCAGATATACCGCCAGGGCACGGACGGCAAACGACACCATCATGAAAAGGCCGTTGGCGGCCGCCGGGTTTTGATCCGAAGCCTCCTGAACCAGGGCCAGCATGACCGGGGTGGTGGACAGTACGGTAAAGCCGGCCACGGCCACCATGGCGATCCGGATGATTCCGGACGTGAAAACGAAGGTCAGAATGGCGGCCGGCGCCACTGCCAGGACCCAGAACAACACCCGCTGCCGCCCGAGCCGATCGCTCAGGGTGCCGGCACACAGAATGCCCGCCACACCACAGGCTTCATACAGGGCCAGGGCCGCTCCCGCATACCACAGGTTTTGGGTCTGTTTTTCCACAAAAACCGTCAGAAACATGCCCATGGAGGCGTGCATGAAAGAACGGGCCGCCAGAATCCCGGAAAGGGGCACCATCACCCGCCGGATCTCTTTCCAGGCCGACAGAACGGACCCTTTACGGGCAATCCGGGCTTTTTGGGGTTCCCGATCGAGCGTGACATAAAGGATCATGGAAACCAGAACAGCCAGACCCATGACCCGGTAAAAATGATCCCGGCCCAGAAAAGAGACCGCGGCCACGGCAAACATGGGTCCGATGGTCCGGGCCAGTTCCCCGCCGGTCATGTAGATGCTCATGCCCCGACCTTTTTTAACACCGGAATACCGGGCCACCAGGACCGGGGAGGGCACATGAAAGAAAGCCACCCCGAAGCCGGCCAGGAACATCAGGACCAGCAGCATCGAATAGGTGTGGACGGAAAGAATGAGACTCATGGAAGCCGCAGTGATGGTCGGAGCCAGAATGACCAGCCATCGGGCCAGTCCCCGGTTGTCCGCGAAAAGTCCGATAAGGGGGTTGAGAAAGGCCGGAATCTGCATGACCGTAGACAATAGCCCGGCCTGACCCAGGGTGAGGGACAGCTTCTGAATGATCAGGGGCAGCAGGGGCGCCAGAAAACTGGTGTACACGTCGTGGATGAAATGGGAAAAGGCCACCACCATCACTCGGCCGGTGCGGAATTGTTCGGGTTTCATTCCGGCACCTTTACCAGATTTGGCCGGGAAAGTAAAAAGATTTATCCCGAAGCAGGCCCGGAAATGGGTTCTTCGCTCAGGCCGGACGAAGCCATCGGCAAAATAATTGTTTTATCATTGACATTAACGGGCATTTACCCTTTAATTTTGAGCATCCCGGTTTTTCACCACCAACCCGAAAAATAAGGAGGATACCATGTCAACCCCTCAACATTGTCCCGGCTTTGAACAGTTTAAAAACCTGAAATCCTTTACCTGCAAATGCCCGAAATGCAATGCGCCAAAGGAAATCTTTTCCGACGAATTCAATAAAACCCACAAATGCGACCAGTGCGGAGAAGAAATCGATTTCACGTCCTGTTCCTATGAGGCCGGCATTTAATCCATCCCGCCCAACCCCTCCCCCCGTCCCGGCCCGCGTTTTCCGGACCGGGACGGATGTTTTTCCATACCCCCTTGCGGAGCAGACCATGACACGATTTTTTCTCTCAAGCCTGATGGGTTGTTTGCTGTTTTCTTTTCTGTATTTTTCAGCCTGTAGCACCCGCACGCCGTTTCTGTACGAAATCGATGATGCGGTCCGGTCCATGGCCCGGAGTCGCCCCGCCTATCCGGACACACGCTTTGCAGTGATCTCGGATCCGCACTTTTATGATGTTTCTCTGGGAACCACGGGAAGTGCTTTTAAAAAATATCTGGAGGACGACCGCAAGCTTCTGGTCCTGAGCCGGGAGATCCTGGATTCGGCCATTGACGCCGTCGGCCGGGAAAAGCCCCGGTTTGTGCTGGTTCCCGGAGACATGACCAAGGACGGTGAGCGCGTCAACCATGAAAAAGTGACGCAGGCCCTGAAACGGCTGACCGATCGAGGCATAAAAGTCTATGTGGTGCCCGGCAACCACGATATCAACAATCCCGACGCCGTTCGATATGAAGGCGATGAAACCCGGCCCGTGCCCACGATCGGCCCTGAGGAGTTTTCCGACCTGTACCGGGATTTCGGCTATGCAGACGCCCTTTCCCGGGACGAGCATTCCCTTAGCTATACATTTGAGCCCGAACCCGGCCTGTGGATTCTGGCCCTGGATTCATGCCGCTGGAAGGAAAACCGGCCAGGACATCACCCCATTGTGGATGGCGCTTTTTCGCCCGCCACCCTGGCCTGGATCGAATCCCGGCTCATCTCGGCCCGGAAACAGAACAAGGCGGTTCTGGCCTTCATGCACCACGGGCTGATGGCCCATTACCCGGCCAATGAAAAATTCTACGGAGAATACATTGTGGACGACAGCGACACGGTGGCCGAGCTTCTGGCCGTTTATGGGGTCCGGCTGGTCTTTACCGGACATTTCCATGCCCAGGACGTGGTTCGGAAAAACTTTGAAAACCATCCATCCGCTTTTGTCTTTGATATTGAAACCGGCTCCCTGGTCACTGCCCCCTGCCCCTTTCGGGTTGTGGATCTGAAAAACGGCCACCTGGCTCACGTGCGGAGCGTTTTCATCGACGCCGTTCCCTCCGTGAAGGACGGTTTCCAGTCATACGCCCGTGATTTCGTGTTTCACGGCACCGTGACCATGGCCGAAGCCGCACTGGACAAATACCGTGTCGCCAAAGACCAGCAGTCCCTGATCACCGGTCAGGTGGCCGAGGCCTATCTGGCCCACCTCCTGGGGGACGAGCAGAAACCGGATATCACCATCAACCGACAGGGATTCGGTTGGTGGCTCAAATTCATCGCATGGATGCAGGAAGACCTCATTGATGGGTGGTGGACGGACCTGCCGCCCAAAGACAACCATTTGACCATCGACCTTCACACCGGAGACGTTTTTTAGATGAAAAAACACATCCACGGCGGGGGGTGGGTCGGTATCACCTTTTTCGCCCTGATCCTGACGATTTCGGTCGCCTGTTCGTCCAGGGACCGTGAATCATTTTCGGAAGCCGGATGGGAGGAGCAGGTGGAACAGACCCGAATCGAAGGTCTTTACGCCCCGAACCATGACGGAAAGAGGTTTTTCGCGCCCTGGATGAGAATGCCGGACAAAAGCTTTTTCCAGGTGCTGGGGTGGAAACTGTTTCCGGAAACCCGGTATACCCGCGAAGAAAAAAATTTTCTGCCCCGAATGATCCCCGGAACGGCCGGGAGGATCGCGGCGGCCCAAGGAAATTTCATTGTCTGGATCGGCCACAACACCTTTCTGCTCCGCCTCGGAGACACTTTCTGGCTGACCGACCCCATCTTCTCGAAACGAGCCCTGGTTCCGGCCCGTATTACGCCGCCGGCCCTGACCCCGGATGAACTCAATCCGCTGATAAAAAACCTTCACATCCTTTTGTCCCACAACCACTACGACCACCTGGACCGAGCCAGTATGAAGGCCTTGCCGCAGGATGCGGCCGTGTTTGCGCCCAAGGGGCTCAAACCGCTGATTGCCTCCATGAACAAAACACGGATCACGGAAATGGACTGGTGGGAAGAAATCCGGCTTGACAACGGCTTCAGGCTGATCTGCCTGCCGGCCCAGCACTGGTCCATGCGAATCTCCCAGGGCCGCAACCAATCCCTGTGGGCGTCTTTTCTTCTCGTCACCCCCACGGTCACCCTGTATTTCGGGGGTGATTCCGGATATTTCAAGGGCTTTCGGGAAATCGGCAGGAAATTTCCCGGCATCGACTATGCTTTCATGGCCACCACCGCCTATCACCCCAGATGGTTCATGCATTACGCCCACATGGATATCCGGGAAGCGGTCAAAGGATTTGACGAGCTGGGGGCCCGGATTTTCATCCCGACCCAGTGGGGAACCTTTCATCTGGGTAGCGAACCGCCCGGATTTCCGGGCCTGGACCTGAAACGTTACATCCGTGACAAACGCCTGGATCCGGATCGTTTCCAGATTCCGGACATCGGGGAAATCCTGGCCATTCCCTGAAGACCGCTCTTGCGAAACCGAATTTCAGACCTATATTTTCCCCCAAACACAACCCGACAAACAAAGGAGACTTTATCATGCCATGCGCATTATCCAAACAACAGATCGACCAAACCATCGATTTCCACGGCCACAGCTGTCCCGGCCTGGCCATCGGCATCCGGGCCTCGGAGCTGGCCATGAAAAAACTGGACATCCAAAACGCCACCGCTCCGGTATGCGTGACGGAAACGGACATGTGCGGTGTAGACGCTATCCAGTTCCTGACCCAATGCTCTTTCGGCAAGGGCAATCTCATCCACAAAGATTACGGCAAGGCCGCGTTCACCTTTTTTGACCGAAACACCGGAACGGGCTTCAGAGCCGTTTTCAAGGACCGTTTTTCCCAGGACGAGGACCGGGACAAACGAATCCGGTCCATATTAGATGCCGATCTCGAAGATCTTTTTGACGTCCGGGAAGTGACCGCTGAACCGGTTCGGCCGGCCAGGATCCTCAAAAGCATCGCCTGCGGCGACTGCGGGGAAATGACGATGGAATCCCGCATCCGCCTGTTTGATGGAAAAAATCTGTGCATTCCCTGTTTTCAAAAAGTGGAACAGAAAATCTAAAAACATTCCCTCGGCCGAAAGGATTGTCTTCCATTGACAGTTCTTTCGGTTCCCTTTCCCTGCCTTTCTTTCTCCGCCTGAATGTATCGTATTCTATTTTAGTTTGTTTTTAATAGTTACCATAAAATAATAACTATTGGGGCAATTTATCCAGATATCCTTGACTTTTTATTTTGAACACGATATATATTTTGATATTTTTACCCTTTTCTCAACAAGGAGGATATAGTATGTGCGGCATCTGCGGGGAAATCTTTTTCAATGATCAACCCGCCGACGAATCATCCGTCCTCGCCATGGCCAAGGCCATGAAAACCCGGGGACCGGACAGCAAAGGGCTTTTTCAATCGAACTGGTGCGTTCTGGGGCATCGACGCCTGAAGATCATCGATCTGAGCGATGCATCCAACCAGCCTTTCATCGATCCACAGACCCACACGGCCATCGTGTTCAACGGAGCCATCTACAATTTCAAAGAGCTGAAAGCCGAACTGGCGGACCTGGGTTTTTCTTTTCAATCCCAGGGAGATACGGAAGTGATTCTCAAGGCTTACCAGGCCTGGGGAGAAGCCTGCGTGGAGCGGTTCAACGGCATGTTTGCCTTTGTCATTTACGATCCCCGTCAGGAAAGGGTATTCATGGCCAGGGACCGCCTGGGCATCAAACCGTTATATCTTTATCGGACCGGCGGTAGCCTGATGTTTGCATCGACCCTGCCGGCCCTGCTGGCCACCGGAAAAATCCAACCCGTGATTTCGCCCCCGGCCCTTCACCATTATTTGTCCTTTCATGCCGTGGTGCCGGCCCCTCTTACCTTGATCCAGGGCATTGAAAAACTTCCGCCCGCCACCACCATGACCCTTAAAAAAAACGGATCGACCACGCAAAATACTTACTGGTGGCTTTCTTATCAAAGGGACGCGGAAGAAGAGGCCTATCAATTCGAAGACTGGAAGCGATTTCTTCTGGAGCACCTCAAGGCCGCTGTCAAACGCCGCCTGACAGCCGACGTGCCCGTAGGGGTCCTTTTGTCCGGCGGTCTGGATTCCAGCCTGATTGTGGGCCTGCTGGCGGAAGCGGGACGGACGGACATCCGGACTTTTTCCATCGGTTTTGAAAGCGTCAAAGGAGAACCCGGCGATGAATTCCGGTATTCGGACATCATCGCCCGGCATTATGGAACCAACCATCACAAGATCCGAGTGGATTCGCGACAGGTGCTGCCGTCCATGCCCGAATGCGCCCGGGCCATGAGCGAACCCATGGTTTCCCACGACTGCATCGGGTTCTATCTTCTGAGCCGGGAAGTGTCCCGGCATGTAAAGGTGGTGCAAAGCGGGCAGGGAGCGGACGAAATTTTCGGCGGCTATCACTGGTATCCGCCCATGATGGACAGCGCGGACCCGGTGACGGACTACCGGTCCGTCTTCTGCGACCGGACCCATAACGAATTTCTGGAAATCGTACACAAATCCTTCAGAGGACCGGATTACAGCACCGATTTCATCCAGCAACATTTTTCCCTGCCCGGAGCGGACACAGCCATTGAAAAAGCCCTGCGCCTGGATTCGACCGTGATGCTGGTGGAAGATCCCGTCAAACGGGTGGACAATATGACCATGGCCTGGGGCCTGGAGGCAAGGGTCCCGTTTCTGGATCACGAACTGGTGGAAACGGCGGCCAAAATTCCCTCCCGTTACAAGGTGAACAACGGGGGAAAATACATCCTGAAAGAAGCGGCTCGCGCCATTATCCCGGAAGCGGTGATCGACCGTCCCAAAGGCTATTTTCCGGTTCCGGCCCTGAAATATTTCCAGGGGGCGTACCTGGATTTCGTGACCGGCATACTCAAGCATGAAACCTCGCCCATTCGGGGTATCATAAAGGACGATTATGTGGATCGGCTCCTGGCCGAGCCTGAATCCAACATCACGCCCTTGAAAGGCTCCAAACTCTGGCAGACGGCCCTTCTGGCCTTCTGGATGCAGATACGCGGCATGAGCGCCCCCATGAACAATCCCTTAACCGACCATTGACAAAAAGGACACGGCATGAACAAAACCCGGCACAGAATCCAGAAAGGATGCGGCCAATCCCTGAGAAACTGGGAAAAGATTCAAAGCCCGATCACCCGGTGCATGAAACACAATGCCTTTACGGAAATGGGATGGGGACGGCTGGTGTTCGGACACACCTTTGAATCCAACGACCAGATCGTGTCGGCCATGTGTTCCCAGGGACACGACACCAGAGATATCGCCATTTACGTGATCGATCCCCACGTGATCGTGTCCATGGCTCCGGACAAGCTCTTTCTGGACCCTTCCCACACCTTTCGGCTGTGGTCCTACCATTATCGGCACGACACGTTGAAGCAAACCGAACCTTTTGTGATCCAGCGGGTTTCCAGCGAGACCGAGGCCAAGGAAATCAACCGCATCTACGCCGCCTGCCGGATGAAAGGCGCGGACCCGGAATTCATCATGGACAAACGGGCCACCAAGCTGCGTACCTGTCTGATCGCCAAGCGCCTCGAGGATGACCGGGTGATCGGCACAGTGACCGGCGTGGACCATGTCCGGGCCTTCGACGACCCGGAAAACGGATCCAGCCTCTGGTCTCTGGCCGTGGACCCACAGGCGGGCGTTCCGGGTATCGGAATAAGTCTGGTCCGGCACCTGGCCGAGCATTATTTCACCAAGGGCCGGGCTTTTATGGATGTCAGCGTCATGCACGACAACACCCAGGCCATCAGTCTCTACAAAAAACTGGGGTTCAGCCGCATACCGGCCTTCTGCATCAAGCGGAAAAACAAGATCAACGAGACCCTGTACCTGGCCCCCCAGCCGGAGTCCAACCTGAATCCCTATGCGGCCGTCATCGTGAATGAGGCCAGAAAGCGCGGCATCATCACCGACATTATAGAAGAGGCCTTCGGGCTGTTCCGCCTGACCCTGGGCAGTCGATCCGTTACCTGCCGGGAATCTCTGTCTGAGCTGACCAGTGCCGTGGCCATGACCATCTGCGACGACAAACGGCTGACCCGGAAACGGGTGGGCGCAAAAAGCATCCGGGTTCCCCGACAGATCGAACATTCCAGTCCGGACAAAAGCCTGGCTTTTCTGGCGCTGGCAGGACGGGTGGTGGTCAAGCCGGCCCGGGGGGAGCAGGGCGCGGGCATCAGTGTGGACATCTCCGACGAACAGGAACTGCTCGAGGCCATTGAAAAGGCACGACGGATCTGCGACCGGGTCCTGGTGGAAGAATTCATCGAGGGCGACGATCTGCGGCTTATCGTGATCAACCATGATCTGGTGGCCGCCGCCGTGAGACGCCCGCCAGTGATCATCGGCACCGGGCATCACACCATCAGGGACCTTATCGACCGTTACAACCGCCGGAGAATGGCGGCCACGGGAGGGGAAAGCCGGATTCCCCTGGATGAGGAAACCCTCCGATGTCTCAAAAAAGAAGGCCTGAGTCTGGATGTCATACTTCCCGGAAACCGGAGCGTCATGGTGCGGAAAACCGCCAATCTGCACACCGGCGGCACCATCCACGACGTGACGGACAATCTGTCCGACACCCTGGCCGGGGCCGCCGTCCGGATCAGCCGGATCCTCGATCTTCCGGTCACCGGCCTGGATTTCATTGTTCCGGATGTCCGGGGAGACGACTATGCCTTTATCGAAGCCAATGAGCGACCGGGCCTGGCCAACCACGAACCGCAACCCACGGCCGAACGCTTCATCGACCTTCTGTTTCCGGAGACCGTCAATGACCAGGGAAGATCCCATGCCCTTTGATGTCGATTACTTGAAAGACCGGCTCCTGTCCCTTCTTCACATTCCCAGCCCGTCCGGATACACGGACCAGATCGTGCATTATGTGTGCAATGAACTCAAGAATCTGGGCATTCCCTTTGACGTTACCCGGCGGGGGGCCATCCGGGCCACCCTCAAAGGGGAAAAAGACACCCTGGACCGGGCCGTCTGCGTTCACCTCGACACCCTGGGCGCCATGGTCACCCGCCTCAAACCCAACGGTCGCCTGGCTGTGACGCCCATCGGCACCTGGTCCAGCCGGTTCGCCGAAGGCGCCAGGGTTACCATTTTCACCCATGACCGGGAATTTCGCGGCACCCTTCTGCCGCTGAAGGCATCGGGCCATGTTTACAATGACGCCGTGGACACACAGCCCGTATCCTGGGATCAGCTCGAACTGCGAGTGGACACTTGCAGCGAGGGAATCAAGGATCTTGCCCGGCACGGGTTTGAAAGCGGCAATTTCATTGCCGTCGATCCTCACCCGGAGTTCAGCGACAATGGATTCATCAATTCCCGGCACCTGGACGACAAGGCAGGTGTCGCCATTCTACTGACCGTGGCCCGACAGGTCATCGAAGAACAGATCCGGTTGCCCGTAGACTGCCATCTTTTGTTCACCATTCATGAGGAAATCGGGATCGGGGCCACAGAAATCCTGTACAGCGATATCACGGAAATGGTTGTCATCGATTGCGCCATGGTCGCACCCGGACAAAACGCGGACGAATTCTGCACCACTCTGGTCATGATGGACCAGGCCGGGCCCTTTGACTATCACCTGAACAAAAAACTGGACCGGTTGTGCAGGGCCGGTGGAATTCCCTGCCGCAAAGACGTACTCCGGTTCTACCGGTCCGATTCAGCCTCCGCCATCGAGGCGGGCAGCGACATCCGGACGGCCCTGGTGGGGTTCGGCATCGACGCCAGTCACGGGTATGAGCGGACTCACACGTCATGCCTGAAAAACACCGGTCGCCTGATATTCGACTACCTGCAGAGCGATCCCACCGTCATGCGGGATGAAAAGGAAATAGGCTCCATCCAGGGCTTTCCCCATCAACCCATCCGAAATCCCATCAACATCGAAACCTGAAGGGCGGCAGAGTCTTCTTCAATAAGGATTGATTTGTTGGACGATTTGGTATAATTCCAGGATTTCGGGAAACTGAAAAACCGTTTAGCAAAGGAATCAGACTCATCATGAGTGAAATAAGCGATCAGCGTTGTACAGAGCTGATGGTGTCCCTCCGAAAAATCATCCAGGCCATTGACATCCATTCCAGAACCCTGAACAAGGATTTCGGTCTGACCGGCCCCCAGATCGTCGTCCTCCAGGAAATCGCCAGGAACGGCGGCATCGGCGTGACCCGGCTGGCCAGAAGCACCAGCCTCAGCCAGGCCACCATCACAGACATAACCCAACGTCTTGAAAAAAAAGGGTATATTCAACGCAGAAAAACCGAAGACGACCGGCGCGGTGTCACCCTGTCCCTTTCGGACCAGGGCTGGAAAATCATGGAGGATCTGCCGCCCCTGCTTCAGAAAACCTTCACGGACCGTTTTTCCGAAATCGAAAACTGGGAACAGATGATGATTCTGAGCGCTTTTGAACGCGTTGTCAACCTGATGTCGGCCGATGATATCGATGCGTCTCCCATCATGGCCACCGATGCCATCCCCCAAAGGTGAAAAGGGTTTTATAAATGAATCCGGCTGAAGTTTAGGGTTGACTTCAATCCATGGTTTTTATAAAAGTCTCATAATTTTTCAAGTTTGCCCAGGGCCAACGGAACACGGTGAAAATCCGTGGCGGTCCCGCCGCTGTAACCGGAAATGCCTGCTTTTGAAGGATGCCACTGTAAACACGGGAAGGCGATAAAACAGGTTCAAGGCCGGAAGCCAGAAGACGAGCCGGGCGGAGAAAAAACGTAGAGCCTGATGGTAAAGGGTTCTGCAAGACGTATGTGCTTGCGGGACCCTTTTTGCATCCCGCGGGACTTTTTCATAACGAGGAGATTATGATGACCACAGGACTACTCGACCGGATACTTTCGTCCATCACCCCCGAACTGAATCAAGACGCCTTTCACAGGGCCAAGGAACGTCTGGCCAACCAGGCCAAACCGGCCGGAAGCCTGGGCGTCATGGAAGATATCGCGGCCCGGCTGGCCGCTATCAAAGGCGGGCTGGACGTCCGGCTCACCCGGAAATGGATCGTAACCTGCGCCGGGGATCACGGCGTGACGCAGGAAGGGATCAGCCTGTTCCCTTCCGAGGTGACCCCCCAGATGGTGTATAATTTTGCCGCCGGCGGCGCTTCCGTCAACGTCATCGCCCGGCATGCCGGTGCCTCTGTGAAAGCGGCGGATATAGGGGTTAACCATGATTTTGAACCAGACCTGCCCATATTCCATAAAAAAATCCGGCACGGCACCGCCAATTTTACCCGTGAGCCGGCCATGTCCAGAAAGGAGGCGATTTTATCCATTGAAGCCGGCATCGAAATCGTCAACGAACTGGATGACGAGACCCCGGTGGACCTTCTGGGCACCGGCGACATGGGCATCGGTAACACCACCCCGTCTTCGGCCATTATCGCGGCCTTTTCCGGTATCTCCGTGGAAAAGCTGACAGGCCGGGGCACGGGCATCGACGACCACATGCTGGCCAACAAAATCGCGGTCATTCAGAAAGGGCTGGCCCTTCATCGGCCGGATCCGTCCGACCCCATCGATGTTCTGGCCAAGGTAGGCGGGCTTGAGATCGGGGGCCTGGCCGGACTGGTGCTGGGTGCCGCGGCCCGGAAAATCCCCGTGATCTGCGACGGCCTCATTTCCACGGCAGGCGCCCTGATTGCCTGTGAACTCTGCCCGGCGGCACGGAACTACCTGTTTGCCAGCCACAAATCTGTTGAAATCGGCCATGTGTTCATGCACGACCGACTGGGGCTGGAGCCTTTGATCGATTTGCGGTTCAGGCTGGGAGAGGGCACGGGCGCGGCCGTGTGCATGGAATTGCTGGATTTGTCCACCCGGATTCTGGCCGATATCAAAACCTTTGACGAAGTCGGCATCCGAAACGCTCAGTAAAAACGCAGCCCCCCTTTCCAGAAACGACATCGGGGCAGGGGGGCCTTTTTCCTACAGATTTCCTTTCAGACCGATCTCTTCGGCGGCGGGCCGCATGCCCATGATAACCTCGGTGATCAGTTCCGTCAGCTCCATGTTCAGCATTTGGGCCCCTTTTTTGATGACTTCCCGATCCACGCCGGCCGCAAAACTCTTGTCCTTGAATTTGCCCTTCACGGATTTGGCCGTGATATCCAGGACACTCCTGGACGGCCGGACAAGGGCCGCGCTGGCCACGAGCCCGGTCAGCTCGTCCACGGCATACAGGGTTTTTTCAAGATGGGTTCGGGGCTCCACATCGGTGCAGATACCCCAGCCGTGGCTGATAACGGCCCGGATATAGTCTTCGGGCCAGTTGTGCTCCCGGAACAGGTCCACGCATTTGTGACAGTGCTGCTCGGGATACAATTCATAATCCAGGTCATGAACGAGCCCGATGACCCGCCATTTTTCCTCGTCCTCGCCGAAACGTTTCGCAAAGTGGGCCATCACCGCTTCCACGGCCAGAGCATGGCGGATCAGTCCGTCTTTCTGATTGTATTTCTTTAAGAGCAGAAAAGCGTCTTCCCTGCCCGGAACGGTTGAATTCACGTCGTCTCCTTCAAATACATTGCAATTTCCGGTCAATCCGGCTAAGATCTTCACTTATCGTTTAAACGGATTCAAGTCAATGTTTATGATTTCAAACATTTTCAATCAGAAATCCATTTATGAAGACGATGAAGATGTGCTTCTGTTCTGGCAGAAAAAAATTTTCAACTGCCTGTTCATCAGCCTGATCATCATCGGTGTCATCCCCTATGTCATGAGTTGCAGTTATGCAATGGAGACCTCATCTGTTTTCAGAATCGTTTTCTACACGTTGATCTACCTCTGGGCCATCGGCGTGACTTTTCTGAAACAGATTCCTTTCCGGATCCGGACCTGGGCCGGCATTTCCGGATTCTACGTGATGGGCCTGTTCGCTCTTTTATCCACCGGGTTTGTCAGTAGCGCTCGCCTGTATTTCATGTTTTTTGCCATTTTCGCGGCTGTGTTTTCAGGTATCCGAGGAGGGGTCGTCGCCCTTGTAATGAACATCACGACTCTTGTGGGGCTGGGTCTTTTACATTTCGCAGGCCTTCTTCCGATCGGTCAGGTCGCCTGGCATCCAGACCCTTCCGAATGGGCCGTGCTGGTCGGAACATTCTTTTTCCTGTGTGCGGCGGCTACTCTTTCCCTGGCTGTCCTGATCAAGGCGTTGGAAATTTCAGGCAAGGAATTCAAGCATCTGATAAAGAACACCCCGGATATCATCTGGACCCTGGACAAAAACCATATCATCACCTTTATCAATTCCGCGGTCATGACCATGCTGGGATACACGCAAAAAGAATTGATCGGGAAGCATTTGAGCCATCTGTTCAGCGACAGAAAAATCAAATTTTTCCGGGACGATGTGAAAGACCGCGACCATTTCAATTATGAAACCGTGGCTTTCCATAAAAACGGCACCCCCATCCATGTCGAGGTCGGCGGCCTGAAAATAAATGATTTTTCAGGCTGTCAGAATATGTACCAGGGTGTGATCAAGGATATTTCCAGGCGCCGGCAGGAAGAAGAAAAACAAAAACAGCTCGAAGAAAGGCTTTTCCAGGCGGAAAAATTCAAGGCTATCGGTATTCTGGCCGGCGGGGTGGCCCATGACCTGAACAATATTCTGTCCGGGATTTCCACCTATCCCGAAGTACTCATGATGGATCCGCACCTTTCCCCGAAGAACCGCCAGGGACTGTCCGTTATCAGGGATGCGGGACAGAAGGCGGC
>CAZQIX010000036.1:0-36750 GCA_964593855.1 uncultured Desulfobacula sp. | reverse complement strand
CAAATGAAGGATCAGAAACACCGCGGTAAAAGATTTTACGATCATTTTACGCCACCTCCGACATAGAGGGGTTTGTGAAACTGTATGCCGACAGCCTGAATCCGTCGTGGTTTACAGGCTGAATTCGTTCGCCCAGACGGCAAACCGTCCGGCATGCCCGCCGCCGATCTTTTCAAGTTCTTTCATAATCTGAGATGTAGAAAGCGTTCGCTGGCTGAACCGCGGGTTTTTGGAATGATATTTGTCCGCCACGCAGATGATTTTTTCTTCAAGGGAGACCGGCAGCATATCTCTGTGCGGGAGAGGAAGGTTATGGGTCAGAATGTTATCCAGGGTGATGCCGGCCCCTGTGTGGCGTTCGCAGACCAATCCGTATTCAGGGGGAAGCCCCAGGTCGTCCAGCAGGTTCCGGCCCAGGTAGCCGTGGCAGATATAAGCGGCCCGGCCCAGGCATCCGATGGATTCGGAACGTGTGAGAAAAATGCCGATGTCATGGAGCATGGCCGCTGATTGGATGAATGTCGTGTCCGGATTCAGGTGGCGGACTTTTTCCGCGATGTTCAGGCTTTTTTCCGCAACGATCCGGCTGTGCCGAATGAGAATGTCGTAGACCGATGTGCCGGGCGTGTAAAACCTTTCAATAATGGAAACAGGGTCTATGGTCACGACAGGAGCACTCCTTCTATGAATGGATCCAGATCTCCGTCCAGAACGCGGTCCACGTCGCCCATTTCAAAATCGGTACGATGGTCCTTGACCATCCGGTAGGGGTGCAGCACATAGGACCGGATCTGACTTCCCCAGGCGATTTCATCTTTTCCGTCGTGCAAACTCTGCATTTTTCTTTCCTGTTTCTGTTTTTCAAGCTGATAGAGTCTGGATTTCAAAACTTTGAAGGCGATTTCCCGATTGCGGTGCTGGGAAGATTCCTGTTGGCATTGCACCACCACGCCCGTCGGCAGATGCGTGATCCTAACCGCGCTGCTGGTTTTGTTGACATGCTGGCCGCCGGCGCCGCTGGCCCGGTAAACATCGATTCTCAGGTCAGTTTCGTCGATGTCGATCACGATCTCGTCCTTTATTTCAGGATAGACAAAAACCGAAGCAAAGGACGTGTGGCGCTTCCCGCCCGCGTTAAATGGTGAGATCCGTACCAGCCGATGGACCCCGGATTCAACTTTCATGAAACCATAACAGTTGTGGCCGGACACCCGGAGGGTCACTCCTTTGATGCCGGCCTCATCTCCAGGCTGGTAGTCAATGATTTCATATTGATATCCTTTTTTGTCGATCCAGCGGGTATACATCCGGAACAGCATTTCGGCCCAGTCCTGGGAATCGGTGCCGCCGGCTCCGGCGTTTATGGAAACGAGGGCGTTGCGGGCGTCGTCCTCTCCGTCCAAGGTGATTTCAATGGAGAACCGCTTGATGCGATTTTCAAGATCCGCCGCCATCCTGGCCGCTTCCTGCTCGCTGTCCTTGTCGGATTCTTCCAGGGCCAGTTCATAGAGCACCTGGGCGTCTTCAAGGTCTTTGTAAATATTTTCCCAGGTTTCCAGAAGTCCGGCCAGAACGGTTCGTTCTTTCAATTGTTCCGTGGCTTTTTCGGCGTCATTCCAGAAATCTTCCCTGGCAATCATCAGTTCAAGTTCGCGCAGTCGCTTTTGTTTTTCCGGAAGGTCAAAGATACTCCCTGAGTTTCAGGGCTTTGGCGTGGATGTGCTGAAGGGTTTGTTTCAAATCGGCGCTCATTTTTCATGTCTCCTTAAGTGGGTTCTTATGACTTTTACCATAAAACACAGGCAGAAAGCAACCATGGACCCGATGGCGAACATATCGCCGAACCGTGTGTACCAGGTGATCAGGGTCAAGGCCGGCATGGGCCGGGTAACGGATGTATCCGTAAACAAAGGTGTCGCTTCGAAAATTTTTCCCGTTGGATCAATAAAGCCTGAAATTCCTGTGTTTGCGGCCCGTGCAATTGTCCTCCGGCTTTCCACGGCCCGGAAAACGGCAATGGAAAAATGCTGCATGGGTGCGGATGTTGTGCCGAACCAGGCGTCATTGGTGAGCGTGACGAGAAGGTCGGCCCCATTCCGGACAAACCGGGAGGCGATATGGGGAAACAGAATTTCAAAGCAGATGAGCACTCCGGTCCGGTGATTTTTGAAGGCCAGAGGTGCGAAAGCCTTTCCGCCGCTGGAAAAATTGCCGGCCTGGGCCGTTAGTTTGCCCAGAAAGGTCAGGTATTGACCGAAAGGCACGTATTCTCCGAAAGGGACCAGGTGGTGTTTGTCATAGCTGCCGGTTACCAGGGCAAAGGGGTTGAGCATATAGGCACGGTTGAAATACAGGGTTGCTTCCCCGTCGGGCCTGAATGCCGGGCTGCCGATGAGAAAATAAGCGCCGGTTTCTTTCACGCACCGGTCGACCTTTTCAGAAAGCGTCCGGTCGTGACCGTAATAGAAAGGCAGGGCTGTTTCCGGCCAGATCACCAGATCGGGACGAAGAACTGCGGCAGCTCTGGATAAATCCGTGTACTTGTCGATGGTTCGGTTTGTAAAGGCTTCATCCCATTTCACATCCTGTTGGATATTTCCCTGAACGACGGTCAGCATCGGTTTATCGGCCGACGAGATCAGGGATGTGATGGTTGAAAGTCTGAAATGGCCATAGGTCAAGGCGGCGACCGATAACAGCACAATGGCGGCCAGGGCGGGCCAGGCGGGCTGGGTTTGCTGTTTTCGGAAAACCCTGTATAGATCGACCCATCCGTAGTTGATCAGAACGATGAGAAACGACAATCCATAGACTCCGGTCAGATCGGCGATCTGGATCAAAAGGGGTTGGCCGTACTGGCTGTAGCCCAGGCTGCCCCAGGAAAAGCCCGTGAATGCATAGGTTCGGATGTATTCAAGGCCCGTCCACAGGCAGGCAGCCATAAAGGGAGCCAGAACGGGTCGGGGTCGGGCCAGATTCATCAGAAATGCGAACAGGGCCGGATAAAGGGCCAGATATACGCACAGCAGCGCCAGGGTGGAAGCGGCCAGAACAGGGTGTAGCCCCCCGTAAACGTGAAGAGTGGGAACGATCCAGTAAATCAGGGTTGTAAAATGGACGATCCCGGCCCAGAATCCGCCGGCAAAAGCCTGACCGGGAGTTGAGGTCGGTATGGAAAAAACCCAGGGGATCAGGGCGAAAAACGCTATCCAGGGTTGTCCGGCCAGGGGAAAGGCCAGGGTTAAAAGCAGGCCGCCGGTCACGGCCGGCACGTACCTCCCCCGGAAGGTATTTTTTTGTGGCATTGGGAAAAAACTTTTCTTTTTATTGTTCTTGAAAATCTGCTATATTTAGCAGCAAGTCATCCGGCCGTCAAACAATGAAATCATACCGATCCGGAATTTAAATGAATTCATACACCGCACAAGAAAAGACAGACAGGAACGATGATGGAAGACATTGAACTGACACCGGCCGAAATGAAAGCCGTTCTGAATACGTCCCCGGCCGGTATCGGTATCGTTCAGGACAGGGTTCTGGGATGGACCAACGAGGTGTTTTATGCCATGCTGGGATACGGCTCCGAATCTCTGAGGGGGGTAAACACAAGGATTCTGTACGCGGATCAGAGGGAATACGACCGGGTGGGCAGGGACCTGTATTCGTCGATGGCCCGATACGGCATCGGGCTTGTCGACACCCAGTTGCTCCGAAAGGACGGCAAGCTTCTGGACTGCCGGATCAGGGCCTCCTGCCTGGACAGAAATAACCCTCAAAAAGGCACGATTGTCGTCGTGACGGATATCTCCGAACTCAAACTGCTCCAGATTCAGCTTCAGCAGGCTCAGAAAATGGAGGCCATCGGCGTTCTGGCCGGCGGGATTTCCCATGATTTCAACAATATCTTGATGGGTATCCAGGGGCATCTGTCTCTGATGCAGATCGATCTGTCCGCCGTCGAGAAAGTGTCTGCCCATGTCGGCCATATCAAACGGCTGGTCAAGACCGCCGCCGAACTGACCAGCCGTCTGCTGGGATTTGCCAGAGGCGGCAAATACCGGATCGCCGTTCTGAATATCAATGAACTGCTGAAACTGACCCTGGAAATATTCAAACCCACTCGTAAAGATATTACGCTCCATGAGGAGTACGCGGCCGATCTCCATCGGGTGGATGCGGATCATGCCCAGATCGAGCAGGTGTTTCTCAATCTTCTGATCAACTCATCCCAGGCCATGGCCGGGCCGGGCGACATTTTCGTGATCACCCGAAATATTTTGGTCGACGAACGGCATCGATACCCTTTTGCCGTCACCCCCGGGCCATACGTGAAGATTACCGTCAAAGACAACGGGATCGGCATGGATACGGACATTCAGAAGAAAATATTCGATCCGTTTTTTTCCACCAAAAGGTCGGACGGAGATGCCCAGAAAGGTCAGGGCCTTGGCCTGTCAACCGTTTTCGGCATTGTGAAAAACCACGGTGGATTTATCCTCGTGGACAGTGAAAAAAACAAGGGAGCCAGTTTCCATATCTGTTTGCCGGCCTCACGCAAAGACGGCATCCCTTCCGCCAAGGAAGAACCCCGCCCCCTGGAGCAGATCCGGAAAGGGTCGGAAACCATTCTTCTGGTGGACGATGAAGAAGAAATCATCAACGTGGGGCGGAATTTTCTGGAAAAACTCGGGTATACTCCTCTGATAGCCCGCAATGGGGTGGAAGCCCTGGAAGTCTTCAAGACCCATCAGGATCGAATCGCCCTGGTGGTTCTGGATCTGGTCATGCCCCAGATGGACGGGAAACAGGCGTTTGTGGAAATCAAAAACATCCAGGCCGATGCCAGAATTCTGATTTCCACCGGCTATGCCGTGGATGACCGGATTGAAGGGTTCCTCACCCAGGGTTGCCATGGGATTATCCATAAACCCTTTTCACTTCGAGATTTTGCCGTGGCTTTGCGCAAAATACTGGATCAATCCCGCTGACCCCTCATATCAATCCACCGTTTACCCCCAGAACCTGGCCGTTGATATAAGCGGCCCGATCCGAGCATAAAAAAGCCACGGCATAGGCCACTTCTTCCGGCCTGCCCAGTCTTTGGGCCGGTATGGTTCTGATGATCATATCCCGGTCCAGATCCGCCAGCATCCGGGTTTCGATAAATCCGGGCGAAACCGCGTTGACCGTTATGTTCCGGTTTCCAACCTCCCGGGCCAGTGCTCTGGTGGCGCCGATCAGTCCGGCCTTTGCTGCCGCGTAATTGACCTGCCCCGCGTTTCCTGTTTGACCGGCGGCGGAAGTGATGGTCACGATCCGGCCGAAACGGTTTTTGAGCATGTGTTTGACCGTTGGTTTGGTCACGTTGTAAAACCCCGTCAGATGGGTATCCATAATGCGTTGCCACGATGCTTCGGGCATCATGGCCAGCAGTCTGTCGTCCTTCAGGCCCGCGTTGTTGACCAGGACGTCGATGCCGCCCGATTTCCGGCAAGCGTATTGGATCGCCTTGCGCGCCGACTCGGAGCAGGTCACGTCAAAGGGCATCAGTTCTCCCTGTCCGCCATGGGCTTGGATCATGCCAAGGGTCTCAAGAGCGGAGTCCTTGTCGGAAAGGTAATTGACATAAACAAAGATATTTTCCCGGGCCAATTCCACGGCAATGGCCCGACCGATCCCTTTTCCCGCTCCCGTGACAAGGGCGTTTTGGGGGGTGTTGCGCTGGGTCATGGGTTCTCCAGAAACAATTAGATTGAGACCATTGATTTATCATCACCCGGGCCTTGATTTCAACCCAAAATCCATTTGATTACTTCTTGAAAAAAACAATGGTTAGTGAAATAATACACAATTTTTTCAGGCAAGGCTTTGGGCAGAGGTATTGGAAATTTGGATGCGATCAATATCAGGAAATGTTGACATGGGGTCCTGTAAATCTGAAAAATTGAAAAAACATCGCGATCCGGGTAAAACCATTGAAGTCTTGTTCAAGATATCGCAAGCCGTTTCCGGCACACGGAACCTGGAAGAATTATACCGGGTGATACACAGAAACCTTGGGGATATCCTGAACGTGGACAATTTCTACATTGCCTTTCACGACGTGGAAAAAGATACCATTTCCTTTCCCTATCATGTGGATGAGAACGACCGGAATCCTGAGGAAATTCACAATTTCAGCCAAAGGCCGTCCTTCACGGGTATGGTGATCCGTGAACAGAAACCCATGATTTTCTACGAACCGGATATTGTCCGGATTCTTGAAAAAATGAACCGGTCCGTCATCGGCACCATCAGCAAAGTCTGGATGGGCGCTCCCCTCATTATCCGCAACAGGGTCAAGGGTGCCATCGCCATGCAGAGCTACACCTCTTCGGCTGCTTATACAAGGGAAGACCTGGATCTTTTGAATTCGGTGTCCCAGCACATTGCCCTGGCCATAGAGCGCAAAGAGTCGGAAGAAAAGCTGGAAGAGCATCGCCGGGTTCTGGAAAAAATCCTGGAATCGTCCCCAGTCGGTATTGCACTGGTGCAGAATCGATTTTTCAAATGGGTGAACAATGAAATGGTCCGCATGTTCGGATATGAATCCAAAAAGGATTTTGAACATAAAAGCGTACGGATGATCTATGTCGACAATGATGATTTTGAAAGGGCCGGAGAAAAAATTTATAAGGGTCTGGCAGAAGCCGGAACAGTGGATTATGAAATTGATCTGATGAAGAGAGACAGCACTCTTTTTCCCGGCCATATAAAATTGAACGCGGGAGACCGATCCGATCCCATGGCATGGACCATTGCGACGGTTACCGATATCTCCCAGAGAAAAGTCGTTGAAAAGGAAAAAGTGGAAAAAGAAAGGCTTCAGGGCGTTCTGGAAATGGCCGGGGCGGTCTGTCATGAGATTAATCAGCCTTTGCAGGCCATCCTTGGGTATTCTGAATTACTGTTGATGGGATCCGACTCTCCGTGCATCGAAGAAAGCAACCTGAACGCCATCAAATCCCAGGCCGCCCGCCTGGGCAGGATTACCCGGAAACTGTCCAGCATAACCCATTACAAGACCGTTGACTATCCTGGAAATACCCGGATTGTGGATATCTGGGGCTCCAGCGGTGATACGGAGCATTGAAAGCATATGGATGCCGTGAACCCATGCGTGACCTTTGTGATCGGAGGATGCCGAAGCGGAAAAAGCGGGTTTGCCCTGAAAGAGGCCGACTCTCTGGCGGGTGCACCCAAATATTTTATCGCAACCGCGCTTGCCCAGGACAGGGAAATGGAAAAACGGGTGGCAAAGCATCGGAAAGAAAGAGGAGAGGGTTGGCAGACCATTGAAGAGCCTCTTTTGATCCATGAAACCATTCGGACCCATTCCCCCGGGGCCTCCGCTATCCTGGTGGACTGCATGACCCTTTGGGTTTCCAATATTTTATTGCAGTCCCCTGGATCTCCTGATCTGACGGTGTATCTGGAACAGCTGGAAACGGCTCTCAAAAATGCAAAATGCCCGGTGTGGGTAGTATCCAACGAAGTCGGTCTGGGGATTGTTCCGGATAATCCGCTTGCCCGGACATTCAGGGATATGACCGGGCTTGTCAATCAGCGGATGGCCGGATTGGCGGACAGGGTGGTGATGACGGTGGCGGGCATCGGCGTGGTCATCAAACCGGGGCTACTGGAGAAATGAAATCAGCCGACCCTGATTCAGGAACATGCTTTTCGCATTTCCGTGCCGCCGTTCAGTTCATCACCCTTCTTCCGGCAGGCCCCACGGTTTATTCACCCACAGGGATGATTCCTTATTTTCCCCTGGTCGGGTTGCTGCTGGGCGGCCTGCTTCTGGCCTTTGATTGGGCAATCTCCTTTTTCTGGCCTCCCCTGGCTGTTTCCGTTCTGGATGTGGCGCTCCTTGCGGCCGTTACCGGGGCTTTTCACCTGGACGGCCTGGGTGACACGGCGGACGGTCTTTTCAGTCACCGATCCAGGGATCGCATGCTGACCATCATGAAAGACAGCCGGATCGGCATGATGGCCCTGGTGACCGTGATCGGCGTGCTGGCCGTGAAAGTTGCGGGTATTTTCTCGATCAAAACCCATCTCACAGGTTTTCAGACTCTGATCCTGTTGTGGATCATTCCGTCCTATTCCCGGGCCTCTATGATATTCGGAATACGGTTTCTGAACTACGGTCGAACCGGAACCGGGACGGGCCTGGATCTGTTTAAAAAACCCATCCGGGCTGAAACCTTCGGTTGGCTGACCGTTCCCGTAGCCTTTTCCCTGGCGCTCGGCCGGCCGGGCCTGGTTGTGAACCTGGTTTTCGTCATCACATTGGTCGGCCTTCTGGGTTACTATAAACGAAAAATGAACTGCATCACCGGCGACATGCTGGGCGCCATGAACGAAATCATGGAGGCTGTCCTGTTTCTGGCCGCCGGCGCGTCCTTGCAGTAAAAGGAAGACATATCATGATCGCAGGTCACGGCGGAAATATCAAGAAACTGGCGACAACCCTGGGGTGCGACCCGGACGAGATTTTGGACATGAGCAGCAACCTCAATCCTCTGGGGCCGCCGGAGAGAATCGAGCGATTCATTTGTGAAAACGTGGCGCAAATAAGATCTCTCCCTGAACCGGATGCGGCTTCCATGGCAGCCGGATTCGCCCGGTTCCTCGGGATTGACGCCCGACGGGTGCTGGCCGGTAACGGAACCACCTGGTTTATCTATACCTTGCCGCTTGCCCTGAAGGTTCGTAAAGCGCTTGTTTCCGGCCCCACATATTCGGATTACAGGGATGCCTGTCACATGTTCGGCGCAGTATGCCGTCACTTCCTGGCTGACGAAAACCTCGGGTTTCAGCCGGATATGGACCGTCTGTCGCGAATGGCGGCCGACGCGGACATCCTTTTTGTCTGCAATCCGGGCAATCCCACCGGCGTTGTGATCGAACGGGACCAAATCCTTTCCCTTCTGAAAAAAAATCCCGATACCGTGATTGTGGTGGATGAATCCTATCTACCCTTCGCGGATCAGGCGGAAACTGTTTCACTGGCCACTGAGACCGGATTCGACAATCTGGTGATCCTGTCCTCCATGTCCAAAATTTATCGGATTCCCGGACTGAGGACCGGTTTTTTAAGCGCCGGCCCCGGTGTGATCGAAAAGATCATGGCGTATTACCAGCCCTGGAGCGTCAACGCCCTAGCCCAGGCCGTCGTGACTCATATTTTCGATCATCCTGAAGAGATTCACCCTTTTATGACAGCCACCAGGGCTTATGTGGGAAAAGAGAGAGCCCGTTTTCTGGAAAAGCTGGACCACATTCACGGCATTGAGGCTCTGGATTCCGCCACTTGTTTCGTCCTGGCCCGGTTGACGGGGAACACAACGGCCCCGGAGTTCTGCGAAAAAATCGGTCGGCATCGGATACTGATCCGGGATTGCTCCAATTTTACCGGACTGTCTCCTCACCATGTCCGGTTTTCCTTGAAAACAATGGATATCAATGATCGGCTCGCCGATTTGATCCAGCAGGAGATACTCCATGATTGAGCTTTCCGGGCCTGTGCTTTTAGGGGCTTTTGTACTGGATCTGATCCTGGGTGATCCCGGGTTTCTGCCCCATCCCGTGATTTATATGGGGAAAGCCATTCAGACCTGCGAAACCTGGTTCAGGGTCCATATCCGGAACCTTCTGGTTTCCGGCGCCTTTCTGGCGGTTTTATTGGTGAGCGGCACCTGGTTGGCGGCTTATCTGGCGGTAAGATGCGCCCTGTGGATTCATCCGATGGCAGGAGACCTGGTTCAGATGGGTCTGCTGTTTTTCTGCTTTTCGGTCAGAAGTCTGGAAAAATCGGCACTTCATGTATTCCAGGCGCTGGCGGAACAGGATTTGGGCGAGGCGAGGCAAAGGTTGTCCATGATCGTGGGTCGGCAGACCGAACATCTGGACGAAACAGGCATCAGCCGAGCCGCCGTGGAAACCGTGGCTGAAAATTTTGTGGATGGATTTTTGTCCCCGCTTTTTTTTGCGGTCATCGGAGGGGCGCCCCTGGCGCTTGCCTACAAGATGATCAACACCCTGGACTCCATGGTGGGGTACCGGAACCCGACTTATATCCTGTTCGGCCGGTTCTCGGCCAGGATGGATGACGCGGCCAATTTCATTCCGGCAAGGTTGTCGGTTCCCGTGATTGCCCTGGCAGGCGTTATTCTGAAATTTAGAAAAGGCGGGCAGACTTTGAAAACAGGATTTTTTCAGGGATCTCTGCACAAAAGCCCCAATTCAGGATATCCGGAAGCGGCTTTTGCCGGGGCTCTGGAAATCAAACTGGGCGGCTCCAGCTATTATCACGGCAGTCTGGTGGAAAAGCCGTTTATCGGAGGCCGGTTCAAAGACCCGGAACCCGGAGACATCCTCAAGGCCTGCCGGCTGATGAAACTTGCCGCATGGGTGGCGGTGCTTCCGGTCGTCCTTCTGATTCTGATTTTTTAGGGGAATCGAGATGACGGCTTTGATGAACAGACATTTCAAACTGGGAACCACTTCTTTTATTTTTCCCGAGCACATCATCCCAAACATAAAAAAGCTGGGCGCTTTTGTGGATGAAATCGAGCTGTTGATTTTTGAAAGCAGGCCGTGGGAGGTCATCCCGTCCCGGGCTGATGTGGGCCTGATGGCAACACTGGCCGAGGACCTGAATCTGACTTACAATGTCCACCTTCCCACGGACATAAATCTTGCCTCGCCGACCCGAAGGGAACGTCGAAAAGCGGCGGATGTCTTACTGAGGGTCATGGAGCGGTTTGAGCCCTTGAATCCGTCTACCTATACCCTTCATTTTGAAATGCCCCGGGAGGTCCGACTTCATTCGGGGACTTTGGAACACCTGAGCGCCTGGGTGGAGATGGCCCGCCAGGGAATCAGGGATCTTCTGGCCCATGGTATCCGGCCGGTTTCCATTTCCGTTGAAAATCTGGATTACCCGTTTTCCATCATCGAACCGCTGATCGAAGCATTTGGGCTCTCGGTCTGCATGGATGCGGGACATCTGCTTCGATACGGTTATGACCCGCTTGAATTCTATTCCGCCCATGCTCGAGAAATATCCGTAATCCATCTGCACGGAGTGAAATCTTCGGAAGGCGACAGAAAAGATCACAGACCGTTGGATGTCTTGTCTCGGAATGATTTCAAACGGATACGACCCGTCCTTGAGACTTATAGAGGGGTTGTCAGTCTGGAAGTGTTCAGCCTGGAACATCTGAACCGTTCCCTTGGATTTCTTGCCTTGTTTTTCACCGACATCCCTGTGAGTGTGAGGCGAGACAGTGATCCTGTCCGCAAATTGACATACGGGGATCTTGAATAAATCAAGGAGCTTTGATATCTTCAGGAAAATCAGGCAATGAAAGGGTTCATCATGAAAGACCACCCCCAAAGGCGTCCATTTCCGATCCGGCGTTCCAGGCCGGTGTCAGGAGAGGAAAACACGGACTCATGACTATCGTTCAGAAAAGGCGGGTTACCCGGCAGATCAGAATCGGCCGGGTCGGAATCGGTTCGGCGTTTCCCGTATCCGTTCAGTCCATGACCAATACCCGGACCCAGGATATCGAAGCCACGGTCCGGCAGATTCAGGGTCTGGAAAAAGCCGGCTGTGAGATCGTCCGTGTGGCGGTTCCGGACATGGAAGCCGCTATGGCCGTGAAATTTATCAAAGAACGGATCACCATTCCGCTGATTGCCGACATTCATTTTGATTTTCGGCTGGCGCTGGCGTCGGCTGAGGCCGGGGCCGATGCCCTGAGGATCAATCCGGGAAATATCGGATCCCGTCGCAACGTAAAAGCGGTTGTGGATTGCGCTTCTGATCATCATATCCCTATCCGCGTAGGCGTGAATGCAGGTTCTCTTGAAAAAGACATTGAACATCGCCTGGGGCCGACGGCCGAGGCCATGGCGGAGAGCGCCCTGCGCAACATCCGGATGCTCGAGGAGTTCGGATTCGGGGACATCAAGGTGTCTCTTAAAGCTTCGGATGTGTCTCGGACGGTGACAGCCTATCGTCTGCTGGCAAACCAAATCGATGTTCCCTTTCACATCGGGGTGACGGAAGCAGGCGGTCTTTTTGCGGGCATCGCCAAATCGGCCGTCGGTATCGGTTTGCTGCTGGCCGAAGGGCTTGGGGACACTTTGCGGGTATCGTTGACCCGGGACCCGGTAGAGGAAGTACGGACCGGATATGAAATCTTAAGGGCCTTAGGCATTCGGAGCCGAGGGCCGGAACTGATTTCCTGCCCGACATGCGGACGGTGCACCATTGATCTTTTCAAAATTGCCGGGCAGGTAGAAAATGCTTTACTTGAGAATCCCTCCGAGATTAAAGTTGCCATTATGGGCTGTGTTGTGAACGGCCCCGGAGAAGCCAGAGAGGCGGACATAGGGATTGCCGGAGGCGACGGCAAAGGGATTTTGTTCAAGAAGGGAAAAGTGATTCGAAAGATCGACCAGGCGGATCTTGTGGATCAATTGCTGTATGAAATTGAAAATATGACGACATCTTCGGAGGATATAAATGGCAAAAGCGATTAAAACAGCGATCTCGCCGACACGGGAGCAGGATTACGCCAACTGGTATCAGGAAGTGGTGAAAGCCGCCGACATGGCTGAAAATTCACCGGTCAGGGGATGCATGGTCATCAAACCCTGGGGATATGCCATCTGGGAGAACATGATGCGTCTCATGGACGATCTGTTCAAGGAAACCGGGGTCAAAAACGCCTATTTCCCGTTGTTCATCCCGTTGAGCTATATGGAAAAGGAAGCGGAGCATGTCGAAGGGTTCGCCAAAGAATGCGCCGTGGTCACCCATCACAAACTCGAAGCGGATGGCAAAGGCGGGTTGAGGCCGGCGGGTGAGCTGACCGAGCCCCTCATTGTCCGGCCTACCTCGGAAACCATTATCGGTGAATCCATGGCTCGTTGGACCAACAGCTACCGGGATCTTCCCATCCTCGTGAACCAGTGGGCCAATGTGGTTCGCTGGGAAATGCGGACCCGGATGTTTCTGCGCACCAGTGAATTCCTCTGGCAGGAGGGCCATACTGCCCACGCCACCGAGCAGGAGGCGAAGGAGCGGACCATGCTCATGCTGGATGTGTATACCCGTTTTGTGGAAACCTATCTGGCCATGCCCGTGATCCGGGGCCGGAAAACCCCGTCGGAAAGGTTTCCGGGGGCGGACGACACCACCTGCATCGAAGCTATGATGCAGGATAAAAGAGCGCTTCAGGCAGGGACGTCTCATTTTCTCGGCCAGAACTTTGCCAAGGGATCCGGTATTACATTCCAGAATGAAGAAGGCCAGGAGGCTTACGCCTGGACCACTTCCTGGGGGTCGTCGACACGGATGATCGGCGGAATGATCATGGTTCATTCAGATGATGACGGGCTGGTTTTGCCGCCTTGGGTGGCTCCGGCTCATGTCGTTATTCTGCCGGTTTTCAAAAAAGACGGGGATCAGCGCGAAATACTGGAAAATGCCCGGAGCCTCAAACAGGCCCTGGAAGATCGGATGTTCAATGGAATCCGGGTCCGCGTGGAACTGGATGCCCGGGATATCGGCGGAGCAAGGGGCTGGGAATGGGTGAAAAAAGGGGTTCCGATCCGGGTGGAACTGGGGCCGAGGGATATCGAATCCCGCAGTGTGGTCATGGCCCGGAGGGATGAACCCTCCGGCCGGAAACACACTTTGAATCGAGACGTCTTTGTCGCAGAGATTCCGGCAATCCTTGACGATATACAGAACTCCCTTGTGAACCGGGCCATGACGTTCAGAAAAGACAACACCTTGGTCATGGATGACAAAAAGGACTTTTATCAGTTGTACCAGAAAGCTTCCGGATATCATAACGGTGCCTTTGTTATGGCACATTGGTGCGGATCGGATCAGTGCGAGGCAACCATAAAAAAAGATCTTTCCGTGACCATCCGGTGCATCCCTTTTGACAGTCCCACTGAAAGCGGGCAATGTATCTGCTGCGGCCGGGCCAGTTCCCGCCGCGTTCTGTTTGCAAAGGCTTACTGAAAATGACGGACCTATGATCCGAATCACCGACATCCTGGATAAGATCGCCGATTACAATCCGGACGGCGATACAGATATCATAGACCGCGCCTATATCTATTCCGCCAGGGTCCATGAAGGGCAGGTCCGTTTGTCCGGGGAGCCCTACCTGTCTCATCCTCTGGAAGTGGCCGCCATCCTGGCGGAGATGCGGATGGACATGGAAAGCATTGCAGCGGCCCTTCTTCATGATGTGATCGAGGATACGCCGGCCACCCGGGAAGATATCGAGAGCATGTTCGGACCCGGCGTGGCCCGGATTGTTTCCGGGGTGACCAAGCTGTCCGCCATTCCTTTCGGCAGCAAGACGGCACAGCAGGCGGAAAGCCTGCGAAAAATGATCCTTGCCATGGCCGATGATATCCGGGTGGTTCTCATCAAGCTGGCGGACCGTATTCACAACATGCGAACCCTGAAATATCACCGGAATCCGGACAAACAGGCCGCCATCGCTCAGGAAACACTCGATATATACGCGCCTATCGCTGCTCGACTGGGCATTTTCTGGATGAAATACGAGCTGGAGGACATTGCCTTCTATTATACCCAGCGGGAGGAATATGAACGAATCGTCGCGCTGGTCAACAAAGCCAAGGATGAAAAAGAAGCCTATATCCGGGAAGTGAACGAAAAACTCAACGCCAAAATGCAGGAGATGGGCCTGGAATGCGAGATCAAGGGCCGTTACAAGCAGCATTACAGCATTTACCAGAAAATGGTGAGCCAGAATCTGGAATTCAATGAAATCTATGATATCATCGCTTTCAGGCTCATTCTGGATACGGTGCCCCAGTGCTATGCCGCCATGGGGGCCATCCATTCCATGTGGAAACCCATTTATTACAAGATCAAAGACTACATCGGCAATCCCAAACCCAATATGTACCAGTCCATTCACACAACCGTGGTGGGTCCCAAAGGCGAACGCGTGGAAATTCAGATTCGGACCTGGGAAATGGACCGAATTGCCGAGTCGGGTATTGCAGCCCATTGGAGTTACAAGGAAGGTACGAAAATCGATGAGAATACCGGGCTGTTGTTTGCCTGGATCCGGAAACTGGTTGAAAACCAGGAAAATTACAATGACCCGGATGAATTTCTGGAAAACGTCCGGATTGATTTATACCCTGATGAAATTTATGTGTTCACCCCCGCCGGTGAGATCAAAACCCTTCCGAAAAAAGCCACCCCCGTTGATTTTGCCTACCTCATTCATACCGAGGTCGGCAGTGAATGCACCGGTGCCAAGGTGAACGGCAAGATCGTTCCTCTGAATCATCAGCTGAAAACCGGAGATATCGTTGAAATCACTACCACCAAAGGTCATAATCCCAGCCCGGATTGGCTGAATTTTGTTAAAACGGTCAAGGCGAGGACCAAAATCAGGGCCTGGATCAATACCAGGGAAAAGGAACGGTCGTATTCCCTGGGACGGGAGATGTGCGAAAAGACCTTTAGAAAACGCAATCAGAATTTCAATGCGTTGATCAAATCAGGGGAAATCAAAAAGGTCGCTGACAGTTACGGGTTTAAAAGCAACGATGATCTCATCGCCCAGATAGGTTTCGGCAAATTCACCCCTTTGCAGATACTGAACAAGGCTCTGCCGGACCTGGAAAAACAGGAAATCCGAGAGGAAGCCCCGATTTCAAAATCGATCAGATCCACCAAAAAAGATGGAGACGGAGTTATTGTCAAAGGATTGGACGATATTCTGGTTCGGTTTTCAAAATGCTGCAACCCGCTTCCCGGTGACCCCATCATCGGATATATCACCCAGGGCCAAGGGGTGACCATACACCGCAGAAGTTGCCGGAATGTGCTTAAAATGAGCATGGAGCGCAAAATAGAAGTCCAGTGGAGCAGTGATTCAAGAGAATCTTATCCGGCCAGCATCAGGGTTCGAACCGAAGACCGATTCGGCCTTCTGGCTGATATCGCCGCCACCATCAGCCGTCACAAGACCAATATTCTAGGAGCTAAAACCGAGACTCTGGAGACGGGGGTCGGTTTGTTCTATTTTACCGTTATGGTGGAAAGCACGGCCCAACTCAGAAAAATCATGTCCGATATCCGAAAGGTCAAAAAAGTAACGGATGTCAAACGAATTTTTAAAATCGAGTGATCGAAAAATCAAAGGTCCGGACAGTTTAAAAAACCATTCGAACCTTTGACGTTACCTTAAAATCAAATGGGGGATCGATATCGTCTTCCGGATGGGGAAGGTGGTTATCAGACGGCTTTGGTCACTTTCCCGGCCTTGATGCAACTGGTGCATACGTTGATCTTGCGCACGCATCCTTTTTTGATGACGGCGCGAACCCTCTGCAGGTTGGGGTTGAATCGCCGCTTGGTCAGATTATGAGCGTGGCTGACGTTATTTCCAACAACGGGTCTTTTCCCGCAAATAGCACATTCTTTTGACATTTTTCCACTCCTGAAGAAAGATCCTTTAACCAAAAAAATAACCTGGAATAAATATATTAGAACAGGGTAAATGTAAAGGGTTTATTTTTTTTCTTTTTCTGCTTTTTTGCTGCATTCAGGAATTCTGGCCAGCGCTTCCCGACTCTGTTCAGAATCGGGGTAGACCTCGACAATCCCTTTATAGCGCTCCAAAGCAGCCTGGTATTTACCGGTTTTCATGTAGAAATCGGCTATATAGAGTTCATGTCCGGCAAGACTTGCGATGCACAGATCAATGTATTCCCGGGCTTTTTGGGCATATTCGCTTTGCGGAAACTGATCCACCAGCCGGTTGAACTGGGCCAGACTTTTTCGGGCCGGCGTGTGATCCCGGTCCAGAGTGCGTAACTGATTGAACCAGCACAATCCAGTCTGATAGATGACGTAAGGGACAGCCTCGTTCCGGGGATGCATTTTTTCAAAATCTTCATACGCCAGAATCGCTTCGTCATACTGTTCCAGATGGAAATGGGAGTCTGCGATTTTGAGTTCCGCCAGGATGGCATAACGGCTGAAGGGATACCAGTCCTTGAGTCGGGTGTAGGCTTTCAGGGCGTCTTTGTAATCTTTTGCCAAAAAGGCGGAAGATCCTTCCATAGCAAGCTCTTCCGCGCTTTTATGCATTTCGGGCGCCGGTGTGAACAAGGAGCAGCCACACAGGCTTGCAATCAGTATCGAAAGGAGAAGTTTTTGAATCATGACATGTTCTCGATGTAATGTTCCGCGGATACGGCCGCAATGGCTGCATCTCCCACTGCGGTGGCGATCTGTCGCAGGGGGGTATCTCTGACATCACCGGCTGCGAACACACCGGGTACAGAGGTCTGCATTCTGGCATCCGCCTTGATGAATCCGGATTCATCTGTTTCAACAGCACCGTTCACAAATGAAGTGTTGGGCAATATACCCACCCAGATGAAACACCCATCAGCCGGAATGGTTTTTTCGTTTCCGGTTTTCAGGTGCTTGACCCTGACTCCTTCAACATTGAAAAACCCGTCCATGCCCGTGACCGCGCTGTCCCACACGAATTCGATTTTATCATTTTTGAACGCCCGTTCCTGAAGGATTTTAGCGGCCCTCAATTCATTTCTGCGGTGAACCACATAAACTTTTCGAGCAAATTTGGTCAGAAAAATGGATTCCTGAACCGCAGTATCGCCGCCACCCACGGCCACAACGGTTTTGTCTCTGAAAAAGGGACCGTCGCAGGTGGCACAAAAAGAAACGCCTTTGCCGAAGAAACGCTCTTCCCCTACCCCCAATCTTCTTGGAGACGCACCCGAGGCCAGTATGAGGCATTTTGCTGAAATGGTCCGGTCAGGTAAATGGATTTTTTTGACTTCGCCGGTCAGATCCAGAGATTGCACTTCTCCTGTCTGAACGGTTAACCCAAGTGTTTCAGCCTGGATTTTCATTTTTTCCGCCAGATCATATCCCGAAACGCCTTCGGGAAATCCCGGGTAGTTTTCAATCCAGTCAGTGATGAGTATCTGGCCTCCGGGTACGGTTTTTTCAATCAACAATACATCCATCCTGGCCCGGGCCGCATAGATACCTGCAGTCAACCCGGCCGGTCCGGCACCGATGATGACAAGATCATGATCTGTCTTTCCCATTGGTTGAACCCCCCGACCGAATTAAAGAACGCCTTTAATGGTTTCCTCGAGTTTGTGTTTGGCCACCATGCCTGTGATCTGATCGGCAATTTCCCCGTTTTTGAAAAAAATAAGAGTGGGAATCGCCTGAACCCCGTATCGGCTGGGGCTGATAGGATTGTCATCGACATTTACCTTGACAAAGGTCATTCGATCTCCGTATTCTTTTTCCAGGGCGTCCACGGTCGGCGCGATCGCTTTGCAGGGTCCGCACCAGGGCGCCCAGAAATCCACCATGACCGGTTTGTCGGATTTAAGTACGATTTTTTCAAATGTCCCGTCATCAATTTCGATAATATTTTCTCCCATGACCACCTTCCTGAATGAAATATTACAAGGTTAACGATTTCTGTCACTATATGTTGTCCACCGGCCTTTGTCAATTGATCTGTATGGATAAGGGGATTCAGGCGGTATGGACGAGGCGTGTCTCCAGGGCCTGAATTCACGCCTCGTCTGTGAGCGGACGATCTGCCGAATTCTACCAGTTTTCGGCCAGAAGTTCAAAATGGGCCTGGGGATGGGCACAGGCCGGGCACATTTCCACGGCTTCGGTTCCTTCGTGAACATAGCCGCAATTTCTACAGCGCCATTTTGTCGATTTGTCTTTTTTGAAAACGCGATGGTTTTCAATATTGGCAGCCAGTGCGCTATACCTTCGCTCATGCTGTTTTTCTGCCACTGCAACCATTTCAAACACCAGGGCGATGGCGTCGAATCCTTCTTCCCGGGCGATTTTGGCAAAAGACGGATACATGTCGGACCATTCATGTTTTTCGCCGGATGCGGCCGCTTTCAGATTTTCAAGGGTGGAGCCGATGACGCCCGCCGGAAATGCGCCGCAGATTTCCAAGTCCCCACCTTCAAGAAATTTGAAAAATCGTTTGGCGTGCTCTTTTTCCTGTTCCGCGGTTTCGGTAAAAATATCGGCAATCTGGACAAACCCTTCTTTCTTGGCGGCACTGGCAAAATACGTATAACGGTTTCGAGCCTGAGATTCACCGGCAAATGCGGTCAACAGATTTTTTTCAGTCCGGGTTCCTTTTAAACTTGGCATACATTCCCTCCTTTTTTTGATTAGATCTTTTTCTGTTTTGGAGTCAGAATCGGATCAAATGAATGGTTGATTCCTTTCCGGGTGTCTTTTGAAATAGAGCGGATCGATTCTCATCAATCTGAGAACAAATAATAAGTCGTTCTCTCCATTTGAAAAGGGGGGGATTCCAATTTCAAGGGATATTGGGCTCATCCCCGGATAAAAAAGAATGGAGATCTTCAAACTCTATACTTTCCACCCGGGCCCGGCCGATTTTTTCCAGAAAGACAAAAAATAGACGGTCCCCTTGTTTTTTCTTGTCCTTCCCGGCGGCCCGGATGATGTCTTCATCGCCATAAGTCAGATCGGTCGGAAGGTTGAGATGGTTCAAAAGCTCTATGATTCTTGTGACGGCCAAGGGATCGAGTTGTTTTTTTGAACGGGAGAATCTTGCCGCTGCCGCTATTCCTATCGCCACGGCTCGTCCGTGGCCGACCGGTTCGAGTTTTTCAACGGCATGGCCGATGGTATGGCCGAAATTTAGCTTCCTTCTTTCTCCGGTTTCTTTTTCATCCTGGCAAACAATGGCGGATTTGATGCGAACAGAATCGGCTACCAGCCTGTGAATGATTTCATGATCCAGCCCCAGGGCTTTTTCCCAATTGGCCTCGATAAAATCGAACAGGGATGCATCGGCTATCAGCGCGTGTTTGACGATTTCCGCCATTCCGTTTGAGATTTCCGTTTCAGGGAGCGTCCTGAGCAGATCAGGGTCACAGATGACGAATGCAGGCTGGTTGAACACACCGACCATGTTTTTGTAGGCGTCCAGGTTGACCCCGTTTTTCCCGCCCACGCTGGCATCGACCTGGGACAGAAGGGTTGTGGAGACGAACCCAAAAGGGATCCCTCTTAAATAAACGGAGGCCGCAAATCCGGCGATGTCGCAGACAATTCCGCCGCCTATGCCCACGATAAATCCGGACCGATCGCAGCCCAGGCGAATCAGCTCTTTCAAAATAGATTCAACCGTGGCAAGGGTTTTGATCCTTTCGCCCGTACCGATGGTGATCACCGGGGCCTTTGGAAACGATGATCCGTAAAGGGCTTTCACGTTTTCATCCGTTATAATGATCGGGCTGGTGTGAGCGGGCAGATGGGAGGACAGTCGATCAAGGCTTTCTCCCACATGAATCAAGGATTTACCAAGAAAACCCTCAATCTTGAAGGTGTCCATCAGAAATCCCTCACGACGCCATGGACGGCTTTGATTTTTTTCATAGCCCGGGCAAACTGATCCGGACACAGGGATTGAGGGCCGTCACTCGAGGCCCGGTCCGGATCGGGGTGGACCTCGATCATGATTCCGTCGATCCCCATGGCTGCGCCGGCCAGGGAAAGGGGGATGACCTGGGATCTTATCCCGGCGGCGTGGCTGGGATCTACAATGATCGGTAGATGGCTTTCATGTCTGGCGGCGACGACGACGGACAGATCCAGGGTGTTTCGGCTGTGGCGAACAAAGGTCCGTATACCTCTTTCACAGAGAATGACACGGGTATTGCCTTGTTCCATGATGTATTCCGCAGCCAGAAGCCATTCCTGGAGCAGGGCGGACATTCCCCGCTTCAGAATGACGGGCTTCCCGGATTGCCCGGCCCGTTTCAACAGGCTGAAGTTCTGCATATTTCTGGCCCCGATCTGGATGGCGTCTGCATAGGATTCCACCAGTTCGAAGGTTTCCGTATCAACGGCTTCCGTAACCACCGGAAGCCCTGTTTCCCGGCCTGCCCTGGCCAGAAGGGCCAGCCCTTTTTCCCCCAGACCCTGAAAGTCATAGGGGGATGTTCTTGGCTTGAAGGCTCCACCCCGAAGCACGAGCGCACCGGCCTGTTTTACCGCGAGAGCGACCGCCATGATCTGGCCCTCGTTTTCCACTGCACAGGGGCCGGCGATCACGGAAAGGCTGCCGTCACCGAAGACGGCTTCTCCGATGCGGATATGGGAGTTTTCCGGATGGAAATCCCGGCCGACAAGTTTGTAGGGTTTTGTCTCCTGAACGGCACAAGAGGTTTGTTTCCGTCTGGAAAAAGGATGGATATCCGTTTTTCGGGCCCCGTTCTTGTTTTTTTCTTTCATTGCAAGTGCCATTGTTGTCTCCATTGGGTTTGTATCAGCAATCCTTTTTTTGGGCAATAAAAAAGGCTGCCTTGAACTGGGCAGCCTCAAGTGATGAAGGTGATTCGATCAGCCGGCTGTAATTGAATGAATTCGCCATTGTCGCCGGCATGGATGGATGGGCGAAGTGAAGGGCAATTGATTTGTTTCTATTGATAGTAACATCGTGACCGCGATTATAGAAGATTCTTTTCTTTTGTCAATAAAAAAACTCAGCGATAATTATTGTTTGATTTTATAGGTTCATCAGGGTAGAATTTTTTGATATGGAAATCCGGTTGCTCATAGCAGACGACCATGCCATTATTCGAGAAGGCCTGAAAAGCCTTCTTGAAAAAAAAGGCGCCAAGGTCGTGGCCGTTGCGTCAAACGGCCGGCAGGCCATTGATTTTGCAGTGGAATATCGGCCCGACGTTGTAATTATGGATATTTCCATGCCGGATCTGAACGGAATGGAAGCGACCGCCGCTATCCGCCGTAAAGCCCCTCACGTCAAAATCATCGGATTGTCCATGCATTCCGGAAAACATATCATCGACAAGATGTTTCTTGCGGGCGCCTCAGGCTATATCCTGAAAGAATCCGCATTTGAGGAGCTTTGCGATGCCATTGCCGAGGTCATGAAAGGCAACTTTTATCTGACCCCCGCCATCGCCCGCATGTATGTCGATGACATGACAGACGCCCGTGATGGCTTTGAAATTCTGAACCCGGTCAGTCAGATTTCCCAGAAAGAACGCCATGTGTTGCAGCTGGTTGCCGAAGGCGTCAAAACCAGGGATATTGCCGACCGCTTGAACGTAAGCGTCAAAACCGTTGAAACTCATCGCAGAAACATCATGAAAAAGCTCAACATTTTTACTATTGCGGGTCTGACCAAATTTGCCGTCAAGGAAGGCATTGTGGCCCTGGAATAGCCCTCACTGTTTTTTACTTTTTTTAAAATTTTTCACCAAAAATCAGGGTTTTCCCTGATTGCATTCTCCTATACGCTTGTCTATAGTGATGTCGAGTGTGGACAAAATGGGAGGTATCAATGACAGCGAGAGGCATGATATGAAATACCGTCATCTGAAAAATGAGTCCATGGGGCCGGTGGAAGCCTTGGCTCGCGGAGTGGCCCATGATTTCAACAATCTTCTGGCCGCCATAAAAGGCAGGGCGTTTTTGATGATGCACAGCATAAACTTATACGATCCGCTTTATCGGCACCTTGTGGAAATCATCCGATGTATCGATATGGGTTCAGACATCGGCAATCAACTGCTCGGATTTGCCAGAGCCGATGACTATTACCCGGTTACCATCAATGCCAACCACTTGGTTCGGAAGGCTCTCGATCAAATCGATTTCGGTGGAACCCGGGTTGTCCTGGGCATCCATCTGGAGGCGGAACCACTGATGATCGAAGCGGATCCCGACAAAATCCTTCAGGTTCTGATCGCTTTGATCGAAAATGCCCTTCAGGCCATGCCGACCGGCGGAAAGCTGACCATTTCCACGGAGACGGCATCCATCCTCAACGGTACCGCGACCGCCTATGGCCTGGACGCCGGAACCTTTGCGAAAATTTCCATTGCCGATACAGGCAGAGGTATGACCGGAGAGGTGCTGGAAAATATTTTCGCCCCTTTTTATTCCGCCGATCATGAGCGCTACCCCGAAAAAAACGGGCTGGGATTATCTTATGCAAAAAGCATTGTCGAAAACCATCAGGGGGTCATCGATGTCTGGAGCATTCCGGCCAGAGGGTCCTGTTTTTCGGTTATTCTCCCTTTGAAAAAGGCTTTCGAACATGAATGGACGGATCAGAGGGCGGTTCTGGAAAATGAAGCCGTTCTCATGGTGGATGATGAAGAAAGAATCCTCAAGGTGGGCAGGGAAATCTGTCGAGTCCTGGGTTATCATGCCATTACCGCCTCTTCGGGCCGAGAGGCCGTGGATATTTTCAAAAGAGACGGACAGGCGATTCATCTAGTGGTTCTGGACATGATCATGCCTGATATGAACGGACTGGAAACCTTCCTGAATCTGAAAAAAATCGATCCCGACGTCAAAGTTCTTTTGTCCACCGGGTATTTCATCGACGAAAAAGCCCGGGAAATGATGAAACAGGGATGTCGGGGGTATATCCTCAAACCTTACAGCATCGTTGATTTTTCCAATAAAGTGAGGCAGGCGCTGGACCACTGAGCGCTCTTCAACTTATCCTGATTCAGTCCTTGACACGGATCATCCGATTATCTATAGTCCATGAAAATTATTGGGATCAACACAGGTTTCTGCTTAAGATAATGCGATGATTAATTTTGACAGCACTGCCCCGGTTAAGTTGAAAGGCGTGGGGGACGGTTTCTGGATTACCCTTGATCCCTCCCAGCCGCAAGATGTCCTGAAATCCGAAATCGGCAAAATATTTCAGAATCTCAAACACCTGGCCGTGAATGCCGGTGTGGTCATCGACACGGGTGATGATTCGAGCCATGACGAATTGATCGAGGAATTGCGATCCTATTTGATCCGGACATTTGAAGTCGGCAGGGTAACCAGGCCCCCGGAAAAAAGATCCATCCCCACTGAACGGATCCGACAAAGAGATCTTTCCAAAAACTGGAATCATCACCGAAGTGATGTGTTGATGATCAGGGGGATTGTTCGATCCGGTCAGAAAATCGAATCCAGAAAACATATCGTGATACTGGGGGATGCCAATCCGGGGTCGGAGATCTGTTCGGGGGGCGATGTCATCGTTCTGGGCCGTCTTTCCGGAAAAGTGCATGCCGGCTTTCCGGAAAATGATACGGCCATGGTGTTTGCCTTGGAGTTCAAACCCACGCTGATTCGGATCGGAAAAACGACTGCGTCCGGTCTTGACGAAGATGTTCGTATATCAGGGGAATACGCCTGCGTTGAAAACGGGGCCATTATTGTCAAAAACTATATGAAGGCCCATCCTTTTCGTAAAATGCCCTGGCCGGAAGCGATTTGAGAAAAACTTAAATAGAGGTGTGAATTGGAAGGGAAAATTATCGTCATGACGTCGGGAAAGGGTGGGGTCGGCAAAACTACCGCCACTTCATGCATCGGCGCTGCATTGGCCTTGGAAGGCAAACGGGTCGCCATCGTGGATATGGATATCGGACTCAGAAACCTGGATGTGGTCATGGGGCTTGAAAACCGGATCGTTTTCAATATCGTGGATGTGGTACTGGGCCGATGCAAAATAAGCCAGGCCGCCATTCGTGACCGGAGGATCGAAAATCTTTTTCTGATTCCGGCATCTCAGAGCGATAACAAAGATGTTTTATCCCCTTCCGGCGTCGAACGTGTGGCCAATGAACTGAGAAAAGAATTTGATTACGTGATCATGGATTCCCCGGCCGGGATCGAGCGTGGATTTCAGAACGCCGTTGTCGGAGCCAACGAAGCCATTGTCATCTGCACACCGGATGTCTCTTCGGTTCGGGACGCTGATCGGGTCATCGGCCTGTTGTATGCACGGTCCCTGACTCCGAAACTCGTTGTGAACCGGATTGAACCGGCACGGGTGGAAAGAGGCGAGATGCTCAGTTATGAAGATGTACTGGAGGTGCTTTCCATCGAACTTGTCGGCCTGGTTCCCCTGGATGAACAGGTTTTGATCTCTTCCAACACCGGGACGCCCCTTGTGTTACAGAACGAATCCAAAGCCGGGCAGGCATTCCGGCGCATTGCCCGAAGGCTCAACGGCGAGGTCGATCTACCCATCGAAGTTCCGACCCACAAAACCGGTATGTGGCATCGCATAAGCAAAACTTTTGGATTCAGATAGCAAGGAGATTTGAATGTTCAACGCATTGTTTAAAAGATTCACAAGCCAGAAAACCAGTCGGAATGCGGCCAAGAAACGACTTCAGTTCTCCCTGATATATGACAAGCTCGAGGTGAATGACACCACCCTGAACGATCTTCAAACCGATATCGTGGCGGTGATTTCCAAATATTTCGAAATCGACAAGGACGCCCTGGAACTCAAGGTGAAAAGAGATGAAGATATGTCGGCTCTGGTATTCAACACCCCGATTCTGCAGGTCAAACGAAAGGCCGCGTCCTGATCCGCTCCATGGAATGAAACCGGCAGGCATACTCATTGCCGTTCTGATCATTTTCTGGATGAAAGGAGATTTAGCCATGGCCGAAGATCTCAAAATCGCCACCTTCGCAGGCGGCTGCTTCTGGTGTACCGCCTCTGATTTCGAAAAAGTCAAGGGAGTCAGAAAAGTGATTTCCGGATACACCGGCGGTCACAAAGCCGAGCCTGCCTATTATGAGGTCTGTATGGGCGGCACCGGTCATGCGGAAGCGATCCAGGTGCATTACCACCCCGGCGAGGTTACTTACCGTGCATTGCTGGATATTTACTGGCGTCATATCGACCCTACGGACGAAGGCGGTCAGTTCGCCGACAGAGGGTCCCAGTACCGATCGGAAATATTTTATCATGACGAAGAGCAGAAACGGGAAGCGATGGCCTCGCGAAAAGCTCTGGCGGATTCAGGGGTGTTCGATCAGCCCATTGTAACCCGGATTACGGCTTTTGACGTCTTTTATCCGGCGGAAGAGGCGCATCAGGCGTATCATAAAAAAAATCCGACCCGGTATATGGCCTATCGCCAGGGATCCGGAAGAGACCGTTTTCTGAAAAAGATCTGGCAGGATGTCGAAGATTCAAACGCCGGGAACAGCTCCGCTGGATGGATCCGGCCATCGGACGCCGAAATCAAAGCCAGGCTCACCCCTCTGCAATATGACGTCACCCGGAAAAACGCTACGGAGCCTCCTTTTCACAATGAATTCTGGGACAATAAATCGGAAGGCATTTATGTGGATATCGTGTCCGGAGAACCGCTTTTCATTTCATCCGATAAATTCGATTCCGGAACCGGTTGGCCCAGCTTCACCAGACCCCTGGAGCCGGGGAACATCGTTGAAAAAACAGACCGCAGTCTTTTCATGACCCGGACGGAAGTCCGGAGCAGGACAGCCGATTCCCATCTCGGGCATCTGTTCCAGGATGGTCCGGCTCCCACGGGTATGAGGTATTGCATCAATTCCGCGGCCCTGCGGTTCATTCCAAAAGAAAATATGGAACAGGAAGGGTACGGTCGGTATCTGGATCGGTTCTGACCCTCGGCCCGTCCCTCCCTGTATCCTTATTTGCAAGAGAGCCGCATTCAGGCGTTTGCGGTCACCTTTATCCCCAGTTCCATCAACTGTGCCACCGAAGGTTTTGACGGGGCTTCCGTCAAGGGACAGGTGGCCTTCTGGGTTTTGGGGAAGGCGATGACGTTTCGGATGGAATCTTCTTTTTGCAGCAGCATGATGAGCCGATCCAGACCGAAGGCGATGCCGCCGTGGGGAGGGGCTCCCGACGCCAGGGCATTGAGAAGAAAGCCGAATTTCTCCCCGGCTTCGGCTTCATCGATGCCCAGACAGTTGAAAACCCTGGTCTGGAGATCCGTCGAATGGATGCGGATGCTGCCGCCTCCGATTTCAATCCCGTTCAGAACCAGGTCATAGGCCCGTGACCGTATGGCCAGCGGTTCTGTTTCAAGTTTATCCGCATCTTCTTCAAGGGGAGCGGTAAACGGGTGGTGAAGGGCTTGATAGCGCTTTTCCGTATCATCGTATTCCATGAGCGGAAAATGGGTGACCCAGGTAAAGGCAAATACATTGTCGTCAATGAGCTTGAGCCTTCTGCCCAGTTCGTTTCGCAACTGTCCGAGGGCTTCAAGGGTGATCTTGGGCGTGTCGGCCACAAAAAAGACAATATCCCCCGGCACCAGATCCAGTCGCTTGCGCAACGCCTCTTTTTCAGTATCTGTAAAGAATTTGGCAATGGGCGACTGCCATTCGTTTTCTTTGATTTTGATCCAGGCCAGCCCTTTGGCTTTATAGATGGCGACAAATTCCGTCAGCTCGTCGATCTGTTTCCGGGTGAACGAAGCGCATCCCTTGGCGTTCAGCGCTTTCACGAGACCGCCGGTTTGGACGGTGTTGGCGAAGAGCTTGAATCCGGTTTCTTTTACAATATCCGAAACGTCGCACAATTCCAGGCCGAATCGAAGGTCCGGCCGGTCCAGCCCGAAACGGGCCATAGCCTCTTCATAGGTCATTCGGGGGAAGGGCGGAGATAATTCGATATTCAGAACGGTCTTGAATATGGTCGAGATCATACCTTCGGCAATGGTCATGATATCTTCTTCGTCCACGAAGGACAATTCCATATCGATCTGGGTGAATTCCGGCTGGCGATCGGCCCTAAGGTCTTCATCCCGGAAACATTTGACAATCTGATAATACCGATCAAAGCCGGATATCATGAGGAGCTGCTTGAAAAGCTGGGGAGACTGGGGCAGGGCGTAGAACTGTCCCGGATTGACCCTGGAGGGCACCAGATAATCCCTGGCCCCTTCAGGCGTACTTCGGGTAAGAAACGGGGTTTCGATATCCAGGAATCCGAGGCCGTTGAGGTAGGTGCGCACCGACTGGACAGCCTTGTGCCTGGCGATGAGATTGTTTCGCAACTGGGGGCGCCGCAGGTCCAGATATCGATATTGAAGACGGATGGATTCGGAGGCCTCTGTACGGTCTTCGATCTGAAAGACGGGTGTCCTGGCCCGTGAGAAAATCCGCAGCTCACTGACGATCACCTCGATGGCGCCGGTTTTCATATTGGGGTTGAGCATATCGTCGGGTCTTGCCACCACCTCGCCTTGAATCCCGAGAACATATTCATTCCGTATTTCCTGGGCTTTTTCATGTACCGATTCGGACCGCTCCGGATTGAAAACGATCTGGGTGATGCCCTCTTTGTCCCTAAGATCCACAAAGATCACGCCCCCGTGATCGCGACGGTGCTGAACCCAACCCATCAGGACCACCTGTTTCCCGATATCGGCACGGCTCAATTCACAGCAATGATGAGTCCTTTTCATGTTTCCGAGTATATCTGTCACGTCTCGTTTCCTCTTTTTTTATGATTTAATGATTCGGATCAGCTCGGAAATCAGGTTTTCAGTTGTCAGGGTAATCTGTTCCGATGTGGCCATGTTTCTGAGCAGAACGGCATTTTGCGCCAGTTCCTGATCACCGGCGATCAGGACGTGTGCGGCCTTGAGTTTGTCGGCCCGTTTCATGAGGGCTTTCATGCTTTTGCTTCTGAAGTCCAGTTCCGTACGGATCCCGGAGCGGTTCAACTCGCAGGACCAGAGATAGGCTTTTTCTTCGGCCACGTCTCCTAACGATACGATAAACAGATCCAGGGGCGGTTCTTCAATGGTTTCAACCTGTTCCAGAACTTCAACCAGGCGGTCAAACCCGATGGCAAACCCGATGGCGGGAGTGGGCGGGCCCCCCAGCTCGGACACCAGTCCGTCATATCGGCCGCCGCCGGCCACGGCGCTCTGAGCCCCAAGGGTGGTGGTCTGGATTTCCCAGGCCGTACGGGTATAATAATCCAGTCCTCGGACCAGGGATTTGTCCTCGATAAAAACGACACCTTGAAGGGAGAGGGTCTTTTTCACGGTATCGAAATGATTTCTGCAATCTGCGCAAAGATGGTCCAGGGTGGCGGGCGCGTCCGCAATGGCGGCTTTACAGTCCGGCACCTTGCAGTCCAGAATCCGCAGGGGATTTTTGTGCATTCGGTTCAGACAGTTGTCGCAGAGACGGTCTTTTCGGGATTCAAGAAAACCCAGAAGAGCACTCTGAAATCCCGGGCGGCAGACGGGACAGCCGAGTGAATTGATATGGGCTGAGAGGTCCGTGAGCCCGAGCCGCTGGAACAATTCATGCAGAAGATAGATCAGCTGGGTGTCGATATAAGCGGATTCAACACCGAAAACTTCGGCATCGATCTGATAGAATTGCCGGTATCGTCCTTTCTGAGGCCTTTCACGCCGGAACATGGGGCCGATCATGAAAAATTTGCGGACCGGGTCGGCGGCATACATCTTGTGCTGGATATACGACCGGCAGATGGATGCCGTGGCTTCCGGCCGTAGGGTCAACAGGTCCCCCTTCCGGTCGGCGAAGGTATACATTTCCTTTTCCACGATGTCGGTGGCTTCACCGATGCTTCGGGCAAATAATTCGGTTTTTTCAAGGATCGGAATCCGGATCTCCTTGAATCCAAACGCCTCGAACAGGCGAACGGCTTCTTTTTCCACCTTCTGCCAGAGCCGGATGTTTTCCGGCAATATGTCTCTGAACCCTCTTATGGTCTGCATAGTGTTTCTTCGCTGTTATGGTTGCCTCTCACGTCAACAAACGCCCTTTATAAATTAAAATCAAAGGGTTGGTCAATAAATAAAATCCGGCTCGCAAAATTTGCCCGACAGGTTTCGATGGCTTATTGTCGACGTCGAATGCGCACGGAATGGGCATGAGCACCCAGTCCCTCGGTGTCGGCCAGCCGGATCACATCATCGGCCTCTTTTTGGAAAGCGGCTTCAGAATAATGGATCAGGCTGGTTTTTTTGGTAAAATGATCTACGCTCAGGGCGGATGAAAACCTTGCCGTGCCGGCCGTGGGCAGAACATGGTTGGGACCCGCAATGTAATCGCCCATGGGTTCCGGTGTGTAAGGGCCGAGGAAAAGGGCGCCGGCATTCTGAATCCGGCCGATATAGTCAAATGGGTTTTTCACGTTCAGCTCCAGATGCTCAGGGGCCAAGCGGTTGGACAGATCGATGCCGGTTTCGATGTCGGGGACCAGAATGACGGCGCCGAATCGTTCAATGGATTGCCGGGCGATATCTTTCCGGGGCAGGCGCTGGATCTGATCTTCTAAGGCCGCAACGGTTTTTTCAGCCAGGGGCGGGCAATCCGTCACCAGGATGGCGGAGGCCATGATGTCATGTTCGGCCTGAGACAGAAGATCGGCGGCCAGGAATTCCGGATCGGCTTTTTCGTCTGCAATGATCAGAATCTCACTGGGGCCTGCGATCATGTCGATGCCCACGGTTCCGGCCACCAGTTTTTTGGCCAGGGTCACGTATATATTGCCCGGACCCACGATCACATCCACCTTGGGGATGGTAGCCGTTCCAAAGGCCAGAGCCGCAATGGCCCAGGCGCTTCCGACCTTGAAGACCGAGTCGATGCCTATTTTGCGTGCGGCCGCCAGAATATGGGGATTGACGCTGCCGTCCGCCATGGGCGGCGTCACCAGGTGGATGGCCGATACACCCGCCACCTTTGCTGGGATGCCGCCCATCAGTACGGAAGAGACCAGAGGGGTTTTCCCACCTTTGGCACCGGGAACATAGATACCGGCGGCATTGACCGGCTTGACCAGCTGGCCCACCATGACTCCTTGTCTGGGTGTGTCGATCCAGGAATTCTCTTTTTGTTTGAGATGAAAGTATTCCAGTTGGCGGGCGGACCGATCCAACGCCTTTAAAAAAGCCTTATCCACAAAGTTTGCGGCCTGATCAAGTTCTTCATCCGTCACTTTCAGGTTGGACAGGGTTACCTGATCGGAATCGAACCGGTGGGTATATTCGATCAGGGCCTGATCGCCCCTGATCCGGACATCTTCGAGATAGGCGGCCACGGCCTGCTGATCCTGTTCGGAAAAACCGAGACCCCGTTGGATTGTCTGGCGGACTTTCTCTTCCGCGATTTTTGAAGGGTACTGATAAATTTTCATGGGTTAGCGTTATTCCTAATTATTTGCGTGTAAATGACAACCGGGGCTGCCGTATCCAGCCCCGGTTGTCTTCGGAATCAAGGTAAACGGTCAGAAGGAAAGGGTTTTGGACAGTTCTTCCGTTGAAAAATCCCATGTTGTGTTATGGGGTGGGAAGCTTTCCAGAAACATTTCCGGCAGCTGGTCGGCCACCGATGTGAAGCCTGCTCTCCGGTTAAATTCCTTTTCATTGTTCAGAATGGATTTCCCGAGGGCTATTACGTCATCCGGCGTCAGAGACAGCCCATACCGGGCATTGATCATGTCCACGATGGTGGGCAGCCCGTCCGGATTGTCCAGTACGGCAAAGGCCACGAACAGACAGAGGCCTGCGGCATCGATGGCGGCGGTGGCGATCTGCAGATTCTGGGACAATTCAATATTGCCTTCTTTCTTGTGCGGGTCGATGGTCCCGCCGACGCCCAGGATATTGGCCGTTACGCCGTAACCGGCGGTGTGATCCGCCCCCATGGGAGAAGTGGCATAGGTCACGCCCACACCCTTGCAGGAGCGGGGATCGTATGCGGGGAACGCCTGGTTTTTGACCACCGGCACCCGGTCCACGCCAAGCGCGTCGCCGGTGAATTGAGCCCCGTTGCCGATGATTTTGCCTTCCGCTGAATAATCACCGATTTTGGACAGCAGTTGGATGGCCGCCTTGCCGTCGCCCCAGGGAATCATTCCGCCTTCCATGGCGATGCCGATGGTGACGCCCATTTCAATGGTATCCAGGCCGAAATCATCACAAATGCGGTCGAGCATGGCGATGTCATCCAGATCCCGGATGGTGGTGTGACCTCCGAAGGCCCAGATGGTCTCGTATTCAAAACCGCAGGTCAGGTATTTACCGTCTTTGTCGTGGTAGACATTGGAACAGCGGATCACGCATCCCGGATGGCAGGGTTCGGTTGTGATCCCGTTGCGCTGCTGGATGAGCTCCGCCATTTTTTCGCCGCTGATGTCTTTTGCGTGTTCGAATCGGCCCGTCCGGAAATTTTTGGTGGGAAAGGTGCCGGCTTCGTTGATCACGTTGACGAGAACGGCCGTTCCCAGAGCTGGCAGACCCTGGCCCGTCACCGGGTGCTGCTGCAGCATGTCCACCCATTTCTTGTTCGCGGCTTTGAATGCGTCCGGATCCTTCATTTCCAGTCGAGGGGTTCCTTTGTCGTCCACGACGATGGCCTTTATTTTTTTAGAGCCCATCACGGCCCCCAGTCCTCCACGGCCATGTGCCCGCCCCGGTCTTCCGTTAATATCGGCCTGGTTGATGCTGGCGCCTTTCAGGCATTGTTCCCCGGCCTGACCGATGCTCAACACACCCACGGATTTGCCGTAGGTTTGCCACAGGCTTTCCATGACGGCGTAGTTGCCCTTCCCGACCAGTTCTCCGGCGGGAAGGACCTTCACCCCGTCTTTATTGATGACGATGATGCTGTAGTCCGCCTGCTCGGGCCTGTCTTCCAGCACCAGGGCCGCAATGCCCAACCGGGCCAGCTTCTGGGACACCAGCCCGCCGGCGTTGCTTTCTTTGATGCCTCCGGTGAGGGGGGATTTGGCGCCGGCGGACAACCGTCCGGAATCCGCAGCTGCGGAACCGGCCAGAATGCCCGGTGCAAAAATCAGTTTGTTGGATTTTCCAAGCGGGTGACAGGTGGCCGGCACTTCATCCAGGATCATTTTCGCCGTCAGCGCGCGTCCTCCCAGACCCTCATATGCTTTGGGCGTCTCTTCAAACCCGAAGGTTTTATTCCTGGTATTGATTCTCAATAAGTTCCCCATTTTTTCCTCCTCGGCAAAGGTTGTTGAAACATGGTTATCTTCTTTTCCTTGACAATTTCCGGTCGGGCGGCGCCATTTTGACAAGAACAGGTTCAAATTTTGCGACGATGTCAACCAGATCCTTTTGCTGGTCCATTACGTCCACAATGTTCTTGTACGCCATGGGGACCTCGTCCAGCCCAGCCGAAATCAGTGTGATGCTTTTCTCATTCATGATCGCCTGAAGGTCTTTGTAACTGAAAAGCTTCAGAGCGGCGCTCCGGCTCATCAACCGGCCTGCGCCATGGGCCGCCGACCTCAGAGAGGATTCGTTTCCCAGGCCCCGGACAACGAATCCCGGATCGGCCATGGATCCGGGAATGACGCCCAGAACCCCTTTCCCGGCGGGAGTTGCGCCTTTTCGATGTACCATGACCGACTGAAGACCGATGGTTTCTTTCCAGGCGAAATTATGGTGATTTTCAATGGTTGTCACGGCGGTTTCCCCAAGGAAGTCCAGAACGGCCCCATGGATGATTTCATGATTGGCCGCCGCATATCGGCCCATGAGTTCCATGGCCTTGACATATTCCATACCTTCGCCTTTTTCCATGTCCAGCCAGGCCAGATTGTTCAGAGGTCTTCCCAGCTCGGGGTGAAGGCGTTTGGCCAGGCTGGAATAGTGGTCGGCGATTTTCGCCCCCGCCCCGCGGCTCCCTGAATGGGTCAAGAGGGCAAGGTAGGTTCCCTGCTTCAGCCCGATGTCCTCCCGGTCCAGGGTCAGTTTCCCAAATTCGGCAAAATGGTTTCCGGACCCGCTGGTTCCGAGTTGTTTGTGGGCCAGGTCTTTCAATGACCGGACCATCGGGCTGATGTTCCAGTCTTCATCCATGACGCGGTGGGCCCGGGGTCTTGAAAATTCGGCCCCCACCCCGAACCGGGTCTGGGTTTCAAGGGCCTGCCTGAAGCGTTCTTTGTGGGTCTTGTATTCCTCAAAGGGCATGGAAAGCACCGACAACCTCATTCGGCAGGCAATATCCACCCCGACGGCATAGGGAATGACGGCGTTTCTGACGGCCAGCACCCCGCCGATGGGGAGCCCGTATCCCATGTGGGCATCGGGCATGAGGGCGCCTTTGACAGATACGGGCAGGCGCATGGCGTCTTCCATCTGCGAGATGGCCGCCGGGTCCGGATCATGTCCGAAAATGGTATAGGATGCCAGTTTGATCATATGTCAGTCGTTATTCCTCAAGGCAGGCTCCCGGACTCCGACAAGTCTTTCAAACCCTCAAGGTCTTTAATTAGAATGGTTTTGGTCTGAACCTCCACAAGAGACGCATCCATCATCTTTTTTAGCATCCGGGATACGGTTTCAGGAGTGGTGCCGATGAGGTTGGACAACTGGGCTTTGGATATGGGCAGGGTCACTTTTTTTTGATTTTTCTGTTCCCTGGAAAGAGTCAGGATGTAGGCAGCCAGCCTTGCCGGCACTTCTTTCAGACTTAACTGTTCCACCTGGATAGTGAATTCACGCAGCCGCCTGGACAAATCAGCCAGCAGGTTCATCCCAAGGCCGGGAGTGCGGGAGATCAGATCGACGAATTTATTTCTGGGAAGAAAAATAATGTCTGATTTTTCCAGGGCCATGGAAGAAGCTGGGAAGTTCTTGCCTTCGAACACGGGAACTTCTCCAAAGGTGTGACCGGGACCGTAAATGTGAAGGATCTGCTCTTTTCCATCCATGGACAGTTTGAACACTTTGATGGTCCCGTTTACGACCATGTAAAGTCCGTCGGCTTTGTCCCCTTCATGAAAAATCATCTGGCCCCGATCAAAGGAAAGGGTGGCGGCGATGGATGCAATTTCAGCCAGATGGTCAGTGGACAGCCCTGAAAAAAGTGGGATTGTTTTCAATTTTTCGATGATTTATAATTCTCCCGGTTTCATTCTTGATGGTTCCATTCGGTTGTCGGAATAAAAAAAGATCGATTGCTTGATTCATGTCAAGGAGCCTCGTCTTTTTTTATAATAAGTTCAGGCCAGGATGTAAAGATCATTGTTCGTCAACATTTAAAGAAAGGAGAGTTCCAATGTTTTGTTTTCAATGTCAGGAAACAGCCAAAAATCAGGGTTGCACGGTAAAGGGCGTTTGCGGAAAAGAAAACGATACCGCTATACTTCAGGATCTGTTGATTTACAATCTCAAAGGCATATCCGTTATCGCGGATCAGGCCAGAGCCAAGGGAGCGGCGGTTTCGAAAGATGTGGGCGTATTTATCGCCCAGGCCCTTTTTACCACGATTACCAATGTGAATTTTAACAACGACAACCTGGTGGAGTGGATTCAGAAAGCCCAGGCGATCAAAAAAAATCTTTATGAAGCCGTAAAAGGGCAGATCGGAAGCGATCTCCATGACAGCGCTCTCTGGTACTCGAATGATCCGGCCTCGTTTAAGGCCAAAGCCGAGCAGGTCGGGGTGCTGTCCACCGCCAACGAGGATGTCCGGTCTCTTCGCGAGCTCCTGGTCATCGGATTGAAGGGCATTGCCGCCTATGCCGATCACGCGGCCGTCCTTGGTGTTCAGAAGGACGAGATCTACAACTTCATGTATGAAGCCCTGGCTTCGACCACCCGGGATCTGACCGTGGATCAGATGGTAGGCCTGGTACTGAAGGCCGGAGAAATGGCCGTCACGACCATGGCGGCTCTGGACAGCGCCAACACGGGCGCCTATGGAAATCCTGAAATCACGGAAGTGAACATCGGTGTGGGGACCAACCCCGGCATTCTGATTTCCGGCCATGATCTCAAAGACATGGAAGAACTGCTGAAACAAACCGAAGGCACCGGCGTGGATGTCTATACCCATGGTGAAATGCTGCCGGCAAACTATTATCCGGCGTTCAAAAAATATGCCCATCTCAAGGGAAACTACGGCAGTTCCTGGTGGCACCAGAATGAAGATTTCGAGACCTTCAACGGCCCCATTCTCATGACCACCAACTGCGTCATTCCCTTGAAGAGCAAAAATACCTACCTTAATCGACTGTTCACAACAGGTGTGGTGTCCTTCCCGGGTGCGGTTCATATCCCTGAGCGGGCCACGGGCGGTGTAAAGGATTTTTCAAAATTGGTGGCCCTGGCCAAATCCTGTAAGGCGCCCGAAGAGCTGGAAACCGGAAAGATCGTGGGCGGATTTGCCCACAACCAGGTCCTGGCCTTGGCCGACAAGGTGGTCGAAGCCGTAAAATCAGGTGCCATCAAACGTTTTGTGGTCATGGCCGGGTGCGACGGCCGACAGAAATCCAGGAATTATTTTACCGAAGTCGCCCAGAAGCTGCCGAAAGACACGATCATTCTGACGGCCGGGTGCGCCAAATACCGCTACAACAAACTTGACCTGGGAGATATCGGCGGGATCCCTAGAGTTCTGGATGCCGGACAGTGCAACGACTGTTATTCCCTGGCCGTGATCGCCCTTAAACTTAAAGAAGTGTTCGGGCTTGAAAGCATCAACGATCTGCCTCTGTCCTTTGATATCGGGTGGTATGAGCAGAAGGCCGTGGCCGTTCTGCTGGCCCTTCTCCATCTGAATGTCAAAGGCATCCGGCTCGGGCCCACGCTGCCGGCCTTTGTATCCCCGACGGTTCTGAAGGTTCTGGTGGAAAATTTCGACATCAGGCTGATCACTGAGCCGGATACGGATGTGGCTGCGATCATGCAGGGGAAGTGAGTAGTGAGTAGTGAGTAGTGAGGGAGGGGCGCCCAGGCTGCGCCGGCCAT
>CAZQIX010000035.1:19914-37929 GCA_964593855.1 uncultured Desulfobacula sp. | reverse complement strand
GCCTTTGGAAAACCCGTGCCGACCCGGGTTCCCCTGGGCATCCGAAAAGGCAAAGCCATCCTGGTATCCGGCCACGACCTGATCGATGTGGAAATGGTTCTCAAAGCCAGTGAAGGCAAAAACATCACGGTTTACACCCATGGGGAACTTTTGCCCGCCCACGGATACCCCCGGCTCAAGGAGCGGTTCCCCCATTTTTACGGCCATTACGGCACTGCCTGGCAGAACCAGCAGAAAGCATTCGATGAGTTTCCGGGCGCCATTCTCATGACCTCCAACTGCATTCAGCAGCCTCGCCAGACCTACAAAAAAAACATCTTTACCACCGGCACCGTGGGATGGCCCGGAGTCACCCATGTGAGCAAGGTCAACCTGAGTCCCTTGATCGACAGAGCCCTTGAACTGCCGGGATATGAAGCGGATCGCAAAGATATGGATATCCTGGTGGGGTTCGGCCATGACGCGGTTCTCGGCGTGGCCGACAAGGTCATAGCCGGCGTCAAGGATGGTTCCATCCGCCACTTCTTCCTGGTGGGCGGCTGCGACGGCGTAAAAAAATCCAGGAATTATTATACGGAATTTGTGGAAAAAACGCCGGCCGACTCCCATGTTCTAACCCTGGCCTGCGGCAAATTCAAATTCTTCAGGCATCAGTTGGGCGAAATTAACGGCATCCCAAGGCTTCTGGATGTGGGGCAATGCAACGACGCCCATTCCGCCGTGCAGATCGCGGTCGCTCTGGCCAAAGCTTTCGACACGGATGTGAATGGTCTGCCCCTTTCCTTTATCCTGTCCTGGTACGAACAGAAAGCCGTGGCCATTCTTTTGAGCCTGCTTCACCTGGGCGTGAAGGACATTTATATCGGCCCCTCACTGCCGGCCTTTATCTCTCCCAATGTACTGGAGGTCTTGGTGAAAAATTACAATATCACACCCATCGGGACGCCTGACGGGGATCTGAAAAAAATCCTGGGATAACCGTCGGCGCAACCGGACCTTTTGAAGGCTCACAGCCCCGGGAAAGGATTTTAGAGTATCAGCATTCGTGGGCCTGTGAAGCCTTGTCCGGATGAAAGCGTTTGACAATCAATCCCTGCCTGAATATATAGAGGGCATTTTCAGGCAGGGCAGGCCCCGCATCTCCATTATCGAATCCGGCATGGAGGAAATATTCATCGCCCATGAAGACATATCGAAATGGCCGAGCGAGATGGGAAAATGCATGAAAAGATCGCTTCCAGGAGACACAAGAATGTTCGGGTTCAAACGTAGAGAAGAATTTTTCAGGGCTCACATGCCGGGAACCACCATAGTTCTAAGGACGCTTTTACAGGTTCCGCAACGACTTTCACTTTATAATAATAAATAAGGATATTTTTGAAAAAATTTTGTCTTCATTGAAAATGCGGGTGCCGGGTATCAGTCGGGTCGAGTCCAAAACCACGGAGGAAGGCCGAGTTTTACTTAAATTTCAGGACGGGGCGTTTGAAGATCCCTTTCTTGCCCGTCACGTCTCGGACGGCACCATCAAAATGCTCGCGTATCTAATGCTCCTCTATGATCCTGTCCCTCACCCCCTACTTTGCGTTGAGGAACCGGAGAATCAGCTTTATCCCAAGCTTCTCTGGGAATTGGCGGAAGAATTCCGTGCTTATGCGAATCGGGGCGGACAGGTGTTTGTGTCTACCCACTCGCCGGATTTTCTGAATGCGGCAAGACTGGATGAGGTATATTGGCTCGTGAAAAAAGACGGCTACACCCAGGTTCGCCGGGCAAAAGATGATCAGCAGCTGGCTGCCTTGATAGATGAAGGTGACCAGATGGGCTATCTCTGGAAACACGGTTTTTTCCCGGAGGTTGATCCCCAATGAGGCGTTTGATCTTTCTGCTGGAGGAGCCATCCGCCGAGGAAATGCTGAAAGGTATTCTTCCTTTGTTGTCATGCGTGACCAGGATTCAGGTAATTGCCGTGATATAAAGGCCGGACTGGTGGATTTATGTCGCCAGGCCGGCCGAGAAGGGGTACTGGTTCGGATTGCCTGCAGGGAATTGGAGAGTTTTTATTTGGGCGATCTGGCAGCAGTTGAAAAAGGACTTGGTCTTAAGGGAATCAAGGAACGGCAGCCGACCAGAAAATTTCGAAACCCTGATGCAATTGGCCATCCGACTGATGAACTGTTTATGCTTACCGGGAATGCTTACTATAAAGTCGCCGGCTCCCGTGCTATCGCTCCCTTCCTTAGCTTGAACTCCAATTGTTCAAAGAGTTTCAATGTGCTTCTATCTGGAATCAAACAACTGGTGAGGGGCTGACAATGGAACCGTTGAGCCGGACCGATCAAACTCTTGTTGACACAAAACATCAGACCTTGATCCAAAGGCGGGTCCGCCATAAATCTCTGGACTATTGAACCGGTTTGCCCTATTTTACCATCAGGTTCAGAAAGGAAGAGACGATCGATGATCAACCCGAAACCAATGGAGGGACTGTCCATGAATTCAAACATACTGATCGCATTTGATGACTCGGAAAATGCCATGCGGGCGGTGGCGTTCGTCGCGAAAAACTTCAACGCTTCCGCCCGTGTCACGCTGCTTAGCATCATACCGGATACAGCGGCGCTCTGCGGAATGAACAGCCCGGAATTAATCCCTTATTTCAAAACCCATCAGACCAGTTTCTGCGCTCTGGAGGACAAGAAGAAAGAACTGATTCAGAAGGCTTTGGACAGGGCCAGGGCAACGCTTGTGGATGCCGGGTTCTCTGAGGCGGATATCCGGATCCGAATCAATACCGGAAAACACGGGGTGGCCCGGGATATTACGGAAGAAGCCCAATCCGGCTATGACATTCTGGTGATGGGTCGCAGGGGGCTGTCGGCCGTCAAGGATTTTTTCCTGGGCAGTGTGTCACAGAAGGTGTTCGGTCTTGCCAGAGATATTTCCATCGTGATCGTCAATTAGGGCTGCCGAGTCCTGCAGGCATCGCAATCGCTGATGAAAGCAGTCGGCATAACCGTTCCCGGAAATTTTCAATTTCCGGAGATGTTTCAGATCCGGCAGTCGTTTAATGTCCCGGCGGCCGTGGGTGTGGGAAGCCGGGGAATATCCAGCCTGCCCGACATCGTGAGAACCGTCGTGCATCAGCTACAGACGGCCGGAGCCGTACCGTTTGTCACGCCTGCCATGGGTTCGCACGAAGGGGCCTGTGTCCGGGGCCAGATTGATCTTCTGGCCCGGCGGGGCGTCACCCGGGGATTTCCCGATATGATCCTAACCGCCGGACGGGCATTGCTGAAACAATCCACATTTTTGTTCGGCGTGGCCGTGGTGGAAAATCAGAACCACGACATCTGCGACATCCGCATGGGCACATCAAAAACCATGGAGGCGGTTGAAACGCAGATGTTGAAACAAGCGCGCCGATACCTTCCGGCCCTTCCCCTGGACGACATCGACCTGTTGATTGTCGATGAAATGGGGAAGGACATCAGCGGTGGTGGGCGGGAAAGGGCTCTGCCTGTGGAGCGTGGACCGTCCCACACCGGAAATCGCCCGTATCTTTGTCCGGGGCCGGACCGCCGCAACCCGGGGAAACGCATCCGGAATCGGCATGGGACATGTCACCACACCGAAACTGCTCGACAAAATAGACTGGCAGGTCACAGCCGTCAACGCGCCGACAGCCGCCTGCCCGGAAGACTGCCGGGCGCCCCTGACCCTGGTTACGGAAAGACAGGCCGTGGCCTCAACCCTCATGACCATTCGGCCCCATACGCCCGAAGATGTCCGTGTGGTTCATAGCCAAAACACCCTTGAGCTGCATCATATCAAGGTCTCCAAGGGGTGCCTGCCGCTTCTGTACGGCCGGCCGGATATTTCCGTCGATCAAAGGGCTCTGCCCATGACTTTCGACAGATCCGGAGACCTGATCTATCCCCCGGTTCCGGCAAAATAAATTGTCTGGACATCACCTGCCGGGTATGTGTATATTTCTTTCCTGATTTTTTTACGGCATCAACCCAAAATCAAAAAGGAGAGTGTCCAATGAAAAAAATTGCAGGTTTTTTACTGGTACTGGGATTGTGTATGGGAAACATCGCCAATGCGGGGGATACCATTGTCGTGGGGACATCGGCCGATTACCCGCCCTATGAGTACATTGACGACGCAGGCCAGTTTGTCGGTTTTGACATGGACCTGGTCCGGGCCATCGGTGAAAAAATCGGCAAAAAGGTCAAAATCGTCGATATGGGATTCGACACCCTGATTGCCGGATTGCAGGAAAAAAAGATCGACGTGGTGATTGCCGCCATGCAGGCCAGTGAAGAACGGAAACAGAAAGTGGATTTTTCCATTTCCTACCATGACATCAAAGACGCCATCCTTGTAAAAGCCGATTCAGACATCGAGATCAAGTCCGTTCAGGACATCGCCCAATACAAAGTGGCCTCCCAGACCGGCACCATCCAGGAAAAATGGATCCAGGACAATCTCGTCAAAACCGGCAAACTCCCGGCGGAAAACTATTTCTCCTATGAACGGGTGGACAACGCGGCCATGGACATCAAGGCCGGCCGGGTGGATGTTCTGCACATCATAGCGGACCCCGCCACATCACTGGCGGAAAAGAACGATCTGAAAATCGCCCTGATCACCACGGAAACCGTTTCAGCGGGTCAGAGCCTGGCCGTGACCAAAGGCAACACCGAACTGCTGACCGCCATCAACAAAGCCATTGAAGAACTCAAGGCCGACGGCACCCTGAAAAAACTGATGGATCAGTACAAACTGCTGTAAAAATAAGGCCGCTGGATGAATGGACGCTTTTGTCACCATGCTGCAGTTTCTGCTGCCGGGGTTGCGGGTTACCCTCGGTGCAACCCTTATCGCTCTGGCCATGGGATTTTTCATCGGCTCGGCCATGGCCGTGTTCAGGGTTTACGGAGGCGGGATCTCCCGCAACTTGGCGCTCTGCTACAGCCTCGTGGTTCGCTCCATTCCAGTGGTGGTCATCATCTTTATCCTGTTCTTTGTGATTTCGGAATTCATTGATCTGTCTCCCTTCATGTCCGGCGCCATTGCCCTGGGTTTTGCCAGCGGCGCCTACCAGACCGAAATTTTCAGGGGTGCTATCCTGTCCATTCCCAAGGGTCAGATGACGGCGGCCCGGGGCATCGGCATGAGCCGGATCAGAGCCATACGGTGCATCATCATGCCCCAGGCCCTGCGAGTTGCCGTACCGTCCCTGATCAACGAGGTGTCCCTGGTGTTGAAGGACTCCTCCCTGGTGTTCGTGATCGGCGTACCCGAGCTTCTGCGAAGGGCCCAGTACGCCAGCGCCGGTACCATGAAACCCCTTCTGGCTTTCGGCACGGCCGCGCTGATCTATGTGCTGCTGACCCTGATCCTGAGCAAGGGGCTTGAATCCATTGAACAAAAATTTTCCATCCGTTTCTGAAATATCTTCGGGGGCCCCATGAGCGAACCCGTACTTCGCGTTCAAAATCTCTGCAAATCCTTTGGGAAAACCGCCATCCTAAAAGACGTGAGCTTTGACGTACACCCGTCCGAGGTGATCGTGATCATCGGCAGCAGCGGTACGGGTAAAAGCACCATGCTCCAGTGCCTCAACCTTCTGCACAGGCCCGATGCCGGCCGCATTTTTCTGGAAGATGAAGACATCACCGCCCCGAATGTGAATGAAGACCGGGTCCGGCAGAAAATCGGCATGGTATTCCAGGAATTCAATCTGTTCAACCACCTGAATGCGCTGAACAATGTCACCATAGGCATGACCAGGGTCCTGGGCATGCCTGTCCGGGAAGCCCGGCAAAAAGCCATGCAGGAACTGGAGCGGGTGGGTATGGCCGCCCATCACGCCAAATTCCCGGCCCAGTTGTCCGGCGGGCAGAAACAGCGGGTCGGAATTGCCAGGTCTCTGGGAATGAACCCCAAGGTCATGCTCTTTGACGAACCCACGTCGGCCCTTGATCCCGAACTCACGGGAGAGGTCCTGGCCGTCATGAAAAAACTCGCCCGGGAGGGCATGACCATGGTGGTAGTCTCCCATGAAATGGGGTTTGCCCGGGAAGCGGCCGACCGGATTGTGTTCATGGAAAACGGCTGCATCGAGGAGCAGGGAACCCCGGATCAGATCTTCAACCATCCCCGATCCAAAAGAACCATGGCGTTTTTGTCGGCCATCAGTCGGATGGAGGCGGTCTGATCCCTTGGAAGCTTTTTTCACATACGCACTCACGGCCCTTCCGGAACTGCTCAGGGGAACGGTGATCACCCTTCAGCTCACGGCCGGAGCCCTGGTCATCGGCCTGATCATCGGCCTGCCCCTGTCACTGCTGAGGGTTTACGGCCCCGGACCGGTCCAGCCCTTTTGCAGCGCCTATCTGACCTTGTTCCGGGGCACACCGCTTCTCGTCCAGCTTTTCGTGGTCTACTACGGGCTGCCGGATCTGAATATTTCATTCTCCCGCATGACCGCCGCCTTTATAACCCTGGGATGCAACAGCGCCGCCTATCAGTGCGAATATTTCCGAGGCGCCATCCAGGCGGTTTCCAGAGGGCAGATGCAGGCGGCCCGAAGTATCGGCATGAGCCGGCTTCAGGGAATACGGCTGGTCATCCTGCCCCAGGCCCTGCGGTTGGTGATTCCGGCCTGGTCCAATGAATTCATCGCCATGATCAAATACACCGCCGTTGTCTTCCTCATCGCCGTTCCCGACCTGATGGGCCGGGCCAAAATGCTGTCCAGCCGGAATTTTGCGCCGGTTCAGACCTATATCCTGGTCGCCCTCATTTATCTTGTTCTTGTGGGTGTCATGACCCTGATACTCCATTTTGTGCAGCGGAAACTGGCGGTGCCGGGCCTGGATTTCCGGGCGGATGTCCACTGAAACCCATCGTCCCCGGCATCCGGCCGGATTTGAAAAGGAAGAATCCCCGTGAAAAAAGACGATATCCGGCTCAAAAAAGATCTGACCGCGCTTCTGGGTGAAAAAAACTGCCTGTTCGCCATCGAAGACCGATGGACCTACGCCTTTGACGCCAGCAGAGAGCGAGCCATCCCCGGAGCCGTCGTGTTTCCGTCCAGCCCGGAACAGGTAGCCGAGGTCATGCGATACGCCGTTCGCCACGGTTTGCCCGTGGTGCCCCGGGGCGGCGGATCCGGCCTCACAGGCGGGGCCGTACCCACAACCGGCGGTATCGTCATGGTGCTGGAACGTCTGAACAGAATCCTGGAAATCGATGCCGACAATTTGTGCGCGGTCGTTGAAACCGGGGTGATCACCGCCCATCTGCAGGAAGCGGCCGACCGGGTCGGTCTGTTCTATCCGCCCGATCCGGCCAGCCGGGGTTTTTCCACCATCGGCGGCAATATCGCCGAAAACGCCGGCGGGATGAGGGCGGTCAAATACGGCGTGACCAAACAATATGTTCTCGGACTGGATGTGGTACTGCCCAATGGGGATTTCATCCGCCTCGGGTCCAAATGCATCAAGGACGTGGCCGGCTATTCCCTGACAGAGCTGTTCGTGGGATCGGAAGGCACCTTGGGTATCATCACCCGAGCCATTCTGAAACTTCTGCCTCGGCCGGAAACCGTCCGAACCATGGCCGTCTGTTTTAAAACCATTCACAGTGCCGGTCGGGCAGTGCCGCTATTGCTCCAAAACGGGGTCACGCCCTGTACCCTGGAATTCATCGACCACGACTGCCTTGAAGCGGTGACGCGCATGCTCTCGAGGGACGGGGCGGATCTCCAAATCCATGGTGATACCGGCGCCATGCTGCTCATCGAACTGGACGGACCGGCCGGGGATGTGGATCGTGACGCAGCCGTGGTCCGGGAAATATGCGCGGCGTCGGGCATGCTCAGTTTCAGGACGGCCCGGACCCCCGAGGAACGTGATGTTCTATGGCACGCAAGACGATCTATCCACGGCGCCATTATGGGTCTTTGTCCGGAATGGCTGGAAGAAGACATTTCCGTGCCACCGGCCGCCATCCCCGCATTTCTGGACCGGCTGGCCCGCCTGGCCGATGATGAAAACCTGAGAATCCTGAGTTTCGGCCATTATGGGGACGGCAACATTCATCTGAGCATTTCGGAGAAACAGGCCCCTCTGGCCCCTGAACGGGCCGAAGTGGTCCGGAAGGCCGTTTTTGAGGAAACCGTGGCCCTGGGGGGTCGAATCGCGGCCGAGCACGGCATCGGATCCATGAAAAAAGAATATCTGGACATGAATCTGAACGAAGCGGCCCTCAATCTGGCCGTGGGCATCAAAAAACTCCTGGACCCCCGGGGGGTCCTCAATCCGAACAAAGTGTTCCCACGCCATGTCTGGGACCGGGGCTTTCCTCGATGAACCGGACAGCCTGGAAAACCTTTGTCGATACCGTTCATCGGGAAGCGGCCAAGTGTTCGGCCTGCGGGGAATGCCGGATGGTCTGCCCGGTATACGGGGCCACCGGCCTTGAACGAAATGTGGCCAGGGGCCGTTTGGCACTGGCGGAAGCGCTTGCGGACGGCAGCCTCCTGCTGACGCCGGAGATAGCCCGGGCCTTTGAATCCTGTCTTCTGTGCATGGCCTGCGTCCGAACCTGTTCCGGGCAGGTGAACATGGTGGACGTGGTGCTGAAAGCCCGGGCCTGTCTCTCATCCCGAAAGATAATGCCCGATATCCAAACCCTGGCCTTCCAGGCCCTGACCGCCGACCGGAAATATAGGGATATGGGGGCGACGACCGCTCGCAAAGCCCAGGCCGTATTCATGTCAGGTCTGCCGGAAACCAGCGGCCTGCGTCTGAAGCTGACCCTGCCCCGGTTTAAAGCGCTCGGGGAAAGGCTCCTGCCGGGCCTGACCCCGGCGCCCTTCATCTCCGGCCGGGATCAGACGTATCCGGCCCTCGGACAGAAGCGGAGCGTGATTTTGTTTGTGGGATGTGCGTCCAATTATATCTACACGGATATTGCCGAAACCTCCGTACAGGTCCTCCATCATCTCGGGATCGGCGTGATTGTCCCATCCGGCCAGTGCTGCTGCGGTGCTCCGGTTCAGGCCCGGGCAGACACCCGGACCCTGCGCCGACTGGCCGGCGACAACCTGCGCTGCCTGTCCGGACAGCCGGGAATTCCCATTCTGACCCTCTGCGCCTCGGGCGGCTTGATGCTGAAGCGCCACTACCCCGACATCCTGGCCGGAACCGCGCTGGACGGCCGGGCCGAGGAAATTTCCCGGCGCACCATGGATATCACTGAATACCTGACCGAAGAAGTGGGGCTGGAGCGGATCCGCTCCAGGATCCGGCGCACGCTTACCGATCCTTTGACCTACCACGATCCCTGCCATCTGAGGCACGGCCAGGGGGTGGTGTCCCAGCCCCGGGCCATTTTACGGGCCATATGCGACCAGTTCCTTGAAATGCCCAATGCAAATGGATGTTGCGGTCTGGGGGGAACCTACGGGCTGAGTCATGCCGATCTGTCCATGCGGATCCTGACCGAAAAAACGAAAAAAATCGCCGAAATGAATCCCTTTCCCCTGGAACTGGCGACCGGATGCCCCGGATGCATCATGCAGCTGACCCATGGGTGTTATCAGGCGGGTCTCCGGATCCGTGTGCGCCATACGGTTCAATACCTGTGGCAGGCGATGGCTGAACAAAACCTTCAGCAGACGACCTTTGCCAGCCGCTCAACGCCAAGGGACAGCGTGTCGGGATCGTAAAAAGAAAAACTCAGCCGCATATACTGCCGGAGCCCTCCCGTGCAGGAAAACCTGGGCCCGATCTGAAACCCGACTTTGTGGGCCGTGGCTTTTTCAAGCAGATCTCTTGTGTCGGCCGGTTCCGGCAAACAAGCCCAGATAAAATAGCCGCCCCTGGGCTCGATAAAGGACAGGGCTGGAATTTGATTGTGAAGCTTGTCCGTCAGGGCGATCAGGCGTTCGTGGTATGTTTTTTTCAGAAAATCGAGATAGGTTTCCTGCAGACCCAGCTCGATCATACTGTGGACAATACCTGACACAAAAGGGTTCAGCCCGCCCCCGGAGTCCAGAAGGCCGCAGGCGGCAAAAGGCTCCAGCAGTTCCGGCCGGGCCTGCATCCATCCCAGCCGAAGTCCGGGAGCCAGAATCTTGGAAAAGGTTCCCAGTGAAAACACCCGCCCGGAAGAACGATGAGACGTATCGTAGTAAGTCATGGGCCTGGGAGGGTCTATCGTATACCCCAGCATCTGATACACTTCGTCGGCGACAATGAAAAAATCATGAGCCTCGGCCATATCCACCAGTTTTTGTCGTCTGTCATCCGATAAAGTGGCCCCGGTGGGATTCTGAAAAGCAGGGACCGTATACACGAACACGGGTCGGTGATTTTTCAGAAGCTTTTCAAGGGGTTCGATCATCAGGCCGTTCTCATCCACTGGCGTGCCCACGACCCGGAGTCCATGGTCTGCGAAAATTCGCAAAGCCAGGAAATAAGTGGGTTCCTCAACGATCACGGTATCCCCCGGCTGGGTATGAAGCGTGCAGATATGATCCAGGGCCTGGGAATTTCCGGATGTGACGAACAGATGATCCGGGTCGACGGCCGCTGCGTATCGGCCGCTCAGAAACCGGGCCAGGCAGGCTCTGAAATCCCCGCTGCCCTGCTGAATTCCGTATTGCAGGACGCTGGTGTCATTTTTACGGAAATGGTGGGCCGCCGCCTCCTGAATAAAGGCCTGCGGAAGGATGTTCAGATCGGGCTGCCCGATGCCCAAATCGATCCATCCTTCCGGAACACTGACTTGCGTTACTTGTGCAACACTCATGAAAACCCCTGCCGATTACGGTCAATAATGCGCAGCATAAGTCATTTCCCTTTTCCTGTCAAATATCGGGCCTGGGAAACCAGGACGGGGAATGGGGGTCAGGGCGCAGTAGTCTGATCGGCCACCGGATTCACGGCAAAAGACGAGGCCGGCAGAACCCGACCGCCTCCCGGCCCACCCGGTATCCCTCCCAGACTTCCGTGATGAACGGTTGTAAAATCAGGATATGCGTTGCCGCCGTGTTCAGTGGCGTCAAGGCCTTCCAGCTCTTCTTCCCTGGATACCCTCAGACCGAAGGTCACATCGATGGCTTTGAACAGGGCATAGGCCAGCGGAAAGGTCCATAAAAAACAGGCTGCAACCCCGACGGCCTGAACGGTCATGATCTTTAAGGACAGGCCTTCCATGTGAAAAAGCCCGGCAGCCAGGGTTCCCCACGCTCCACAGACCCCGTGAACGGAAATGGCGCCCACCGGATCATCGATTCTGATCCGATCGAAAAACAGAACGGAAAACACCACGATAACTCCCGCAACGGCCCCGATCATCACGGCACTCACCGGCGAGACAGTGGCGCATCCGGCCGTGATGCCCACCAGTCCGGCCAGTGCCCCGTTCAGGCTCATACCCACTTCAGGCTTGCCGAACTTGATCCAGGACATGGTCATAGCCAGGACCGATCCGGCTGCCGCTGCCAGGTTGGTATTCACGAAAATCATGGCAATGTCTTTTGATCCGGCCGTGGTCGAACCGGGATTGAACCCGAACCAGCCCAGCCAGAGGATGAACACTCCGATGGCGGCCAGAGGAATGTTATGGCCGAGAATGGGTTTGACCTTTCCGTCCCGGCCGTATTTCCCGATCCTGGGCCCCAGCACCATGGCCCCGGCCAGAGCCGCCCATCCTCCCACGGAATGAACCACGGTCGAGCCCGCGAAATCAATGAAACCCAGATTTTCAAGCCAGCCGCCGCCGTTGAACAGACTTCCCCAGGCCCAGCTCCCGAAAACCGGATAAATCAGTCCGGAAATAAACACGGAATACAGAAGATAGCCGGAAAACCGGGTCCGTTCCGCCATGGCCCCGGATACAATCGTCGCCGCCGTTGCCGCAAAAACCGCCTGAAACATCCAGAAGGCCAGAACCCAGGGATCTCCTCCGATTTTAAAATCGCTCAGAAAGAATCCGGTGGTTCCGAAAAAACCGGTTCCGGAAACACCGAACATCAGCCCGAATCCCACCGCCCAGTAGATCAAAGAGCCCATGGAAAAATCCATCAGGTTTTTCATCATGATGTTGACTGCGTTTTTCGCACGGGTAAACCCCGCCTCCACCATGGCAAACCCGGCCTGCATGAAAAATACCAGAGCGGCGGCCACCAGGGTCCAGACATAATCCAGATGGGTCTGCACCAGGTCGGCAGCCGCCGTTTCCGAAACCGAGACCGGCGGATCGTCGCCCGCCCAGGCAATCGACAAAAGAATCATCAAACACATCAAGCAGGTAAAACAGAAGATGACAGAACTTGTTTTTCTCATTTTCTTTACTCCTTTTGGACTTGAATCACAGGGCGCTTACGCCTTTTTCATTGGTTCGGATACGGATGACATCTTCGATGGGGAGGACGAAAATCTTTCCATCCCCGATTTTTCCGGTTCTGGCCGCCTCAACGATGACCTGAACCACTTCATCGACCTGGTCATCGTCCACGGCGATCTTCAATAAAATTTTGGGGACAAAATCCGTCTGATATTCCGCTCCTCTGTAGATTTCCCTGTGGCCTTTCTGCCGGCCGAATCCCTTGGCCTCGGTAATGGTCATGCCATGGATCCGGATACCGGTCAGCGCATCTTTTACGTCATCCATCTTGAACGGCTTGATGACGGCCTGAATTTCTTTCATACAATCCTCCTTATCAAAGATCGGTCTTTTTGATTTCAGTGCCCGATCATTACCATTTTGTAACAAATCATCGGGCACCTGTTCGTAATCTCTATCCTGCCATCAGAAGCTGTATCCCAGGGTCACACCGAGCATCAGTTCATCGTCGATTCCGGCCGCATCTTCTGCTTTGTCGGACAATGGAAATGAATAGATCAGGGTCGGGCTCAGAACCAGCCCCCGAACCGCCTCCCAGTCAAAACCGGCCGATAATTCACCGTGATGGAAATCACTGTAATCGCCCACTGAATAATCCGATTCCAGGTTATAGCCGACCATGGCGCCGATATTGAAACGGACGGTGTCCGAAAGCGCAAAACCATGGCTGATGCCGACCATCCAGAAAAGGCCGGTCTTTTCAGCCTGATCCCAATCCCAGTTGACGGTGATGGTCGGATTCAACACTGTATCCAAAGATACGGCCAGATAGAGTTCGTTGGTATCCGCCATACCGTCCAGTGCGTAATACACATTGCCCAGGGAAACAGAGATTGGCCCCCATGCCTCAAAACTGTAATCCAGTGTAATATCGGTCTCATTGAGCTCTCCGGCCTCCTCGTCCCAGTTGCTCCAATACCCGAGGGTGAAGCCGCCCAGAGAAAGATCGACCCCCGGCTGGACGACAAAATCGGAATCGGGCGAAAGATCGAAGCCCCGCCATAGATACTTGCTGTTGATACTGAGATTTGCACTGCCGGTTACGTCCGCGCCGGCATAAGCCGAAGCTGCCGTTGAAAGTGTGACAAGGCTCAGAAAGGTCAGAAAAAATCGTACATGGTTCATTTTTTTAATCTCCTTTTAAAATTAAGATGCCTGGTTTCAAACAACCTATGCCATAGTTTGCATAAGAAGTGCCACACCCATAAGGTTCTTTGATATTCACATCAACATATTGAATTTAAATAAGTTATTCATAAAAATGGGACTGGATATATTGGACTGGATTTTGTATATTAAATATATAATTACATTTTTGAATAAATTTTAATGACTTTTTTGTAGATATATACCCGCAAAACCCCTGAGCCAACTCTTCATCTTCTTTCATTTTCTATTTGCAATCGTCAAGATTTTAGTTTATATATTATATGTATAACAATTAATATTGTAAAAATGCGGTGTTTTTTATAATACTCATCAGAGGAGAAGCAAATGAGCATTCCAACCATCTACCCCACCGGCGCCACCCTTTTTTATCCGGATAAATGCTGGTCGGGGTACACCATTTATATAGCGAGGGAAACCGGCCCCACCCTGGTGGATATGAACGGTCAGGTCGTCCGGATGTGGAAAGGCGTGCACGGGTTCCCGACCAAACTGCTGCCGGGAGGCCATATCATGGGTAGTATGGGGGTCAGAAACCCTAAATTCGGATTCATGGACCAGACCGACGTTGTCCAGATCGACTGGGAAGGAAATGTCGTCTGGTCATTCGACCAATATGAATATATTGAAGATCCCGGCCAGGAAGGCCGGTGGATGGCCCGCCAGCACCACGATTACCAGCGGGAGGGAAATCCCGTGGGCTATTACGTTCCCGGCATGGAGCCCAGAACCGACGGCGGCGCCACTCTGATCCTGGGTCACAAGAATCTTCGCCATCCGGAAATCAGCGACAAACCCCTGGTGGACGACGTGATTTATGAAGTGTCCTGGGACGGGGACATCACCTGGGAATGGGTATGCAGCGATCATTTCGACGAGATGGAATTTTCCGAATCCGCCAGAAACGCCCTTTTCCGCAACCCCACCATGGTGGTGGGAAAGGGTGAGGTGGGTGACTGGATGCACATCAATTCCATGTCCACCCTGGGCCCCAACCGGTTCTACGATGCCGGAGACACCCGGTTCCATCCGGACAATATCATCTGGGACGGCCGCCAGACCAATATCATCGCCATAACGGACAAAAAGACCGGCAAAATCGTCTGGCAGGTGGGCCCGGATTATGATCGTACCAAAGCCCTCCGGGAACTAGGGTGGATCATCGGCCAGCACCATGCCCACATGATTCCCAGAGGTCTGCCGGGCGAAGGCAATATCCTGGTTTTCGACAACGGCGGGTTCGCCGGATACGGCGATCCCAATCCCGGATCGCCCACCGGCCACAACAATGCTCTCAGAGATTATTCCCGCATCCTGGAGTTCGATCCCGTCACCCTGAAAATCGTCTGGCAATACACTTATGCGGAAGCCGGATATCTGAGCAAAATGAACAACACCCGGTTTTACTCTCCCCTGATCAGCTCGGCCCAGCGTCTTCCCAACGGCAACACCCTCATCACCGAGGGATCGGGCGGACGGATCATCGAAGTGACGAAAAATCACGAACTGGTCTGGGAATATATCAGCCCCTATTTCGGCATGGACGGGCGATCCAACCATGTATACCGGGCCTACCGGGTGCCCTATGAATGGGTGCCGCAGCTGGACCGACCCTCGGAAAAAAAGATCGCACGCACGGACAACAGCCGCTTCCGGGTCCCGGGGTCGGAGTACCGTGAAGAGCAGGGCATCGTCGAGGTCGCCGGAACCCTTGGATACTGTCTGCCCCAGCTGTGTGTAATGGAAGTGGAAGAAAATCCGGAAAAAGAATAACCCAAACCTTCATGAAAATCAGTGAGGAGAAAATGAAAAAATCGTATCTGTCAGCCCTGACGGGCATTCTGGCCATTGTTTGTCTTTTCGGCGCATCTGCCCATGCCGCCAATCTGCGCTTCAACGTAATGTACAACCAGCAGCACCCCCTGAGCCGGGACGTGTTCGAGCCCTGGGGGAAAAAGGTCAAGGAAGCCACCGACAACCGCGTCAAGGTTACGTTTTTCTACTCCAACGCCCTGTTCGCTCCCAAGGACGGGCTGGACGCAGTGGCATCCCGGGTGGCCGACGTCGGCATTGTCATGCCCAGCTACACGCGCAACCGCCTGCTCATGAACAACGTGGCCGACCTGCCCATGGTGGGGGACCAGAAGGCCGAGATCAACAGCCAGGTCCTGTGGGAGCTCTACACCTCCGTACCGGAAATGCAAGAGGAGCTCAAAGATGTCAAAGTGCTGTGGGCATATATGAACCCGGCCCTTCAGCTCCATTTTACCAAAAAACAGGTGACCTCGGTGCAGGATCTGCAAAACATGGTGATCAGTTCCGGCGGCCCTACCCAGAGCCAGATTCTGAGACTTTTGGGGGCATCGCCGGAGACCATTCCCATGGTAGAAGTGTTCATGGCCCTCCAGACCGGTGTGGTGGAAGGCTGTTTTCTGCCCTATGCCCCTCTGCGGACCCAGAAAATTTCCGATCTGACCAAATTTCACACCAACGCGGATCTGCTGTCCCTGTCCTTTTACATTGTGATGAACAAAAAGGTCTGGGACAAGCTGTCCGCCGAAGACCGGAAAGCCATTGACGCCCTCAGCGGTATGGCTGCCTCCCGGGACAGCGGCCTGTCTTTTGACAGAGCACAGGCGGTGGACGTGGAATGGATGGGTCAGAACGGAAGCCAATTCTACACCCTGACCGAGGAACAACGGAAAGCCTGGGCGGAAAAAATCATGCCCATCCGCCAACAGTGGATCGACGACGCCAGAGCAAAGGGATATAAAGATCCTGAAGCGGTTCTGAAAAAAGCCGTCGACCTGGTTGAACAGAAACGTCAGAAATAGGCATCTTCGGGTCAAACATCCGGATGATGGGGGAGATCGGCCATGTCCTTTGATAATCGTATCGAACCTTTTGAAAAAAAAATCGACGCCGCAGCAAAATATGTCAACGTGGCCGGAGCCTGCACCGCCCTGGCCATGGTGGTGCTGGTCACGGCCCATGTGCTGAGCCGGGCGTTTTTCAACAAACCCCTGGTGGGCACTGTCGAGCTTGAAGAACTCATGCTGGTGATCATGGTGTTCTGCGGTATCGCCTACACCCAGACCACCCGCAACCATATCAGTGTGGATTTCGTGACCGCCCGACTGCCTCGAATCGCCCGGGATATCCTGTCCACGGCCACTTCCCTGATCACCGGCCTGTTTCTGATGATCCTGGCCTGGCAGAGCCTGGCCTTTTCATGGGTTCACCAGAGCAACGGAACCGCCACCCACGACCTGCGCATTCCCATCTTCTGGGTCATGTGGGTGGTGGCCGCCGGTTTTCTGCTGTTTTCCCTGGGGACCCTGGCTGAATTCCTCAAGGCGGCCAGGGATACAATCCGGAGTGGGCACGCGCTCAAGGCCGGAGCCGCGTTTGTCCTGGCCATGGTCCTGGTCGTGCTTCCTTTTGCCGGGATCGAAATGGATCTGACCATGGGCAAATATCTCGGGGTGATCGCCCTGCTCGTCTTTCTGTTTTCCGGCATGCTCATCGGAGCGGCTCTGGCCTTTCTGGGCTTTTTCGGCATGTCCGTCCTATTTGGTTCCGATGCGGGCATCGGCCTTCTGAGAACGGTTCCCTATGCGACTTCGGCCTCCTATGCCATGTGCGTCATCCCCTTTTTCATTCTCATGGGAGAACTGTGCTTTCAGTCCGGCCTGAGCGAAAAGCTTTACAGCGCTGCCTACAAATGGGTGGGACGGTTCCGGGGCGGTCTGTCCATGGCCACGGTTCTGGCCTGTGGGGCGTTTTCCGCTGTGTCCGGGTCTTCCCTGGCCACGGCCGCCACCATGGGAGCGGTGTCCCTGCCGGAAATGAAACGCTACAAATACGCGGACACCCTGGCCACTGGCTCCATTGCGGCCGGCGGAACCATCGGCATCCTGATACCGCCCTCCGTGGTGCTGATCATCTACGGCGTACTCACGGAAATGTCCATTGCCGAACTGTTTTTCGCCGGCGTGATCCCGGGGCTTCTGTCTTTGCTGTTCTATGTCGTCGCCATCATGATCTGGACCCGAATCAACCCGGATGCCGGTCCTCCCGGACCCCGGTTCACCTTCAAAGAGCAGGTGTCTTCCCTAAAAAACACCTGGGAAGTGCTGCTCTTGTTCGTACTCATCATGGGCGGAATTTACGGCGGGTATTTCACGCCCACCGAAGCCGGCGCCGTCGGCGCCACCGGAGCCCTGGTCATGGGCCTGATCCGGCGGCGGATCAACCGGTCCAATCTTTACGAAGCCCTTCTGGCAACGGGACGGACCACGTCCATGGTGTTCTTGATCGTCATCGGCACAGCCGTCTACGGTTATTTCCTGACCTCCACCCAGCTGCCCATGGAGCTGGCTCAGTTTGCCGTCAGCCTGGACATAGCTCCGGTGG
>CAZQIX010000035.1:0-19814 GCA_964593855.1 uncultured Desulfobacula sp. | reverse complement strand
ATCAATGTCTATATCATGAAAGGCATTTCCAACGTGCCCCTGTCCGTGGTGTTTCGCGGGATCTTTCCCTTTCTGCTCGCCGACATCGCGAGACTGATCGCCTTGATTGCCTTTCCTTCTCTTTCTTTGTTTTTACCCCAATTGCTCAGATAAAGGAGACATCGGATGACAATCCCAGCTTTGTTTACCGCTCCGGGATGCGCCCGGTGCAACATCACCAAGGAATTTCTGAAAGACCGCGGCATCGCGTTTGAGGAACTGGATTTCAAAGGCAACGGGAAAGATGCGTTCGCCAGATTCTACCGGGCCAATCGGAGCCGGATTTACCGGGATGCGGACGGCGTGGAATTTCCGGTATTTTCAGATGAAACGCAGATCCGTCAGGGTGTGAGCATGATCATCGGCTATCTTCAGGCCGAAGACCGACTGGACGGGTTTATCCGCCGCAACCGCCTGCACGGAACCTGGCTGGACGGGATCGACGCGTCCGGCGGCTCTCCGGACGCAGCCGATGACCTTTATGCGGTGCTGTCCCATATCAAGAAATTCGGCCTCATGATTCAGGTTTCATCCGACGGGCGGAACAGCGAGGTGCTGGAAGCGCTCCTCAACCAAAAGCTGGCCGACCGGGCCATTGTTCACGTTCCCGGACCCCTCGATCTGTGGACGGCCCTTCTCGGCCCGGACGCCCGACCCGAAGACCTGAACCAAAGTCTGTCGGTTGCGGCCCGGTTTCCCGAATACCGGTTTGTCACCCGGATCGCGCCCTTTGCCGTTCCCGGTAGCGACCCGCAGGAAATCCGGTTTCCCACACCCGATGAAATCGGAAAAGCGGCCCAATTGATCGAGACGGCCACGGGAAGCAAAAAACATCCCTATGGAATCATACCCTGGCGTTCGGCCCAGGAAACCCGGGAGGGGTTCAAAACAGTGGTTCCACCCACGGACGGTGACATGTTTAAATACCGGTCCGCGGCACGGCGTTTCATGGTCCTGGCGGAAATCGAAAAACCGGCCTGATCCGGTCTTGAAATCAATGACGGATTTTGATAGCGGAAACGCCTGAAAGCGTGTTATCGTTCATCCGTCAAAATAAGCAAAGGATAAGCCATGTCTGAAAATATCATTGTGATCGGCGGGGGACCGGGCGGATATGTTTCCGCCCTGCGGGCCGCCGCCCTGGGAGCGGAAGTGACCCTTGTGGAAAAGGATCATCTGGGCGGCACCTGCCTGAACTGGGGATGCATCCCCTCCAAGATCATGAAACAGTCCTCCCAGATTCTGAAAACCTGCTTGAACGCCCGGGAATTCGGGATCCTTGTCCCGGGGACCGCCAGTCCCGACATGCCGGCCCTTTCGGCCCGAAAAGAAAAGATCCTGGCGTCCCAGCGGACCGGCATTGCGGCTCTGCTCAAAAGCCGGAACATCAAAGTGGAAAAAGGAACCGGTTGCATCACCGGCCTGCACGCGATCAGCGTCACGGACCCGGATGGCGCCGTCCGTCACCTAGCCTGGGACAAACTCATCATTGCCGTGGGAACCGCGCCTTTGAACGTGCCGGATTTCCCCTTTGACGGAAAAACCGTCCTGTCTTCCAATGACATGCTATGTCTGGACCATGTACCCGAATCCCTGACCATTGTGGGCGGCGGCGTGATCGGATGCGAATTCGCCTGTATCTTTTCCGCGCTGGGCGCCCGGGTGACCGTGGTGGAAGCCATGTCCCGGCCCCTGCCCCTGGCCTCCGTGGACGCGGCCATCTCCAAATCCCTTCTCAGGGAAATGAAAAAACAGAAAATCCAGGTACTCTGCGACACCATTGTCACCGCCTGCCGACCCACGGACAAAGGCTGTGAGATATCCCTGGCCAAAAGCCCGTTCACCGACAATCCAAGGGCGGCCGAGCCTAAACCATCAACCATTTTTGCCTCGAAAATGGCGGTCTGTATCGGTCGGACGCCCCTGTCCGCGGACCTGGGACTGGACGCCATCGGCCTGGAAACCCGGGGACCGGGCTGGATTCTGGTGAACGACCGGATGGAAACGGCGGTCCCGGATGTCTTTGCCATCGGCGATATCCTGGGTCCGGAAAAGATCATGCTGGCCCACGTGGCCTCCCATGAAGGGCTCGTGGCCGCGGACAACGCCATGGGCAAAGACAGCCGAATGGATTACCGAGCCGTTCCGGGCGCCATTTTCACCACGCCGGAAATCGGCACCGTGGGTCTGAGCGAGGCCCAGGCCATGGAAACCGGCATGAACGTGGAAACCGCCTCCGTGCTGTTCCGGGTGCTGGGCAAAGCCCAGGCCATGGGCGACATCGCCGGAGAAGCCAGGATGATCCTCGACAAGCCGTCGGGCCGAATCCTCGGGGTCCATCTCATCGGCCCCCATGCCACCGACCTGATCGCCGAAGCCACCCTGGCCGTTGAAAAAGGATTGACGGCCCGGGACCTCGCCCACACCATCCACGCCCACCCCACCCTTTCCGAAATCATGGGAGAGGTGGCGGCCAAGGCCTCCGGCATGCCGCTGCACGGGTAAAGGCCAAACCCGTAGAAGATTGTGTTATCGCAATAATTGACTTAACGCTTTCCATATAACGCCAAACGTTATATATTTGCCTTGTGCTCAAATCATTCAAATGCAAAGAGACTGAAAAAATTTTTAACCGGCAATTTTCAAAAAGCCTGCCCACAGGTATACAAAGTATAGCTTTCAGGAAACTTAGAATGCTAAACAGGGCAATGATACTGAATGATTTGAAAGTTCCTCCGGGGAACAGGCTTGAGCCTTTGGATGGAGACCGAAAAGGACAGTACAGTATAAGAATCAACAATCAATGGCGTATTTGCTTCCGATGGCAAGGAAAAGATGCCTTTGATGTTGAAATTACTGACTATCATTGAGGAGAAATAAAATGGCAAACCAGAAAATACCTCCCGTGCATCCAGGTGAAATACTTATAGAAGAATTTTTGAAGCCGATGGGTCTTAGCCAGAATAAGGTGGCGCTCGATATTCGTGTGCCTGCGAGGCGAATTAATGAAATCGTCCTGGGAAAAAGAAGTATCACCCCTGACACCGCATTGCGTCTGGCAAAATACTTTAATATGTCTCCGCAATTCTGGCTTGGTCTTCAGATGGATTACGACCTGGATATTGCAGAAGACCTCTATGCGGATAAAATCGAAAAAGAAGTACATGAGTATAATGAAGTGATATGATACCCTTAAGAATCGATCATGCAATTGACCATCGGCCATAACCAGACCATCGACACGGACCGATTGAGCCCGGAGGAGCGCCATATCATTCAAAAACTCATGGCTTGGCAGTCTCTGGTGGACTCCCCGGCCGCGTTCCGGAAAAAAAAGGAAGAGGCCCTGAATGCCGGGTGGAACCATTCCGGACCGGTCCGTGAGAGCCAGGCCCTGTCGCTTGTGATCCGCCATCTGGAAAAAGAGCTCATCCTGCGCTTAAAAGAAAAATAGCTTTCTGCAAAATCGGCTTGACAATAATTCAAACAGTGTTTAAATTCACACTTCAAACACTGTTTGAATTATTTTTTTGAGGAGATGAGAGCGGATGGCAAAGGACGAACGGAATGACACCAAGACCCGAATTATGGAAACCGCGGAACGGCTCCTGATTCTCCATGGACCGGAAAAAACCACCCTCCGCAGGATATCGGCCGAGGCAGGCGTGAACCTGGCCGCCGTCAACTACCATTTCGGATCCAAAGCCGACCTCATAGACGCCCTTCTGGCCCGTCTCATCGATCCCATCCAGGAAAATCAGACGGGCATGCTGATGTCCGCCGTCCGCCTCTGCGAAAAGGGCTCCCCTTCTCTGGAGGCGGTTGTTCACGCCTATATTCACGGGATCTGGGACTTCATCCGGGATGATGTGCGCTTTCGAAACCTGCTGCACAGCATTTTCAGGGCTTATGAGGATGACACCCGGTTGCGCAGACAACTCAACCGATCCCTCCAGCATACGGAAAAACAATTTGTGGACGCTCTGGCAAAGGCTCTGCCTTATCTTCCCCTGGTCACGGTCGTCCGTCGATTCACTTTTATGATGGCGACCACCACCATTCTGATGAAGGAAGGGCATTTGGACGACATGCGGGTCGCCTTCGATATGGAGCTGCTGGGCGATGATCTGCCCGATGCGCTGATCGTTTTTCTGTGCGCCGGATTTCAGGCGCCGGACCCATCGAAACCTCCCGAATCCCTTGTTTAATCCCATCCATCAAAAACCGGCCATAACCTACATGAGGACTCTTATGAAACTCTGGATCACGATCTTATCCATGATGCTGACAGGCATCGGCATCCAATCGGCTCAGGCGACCCCGCCGGATCAGCGACCCTCACCGGTCCGCGTCGCCACCGTCCGGGAACGGACGGTGGCGGAAAAAATCCCCATTGTCGGGACCTTGAATTTCGACCGGATCGGCCGGGTCTCCACCGAAGCGGCGGGCCTGGTCCAGACGGTTGCCTTTGACGACGGCGACCGGGTGAACAAGGGGGATGTTCTGATTACCCTCAACACCGACCTCATCGACCAGGAAATCGGTCTGTATGAAGCCCGGATACGGCAGATGGATATCCAGATCGAAAAAGCGGCCAAAGATTTCAAGCGATTCGAGACCCTTTTCCAGCAGAATGCCGTTCCGGAAAAAAGCTTTGACGACACCCGGTATTCCCTCCAGGACCTCGAGGCCCAGAAACAGGCCTTGTCCCGCCAGCTGGCAATGGCCCGGATCAAAAAAGACAAAAGCGTCGTCCGCGCCCCGTTTGACGGACTGATTCTGGAGAAATACGCCCATGCCGGCGATTACATCGGACCCGGGGTCGCGATATGTCGCCTGGCTTCCCTGAAGCATCTGAGACTGAACGTGGCGGTGAACGAGGCGCTCCTCCCCTATTCCCGGGCCGGGGACCCGGTGGACGTAACCCTGACCGCAACGGGCGAAACCGTCAAAGGGATTGTGGACCGTTTTTCACCCATGGCCGACGCCAAAACCAAAAACCTGACCCTGAAAATCAAACTGCCGATCCCGGCCTTTGCAGCCGAGAACATGTCGGCCACGGCCCATATTCCCATCGGCCCGCCCCGGACCTTCACCGTTGTGCCCCGGGACGCCCTGACCTCGGCAATGGGGGGGCAGGCCGTCTATTCCATTCGGGACGGCCGGGCCCTGCCCCTGGCGGTCAAAGTGACGGCGTTTATCGATGCCCTTGCGGCCGTGGAAGGCGACGGCATCGTTCCCGGCGCAACCATCATTCTGGAAGGGCACCAGCGGCTGAGACCCGACCAGCCCGTCCAGGTCATTTCCCCATCATCGGAAGGAAAAACCAACTGACATCATGGATCTCATCAAATTCGCCATTTCCAAACCCGTAACCGTGGCCGTGGGCGTCATCCTGGTCATCCTGTTCGGCGTCATCGGTCTGACCCGGCTACCGGTCCAGCTGGCACCGGATACCGAACTGCCCAAGGTCCAGGTCTATACCCTCTGGTCCGGGGCCTCCCCCAGTGAAGTGGAATCGGAAATCGTGGAAAAACAGGAGGATAAACTAAAGGGACTCCAGGATCTTCACGAAATGAGCAGCTCTTCCTACAACAGCCTGGGGCAGATCACCCTGACCTTCAACCTGGGAACGGACATCGACACTGCGGTGCAGCGGGTGTCCAACAAACTGGATGAGGTCTGGGACGCCCCGGCCGACGCGCTGAAACCCATTATTCGGGCCTCGGGTGCGGAAGGAACGCCCATTGTCTTTCTGTCCCTGAAAACCCTGAAAGACAACCCCACGCCCGTCACCCATTACCAGACATATTTTCAAAACGAGGCCCAGCAATACCTGGAACGAATCGACGGAGTGGCTTACGTCATGAGCTTCGGCGGTCTGGCCCGGCAGCTTGAAATCGTTCTGGACCCGATCCGGATGGCCCGCCACAACATCACCATCAACCAGGTCCTCGCCAAAATGGCCGCGGCCAACAACGACATTTCGGCCGGACTTCTGGACATCGACCGAAAAAATTACCGAATCCGGACCGCCGCCAAATTCCAGACCGTGGACGATCCCATGGATGTGGTCATCTATGAAACCGGGACGGAACGGATTTTCCTCCGGGACATAGGGTTTTCCCGCCTGGGATACGAATCCCAATTCATCTCCACCCGGGCCGGAGCCGATGAATGTATTTCCATTTTCATCCAGAAACAGAGCGGCGCCAACGTGCTGGACGTCACGGCCCGGGTCCGGGCCGAGGTGGATCGGCTCAATCGGGAGGTGCTGGCGGACGAGGGTCTTTATATCGAATGGATGCACGACGATACCCCCTATATTCTTCAGGCCATGGGCATTGTCCGCAACAATTTCATCATCGGGGCCGTTCTGGCCGTTCTGGTGCTGCTTGTATTTCTGCGAAGCCTTCGGTCCACCCTGATCACCGGTTTTTCCATTCCCGTGTCCGCCGTGGGCACATTTGTTTTTCTCTGGCTCCTGGACCGGAACCTGAACGTGGTAAGCCTGGCCGGGATTTCCTTTGCCGTGGGCATGCTGGTGGACAATTCCATCGTAGTGCTGGAAAACATCGACCGACACCGGGCCATGGGCAAAAAGATCGCTTCAGCCGCCTATGAAGGGGCCAAAGAAGTGTACGGCGCGGTCATTGCCTCCACCCTGACCACGGTGGCGGTGTTTCTGCCCGTGATTTTCATGCGCCAGGAGGCGGGGCAGCTTTTCAAGGATATCGCCATAGCCGTCACTGCCGCTATTCTGATCAGCCTGCTGGTTTCCGTGGCCATGATTCCCACGGCCATGAACCTGTTTTATCGAAAAGACCGGCAAGCCAAGCAAAACAGCCGGTCGGCCGTTGATCGGCTGGGCGGGACCATCGCCGGCTGGATCGCTTCGGTTTCCGATCTGTGCCTGAAAACCATTTCGACCCGGCTTCTCACCATTTGCGGACTGACCGCAGCAGCCGTTTCTGCGGCCTGGATTTTAATGCCCAAAGCCGAATACCTGCCCCAGGGCAACCGGAACTTTCTGATGGGCATATTGATACCGCCCGCCAGTGTTTCCGGAGACCAGCGCAAAGCCATGGGCGATCATATCTATGAACAGCTCAGGCCTTACATGGAAGAGGACGGCAAGGACGGGTACCCTCAGATCGACCATTTCTTTTACGTCAACTCCGACATGTTTTCATTGTGCGGGGCCAATACCATCAAGGCCCACGAAACCGAAGTGACTCGACTGATGCCCCTGTTCAACCAGGCCATCAATTCCATGCCCGATCTCATGGGGGTGGCCATCCAACCCGGGATTTTCGATTCGGAGATCGGCCAGGGGCGAACCGTAGAACTGAACATCTCCGGTGAAGACCTGGACGCAATCATCAACGCGGCCGGGATGCTGTTCATGAGTATACCCTCCGTCCTTCCGAATTCACAGATCCGACCGGTTCCGTCCCTTGAAAAAACCTATCCCGAGGCCAACATTGTTCCGGAAAAAAGCAAGATGGCGGCTTCCGGCCTGACGGAAACCGACCTGGGCAATTATATCGCCGTCATGACGGAAGGCAAAAAAATAGGAGAGTTTCGGCCCGACGGCGGGTACCAGATCGATCTGGTGGTTCGGACCGATGAAAAGGACTACCGGACGCCGGAAGATCTGCTCAACGGAACCATCGCGGACAATTACGGACAGTTGATCCGGGTAGGGGATGTGGCACGGGTGGAATATGTGAGCGGGATGACCCAGATCGCCCATCTTGAAAAAAAACGAAATGTGCGTCTGGAGATCACGCCGCCCGAAACCGTTCCCCTTCAGTCGGCCATGGAAAAGATCGAAGCTCTGGTTCAGGAAAAGAAAGCGGCCGGACTGCTGGACGGGCTGTCGGTTCAACAGGGCGGGAACGCAGACAAACTGACCACCACCATGCAGGCCCTGTCCGGCGGGTTTATCCTGGCCCTGATCATCACCTACCTTCTCATGTCGGCCTTGTTCGAAAATTTCCTGTATCCGCTGACCATCATGTTTTCCATCCCTCTGGCGGCCGCGGGCGGGTTCATCGGGCTGGATCTGGTCAACCGTCTGGTGGCTCCCCAGCCCATGGACGTGCTGACCATGCTGGGTTTCATCATGCTCGTCGGAACGGTGGTGAACAACGCCATCCTTATCGTTCACCAGTCCCTGAACAATGTCCGGTACAACGGCCTCATCGGGATCGAAGCCATCCGGGATTCGGTGCGCACCCGGATCCGACCCATCTTCATGAGCGCCCTGACCACTCTGTTCGGGCTCACCCCTCTGGTCCTGTCCACGGGTTCGGGCAGTGAAATGTACCGCGGCATCGGATCGGTCATGCTGGGCGGCCTGGCCCTGTCCACCCTGTTTACCTTATTGTTGATTCCGTCTCTGCTGGCCTTTTTCATCGGATGGGAAAAACCAAGGCGAACCGATCCGGCCTGATGACAGCGGAGTTGGAAACAAAAATGAATCGATGGGGGTAGAGAAGCGACAGCGGGCGAAAAAAAAGCGCCGGGGCGATGATGGTTGCCGCCACCGCCCCGGGATCTGAAAAAATGATCAGCCGATGACCATGATGACGTCGCCGGTGGAAATATCGGCGTCTTTTGCCACAGATACTTCTTTGACCGTTCCGTCAACCGGACTGACAATATTGTTTTCCATTTTCATGGCCTCGATCACGGCCACGACCTGACCGGCGGTGACCGCATCACCGGCTTTAACGGTAACGGCCATGACCTTGCCGGGAATGGGGGCGGTAATGGTTTGCCCGCCCCCCGCGGCTTTGGGCGCGGCCGGTTTGGGCGCAGCCGGTTTAGGGGCCGCAGGCTTTGGAGCGGCCGGTCTGGGGGCTTCGGCCCTGGGGGCCGCCGGTCTGGGAGCCGGCATCGGAGCGGCCGCCGGGGACGAAATATGGCTGGAGCCATCGATGCGCACTCTGTAGGGCACCTGGTTCACGGTTACGTTGGCGATATTGCCGAGGATGGAACCTATCTCAACGGCAAAGGTCTGCTCGTCGATGGTAAAGGTATACGTTGTCATGTTTGGGTCCTCACTATTAAAGGTCAGCATGGCCGCGGCCGGATCCACCGCCCCCGGCCATGAGTTAATGTATTGACGGTTGCAACACTTTCTTCCGGATCGCTATTTCTCTTCGTTCAAATGCATGGCCAGCCCTATGGCGGCTGCTTTTTCGGCCATGTCGGACAGCCTCAGATTCCGGCCGCCGTTGGTGTAAAGGTGCAGGCCGACGCCGATGGCGGCCGCCACGTCTCCCGGAAGCTCTTCAAAGGCAACCGGTTCGACCTCCGTTTCTTCAAACGCCTCTTCCTCCGGTGCCGGGGCGGCCTGGGACGCAGCCGGCGCAACCGACTGCGCCGGCTTAGCTTTCGCGTCCAGATACTGAAACACCTTGCCGGACAGCAACATACCGATCATCAGGATGCCCAGCACCATGAACACGCCGAAAAACCGGATGACCAGGGTGCCGATGGCATAGCCCCAGAAGCTGTCCCTGGGCCCGATGATCACCTGAATCCGACCGTTGGCGGTCCCATCCTCATCCAGAACACTGCCGTCTTTGATGACGGCGGTGATGATTGCGGGAACGCCTTTGCCCGTCTGATTCTTGATCCCGATGGTCGACCAGGTGCGGGCGGCCCTGTCGGAAGTCCCCCAGATGTCCGTTGCCGAAGTGAAATAATCGGAAGACAGGGACAGGGTGACCTCACCCCCCGGAACGGCCGGGACGATATCCAGCAGAAAATAGCCGGAACGGTAATTCTTCCAGTTGAGGTTGGTCGGCATGTCGGCTTCGGTAAAATCCGTTGCGGCCGGCTGGGACAGGATGCCGCCCTCCACACCGAACCGGATGTCGATGGGAACACTTTTTCCCCTGGGAATGAGTCTGCCCACCCAGTCGCCGCCTTCCTGTGAAAAAACAGGAGCGGGCTTTTCGATGTCATCGCCGAATGCCGCCCATGCCATACTGCCCGTCATCAGGAGAAGGACCGTGATCATGATACCTGTATAAAACCGTATGACTTTCATCATCATTCCTCCTCTTATTGAAACATCGCAATGAACATGCCGGCCGCAGCCGCGGAACCGATCAGTCCGGCCAGGTTGGGGGCGATGGCATGCATCATCAGATAATTGTTGGGATCGGCCTTGAGCCCTTCGACATGAGACACGCGGGCGGCCATGGGAACGGCGGACACACCGGCCGAGCCGATCAGCGGATTGATTTTTTCCTTCAGGAACCGGTTCATGATGTGCACCGTGAGAATACCTCCGATGGTGCAGACCACGAAATCGATGAGCCCCAGCCCGAAGATCATGAGCGGTTTCCAGTTCAGGAAGGTGTCCGCATGCATGGTGGCGCCCACGGATACTCCGAGGAAAATGGTCACGATGTTCATCAAAGCGTTCTGGGCCGTGTCTGTCAATCGTTTGACCACAAAGGATTCTCTCATGAAATTACCCAGCATGAACATTCCCAGAAGCGGCGCGACCATGGGGATGAGCAGAATGATAAAGATGGCTCCGATAAGGGGAAAAAGCAGTTTTTCCCGGCTGGATACCGGACGCATCTGGCGCATTTTGATTTTCCGCTGTTCCGGCGTGGTCAGCCAGCGCATGATGGGGGGCTGAATCAGGGGCACCATGGCCATATAGGAGTAAGCTGCCAGGGCGTTGGCTCCGAGAAGCTGGGGAGCGAGTTTGGCGGTGAGATAAATCGTGGTCGGCCCGTCCGCACCGCCGATGATGCCGACGGAAGCGGCCTCTTTCAGGGTAAAACCGAAAAACAGGCAACCGACATAAGTGACGAACACACCGAGCTGAGCCCCGCCGCCAATGAGCAGCATCTTGGGGTTGGCGATGAGCGGACCGAAGTCGGTCATGGCCCCGAGCCCGAGAAAAATGACGCAGGGAATGATCTCCGACTCCACGCCGTACTGATAGAAATACTGGATCAGGTGCGGGTGGCCTTCGGCATTGGTTCCCATGAGGGGCACCAGGGGAAAATTCACCAGGAAGATCCCGAACCCGATGGGAAGCAGCAGCAGGGGTTCAAAATTCTTGGCCACTGCCAGGTAGAGGAAAAAAAAGGCGATCAGAATCATCACCACATTCCCCCATGCCAGATGGGGAATCCCGGTCTGGGTGATGAGAATGTTTTGAATCAGTTCAAGCACATATTGCCAGGACATGAGTTGTCTCCCTTCATTCTATAATGGAATATTGCCATGTTTTTTGGGCGGATTGGTGTCCCTCTTATTGCGCAGCATGCGCAGGGCCTGTATCAGCCGGGGCCGCGTATCGGCCGGGTCGATGACCTCATCGATGTATCCCAGCTCGGCAGCCCGATAAGGGTTGGAAAACTTTTCCCGATACGCTCCGATCAATTTCGTCCGTTCCGCCTGAGGATCTTCGGCCGCCTCTATCTCTTTGCGGCTGATGATGTTGACCGCGCCTTCGGCGCCCATGACCGCGATTTCAGCCGTGGGATAGGCCAGATTGACATCACCGCGCAGGTGTTTGGAACTCATGACGATATAAGCCCCTCCGTATGCCTTCCGGGTAATCACGGTAATGCGGGGAACCGTGGCCTCGCAGAAAGCGTAAATCAGTTTGGCACCATGTTTGATGATTCCCCCGTGCTCCTGATGAGTACCCGGCAGAAAGCCCGGCACATCTTCGTAAATGATCAGGGGGATGTTGAAGGCGTCACAGAATCGAACAAACCGGGCGCCTTTGATACTGGCATTGATATCCAGGCAGCCGGCCATTATCGATGGCTGGTTGGCCACCACGCCGACGGGCTTCCCATCCAGGCGGCCGAACCCCACGACAATATTTTTTGCCCAGTGTTCCTGAACTTCAAAAAAATAATGATCGTCCAGATTGGAGCGGATAATGATTCGAATATCATAGGGTTTGCTGGGATCCGCGGGAACCGCCTCGCGCAGGAATTCATCCCGCCTTGCAGGGTCATCCGTGCAGGCCGATTCCGGTGGTTTTTCCGTGTTGTTCCGTGGCAGAAATGCCATCATCTCCCGGATGGCGGCAAGGCAGGACGGGTCGTCCGGAGAAGCGAAATGGGCCACACCGCTTTTTGTGTTGTGGGCCATTGCCCCGCCCAGGTCTTCCTTGCTGACGACTTCACGGGTCACCGCCTTGATCACATCCGGTCCGGTGATAAACATGTGCGCGGACTGTTCCACCATGAAAATCCAGTCGGTCAGGGCCGGTGAGTAAACCGCTCCGCCTGCCGAAGGTCCCATGATGGCCGTTATCTGAGGCACTACGCCAGAGGCCATGACGTTCTGGAGGAAAATATCCCCGTATCCGGCCAGACTCATGACGCCTTCCTGGATACGGGCCCCGCCCGAATCACACAGGCCGATGATCGGAGCTCCGGCCTTGAGCGCAAATTTCATGATCTTGCAGATTTTCTCGGCCTGGGCCAGAGACAGCGATCCGCCGAAGGCGGTGAAATCCTGTGCAAAGACAAAGACCTGACGATCGTGAATGGTTCCCCAACCGGTCACCACACCATCACCGGGGATTTTCTTTTCGGCCATATCAAAATCGGTACAGCGGTGAACCTTGAACCGGTCCACCTCCACAAAACTTCCCGGATCCAGAAGGCAGTCCAGTCGCTCCCGAGCAGTGAGTTTTCCGCTGTCATGTTGTTTTTTGATCAGCGTCGCTCCACCGCCATCAAGGGCTTTCCGGTTTCTGGCCTCAAGACCCTCGAGCAATACCGCGTTATCCATTGATCGGTCCTTCCAATTTTAAAACATGCTGTAAAAACGCAAGCTTTGTTTTAGGACATGGCAAACCTTTTTGTCAATAAAGAATTGAAGTGCCCGGGGCGATTTTACCCTTGATTTTTGCGGAAACGGCATTAATTTGGGCCACAACGGGTCGGATGCAGTAAAAAATGAATCCGGCGCGGAACCAAGTTATCAACATCAGGAGGATCGTTATGGGAAATCATTTCAAAACCGGCGTTCTGCTCGTCGTCATGACCGGCCTGTTTCTGGTTCTGGGCTACGCTCTGGGAGGACAATCCGGCATGTTCATCGCTCTGATTTTTGCCGGGGCCTTGAATTTTTTCAGTTACTGGTACTCCCACAAGATCGTTCTGAAAATGTATCGGGCCCAGCCCCTGAACCGGACCCAGGCACCGGGGATTTATGATACGGTTGGAAGGCTGGCGCACAAGGCCGGTCTTCCCATGCCGGAAGTCTATCTCATACCCGAAGACGCTCCCAATGCCTTTGCCACGGGCCGCAATCCCGAACATGCCGTGGTGGCCGTAACCCGGGGGCTTGTAAACCTGATGAGCCAGGAAGAGCTGGAGGGCGTGATCGCCCACGAGCTGGGGCATATCAAAAACAGGGACATTCTGATCTCCACCATTGCAGCGACCCTTGCGGGCGCCATCATGTGGATCGCTTCCATGGCAAGGTTCTCGGCCTTTTTCGGCGGAAGGGACAATGAAGAAGGCGGACCCGGTGTGTTCGGGGTAATACTCATTTCCATGATCGCCCCCATCGCCGCCATGATCGTCCAGATGGCCGTGTCCCGCTCCCGTGAATACCTGGCCGATGCGACGTCGGCCAGGATAACGGGCAATCCCCGAGGCCTGGCGGGCGCACTGTCCAAACTGGGATCTTACAGCAGGGGGGCTATCCCGGACGCCAATCCGTCCACGGCCCACATGTTCATCGTCAATCCCCTGTCCGGCAAACAGATGATGAGCCTGTTTTCCACCCACCCGCCCATCGAGGACCGGATCGCCCGGCTCATGAGTCAAAAACAGGGACCGTCTTTTTCCGGTGCTCCAAAACCGGAAACGAAATCCTCCATGGAGGAAAAAAGTCGGAATTTCTGGGACAGCCTGTCCTGAAACGCTTTTTCTAAATATCCATGGCCCTGTCCAGGTCGGCGATCTGTTCCGGTGTCAGCAGCATATCTTTGAGGCTGTAAATCTGCATTCGGCAGGACTGGGTAAACAGACGATTGGTCATGAACAGACTGGCGATTTCCATTTCCTGAATCTTTTTATCGGCAACCGCCTTCAGTGTGCTCTCGATAAAGCGTTTGTCCGCCGTCTCGATTTCCTTGAACATGTCGAGCAAAGCTCCGTAACGGGCCTCTGAACCCTCCATGGCAACGGCATCGGCCATACCGTGATACAGTGTGATCAGACGCTTTCGGAACATGATGTACTGCCGATTCAGATAGACCGAATCCGACGATTCGAATTCATCCAGGTCGGTTGAAATGCTCTTGGCGTTTTTCAAGGCGTTCATGATATTTCTGGACGCGAGAATCACCCTTTCAAATTCCCGTGTCTCGGCTTCATCCAGTTTATTGTTCTGGATTCTGGAGTAATAGGTGATAATGGACGAATGTAGCAGTTTAATATTGCTGTAGAGTTCGGGCAGGGTCTGTTTCTTTTTCTGAGCCGCCTCAAAAGGCAACGGTTCTTCAAAAACCAGCCGGTCGTCGATTTTCAGAACCCTCAGCATATAAAGCTGACACTCCTGGAGAAGATGGTGCATTTCCTGTTTGAACGCGGCTGACGCGGCTTCCACCTCTTCCGCCGGTGTCTGGTCGATATAAACCGTCAGCACGGCTTTGTGTTCAGGGAAAAAACGGATCAGCAGGGCAGACATCAGACCAATCAGCGGCGTGAAAATGAGCACCCCGGTGACATTGAACAGGGTGTGAAAAAAAGCCAGGGCGACAACCGCATCGGTCCGGATATCGACAACCAGATCCACCAGCCGGACCATGGCAGGCAACGCCATAAAAGCCACCAGCCCGGTGATGAGATTGAAAACCAGATGACTGGCGGCCACCCTTTTTTTCGGGGCTGTTCCGCCGATGGAGCCGAGAAGAACCGTCACCGTTGTGCCGATATTGGCCCCGATGATCATGGCCGCGCCCATTTCAAATGTCATGAGCCGGCTGTTCAAAGCGGTCAGAACGATGGCGATGGTCGCCGCGCTGGCCTGCATCACGGCCGTCATCAGTGCTCCCAAAACAAGGTAGAGCCACGGGCCCAGATCACTGATCCGGGTCATGTCAAATTGGGCGGCAAAACTTTCCACGCTGCTTTTCATATAATCCAGGCCCAGAAACAGAAATCCGAATCCGATGCCCATGCGGGTGAAATAACAGGCCCGGGTGTCCGGCTTGAACAGGATGGTGCCCAGGGCTCCGAGTCCGATAAAAGGAAGGGCAAACGTTTCAATCTTGATCTTGAATCCCAGGGTGGCCACGATCCAGGCGGTAAAGGTCGTACCGATATTGGATCCGAGAATGATGCCGATGGCGTTTTCCATATTCATGACACCGGCCCCGACAAAAGCCAGAACCATGAGGGAAACCGCGGAACTGCTCTGCAGCAAGGCTGTGGCAAACGTACCGTTCAAAATGGCTTTGAGCCGGGTATTGGTATATTGCCGTATAATTCTGCGGAACGCTCTTCCGCTCAAATCTTTGACCGACTGCTCCAGAAGCTGCATCCCGAACAGAAAAATGCCGAGTCCGGCAAACAGTTTCCAGTAATCAAAATCTGAAATCATAAAATCATCACGCCCGTATATTCAGCCCGCCATATCAGGGTAAAGGCATTCCCATCAGGGATGATCTTCGGGGAACACATTGTCCGGCAAGGCTTTCACAAAGTCCCGGATCTCATCGCGCACCCTCCGGTAGCAGTCCATCTGAGCGGCCGCATCGCCCCCTTTTTCAGCCACTTCCCGGGCCAGGGCGGGCGGGTCGTCAAACCCGACATGAACCATTCGGGCGCGGGTGGGAAAATAGGGGCAGGATTCCCGGGCATGATCACAGACCGTGATCACGGCATCCAGATCCGTGTTTACAAACTCCCGGACATGTTTGGATGCCTGGTTTGAAATATCCACGCCCGACTCGGCCATGACCGTGACCGCGTGGGGATTGAGCCCGTGGGTTTCCACACCGGCGGAAAAAGCCTGGATGACATCTCCCTTGAGGTGACGGCTCCATCCTTCGGCCATCTGGCTGCGGCAGGAATTACCCGTACACAGAAATAAAACGCGTCGTTTTTGATTCATTCTCCTCCCCTTTGAAGAATCGTGTTTGCTCCCGTCACCCGTTTGTATCCCGGTGTTCGGAAGATTGTCAAGGATCAAAAAACAGGGGCCGGACTGGATGGACATTTTTTTGCAATATCCATATATTCTTTTATGTCGATATAGAATACGAAGGGGGCCTTTATGAACCACCCCGGAAACCTCATGATCCTGTCCTGTCCCGGATCTTCCCTTGCCGGACGAATCGCCGACCGGGCCGGAAAAATCGTTGACATCGGACGAAAACGGTACTATATCACAAATTTGGAATATAACGAAACAGAACCCTGAGATGAAAGAATTCATTAAAGTAATGAAGGCATTGAGCGACCCGGCACGGGTCCGGATTTTAAAAATGCTTCAGCATAAAATCATGTGCGTCTGTGAAATCCAGACCGCCCTGAACAAAGCCCAGTCCACCACCAGCAAACACTTGAAGATTCTGGAGGATGCCGGCTTGATCACCTTTGAAAAAGACGGACTCTGGGTGAATTACAAACTGGCGGACGGCGCCCAGAGCCCTTTTGCCGCCAGCCTCATCGGAAACCTTCGCCACTGGCTGAATCATGATCCTGAAATCCGTATCATGGTCGACCAGTTGCCCGACATCAATCGAAAAGATATTTTGAACAAGAACTGACGTTTATTGCGCCCATAATTCATAAGGATTTTAAAATGAAAGAGAGAACCAAGTTATTATATCTGATCGTCCTGTATCTGATGGCCTATTTCGTCCCCTGGTCCCATCCGGTGATCCGGCAATCCGGGCTGGAAGCCTTCATGATGCTACAGGAATATGCCCGAGAACATGTCCTCACCTGCCTGATCCCCGCTTTTTTCATTGCCGGCGCCATTGCCGTATTTGTTTCCCAGGCATCCGTCCTCAAATACTTCGGTGCCCAGGCAAGCAAAATACTGGCTTATTCCGTGGCATCCGTATCCGGAACCGTTCTGGCCGTATGCTCCTGCACAGTCCTGCCGCTGTTTGCCGGGATCTACACCCGGGGTGCCGGGATCGGGCCGGCAACGGCATTTCTGTATTCCGGCCCGGCCATCAACGTGCTGGCCATCACTTTGACCGCCAAAATCCTGGGGTGGGAGCTGGGTCTGGCCCGAGCCATCGGGGCCGTTCTTTTCGCCGTGGTCACCGGGCTGCTCATGTCCGTGATTTTCAGAAAAGACGATGCCTCCCGGACGGCCGGTCAGATCTATGTTCCGGACGAAGATGAAAAAAGACGCTCCCTGGCACAGGACGGGCTCTATCTTTTGACCATGGTGCTGATTCTGGTGTTCGCCGCCTTCGCCAAACCGTCCCCGGATGCCACCGGGCTCTGGCCCGCCGTTTTCGCCGCCAAATGGTACATCACCATCGCTCTTCTTCTCGTACTGGGCTGGATGCTGAAAGCCTGGTTCACCAGAGATGAATGCGTCAGCTGGGTGGAGTCCACCTGGGGATTCATGAAACAGATCTTTCCCCTGCTCTTCGGCGGGGTCATCGTGGCCGGATTCCTTCTCGGCCGGCCCGGCCATCCGGCCCTGATCCCGGAACATTACATTCAAACCCTTCTGGGCGGCAATTCCCTCTGGTCCAATCTGTTTGCCTCTCTGGCCGGTGCGTTCATGTATTTTGCCACACTGACGGAAGTGCCGATCCTCCAGGGACTCATCGGCGCCGGAATGGGCAAGGGTCCGGCCCTGGCCCTGCTGCTGGCCGGACCGGCCCTGTCCCTGCCCAACATGCTGGTCATCGGCGGGGTCATGGGAGCCAAAAAAACCTTTGTGTTCTGTGCCATCATCGTTGTGATGTCCACTTTTGCCGGCATGATCTATGGGGTGATCGTCTGATGACATAAAACCGAAACAGTAACTTTACCAAAATAAAGGAGTCTGAAATGGATATCAAAATCCTGGGGCCTGGATGTCCCAAATGCGAACAAACCGCTAAAATTGTAAACGAAGCCGTCGCCGAAACAGGTGTTGAGGCAACCATCCAGAAAGTCACCGGCGTCATGGAAATAGCCGGATACGGGGTTTTCGGCACCCCGGCCGTGGTGGTGGACGGAGAAGTCAAATGCGTGGGGAAAATTCCCAAAAAAGAAAATGTCAAAGCATGGATATCCGAATGAAACCGAATCATCCATCACAACTGCGGGATAATGGAAACGGCTTAATGAAACAGATCCGGCTCAAGATTTTCCATGTTCTCGCACTTGTCGCACTCATCAGTCTATCGGGTTTATCCATGGCCGGTCCGGCCATGGCAGCGGGTGAATCTTCCGGCAACCCGGGGCCGGAAGATTCAGTGGATTTGAATCAGCTCCCGGTCAAAGGCATGGTCACCATGATCGATCTGGGCGCGACCGAATGCATCCCCTGCAAAATGATGGCGCCGATTTTGAAAAAACTGGAAGCCGCCTACAAGGGAAAGGCGGCCATCGTGTTCATCGATGTGTGGAAAAACCGGGACCAGGCCCGCAAATACGGCATACGGGCCATCCCCACCCAGATCTTCTTCAACAAAGACGGGGTAGAGGTCTTTCGCCATCTGGGGTTTATGGATGAAGCGGCCATCATGGCCCAGCTCAGCAAGATGGGCGTTGAAAAACCGGATTTATAATCGATTCAGGAGGAACCGATGTTTGATTCCCTTTTTCTCACTGTCAACCAGTGGATGACCGGCGGGCTGATGATCGCTGCGGCAGGCTCTTTTCTGTGGGGAATGATCAGTGTTCTGTTCAGCCCCTGCCACCTGGCATCCATCCCGTTGATCATCGGCTATGTCGGAGGGCAGGAAAAAATGGTCCAGCCCCGCCGGGCAGGTGTCTATTCAGCGCTCTTTACCTTTGGCCTGTTCCTCACCATCGCCCTTATCGGCATTATCTGTGCCCTGCTGGGCCGGATGCTGGGTGATGTGGGCAATTACTGGCAGATTCTGGTGGGAGCCGTCCTGATCTGGGTGGCCCTGGGAATGCTCGGGGTCGAAAAATGCGCCATGTCCGGGAGCCTGATGTACCGACTGAGGCTCAAAGGCATGACCGGAGCCTTTGTCCTGGGTCTGGCCTATGGTGTTCTTTCCGGATCCTGCACCTTCGGGTTCATCGCGCCCATTCTGGCCTTGATCACCATCCAGGAACGGGTGATGACCGGCGTTATGTTGATCGTGCTGTTCGGCATCGGCCACTGCCTGCCCATCGTGGTGGCCGGAAGCTCCACCGCCCTGGTCCAAAAACTTCTGGAAAGCAGCGCCTGGAGCGGCGCGGGTATGTGGTTCAGAAAACTGGCCGGTTCGACCATCATGCTGCTGGGAATCTATTTTATCCTGGACCCCCTGATACCTGTTTTAAAACAGATGTGAAATTTCAAAAGGATGTGATGATGCCAAACACCTTTTTCCAAAAAAATCTGACCGATGTGTTTCGTCAATCCTTGTTTATCGTAGTTATATCCATCGTTACCGGCCTTTCGGTCAATATGATCCGAACCAACGCCATTCCTTTTTTCGACGACTGGTCCGTCGAGGGACGGCTGGCCCTGGACGACGGGGAATCCCTGATCATACCCCTGGACGAAGCCGCCTCCCTGTTCGAAGCGGGCAAGACTGTATTCCTTGATGCCCGGGA
>CAZQIX010000034.1:0-38430 GCA_964593855.1 uncultured Desulfobacula sp. | reverse complement strand
CTGGGTGGGCCGGGTCCAGGGTGGCGTACACGGCCTGGGCCTCTTTTTCCCGGTCCACGGGCCAGAGGTCTTCGACGGTCATGACGCCCAGCAGAAACCCTTCCGGGTCCCGCAGGGCCACGGACTGGCCGGTTTCCAGGGTTGCGGCCAGATTTTCCGGGATATCCAGACAGACGGGAATGGGCCAGAGGTCGCCGGATTCCAGACGCATGCGGTCCAGCACGGATTCATAGTCGATCTGCTTCATGAACCCTTTCAGAGGAGAAAATACGCCGGTGGCCAGCAGTTCGAAATCACAGATCTGCCGGTCGTTCAAAATGATGTCCGGCATGGAGGACGCCAGGTTTTTGAGAACGGTCTGTCGGTCTTCGGGAACCAGCAGGCGGGTCAAAGGATCGGATTGCATGGATCTCCTGTGGGAAGTGAGGCAAAAAGCATGGCTCCGCCTTTTCGGTTACGGTCGACAAGGAACCGAGCCATATTGTGTATTAACATGATTTCAGGGCCAAAAAAACCCTGGCCGCCTGATATTTTTCAGGCGTCGAGTTTTTCCAGAAACCAGTTCAGGGTTTTGTCAATGCCGGTTTCAAAGGATTCCCGGGGGGCAAACCCGAGGTCCGAGGCGATTTTGCCCGCATTGATGGCGTATCGGCGGTCATGGCCGGGCCGGTCGGTGACGTGGGTGATCAGGGATGCGGGGTGGAGGCCCCGGGACGCGGGGCAAAGGGGAAAGGCCCGGCGCAACCCGTTGTCGGCCTGGAATTTTTCGTGGATCCGGTCGCAGACCAGATGGACCATGTCCAGATTGGCCCATTCGTTGTTGCCGCCGATGTTGTAGGTTTCTCCGGGTGCGCCGGAGGCAAGGATCAGGTCGATGCCCCGGTTGTGGTCGTCCACGTATAGCCAGTCCCGGACCTGCATTCCATCCCCGTAGACCGGTATGGGCCGGTCGGTCAGGATGCGGGTGATCATGAGGGGGATCAGTTTTTCCGGAAACTGGAAGGGCCCGTAATTGTTGGAACAGTTGCTGATGGTGGTGTCCAGTCCGTAGGTCTTGTGATAGGCCCGGACCAGATGGTCGGAGGCGGCTTTGCTGGCCGCGTAGGGCGAATTGGGCGCGTAGGGGGTGGTTTCCGTAAACGGGGGATCATGGGGTTTGAGCGAGCCATACACCTCGTCCGTGGAGATATGGTGGAACCGATGGGGCCGGGGATGCCGGTCCAGCCAGATATTCCGGGCCGCCTTGAGCAGGGTGTGGGTTCCCGTGATATTGGTCTGGATAAAGGCGTCCGGTCCTGAAATGGATCGGTCCACGTGGGATTCGGCGGCAAAATGAACGATGGTGTCGATGGAGCGTGTCTCCAGCAGGGTTTCCACCAGGTCCTGGTCCAGGATATCGCCGTGGATGAACTCGAAGCCGGGATGGCCGGCGGCCTGATCCAGGTTTTCCCTTCGTCCCGCATAGGTGAGGGCGTCCAGGACCACGAGCCGGTCTTCCGGGTGGGTATGGATCCAGTAATAGACAAAATTGGTGCCGATGAACCCGGCGCCGCCTGTAACCAGAAGGGCTTTCATGGGTTTGTCTCCTTGAGTTCCTTCAGCATGGATCGCAGGCTGACCCGCCAGTGGATCGGGGTCAGGTCCAGGGCCGCCCACAGGGACCGCTTGTCCAGTACGCCGTAAAGGGGCCTTTGGGCAGGGGTCGGATAGTCGGCCTCGGATATGGGCAGGATGGGGACGGCGGTTTCCAGAAGGCCTGCCTGAAGGGCCTCTTCCTGGATGGCCACGGCAAAATCGTACCAGGAAGCCACTCCGGCGTCCGTATAGTGAAACACTCCGGTCAAGCCTTTGTCAATTCCCTTCCATATAACCTCGGCCAGTCCAAAGGCCCAGGTGGGTGTGCCGACTTGTTCGTCGATCACGGTGAGACGCGGCCTGGTCCGCATGAGATCGGCCCGATCCACAGCCGTATAAGCCGCCGCGTTGATGACGGCGTCCCATCGGCTCTGATGGATGAATCGGTCGATGCAGCGGTTGACGCCGGCATGGGAGGACAAATCGATGTCGGGCACGTCCAGGGCCGTGAGATCCACGCCGGGCGGGCAGGTCCGTCCAAGCTCCCATCCCAGCTGGCCGCCGGCTCCAAGAACCAGGACCTTCATGCAAACACCTCGGCCCGGGCCAGGGGCCGACCATCGGCATCTTTTTCGGACAGGACGGGCGCGGATCCCGGGGGAATGGGCCAGTCAACGGCCAGGTCCGGATCGTTCCAGAGCAGGCAGCGTTCGTGTTCCGGGGCGTAATAGTCCGTGCATTTGTATATGAATTCGGCTTCCGGGCTCATCACATAGAACCCGTGAGCGAATCCGGGTGGCACCCAGAGCATTTTCCGATTGTCCGCCGACAGCACGGTGCCCACCCATTTCCCGAAAAAAGGAGAGGATCTCCGGATGTCCACGGCCACGTCGAACACGGCTCCGGCAATCACCCGGACCAACTTGCCCTGGGGTTGTCGGATCTGATAGTGCAAACCCCGGAGGATGCCCCGGGCGGATCGGCTGTGGTTGTCCTGGACAAAGGTGAGCGGAGCCGCCTGTTTTTGAAAATCGTCATCCCGGAAGGTTTCCATGAAAAACCCCCGGTGGTCCCCGAAGACCTTTGGCTCCAGCAGCATTACGTCGGGAATGGCCAGCCGCGTGTAAATCATTGCAACCCCTCGGGCCGGATCAGGTCCAGCAGATATCGGCCGTATCCGCTCTTCTGCATGGGACCGGCCAGGTTTTCCAGCTGTTCGGCCGTGATGTAGCGCATTCGGTAGGCGATTTCCTCGGGGCAGGCGATTTTCAATCCCTGCCGGTCTTCCACCACTTTAATGAAGGTGCCCGCGTCCAAAAGGGATTCGTGCGTGCCGGTGTCCAACCAGGCCGTTCCCCGGCTGAACAGTTCCACATCCAGGCGCCCGGCCGACAGATACGCGGCGTTGACATCCGTGATTTCCAGCTCTCCCCGGTCCGACGGCCGGATCTGCCGGGCGATGCGGATCACGTCGTTGTCATAGAAATACAGGCCGGTGATCGCGTAATTGGATTTCGGGACCCGGGGTTTTTCTTCCAGGCTGGTCGCTTTTCCGTCGGAGCCGAAGCCCACCACCCCGTAACGGCGGGGATCTTTCACGTAATACCCGAAGATGGTGGCGCCCCGGTCTTTTTTCGCGATGGTTTGAAGACGCTCGGACAGGCCTTCACCATGGAAGATGTTGTCTCCCAGGATCAGGGTGACCGGGTCCGGACCGATAAAATCCTCGCCGATGATAAAGGCCTGGGCCAGCCCGTCCGGTGACGGCTGGACCGCATACCTGAGATGGATTCCCCATTGGGACCCATCCCCCAGCAGGTGGCGGAAATGGCCCATGTCCCGGGGAGTGGTGATGACCAGGATATCCCGGATGCCCGACAGCATGAGCGTGGACAGGGGATAGTAGATCATGGGTTTGTCGTACACCGGCATGAGCTGTTTGCTCACCGAATAGGTCAAAGGGTAGAGCCGGGTGCCGGACCCGCCGGCCAGAATGATGCCTTTTCGCATGGGAGTCAGGTTCCTGGTTCAACATCCTGAACGGGATATCGATTCAACTATTGGTTAAAATTTCCGGGGCGTTGGCATGGGCCTCGGACAACCGCTGTTTTAGATATTCGATCTCGTCGGGGTCGTACTCGTAAAGGTCGAAACAGTATCCGTCCTCTCCCAGCAGCCCTTCGGGGATCAGGTCGCCGGCTTCGTCCGGGTCGGAGACCATTTCTCCGTAAAAGCAGACGGACAGCCAGCGCTCGTCCGGGTTGTCGTCGATGACGTCCACCATGGCGAACAGGGATCGCTCGCTCTGGTTCCTGTGCCGGGGCCTGAGGGAATAGCTGACGCCCGGACGTTCGTTAAAATCAAGGGTGGTATCGGCAAGGGTTTTCAGATGATGATAAAGCTCGGTAAAGGCTTTACGGGTTCCGGATCCGGTTTCGGTCCAGTTGTGGAGAAAGGCTTCTATGGCGTTCATGTCGTTTTTTTATTCCTTGATGTGTTTCAGCAAATGACCCAGTTCGGGAAAGATCAGCGATCGGCAGGCGAGCTTGCAGGCCTTGAGGCTGCCGGGCATGCAGAAGACCAGGCCCTGGCCCATGACGCCGGCCGTGGCCCGCGACAGAAGAGCGGCCGAATCGATTTCTTCGAAGCTGAGATGGGCGAACAGGATGCCGAAGGCGGTGAGTTCTTTGTCAAAAAGGGGCTTGACCGCTTCGATGGTCACGTCCCGGGGGCTGATGCCGGTCCCGCCGGTCATGATCACGGCGTCGGGCGTGATTTTGTCCGTCACGTGCCGGACCAGGTCCCGGATGGCGTCAATTTCGTCGGTGACCACCTGGTGGATGACCACTTCATGACCCTCTTTTCTCGCCTGGTTTTTGATCCAAAGGCCGGACTCGTCCTGATCCAGACCCCGTGTGGTGGATACGGAAATAACGGCGATCCGGAGATGCCGGGGAGCGTCTTTCTTATGGGATGCGGTGCTCATGGTCAATCCTGTTCCATATAGACCTGGTCCTGTCCGTCGTGTTCGGCCACCAGGACGTTGATCATGTCGGTATGTTCGGTGTTGATGGAAACTCCTTTGTAATCGGCCTGGATGGGCACCTCCCGGTGTCCTCGGTCCACGAGGATGGCCAGTTCGATGCGCGACGGACGGCCGAAATCCATGAGCGCGTCCATGGCGGCCCGGATGGTGCGGCCCGTGAACAGCACGTCGTCCACCAGGATGATGTCCATGTCGTCCACGGAAAAGGGAATGTTGGACGGCCGAACCGTGGGCTGACGGCTGATTTTGGTCCAGTCGTCCCGGTACATGTTGATGTCCATGCTGCCCACGGGCAGATTCACGTTTTCAATATGCCGGATTCGATCGGCAATGCGCTTGGCCAGAAAATCCCCACGGGTCTGGATTCCCACCAGGGCCAGGTTTCCGGTGCCCCTGTGTTTTTCGATGATTTCATGGGCCATCCGGATGATGATCCGCTTAACGTCCTGGTCCGTGAGAATGGTTTTTTTCTTTTTCATATCCGTCGGGTTTCCTGAATGATATCTGTTTTGAAATCCTTATCACCTTTTTTTATGCCGGGCAACACCTTGATTTTAAGTTTGACTTACTATATCAGGGATAAAGAAAAAACAAATCCGTGCGCGGAACGATAAAAACGAAAAAAAATACCAGACAGGAGAACATGAAGCCGGACTGTACGGGCGTCATCCTGGCGGGAGGGCGGAACAGCCGGCTGCCGGGACAAAAAAAGACATTTCACAAAATCGGGGACGTTACCATCCTGGAAAGCATTTTCAGTGTGTTTTCCGCCCTGTTCAAGGAAGTGATTCTGGTGGTCAACGATCCGGAAGCGTTTGCGGACTGGGACATGACCATCGTCACGGACATCATCCCGTCCAAATGTGCCCTGGCCGGACTTCACGCCGGACTTTTCCATGCGGCCCATCCCTATGTCTACGTGTCCGCCTGTGATACGCCTTTTGTGCGGCCCGCCGTTATCGAATATGTTGTCGGGCAAATCGAAAAAGGGTATGACGTGATCGTGCCCAGGACCAAAGACGGACTGGAAACCCTTTCCGCCGCCTATTCCAAGGATTGCATCCCCCTGATCGAGGAAAGCCTCGCCAAAAACCGGTTCATGATCAAGTCTTTCTTCCGGCCCGGCCGGGTCAAGGAAATTCCGGTCAGCGAATTACAGGCCCTGGATCCGAACCTGGACTTTGTCTTTAACGTGAATACTCCCGAAGACCTGGAAAAAGCCAGGAAACGGGCTCTGGAAAGCCGATATACAGAAACACAAGGAGAATGAGATGACGACTCTTGCATCAATGCTGGAACAGATCAAAAAACACCCGGATTACCACAAGGCCGGGATGATTTTATGTCATAACGGCGTGGTTCGGGAAACAGCCAGGGACGGGGCCGGGGTGGACGCCCTGGAAATCGTGGTCGATCATGCCCGGCTGGCCGAAATTCTGGCCGAACAGAAGAAGCGGCCCGGAATCGTGGACATTCTCATCCACATCAATGAAGGCAAACGGCTGAATGTCGGGGATGACGTCATGTACCTGGTGGTGGCCGGCGATATCCGGGAAAATGTCATCTCCACCCTCACCGATACCCTGAATCAGGTGAAATCCGAAGTGACCCGCAAAACGCAGCATTTTATTTAGAGAATCATCATGACGGAATTTACCCATCTGGATAAGGACGGCCGGGTTAGAATGGTGGATGTGGGAGAGAAAACCGAAAGCCTGCGAAAAGCCGTTGCCGGCGGTCGGGTATTCATGGAAAAGGAAACCCTGGCCCGGATCATGGACGAAAAGGTCAAGAAGGGAAATGTGCTGGAAGCCGCCCGGATCGCAGGGGTCATGGCCGCCAAGAAGACTTCGGATCTCATCCCCATGTGCCACCCCCTGAACATCACCCATGCCCGGGTGGATTTCAGTTTCGATACGGATCAAACCTGCATTCATATCGAGGCCGAGGTGTCTCTGACCGGCCGGACCGGCGTGGAAATGGAGGCTCTGACGGCGGTTTCCATTGCCGCCCTCACCATCTACGACATGTGCAAATCCTATGACAAGGCCATGCGGATTTCCGATATCCGTCTGACATTCAAATCCGGGGGCAAAAGCGGAACCTTTACGGCTACCTGACGTGATGATGTCCCTGGAAACCCTGATTTTTTTCGCTGTGGGACTGGGTCTGGGCGCAATCATGGCCCTGCTTTTGAGCCGGCACAATCTCCGGTTTTTTTCCAGACAGATCAAGACCCTTTCCAGTGAAGCCCTGATGGACAACACCAGCCGGTTCATGGATCTGGCCGGGCAGTATTTTTCCACCTATGCCCGGGAGGCCCGGAAGGAAACCGCCAACCTGGTCAAGGCCCTGCGGGTTCCCCATGTCCGGGGCCGGTGGGGGGAAATGAGCCTGAGACGGGTGGCGGAACTGGCCGGAATGATCGAATGGTGCGATTTTGAGGAACAGCCGGTCTTCGGAGGCGATCAGGGAACGGTCCGGCCCGACATGGTCGTTCGCCTGCCGGGAGGCCGGAGCCTTGTCGTGGATGCTAAAACGCCTTTGTCCGCCTATCTGGACGCGCTGGACGCCCGGGACGAAAAAGAGCGTCAGGAGCGGATGAAGGACCATGCCCGTCAGGTCATGATGCACATCATAAATCTTTCTTCCAAAGATTATGGCGCCCGAATCGGGTTGTCTCCGGAATTCGTGGTCCTGTTCATTCCGGGTGAAAATTTTTTCAGCGCGGCTCTGAGCGTCCGGCCGGATCTGATTGAAAAAGGAATGGAAAAAAACGTGATCCTGGCCACGCCCACCACCCTGATAGCGTTGCTGAAAACAGTGGCCTATTCCTGGAAGCAGGAAAAAAGCCATGCGCATGCCGAAGACATCCGGCAACTCGGGGTAGAGTTGATGGCCCGGATGGGCAGCCTGACCGACCATGTCAACCGGCTGGGCAAGGATATTGAAAAAAGTGCGGCCGATTACAACCGGTTTGTGGGGGTCATGGCGTCCCGGGTCATGCCCACGGCCCGGAAACTGGCGGATCTGAAGGTGTCGTCCCACGGGGTGACCGAGCCGCAGTCCATTGAGCCGGAGAAAGCGGCGGCCCGCACGTTTTCAGAAAGGAACAGGGAAAATGACTAGCCGTCGGGGTATGGTGATCGGCCTCATCCTGCTCATGTTCTTTTTCAGCGCCTGTCATCCGGCTGTCCGGGAAAAGCCCGAAAAAACCCTTCTGCCCCTCAAACCCGGCGATTATCCATGGTTCACGGATCATTCCGGGTATCAGGGACTGGCGGCATCCATCGACCAGAGTCTGATCTATTTCCGGAAAGTTCCGCCCGACCGGGCATACGTCTTTGATCAAGAAACCGTCACGGCCGCTCATCAGATCAGGACCCTGGAGACCTTCAAAACTTTTCTGGAAACCCATCCGCCGGCCTCGGAATTGAACGCGTTTATCCGATCCCGGTTCAAGGTGTATCAGGCCGCTGGAAACGACAGCCGGGAAGTCCTGTTCACCGGCTATTACGAGCCGGTCTACGAAGGTCGTCCGGATCCGGAGGATCCTTATGTCTGGCCTCTTTACTCAAGGCCGGACGATCTTCTGGAAATCGATCTGTCCGCATTTTCCGAGCAGTACAAAGGCCACAAACGTCTTGTCGCCAGGCTGGATCCGGCCCGTAAACGGGTGGTACCCTATTATTCCCGTGAAGAAATACGGGCCCTGCCGGAATTTCACACGCGGGCAGTGCCCGTGGCCTGGCTCAAGAGCCCCATCGACGCCTTTTTCCTTGAAATCCAAGGATCCGGCCGGATCGATCTGGGCAACGGCGACATCCTGCGGGTCCATTATGCGGCCGCCAATGGACGACCCTACCGGGCTGTGGGAAAATATCTCATGGACCTGAATGAAATTTCAAAAGAGGCCATGTCCATGCAGGCCATCCGGGACTGGCTGGAACGGAACCCGGACCGCATGGACGAAGTTTTGAACTATAACCCCAGCCATGTATTTTTCAAGACTGAAACCGACGGGCCCTTCGGCAGCCTGGGGGTCAAGGTGGGCGCGTTCAGATCCATTGCCACGGACAGCCGTCTGTTTCCAAAAGGATCGCTCGGTTTCATCCACACGGACCTGCCGGATCAAAAAGGGGTCTCCCTGTTTGTCCTGAACCAGGATACGGGAGGGGCCATCAAGGGGCCTGCCAGGGCCGACCTGTTCTGCGGGAGCGGTGAGTACGCCGAATTAACGGCCGGTCATCTTAAACATTATGGAAGGATGTTTTTTCTGGTCTTGAAACCCGACGGCGAATAATGTTCAGAACCATTCCGCGTTTTCCGGACAAAATCCGATGCTCACGTCTTTCCCCGGAAACAGCTCCAGGCCGCTGATCTGTTCCCGGGTCAAATCCAGGACAAAGGTCAAATCCTGCACCAGAACCGTCGTCATGATGCGGCCGGTTCTTTTTTCCAGCAGCATGGAGGCGATTCGACCGGACAGACGGGTGAAGCGGTCCGGCTCAAGCTGCTTTCCCGGGTCGAGAACAATGTGCCGTTTTTTGATGATGGCGTGTTCCCTGTCCCCGGCGGGGGCTTTGAGGCGCAGGCTCTGACCGTCATCCAGCCCTTTGGAGACTGTGTGGTCATCGATTTTTTCAAAAGGTCCGGAGATGATGGTCTCGACCCCCGTGGGAAAAAGATTTCCGTTGAAAATGGAAAACTGGTGATCACTGATGGAGTAAAGCCATTGAAGATCGTGACTGGCGATGACCAGAGTGGCGCCCCAGTCATCCCTGGCCTTGATGGACGCTTTGCGGATCATCTGGGCGCTTCTGGTGTCCACGCTGGCAATGGGCTCGTCCAGCAGAAGCACTTCGGGCCGAAGGATCAGCCGGGCCGCCAGGGCCACCCTCTGGGCTTCCCCTCCGGACAGCTGGTTCCATTTGCGATGGGCGAACCCCTTGAAATCCAGGCCCACGTCGGACATCACGCGGGCCGTCCGCTCTTCCAGGCGATCGAGGTCGTTGCGTATTTTCAGGCCGTAGATGATGTTCTCGAACACGGTGCGTTTCAGCAGATAGGGCTTCTGGGTCAGGAGGGTGACCCGTGACCGGACCTCCGGGGAAAAACCGGATGCTTCCCGGCCTTTGTAAAAAATCCGGCCCTCTGTGGGCTTCAGGGCAAAGGCCAGCATTTTCAGCAGGGTGCTCTTGCCGCTGCCGTTGGCGCCGATGAGTCCAATAATGGATCCGGTTTTGATCTCAAGATCGTTGATGTCCAGCACCTTGGCGGCGCCGTAATAATGCCGGATGCCTGTCAGCCGATAGATGGGAGAAGGAGCCGTCATCGTCGTCTCAACACCGAAAGAGAAAGGTTGACCAGAAAGGCGATGGTGATCAGGACCAGGCCCAGGGCAATCCCGTCGGCGAACAGGCCTTTGTTGGTTTCCAGGGCGATGGCCGTGGTGATGGTGCGGGTGTGGTATTTGATGTTGCCGCCGATCATCATGGCGATCCCGACTTCCGTGGAAACCCGGCCGTAGGCGTTTACGACGGCGGTGAGTATGCCGTAGCGGACTTCCCAGAGGCAGGTCATCAGAATATGTCGCTTGGCGGCTCCCAGGGACACCAGGGTCAGTTTGAGGTCGGGATCGATACCTTCAATGGTGGATGCGGTAATGACCGTTACCACTGGAAAGGACAGGATGGTGAGGCCGATGACGATGCCCGGCAGGGTAAACAGCAGGCCCAGCTCCCCCAGGGGACCCTGCCTGGAAATAAAGGCGTAGACCACCAGGCCGATGAAAACCGTGGGCAGGGCCAGCATGGTGTCGAGGATTGTTCTGAGCTGCTTTTTGCCCTTGAAATCGAAATAGCCCACCAGAAATCCGCAGGGCAGACCGGCTCCCGTGCTGATGAGCAGGGAGCCGGCAGATACCTTCAGGGTCGCGAAAACCGCGCTCCATGTAGAGGCGTCGCCGCTGAACAGCAGCTCGACGGCCCGTATGAAACCGGCTAGAATAAAATCCATGCCGTCCTATTCATTTTAGGGTTCCGCGTTGGGGAAAAACAGTTTTTCACCCATGAGCAAAAAATCTCCGATCAATTGCTGCCCTTTTTGAGAGGCCATCCAGTCTGAAAATTGAAGGGCCAGGTCGTATTTCGCGTTGGGGCAGTTTCTGGGGTCCAGGGTCAGAACACTGTATTGGTTCAGCAGGTCTTTATCACCTTCCACCAGGATTTTCAAGGCAGGGTTTCCGTTGTTCTGGGACTTGTATTTGATATAGGTGCCCCGATCCGTCATGGTGTACCCGTTTTTTTCCTGGGTGACGGTGATGGTTGCCAGCATGCCCTGACCGGTCTGGACATACCAGGTTTCCTTGTCGGGAACCGGGAGTCCCGCGGCTTTCCAGAGCCCCAACTCGGTTTTGTGAGTGCCGGAATCATCCCCCCGGCTCATGAACAGAGCTTTTTTGTCCTGGACGGCCTTGAGGGCGTCGGCCAGGCTTAGGCCTTTAATGCCGGCCGGGTCGCTTTCCGGACCGATCAGGACAAAGTCGTTGTACATGACCTGTCGTCTGTCTTTTCCATATCCGCTGTCGATGAATTTTTTCTCTGCGGCGGGTGCGTGAACCAACAGCACGTCCACATCACAGTTCTGGCCCAGGGCCAGTGCTTTTCCCGTTCCGGTGGATGTCCATTTCAAAGAGACCCCGGTGTCTTTTTCAAACTCGGGAATCAGGTAATCCAGCAGCCCGGTGTCGTCGGTGCTGGTGGTGGTGGCCATCATCAGGCTTTTGGGTTCGGCCTGGGCGCCGGCGGTCAGGCCCAGGACCAGCAAACAGGCGAATATCCAGTGGATCATCGGTTTGGTTCTCATTTTTTATTCTCCTTTGTTCTTGTCCGGTTATTGTATGTCGGTTTATTCGGTGGGGGAGTTTGCTACTTCAAATCCATAATCGCCCAAAATTTTCCGGCCTTCCGGGGATAAAATAAACATGGCCAGTTGCCAGGCCTTTTCCGGGGCCCCTTTTCGGACAATCAGACCATAATCGGCCCCCACGTTCAAGTCGGGCCGGATCTGAACGATTTTCAGCTCCGGGACCTGTTTTCCGGCCAGGACCGCGTTGGTGCAATAGGTGAGAAACACGTCGGCTCGGTTTTCGTTCATGACCCATCCATACTGGTTTTTTCCTTCGGGCGCTTTGGGGCTGTCCGGCCCGCCGGTGAGTTGGAGGGCTTTGCCGGACAGCTTGTCAAAGCTGCCCGTTTGGATTTTTTCGGCCCTCTTGAACAGCTCCCAGGCATAATCGCCGCTGGGATCGGCCTTGGGAGTGGAAGTGCCCACCCGGACCCCGTCATTGAGCAGGGTAGCCAGAAGCGTTTCCGGGCTTGCCTCTATTTCGGGACGGCACAGGGCGCAGAGCTGATTGCGGGTGAACATGACCACCGGGCCGCCCCATCCGGCGGCGGACAGTTTTTCCGGGTGGTCCATATTGGCGGACGCAAACACGTCAGCCGCCTCTCCTTCCTCAATGGCCTTTCTCAGCAGACCGGAGGGACCGAATTTAAGAGTCACCTGGGTTTGATAAGTCGATTCAAAGGCGTTGGCCACATCTCCCAGAGCGTTTTTCAGGCTTCCGGCCGCATACAGTTTCAGGGATTCGCCGGCGGAAACGGTCCAGGGAATGAACAGGGCGACCAGGATCATGCAGACGGTCAAATATTTAAGCGGATTCATTGTTTTCTCCTGTCGCAATTCTTAAAAATTTATCTGCCATTTGGCGCCAAAGTAGCGATCATCCCTCTGTCCGGCTTCTTTGAAGTCGATGCGTCCGATTTCCGGGGTGATGGTCACACCTTTGGCCAGGGTGATGGTGGACTGGAGATAATAGCTCTCCACCTCGTCTTCGGTGGATCCGGCCGTGTCGTATTCGGTTGCGGCATGACCGTAGCCGGCTTCAAAGGAAAACATGTCGTTGGCCTTGAACCCGGCCGAAAAAACATATCCCATGGCGTCGTTGTCGATCATGTCGGTTCCGTCGAAAAAGGCCAGGGATGAGTTTCCGCTTCCGCTGGTGTTGGTGGGGGTCAGGTTGCCGACATTGGTACCTGTGAAAATGCTGCCGCCCAGGTAAAAGGCATTGAGCTTCAGGCCGGCGCCCAGACCGATGAGCCAGGAATCCACTGAATGGGAGGTGCCGCCGCTGATCACGTCAAAGGTGCTGTATCCGGCGCCGGCGTGAATGTTGAAATTGTTCATGGTCAGGCGGTAGCTGGCTTCAATGGCGGGCATGTCCCGTTCCGTGGATGTTCCTGTGACGCCGGCCGTGAAAGAGGTGTTGGGTTCGACTGCCGCAATCTCGAAACCCCCGAATTTCAGTCTCAGCATGGACTGCAGACCGCTGTAGATCCCGCCGTAGGGTTTGAGGTTGATATCGTTGCCGTAGACCTGGTTGGAATAGACTATGCACAGCGGAACATAGCCCTTGCCGACCAGGAAGGTTCCGGCGCCGAAATCCCATTCCCCGTAAAGTTGGCGGATGTCGACCCCGGTTCCGTATTCGAATACGGCCCTGAGCTCGTCGTTGACTTTGATTTTGGCGCCGATGCGGGAGTTGGTCTGAAGGGTCTGGGAATAGTCTTTGGTGTCTGCCGTGTCATTGTCCGTGACAAAGGTGGACAGTCGGACGGATCCGTAGAAATTCCATTCCGCGGCATGGACAAAACCGGCTGCCAGACAAATGGCGGCAACCAGCGCGATCATTTTTTTCATCGTTGATTCTCCTTTTTGGTTTTGGACGTTACCTGGAACACGGAATCCATTTAGGTTAATTATGGGAGAATAGTCAACGAAAAAACGAAAAATTATAAAATATTAATTAATATTAACTAAAAATAACAATAAATAACAATTACCCTGCTTTACAGTTTGCTTGCGATCCTTTCATACATCTGAACAAAGTTATACAGTTTATCAGCTTTGTCCTTCATGTAGGCAATCCACAGGGACAAAACTTCCTTTCCTTCTTCGGTGATGGTGTAAATCCGTTTGGCCGCGCCGGTTTCCTTGGTTTCCCATTCGGATTTCACCAGGTTGTCCTCTTCCATCTGCCGCAGATGCCGGTAAATCATCCCCGGCGGCGCGTCTCCTTCGATAAATCCATAGGACTGGATTTTCCCGATCAGCTCATAGCCATAGGAGGGTTTTACATTCAGACCAAGGAGGATGGATGCCTGAAGGTACCTTTCCTGCCTCCCGGAACCGGGCTTGTCGATTTTTTCGTGGCGCATGGATTTTCTCCTTGACATATATCCTTAAAGGATATAAAAATTTAAATAATAGTATATATCTTGATGATATATACTATTATTGTTCAAACCGCTCAAGAATAAGGAGGGAGCCATGATCAAAATATTTGTCAGAGAAAGAAGGAAAATCGAGGAGGGGGAAAAAAAGCCCAGACTGAGAATCGTCGGAGTGAGCGGATCCGGTCTCAAACTTTACGCCCGGCATGTCCGGAAAGTGGAGCTGGACATGATTGCCAAAGAATCCGGGGCAGAGATCATTCATCTGCCCACCCACGGAACGGGCAGTAGGGATGGGTCCGGGCAATCCTGACGACGATGCCGGTACCTGAGTCATCCCCGGTCCGGTCGGGACCCGGCTCGAACCGGGCCGGGGACGCATCTTTTATTTATGGATGATGGTTCCCACGTGTCTGCCGTCCAGGGCGTCCCTGATCAGTTCGGGGTGATTGAGGGCGTCGATGATCTGCATCTCTTTCAGACATTTGGCGTTTTTGAGCATTTTTAAAATCGGGCGCTCGATGATCAAATCGTCCAGATCCAGTTCCAGAAGTTCATCCACGGAAATTTTGTCGTAGAATTTCATTTCGCCTTTTTTCCCTTTGTTTTTCTTCGGGTCGGATTCAAACAGCCCACGTTCGTCCTTTAGATAAATCAGGGATTTGGCCCCGATGTTTTCGGCCAGAAGAAAAGCTCCGCAGTCGGTCCGGTGGGGTGGGATGGACCCGAATTCCGCAGGGTGTTCAAAAAAGCCGTAGGGTGGAATCCCGGTGGTGATGGGCAGATAGCCCTGCCGGCAGAACATGGTCAACTGTTCCAGGTTGTCGCCGTGGCCGATTTTGACCCCTCCGTGTTTGGCCAGTAGCACGGACAGCATCTCCGCGTTCTGCCAGGACACCTTGTCCCCAAGCTTGGAAAGTACCCCGGTGGGCATGCCCAGGCCCAGGCCGATATTGTACACATGCCGTGCCCGGGTGCCTCCGCCGGTCATCAGCAGCATGACATATTCATCCTTGAGTCTGATCAGCTCGTCCACGATGGGCAGGATGGCGGCGGCCCCTCTGTCCATGATGCTTTGTCCGCCGATCTTCAGGACATTGACATCCGGGTGCATTCGAAAATACTCCCGGGATTCGGTGGTTTTCAGAAATTCTTTGCTGACCAGGGATTCTCCCATGAGGGGGGTGTCTATATGCAGGCGCCCTTTTTCATCGCCTTCTTTAATCATGTTTCCCATGATGTTCTCCTTTATTCGTTTCCGTTAGGGGTTTCATTATCCATAAAGCGTCGATCCGATTTCAGGGTTGTCGCTTTTTTCTGATTTATTCCCAGCCAGCCGACGGATGTGGTTTTTCTGGCGTCAAAATTTGGGACATAGGGTTTCATGTCCAAAAGGGGGGTTCCGTCCAGCACATCGATATCCTGGACGAACAGTCGATTTTCCCGGACACCGGTCAGCCGGACGATGGACAGCCCGATGGGATTGGGCCTCCGGGGTGCCCGGGTTGAAAAAAGGCCGCGTTTCTCCGTGTCCAGAAACGGCTTGACCACCAGATCGTATCCCTTTGATCGGTGAAACGCGTAAATGAGAATGATATGGGAGAATCCGTCCAGGTCCTGTAGCCCGGTTTCGTATGCAGGGTCGATGATAATGGTGCCGGCCGTGTCTTTCGCGCCGGAAGGCTGGATGGGCATCCCGTCCAGAGTTTTGAACGGGGTATGGATGATGCCGATGGGGTTCATAATAAATTGCATGGTTAAAATATCCTGTTTGTTCCGGGTTGAATCAGTCCGTATTGAGAATCACGGCAAAGCAGTTGAACAGGGCCTGGACCTTGTCATCTGGTTTCAGGCCGAGGTCCGGGACGGACCGGGAGGAGACGACGGCGCACAAAAGGGTGCCGTCGGGAATCCGAACCGTATATTCCGTGCTCACTTTGCCCTGGTTGATTGCCTGGACAGTTCCTTCGAACCGGTTGTCGGCGCTGGAACCCGGATGATGGCCGCCTTTTTGGAGGATGATCCACGGGGCTTTGACTTCGGCCGTAACCAGTTTGCCCGGGCCCAGTCCAAGCTGCTCCAGGCTCCGGTTGGTGATTATGGCCCTGATGTGCTGTCCGCTGAAAGTGGAGAGGGTGACCAGAGACTGGACCGTTCCTTTTTCAACGGACTGGATTTTGCCGAAAAAAGCGTTCCGTGCACTGGTACGTCGAGAGGCCTCCCGATCCATGAAAATCCGGGTCACATGCCGGATGTCGTCTTCGGAAAAAGACACATGGGCGATGGTCGGGACCGGTGTGGAATGGCCCAATACCTTCTGCACCGCTGGCATGGGCATGTTGTTTTTCATCAGTTCCACGGTTCTGGCCTTACGGATCATTTCCGGTCCGCAGATATTTTTTGAAAAACCGCAGTCTTCGGCCCGCTCGTAGAATTTGCGGCGCAGAAAACCAGGGTCCACGCTCAATCCCCGGCTCAGGAACGTCCTGAAATCAGGATCGGATATCATGTCCCGGATTTCAGAACACAGCACCGCGGACATCGGGACAATCCTGGCCTCTTTCATTTCCGGATTCCCATGACTCCGGAAATGAATTTGCGTTTTGTCCGCATCTATGTCTTCGAATGGATCCAGCTCCATTACTTCGTTCAGTTTGGCACCGGTGTACCGGATGAGCAGGAAAATCATCAGAATCCGTCGGCGGGAGAGTCGAATGTCCTCACGTGATCGGCGGACTGCCCATTTGCGGAAAGCCGATTCCAGCAAATGGAGCTGGGCCGTGTCAAGGCAGGGGCCTTCTTCTAAAATGCCGATGGCCGGACCCGGGCTCGGAAACGGCCGGTCGGGTCCCGATAAAGAGGCATTGTCGTCATGGATCGATTCGGGATTCATCGGGCCATCATCGACGGATAAATGAAAAGAGTCAACAAAAAAAGAGTGTGTGGGAAAAAATTAGAACAAAATGACCAGAGTCGACAAAAAACAACAGTTTGGGGATTGGGTCGGTTGTTCTTTATTCGGGGTCGGGGACGGCGTCCGGATAGATCATTTTTCCTGTCATGGACAGATCATATCCGCCGTAGGCTTCGGCCGCAGTCTGAATGACCTTTCCCTTCAAAAGGGACAGAAAAAGCTGAATGCCCTGGTCAAAGAACCGTTCCTTGTTGATCAGCAGATCGAACCGCTCCCAGCAGACCGGGATGAACCCGAGCCCCAGGATATTGGCGACGGGCCGGATGCCGGGGCCGGCGTCAGCCTTGTGATTGAGGATTTCCAGACCGACATCCATGTGTCGGGACAGGGTGGTTTCATACCCTTTGATGGTTTCGGGCCGGATATCGGCTTGTTTGAGCAGCTTGTCGAACAGTTTCCGGGTTCCGGTGCCCAACTGCCGGTTTACGATGGTGATGTCCGGCCGTGACATGTCTTTCACGGACTCGATGGCTTTCGGGTTGTCTCGCTGCACCAGAATCCCCTGTTCCCTCAGACAGAAATTGACCACGGCCGGGACATGGCTCATGTCATCTGTGAGAAAAGGAAAATTATACTGCTCATTGTCCCCGATCAGATGGCTGGACGCAATATGGCAGAGGTTCTGCTTCAGGGCGTTCAATCCGCCGAGGGAGCCGGCCATGCCGAACATGGCCATGTGGTTCTGGTGCTTGAGGTTGAATGTGGAGATGATCTTGTCCAGCAACAGATCGTTGCTGCCTGCGATGAGCACCAGGCCGTGATAAGGGGGCAGTTTGGCGGCTTGGGGGAAATTTTCCGTGCCGGCTTCGATCCATTGCCGGACCAGGTTGATGGGGAAAAGCCATTTTCCTGTGATCTTGGTGGCCGGCAGGCCTTTTTCCGTGATCAGGGAATACACCATTTTTTCATTGATGTTCAGAAATTTGGCGATTTCTTTGGTTGAGTACATTTCCCCCATTACCATTCCTCCTCAAATATTGTTGTCGACGCACCTTCGATCCGCCGCTTCACATTCCTGAAAGATTTGATCATGGCGCCTGCTTCCGGCGTCAGGATGGATTCACCGCCGATTCGGCCGCCTTTTCTGCGGATCAGGAGCGGTTGTCCGATCCGCTGCTCAAGTTTTTTGAGGCGTCCCCACATGGATCGGTATCCCATTTTCAAAGATCTGGCTGCGGCATTGATGGAGCCTTCTTTTTCAATGGCTTCCAGAACACTGATTTGACCCTCTCCAAACAGGGTGTCCCCGTCTTCCGTTTCGATCCAGATTTTTATCCGGACCCTGCGTTTAGGATTCTCCATGGCATTGGGGATTTTATCCCAGAATAGGTGTTCTGTCACTGATTAATTGGGGTTGCGGACTGAATCCGCCAAATAAAAAAATGTGCGGCCAATCGATATGTTTTTGTTGACATAACGAATCAGGGGTGGTAGCAGAAGGTTCACGTTATGACGGTATTGACCATGTTTTAAGGGGGAGATTGTATGCTTTTACCCACGTTTGAATTTCATGAACCACGCAGTATTGAAGAAGCGCTGACACTCAAGCACGGGTTCGGCGTCCAGGCCAGATTTCTGGCCGGAGGGACCGACCTGCTGGTTCATCTGAAAAAAAGGCTGTTCGTCGTGGACCACCTCATCAGCCTGGACAAAGTACCATCCCTGGCTCGCATCAGACACAATCCGGACGCGGTGGAAATCGGTTCCTGTGTCACCATGTCCGCCATCACCCATGATCCGGTTATCCAGGAGCGTTTTTCAGCGCTGCGATCCGGTGCCGGAAACCTGGGAAATCATCTCATCCGCAACCGAGCCACCATCGGCGGAAATGTATGCAACGCCAGTCCGGCCGGCGACACGCTGCCGGCCCTGGTGATATACGGCGCCGTCGTTCTTCTTGAATCACCCGACGGAAAGCGGGAGGTCTTGATCGAAGATTTTTTCAAAAGCCCCGGAAAAACGGATATCCGGGTCGATGAATTGCTGACCGGGTTCCGGCTGCCGATACCTCCGCCCCACAGCGGAGCTCACTACATTCAGCTGGGCAAGCGCAAATCCTCGGAGATTAATGTGGTGAATGTGGCGTCTTTTCTTGAGTACAGCCCCGCAACCGGGAAAGTCGTGTCGGCCCGAATCGCTTTGGGCTCGGTCGCCCCCACACCTATCCGATCCGTCAAAGCCGAGGCGGCGCTTAAGGACCGGGTCGCTGATTCGACACTTTTTACCCAGGCCGCTGAAATCGCCCGGTTTGAAGATTGCAAACCCATCGATGATTTCAGGGGAAGCGCCGGATATCGGCGGGCCATGGTGGGCATCTTGACGCGGCGCACCTTGACCCACGCCTTTGAACAGGTAAAGGCCATAGAATAAAAACAGGAGAGAATGGATGAAAAAAATAATTCGAATCACCATCAATGACCAGGTCCATGAAACAGTTGTGGAACCCAACCGGACCCTTGCGGACCTGATTCGCTATGACCTTGGACTGACCGGCACCAAAAAAGGATGTGATACCGGCGACTGCGGCGCCTGTACCGTTATTCTGAACGGCGTTCCCGTGAATTCCTGCCTGGTGCTGGCTGTTCAGGCCGACGGCGCCGTTGTGGAAACCATCGAAGGGTTGGCCGGCGACCAGGGTCTTCATCCGCTTCAGAAAGCCTTTGTGGAAAAAGGCGCCATCCAGTGCGGATACTGTACTCCGGGCATGATTCTGTCCGCCAAAAACCTGCTGGACAAAAACCCCAATCCCACGGAAGCGCAGATCCGTGAAGGCATTTCAGGCAATCTCTGCCGGTGCACAGGGTATCAGAAAATCTTCGAAGCCATTGAATCCCAGAGATCATAATCCGGAATTGTGTGAAGGAGGACCCATGAAGGAGTTGGATATTATCAGAACCCGGGCGAACCGTCTGGATACCCCCGACAAGGCGACCGGCAAAGCTGTGTTCACGGATGACATTTCAAGACCCGGCATGCTTTACGGCGCTTTGCTGCAAAGTCCCCACGCCCATGCCCGGATTCTGTCCATCGATACATCAAAGGCCGAAGCCCTGCCCGGGGTGAAAGCCGTCATCACCGCAAAGGATACCGGCACCGTCAAGTACGGGGTCAGTCCGGCCCGTTACGATGAAACGGTTTTCGCCGTGGACAAGGTTCGGTATGTGGGCGATGAAATCGCCGCCGTTGCCGCCGTTTCCCTGGAAATTGCCCTGGCCGCCGTCGAGTTGATCCAGGTGGAATACGAGATTCTTCCGTCCGTGTTCACCATTGAGGAAGCCGTTCAGAAAGGGGCTCCCCGGCTTCACGAAGAATGGCCCGGCAACCTGTGCGCCGAGGTTCACCATGAGTTCGGCAATGTTGAAGAAGGCCTCAAAAACAGTGATATCATCATCACCACGACCATGAAAAGCAAGCGTCAGGACGGCGCCTGCATCGAAATGCAGGCCTGCCTCGCCGAGTTCGACAACCGAGGCGTGCTGACCCTGACCAGTTCCACCCAGGTCCCCCACTATGTTCAGCGGACCGTTGCCATGGTGATGGGCATGGACATTGGAAAGGTCCGCGTCATCAAGCCCTATGTTGGGGCCGGGTTCGGAATCAAGGCGTCGGCCAATCCCATGGAGCTGGCCTGCTGCTTTCTGGCTCGCAAGACGCGGAAACCCGTGAAAATGAATTATACTCGGGAGCAGGTATTCATGCTGGCAAGGGCTAGGCATCAGTTCAGCCACACCATTACCACGGGAGCCAAAAAAGACGGCACGCTCATGGCGCTGAAGCATGAATGCTGGCTGGACGGCGGAGCCTATACCAGTTTCGGCATTGCCACGGTCTATTACACCGGGTCGCTCCTGGGCGGTCCTTACAAATTGCCCAATATGAGTTATGACGGTTACCGGGTATACAACAACAAACCGGCCTGCGGGGCCCAGCGGGGCCACGGGGCCGTGATCGCCCGGGCCTGTTTCGAACAGCAGATGGACATGATTGCCGAGAAAATCGGCATGGATCCCATGGATCTTCGCCTCAAAAACATGATGGAGACCGGGGATACCACCTGCAACGATCTGAACATGAGTTCCTTTGGGATGGCTGAATGCATCGAAGCGGTCCGGAAAGGCTCTGACTGGGATCTAAAAAAGGGAAAAATGCCTGAGGGCAAGGGAATCGGCATGGCCTGCGGATTTTTTGTGTCCGGTGCCGGATACCCGATCTATCGTTCGGACACCTGGCATGGGACCGTTATCGTCAAGTTGACCGAAGACGGCGGGACCGCCCTGGTGTATACTGCTTCGGCCGAGATCGGACAGGGTTCCGACACGGCGTTCGCCATGATTGCGGCAGAAGCTCTTGGCATTCCTCTGGAAAACGTCCGGCTGGCGTCGGGCGACACGGATATGGGGGTGGATCTGGGTGCCTATTCCAGCCGCCAGACCCTGATGACCGGTCATGCCACCAGGGAAGCGGCCGAGCATGCCAAAATGCAGGTTCTGGAAGTGATTTCCGATCAGTTGAACGTGCCCGTGGATCAGATGGATATCCGAAACGGATACATCGAATTCAAGGGTGCCGCTCCGGATTTTTCCGCCCTGAGAACCCGTTACATCAAGGAGCACAGGGGTTGGACCGACAATCCGGATTCAGACAGGTTGTCCTTTAAGGAAGCCTCCCGGATCGCTTTCCTTGAAAAGGGATCCATCGTGGGAACCGGAAAATACAAGCCCCATTTACTGGGTGGAAAATTCAAAGGAGCGGCCGTCGGCACTTCGCCGGCCTACGGTTGCTCGGCCCAGGTGGCGGAAGTCTCCGTGGATATGGAAACCGGCCAGGTGACCATCGAACAGATTACCGACGCTCATGACTGCGGCAAGGCCATCAACATGACATCCGTGGAAGGCCAGATGGAAGGCTCCGTGTCCATGGGAATCGGTGAAGCCATGCACGAAGAAGTGATTTTCGACAAGCAGGGGCGGGTGATCAATCATGACCTGGCAGAATACAAGATCGTGACATCCATGGATATGCCCAGAGTCAAGGCCATCGTGGTGGAAAGCGACGAGCCCAACGGACCTTACGGGGCCAAGGAGGTCGGGGAAGGGGCCATCATGCCTACCATCCCGGCCATTCTGAACGCCGTGTATGATGCCGTTGGCGTTCGAATCATCGAACTGCCCCTGACGCCGGAAAGGGTATATCAGGCCATTCAGGATTATCAGGAAAAGATCCAATCCAGGTAATCCGAAGGTGATTCGATCGTTCGGCCCGGAAGGACGTCGATATGCCCGGCAGATCTGCCTTCCCCAGATCGGGCCCCTGGGACAGAAAAGGCTCGCCGGCGCATGCGTGCTGATTGTCGGCGTCGGCGGCCTGGGGTCTGTTTCTGCCCTTTATATGGCCGCCGCCGGGATTGGACATATCAAACTGGTGGATGACGATTGTGTGGAATACAGCAATCTGAACCGCCAGATTGTCCATTCCGAAGCGTTTCTCGGGCAGCCCAAGGCTATATCGGCGGCTGCCCGGATAAAGGCTTTGAACACAACCATTCAGGTGACCCCGGTCCAGGACCGGCTGGCTCCCGACAATGTCCGGTCATTGCTGGGTGGTGTGGATCTGATCGTGGATGGCTCGGATAATTATGAAACCCGCCGGTTGATGAATCGGGCCTCCGTCCAATATGGATTACCGTTTATCTACGCTGGGGTGGATGGTTTCGACGCCATGGTGTCCTGTTTCAATCCGCCCCATACGGCCTGTTTTGAATGTGTTTTCAAAGGTGGGTCGGACCAGGAGAAAACAGAGCCACCCGGCGTGGTCGGTCCGGCGGCGGGCATGGCCGCGTCCCTCCAGTCCATGGAGGCTCTGAAGCTGCTGCTGGGCATCGGCAGACCGATCCTGAATCAGATCATCCGAATTTCGGGGCTGGACATGAGGATACAAAGCGTTTCGCTGACGGCTGATCCGGGGTGTCCCGTCTGCCGAATCCAGCACTAAACAGGAATCCGATGCATGATTATTCGATTGAATGGAATAGAGGAAACCGTCCCTGAGGGATTGACAATCAACGAACTGATCCAATGGGTTAAAGAGGGTGACCCGCACCTGATCGTCGAACAGAACGGTCGATATGTGTATCCCTCGTCCTACGACAGCCGTCGTGTGGAAGAAAACGATGTGATTGAGTTCATCAACCCCAATCTGGGAGGATAGGTCCTGCGGAGGGCATTCAAATGAAACGACGGAGTCAGAAACTGTCAGCCATTATACCGGCCGCCGGGTTGTCGTCCCGAATGGGATCGTTCAAGCCCCTGCTGCCGGTGGGCGCTAAAACAATGGTCGAGCAGGTGATGGATCTGTTCAAGCGCTTTGATATGGCCGATATCATTGTGGTGACCGGACATAACCGGGATGCGCTGGAACCGGTGGTCGAGAGCTGCGGCTGCCGGTCCGTGTTCAACCCTGATTTTGAATCCGGCATGCTGTCATCCGTTCAGAAGGGTGTTCAAAGCATACGGCCGGGATGCGGGGGATTTTTCGTTTTGCCGGTGGATATCCCGGCGGTGCGGCCGTCCACCATTGACGGGATGATCCGGTCTTTTGCCCAGGCCGGAGACGAAATCATCATACCTTTTTTTGAGGAAAACCCTGGGCATCCACCCTTGATACCGTTCAGTCTGACACATGACATTCTCTGCCTTCCAGCCGGATCCGGTCTCAGGGACCTGCTTCTGGGGGTGGAACACCCAATGCAGCCCTTGAACGTTCACGATCGGGGAATATTGATGGATGCCGACACGCCGGCCGGATATGAACAGGTGTGCCGGAAATGTACCAACCTGAATATTCCGGACAAGGAAGAGTGTCTGTCCATTGTCGATGCGGTGCTTCTCCGTGATGATCCGATCCGTCGCCACCTGGCGGATGTGTCTTTCACAGCCCTGAAACTGGCCAACGCCCTGTCCGAACCCTTGAACACGGATCTGGTGGTCGCCGCCGGTCTGCTCCATGATATCAAGCGCAAAGAAAAAAATCATGCGGCCGTGGGCGCTGAGCTGATCCGGGGCCTGGGGTTTGACGCGGTTTCAAAAATCGTGAGCCGGCACATGGACATCGACCTGGACATGACTCAACCCATCCGGGAAAAGGAAGTGGTTTATTTCGCCGATAAACTCTGCAACGGACACGGGCCGGACCTGAATTATCACAAGCGGTTTGCCGACTGTGTCAAAAAATCGCCCTGGGCCATGACCAGCATTTCAAGACGATATGAACATACTCGGCTCATACAAACCCGGATTGAATCCTCAGCGGGAAAATCCGTTAAAGAAATACTATCCTTATAAAAATCTGGTCTTTCTTCTGAGGCATGGGCAGGTGGTCGGCACGGATCATAAGCGCTATATCGGAACCACGGATGTGGCTCTGGATTTTGTGGGGCATGGGCAAGCCGACTACTGGCGGCAGATTTTTGCATCCATTCCCCTTCGGTCGGTCTATTCCAGCAACCTCAGCCGTTGTGTCCGCACGGCCGATGGGATCACCTCCGATCAGTCGGTCACAGGATCAGCCGAATTGAACGAGATCAACATGGGGGCCTGGGACGGTCTGTTGTTCGATGACGTTCGAAGCCGATACCCGGAAGGGTTCAGGCAGAGGGGGGAATGCATGGATATCTTCAGGCCCCCAGGTGGTGAAAGCTTTTATGATCTTTCCCTTCGCGTCCTCCCTTTTTTCCATGCCTGTATCAAGCAAAAACGGTTTCCGATATTGATGGTCACCCATGCCGGGGTGATCCGGGTGATTCTGACCCATATTCTCGGCCGACCCCTCAAGGACCTGTTTCAGATCCGACCGGGTTTTGGAGAATTGTTCGTTTTGCAGACATCCTGAAAAAACAGTCAGGAGAAATAAAAAAAGCCCGCTCTGTCAGGGTCGGAACAGAGCGGGCGTGTGGATAATGCTTGCCAAGGAGATGGGGTTTGTTAATATTTTAACAATTTCCTGTCATTATCCAAAAAAGGGTCCTTAAAGAGTTATTTGTCGGGGAATGTAATCTTTAAGTTTCACCCACAATATATTATTGGTTTGTATTTGTCAATAATTTTTTTAAAAAAATAACAACACATGAATAATGAACAAATTATAACTAATAATAACTATATATCACTCCGATCTTTGATGACCAGGCAGGGGAGAAATATTTTTTTTCCAGGGTCGGAGGCAGGCGCGATCAGGACCTCATGGGTGTCAATGGCATACAGGGCCGAGATATGCGTCCGAGTCATGACCCGGTCCTTGCTTCCCTTAGCCATGATGCGTCCGTCCTTGAGCATGATCACGCTGTCGGCGAACAGGACCGCCATGTTGGGGTCGTGCATGGAGGCCACGATGCAGATGTTTTTTTCCCGGCACAGTCGTTTGACTGAGGCCAGCAGATGATACTGATGGTTGAAATCCAGATGGTTGGTGGGCTCGTCCAGCAGCATGACCGGGGAGGCCTGTGCCAGGGATCGGGCCAGAAGAACGATCTGACGTTCGCCTCCGGAAATGCGGTTGAAATTTTTGTGTGAAAGATGGTCCGCGTTCAGGGCTTTGAGGGAAAGCACGGCCGTCCGGTAATCGTTTTCGTCCGGTCGGGCCGACATTTTCAAGAACGGAGCCCGTCCCATGACCACGACATCCAGAACCCTGAACGGGAAAATGTCGATGTGCTCCTGGGGAACCAGGCTTATGGCACGGGCGATGTCGTTTGGGGACAATTCGCTTAGATCCATCCCGTTGATGCAAACCCGGCCGGTCACGGGCCTGAGTATCCGGTTCAGGCAATGGAGCAAAGTGGTTTTTCCGGAGCCGTTTCGCCCCAGAAGCACGCAAAAATGGCCTTTGGGAACCTCGAAGGAAATATCCGTGAGGATGCTTTTATCTTTGTAGTCAAACCCGAGATGGTGACATTCCAGCATCATATCCATCCCGTGCCCCGGTTTTTGAACATGAAATACCCAAAAATCGGGGCTCCGGTCAAGGCCGTGATGATGCCCACGGGAATTTCGGCCGATGAGAGGCTTCGGGCCGCGGAATCCGCCAGCAGAAGGAAAAGGCCGCCCATGAGCCCGGTTACGGGCAGCATGCGCTCATGCTCCGGTCCCACAAAGGACCTGGCCATGTGGGGGACCACCAGCCCGATCCAGGCGATCTGTCCGCAAACCGCCACGGACACGGCCACCATAAAGGAGCTGGTCAGGATCAGGACCAGTCTGAAAAAGGCCGGGTTCATGCCCAGGGACCGGGCCTGGACATCTCCTAAAGAAAGGATGTTCAGGCGGAAGCTGAACCGGATGAACAAAAAAAGGCCAGCGGCCGTAAAGGGCGCCATGGTCAGGACATGGTCCCAGGTGACACGGTTCAGGCTGCCCATGACCCAGAAAACAATGCTCGGAAGTTCGTCATAGGGATCGGAAAAATATTTGATGAGCATGAGCAGGGCATTGAACAGGGATAAAACGACCATGCCGGCCAGAACCAGGACAATGACCGGTTTGATGGAAATAACCCTGGCCAGTCCGACGCTCATGGCCACGGCCAGAATCCCGAACCCGAAGGACAGAGTATGCACCAGCAGGAACGAATCCAGGGGCAGGATCAGGCCCAGGGCTGCCCCAAAGGTGCATCCAGCCGAAACTCCCAGAATATCCGGCGAAACCAGGGGATTGCGGAACAGCCCCTGATACGCGGCCCCGGAAACGGCCAGGCATGCCCCTGTGAGAACGGCCATGATGCACCGGGGCAGACGTATCCATAAAAAGACCAGTTCCTTGGACAGCAATTCCCCATGCAGGGTTCGGTCATGCCATAAATTGGCCAGAACCGTGCAGACTTCGGACAGGGTGATAGCTACCCGTCCGGACAGGACCGATAAAGTAAAGGCCAGGCCCAGGGCGATGGAGAGCAGGAAAATCCATTTTCGGGATGGGTCGGAAGGTTTCACTCAGTCGATGGTGTCTCCCAGGAGGCCGCCCATTTGCGTCATGGTTCGGCCGAACAGGCGATGATGGAAGTCATCGACCCGGGCATTCAGGTCCACATCGGCAAATCGTTCCGGATAGGCTTTCCGGGCGACCCACAAACAGGCCAGAACCGACAGAGGGGAGGGAAAATCCCAGGGCGCGATGGTGGAGGGGCATCGGTAGACCGCCCGGTTGGCGACTGCGGTAACGGTTTGCAGGGGTTTATCGGACAGCCTGCCTGCCTCGCTTTTTTTAAGGTGCTGGGACAGGACCATGATGTCCGGGTTCCATTTCACCAGTTGTTCCTGGGAAATATCCTGAAAATAACCGGTCAGATGGGCGGAGACATTTCGTATCCCGGCCCGATCGAAAATATCGTTCTGGAGCATATTGCCCGTGGTGGTGCTGAAAAGCCCCAGGGAAGAGGCGAAATATCCGGTTTTTCGCTCATGGACGGCCAGTCCGGCCAGTTTTTGGGCCGTAAATGACATGATGTCATCCATCAGATTTTCGACGTCGTCGCATTTTTGCTTTTCTCCAACGGCCTCGGCAATGATGCGCAGGGCCTGTTTGATGGTGTCAAAGGTTTCCGGCAGGATGATAATGGAAGGAATGTTCAACAGATCCAGCCTCCCGGCGGCCGTCAGCCCGTCTTTCTGGGCGAACAGAATGACCAGGTCCGGCTGCAGGGCAACCACGGATTCAAAACTGATGCCCATGGTTTTGGTTCCCACTCCGGTCATATGGGCGATTTCCGGCAGCAGAGCCAGGTGTAGCCGGTCCTTGCGGGAAGAGTTGTCCACCCCGACCAGTTTGTGGGCAAGTCTCAGGGAAAACATGCAGATGCTGGCAGGTTTGAAGGTGGTGATCACCCGGTTTACCGGCCCTTTGATCACGACCTGCCGGCCGGCCATGTCCGTAACGGTCCGGGTGTCGGTGTCCTGTGCGAAAAGGGGCTGGGGAGCCAGCACCAGAACGGCCAGAAGAAAAAAAAGGATCGGCCGGAGATGTTTCCGTGGTCGGATGGGGATGGATGGCATAAGCATTTCCTTTTGGATGAAAAAAGGTTGTCCGCCAGGTTCAGGCCAGTTCGAACAGAATATTGATCTGCATGGTGATCGGCGGCGTAAACAGAAAAGGCGGAGGTCTTGGAAACGGAGCCGCTTTTTTGACCGCCTCAATCGCGGCGTCGTCCAGATTTTTGTGCCGCGAGCTTTTGATGATTCGGATGTCGGTCAGACGGCCTTCGGCCGTGACAATAAACTCGATTTTCACACTTCCTTCAATGTGATTGGTTTTGGCGGATTCCGGATATTGTTTGAAACTGTGAATCCGCAGATTCAGCATTTCAAAATATTCTTTGGCGGTGGTGAATTCGATCTGATCTTCATGGGTTCCCGCATGGGAAGGCGGCATATCCAGGCCGGCGCCGGAAAACCGTGAGACATCCATTCGATCCGGCATCCGGGGAAGATGGATGCGGTCCTGGGAAAGGTCGGGGCGGCCGGTTTCCAGAGGATCCAGTTTGATTTTGGGAACATTGAACGGGTCGACTTGGATGGTTTCCACATCCGCGATGTCCGGGTTTTTCTCCCGGACCCTGGGCTTGGGAATGGCCCGGACATGGGGTTTGGACACCTGATGCATGGTCAGTTCAATGTAGGAAAGGGCCCGGCTCTCATATAGGCCGGCCACATGGAGAAAAATGAAAAAGTGGATGATCAGGGAAACCAGAATAAACCCATGCAAAAGAAAATTGGGGCCTTTTTTTTGGGGCTCGACCATGACACCTAAAGTCCTTTTTCCGTTGCCAGGCTCAATCTCGAAGCCCCGGCCGCCTTGGCGATGTCCATGACCCGGACGGCCTTGTTGAGAACGACGGTTTTATCCGCCTTGATAATGACCATGCGGTCGGTGTCGTTGCCGATCAGATTTTTGATCCGGGTATAGAGCTGGTCCATGGGCACTTCTTTGTCTCCGATATAGGGCCGGCCCTCCCTGTCGACGGCCACCGTTATTTCCTGAGTGATCTGGGGGGCTGATGCCTTGGCGTCGGGAAGCTTGATTTTGATCCCCTCGTCCACCAGAAAATTGGTGGTCAAAAGAAAATAGATCAGAAGCAGAAACACAATATCAATCAGCGATGTCATGGGGGCCTGTATCGCGTAGCGGTTCCTGGAGGATTTGAACGCCAGCATGTCAGCCCGCCTTTCTGGAAAGAGCCTTTAAAAACAGTACGGAACCATTCTGGAGTCTGGCTTCGTATTGGTCCACCTTGGCCACCAGATAACTGTGGGCCACCATGGTGGGCAGGGCCACGGCCAGACCGAGGGCGGTTGTCAGCATGGCTTCCCAGATACCGCCGGCCAGTACGGCCGCATTCACTTTGCCGCCCATTTCCTGAATCACCATAAAGGCTTTGATCATGCCGATGATGGTGCCGAGAAGGCCCAGCAAGGGAGCGATATTTCCCACGGTGGCAAGAGCCTGGAGATAAGCGGACAGATCCCTGACCTCGTTTTCCGTGGCATTCACGATCACGGATTCCAACATTTCATTGTCCAGGTCTGTGGCGTTGATGGCTTTTTCCAGCACCCGCCCCATGGGTGAATGGCTTTCCCGGGAAGCTTGAAGGGCCGCATCGATCTTTCCGTCACGGATCAGTCCGGCCACTTTGATTTCGATGTCTTTTCCCCGGCTGCGGTTCACGGCGTACCGGATGATCCGTTCAAAAAAAATGGCCAGAACCAGGACCGAACAAAACAATATGGGAATCACCAGGATTCCCCCTTTTGACAAAAATTCCAGCATGTGTTCCTCCGACTGATCAGCTGTCTAATTCAGCAATGTCTTCAGCATCTTCAACAATATCCACAAAATCAGGCGTCCCGTCGAAATCAAGGTCTTTTTCCCGTTTCACGATGGCCTGGGTTTCATCATACACTTCCCACAGATCCGGCTTTCCATCCAGATTGGTATCTTCCCGGACAGTGGTTAAAACGCCCTTGTCGTACAAGTACCAGATGTCCACAGCCCCATCCCGGTTCTTGTCTTCTTCGGCCCGCACGACCCTTTCCGCATCATCGTAAAACCAGGTCAGAACGGTCCGGCCTTCGCTTTTTTCCTCGACGGCGGCCAGCCTGCCGTCCGGATGATAAGTTTCGGCCGCATCCAATACCCCGTCCCCGTCTTCATCCATTTCCCGACGCATCAGGATGTCGTCCGTGTAATACGAAATGATGTCGGCGCGTTTGTCTTTGTTGATATCCCGGGATACGATCGAGGTCCAGACAGGGTCATCATAGACCTGGGTGGTTTCAAAGTGCCCGTCGAAATCCGCATCCTGGTGCATGGTTGTTTTTCGGCCTTTATCGTAAACAATGCGGATGTCCGGCCGGCCGTCCCCGTTTTCATCTTTTTCGAACCGGGTCAGCTGGTTGGCCGCATAGTATTGCCATGTGTCGATCCGGCCGTCCAGATTGGAATCACTGACCAGGCTTTTCTTTTCTTCTTTTTCGTCGAAAAGGATGGTGACATCGGGTTGGCCGTCTTTGTTCCTATCGATCAGGTTTTGAACCATTTTACCTTTTTCAAACAGGGAGACGGTTTCAAAAAAATCGTCCCCGTCATGGTCATGTTCCACCCTGTAGAGGTTACCGGCCCTGTAATGCCTGATGCGGTCGTCTTTCCCGTCTCCCCGGGTGTCTTCCCGGGTTTTGAGGAGCAGGCCCTTGTCATCGAATTCGGCGAAAAAGTCCGGCTGACCGTCATGGTTGGTGTCTTTTTCCTGTGTCTTGCAAACCCCTTTGACAAATCGGGTGACCACGTCGAACCGGCCGTCGAAATTGGTGTCTTTTTTCTGCTCGACCGGCTGTTCGTTTTGAAACAGGGTGATATCGTCGGCTTTCCCGTCCCCATCGGCGTCTTTGTGCTGGGATTGGACGGCGTTGTTTTTAAAATGCAGGGTCACTTTGTAACGGTCCGTGCCCAGGGGCTCCTTGAGCATTTTTTCCAGTTCGCCCGCTGCATCGAAAAAAAGGATGCGATCCATTATTCCATCTTCGTCTTCATCTATTCTCTGTTCCACTGGAAGCTGGTTCCGATAGGTGCACCAGATATTGGGTTTCCCATTGGCGTCGGAATCTTTAGTGGAAGATGTCAGAACACCGTCGGTGAAATGATAGACAGTGTCGAACCGCAGATCGCCGGTGCTGTCTTTCCGGATTTCCCTGAGCTGTTCGGCGGCATCGAAATAGGAAACCTGGGTTGTATGGCCGTCTTTGTCCAACCGTTCCTGGCGGACCCGCTTGTCGGCTTCGATGTGGTCGATGCTGTCCATTTTTCGGTCATTGTCCGTATCCCGCTCGATTCGGGTCAGTTTTCCGTCTTGATACAGCTGTCGGATTTCAAAGAATCCATCCTGGTTTTTGTCGGATTCAAGCCTCAAAAGGTTTCCGGCAGTGTCATACACCTGAACCTGGTCTATTTTGCCGTCACCGTCCAGGTCCTTGTCCACCTTTTGTTCGGCTGAAACCGGTCCCGACAGAAAAAATAAAAGCATCGGGATTATGAATATCCCGGAAAACCCGTTTCTGGTCATTCTTTTTCCTTTATCGTCTGATCATCCTGCTGTATGGGGAAAATAGATATATTTTCAGGTTGATATTGTCAAGTTATATTCAAAAAAGTTTCCATAAACAACCATAACGCACCGTTAATAACCAATATAAATGATTGACAAAAACAGGCCTTTATGGTTAATTCACGTTTTCAACAACGCCATTAAAATTGAAAGGAGAACAAAATCCCATGCAATTAATGCAATTAAAAGGATATCTTCGATTGACGGTCTTGATCGGGTGCGCTTTGGCCGTATCCCTGGCCCAGGCCGGAGAAGGGCTCAAAAATGAACCCACAGCTCCATATTCCCTCGGAGAAGTTGTCGTTTCAGCCGGAAGGCCGGCTGAAAATGCCGTAGCCACACTTGAAATTACGTCGGACGACATTGAAAAAAAGCATATCACCACCCTGGATCAGGCCCTGGAGCTTCTACCCGGCCTGGATGTGCGCAAGGGCGGGGAGGGTATCCCCAGGGTCAATATCCGGGGCTACCGGAGCCGGCACACCATCTTGCTCCTCAATGGCATTCCCGTCAATTCCACCTACGACGGCCAGTTTGATCCCCACCTGATTTCCACTGAAAACATCGCCAGAATCAAGGTTTCTTACGGAAGCCATTCCGTGCTTTACGGTCAGGGCGGCCTGGCCGGGGTTATCAACATCATCACCAAGCAGGGCACCCGGGGGCTGGACACGGAAGTGTCCGCGGAAATGGACCAGCGAGGCAATCATTACAGCAAGATCAGCGTATCGGGCGGCAAGGAAAAGGTGAGTTTTTTTGCCAATCTCAACAATTCCGATTCCGATGGATACGAGTTGTCCGACGATTTCAAGGCCACCAAACTGCAAGATGGAGGCCTTCGAGAAAACAGCGACGATCAGCGGTTGGGTTTTTTCGGCAACCTGGTTTATGAAGTCAATGACGCCTTTGACATCGGCCTGACCCTGGAACGGTCCGTCGGCGAGTACGGCACCCCTCCCATCACGGTGGATGACAAAAGCAATCCGTTTTACAAATCTCCTAAATACGACCGGACCGAGGATTTTGAAACCCTTTCCGGCCAGGTTTCGTTCAGCTATACCCCCCGGGGGATGTTCGGTTTCCGGGGCTGGGCCTTTGTGAACACCCAGGACCAGGACACGGCACGGTATGATGACGACACTTACAGTACGATTACCAAGAAAAACAATTACACCCAGTCGGATACGACCACGGTCAAGGGAGCTGCCCTGCAAACCAGCATGGACCTGGATGCTTACGGAGAGGCCGTTTTCTCGTTTTCCGGAGAAACCGACGAATACAGCGCCGATCTCAATAAGGTGAAGACCGACAATAAACCACCCGTCTTCTCCCACTACGATCATGACCTGGATATTTATTCGGCGGCCCTGGAATACCGGATTCAACCGTTTTCAACACTGGGGATCGTGGCCGGTTACAGCCATCACTGGCAGGACAAGAATGAAGGCGATGATGTGGACAAGGGCGGATATATGATCGCAGCCGAATTCAGCCTCACGGACACCACCCTTCTGAGGGCTTCCCATGCCCGCAAAATACGCTTCCCATCCATTCAGCAACTTTATGATCCCACGGCCGGGGATCCGGACCTTGAACCGGAGCGGTCCAAAAACTACGAGATCGGAGTGACCCAGCAATTGTTCAAGGATATGCAGCTGGATGTGGCTGTTTTCAAGAACAATGTGGAACAATACATTGAAAAACTGGATTCCTCGGGCCTGTATGAAAACAATGACGAATATGAATTCAAGGGTCTGGAAATCATGCTGGCCAGGTCTTTTCTGGAAAGCGGTCGCCTGGGGCTGGGGTATTCCTATCTGGAAACCGAGGACAAATCCGCGGGGGCGCTCAGGGATGATCTTCAGTACCGGCCCAGGCATAAATTCACGGTGGAAGCCGACTATACCTGGTCCTTCGGCCTGACGGCCCATGCGGATTTCATGCATGTGGCCGGCCAGTATTTTTATTCGGACTCTTTTGAAAAGGGCAAACTGGACGATTTTTCCATCGTGAACCTCAAAATGGAACAGCAATGGCCGAAAACGAATTTTTTCGTTTATGTGGGGGTGGACAACCTGCTGGATGAAAATTACGAGGAATCTTTCGGTCTGCCCCAGCCGGGGCGTACCGGATATGCCGGCGTCAAGATGCGTTTTTAATACAAGGAAAAAGTCATGAATTACCTGGTTTGTATGGATGATACGGACATGCCCGGCACAAAAGGAACGGGCTGGCTGGTGGAGGATATGTGCGGCATTCTGGCGCGCAAAGAAGTGGCCGTGACCAGCGCCATCAGTCGTCATCAACTGTTTGTCCACGATGATATCCCTTATACCTCGCACAATTCTTCCATGTGTTTCGAAATGCATTTGAAGCAGGGAAGCATCAATGCGGTGATTGACTTCATGGCTGATTTTCTTGAAAAACGGTCGGAAAAAGGATCGGATCCCGGCCTGTGCGTGGCCGAGCTCAAGGATGGGCTGGATTGTCGGGCCCTGATCGAATTCGGCCAAAACGCCAAATGCAAGGTCAGCTCCAAAGCGGACGCTTACACCCTGGCGCGTTCCGTGGGCGTTCATCTTACCGAACACGGCGGCACCGGCCAGGGTGTGGTGGGGGCCGTGGCCGGCATCGGGCTGCGGCTTTCCGGCAACGACGGCCGATACAGGGGATGGTATCACCTGGGACGGCCCGGGGACATCGTGAGCGTGGAGAGCCTTTGCGCCTATCCCTTTGTGGACGGGCTGGTCACCCGGGAAGGGCGATCACTGCCTCTGAAGGAGACCGTTCGGATCGGATCGGAAAAAACCAAGACCGTCCGGATGGGTCATCGGCAGGTGATTGTGGTGACGGACGACGACGAGGGGGACGGATCGGGCGTGGCCTACCGGACCATCACCAAAAAGGAAGCCAAGCAATATTGATCCGACCGGGAATGCGCCGGGCGTGGTTTTATGTCCTGATTACGGGCCTGCCACTGGTTCTGGTTTTCATGTCTATTTTCTGGGGGCGCTATCCCCTGTCGGTGTCGGACGTAATGGCCCTTCTGGGGTCACTTTTGACCGGTCGGGAGCCGCCCGACACCACCCATTTCGGCGTGATTGTCCATGTCCGCCTGCCCAGAGCCCTTCTGGGGCTTTTGGTGGGCGGCAGTCTGGCCGTGAGCGGGGCCGCTTTTCAGGGACTTTTCAGAAATCCCCTGGTCAGTTCGGGAATGCTGGGCGTCAGTTCCGGGGCCGGATTCGGCGCGGCTCTGGCCCTGATCCTGTTTGACTCTTTTTTTTACGTTTATCCGTTTTCCTTTGGCTTCGGATTGCTGGCCGTTCTGCTCTGTTTTTTCATCGGTCGGCTGACGGCTTCCACCCAGGCCGTGACCCTGGTCCTGGGCGGGGTCATCGTCGGGTCCATGTTCTCGGCCCTGATTTCCTTTCTGAAATACGTGGCCGACCCGTATGACGAGTTGCCGGCCATCGTGTTCTGGCTCATGGGCAGCCTGTCCCGGGCCGAATACGGCCAGATCCTGGCTGCCGGAATTCCCATGGTCGCGGGTTCGGCCGGGCTCATGGTGATTCGCTGGCGGCTCAACATCCTGGCCATGGGAGACAAGGAAGCCCATTCCCTGGGCATCAACGTGAATCTGAACCGGGTTTTTGTCATTGTCTGCGCCACCCTGGCGACGGCGGGAGCGGTCTGCGTCAGCGGGGTCATCGGCTGGGTCGGTCTGGTAATCCCCCACATGGGCCGGATGATCATCGGCAACAACAACCGGGACCTGATACCGCTGGCTTTCTGTCTTGGGGCCGGGTTTCTGGTGCTGGTGGACGACATGAGCCGCCTGATCACCACCAGCGAGATGCCCCTGGGCATCCTGACCTCACTCATCGGCGGCCCGTTTTTCATTTATCTGTTAAAGAAAACCAAGGGCCGGGAATGGTAGCGACACCGATGGAAAATCCCCCCCTTGTGACAATGGAAAACGGAAGGTTTTCCTTTGGTCAAACCTCTATTTTCCGAGACGTGAGCCTGGCGGTTGAAAAAGGGGAAGTGTTCTGTCTGCTGGGGCCCAACGGGTGCGGAAAGACCACCCTCATTGACTGCATCCTGGGCATCCACCCGTTGGACAAAGGCGATATCCATCTGGCGGGAACGTCGGCGAACCGTCTTTCTCCCCGGGACAAAGCCCGGATCATGGCCTACGTGCCCCAGAAACATGACCGGCATTTTTCTTTTTCCGTTCTGGACGTATTGCTCATGGGAAGGTCCCCCTATACCTCGTTTTATTCATCGCCCGGGGCCGGGGACATTGAGAAGGCCGACGGCATCCTGGCCGCGTTCGGCCTTTCCCGGCTCGCTCACCGGGACTATACCCGGCTCAGCGGCGGAGAAACTCAATTGGTGATGATCATGCGGGCTTTGATCCAGGACACCCCCGTGATTGTCATGGACGAACCCACGGCCCATCTGGATTTCAGACACGAGCTGATTGTCCTGGAAACCATTGTCCGTCTGGTCCGGGACCGGGGACTGACCCTGATCATGGCCACTCATTTTCCCAACCACGCTTTTTATTTTGAAAATGAAGGCATTCCGGTCCGGGTGGCTTTCATGCACCATGGCCGGGTCCATACGGCCGGTTCGCCGACCCTGGCCCTGACCGAGGATAACCTGGCCGGCTATTATCAGATCCGCGCCCGGGTCATCGAGCAGGACTTGGACGGACGAAGCCGTTCCCGGCATATTATCCCCATCCGGACCTTGGACCCGGATCCACTGGAATAAAAAAGAAATGAAAGAAAATATGAAGGTGTTTCAGCGTGTTGCCAAATTGCTTGCGTGTTTGACCGTTCTGGCCGGTATGCCCTGTAACGGCCTGTTTTCCGTCGACCCGGCCCTGGGCAGTGAACCCGTCACGGTCACCGACTTTACGGGCAAAACCCTGACGATTTCCCGTATTCCGGAACGGATCGCCTGTCTCTACGCCTTCAGCGGCCATGTCATGACCATGCTGGGCAGGGGCCGGGACATGGTGGCCATTGTGGACGGATTTAAAAAAGATCGGCTCCTGCAAGCCCTTGTTCCCGATATCCTGGAAAAACCCATTCCGGTCAAGGGCGGGATCATCAATATGGAAAGCCTGTTGAAAACCCGGCCGGATATTGTTTTTCTCAAACCGGAAACCGCGGCGGTCAAGGCGGAGATCCGGAAACTGGAACAGTTCGGTCTGCCTTATTTTGTGGCCGGATACCGTAACATGGCCGAGCAGATGCGCATCATCGAAATGATGGGCAGGGCCGTGGGCCGACAGGACCGGGCCCTTGACTATACCCGTTATTACAGGTCGGTGATCGAGCGTGTGCGGGAGAAAACCGCGTTGCTTCGGCCCGATCAGCGGGTGCGCCTGTACCATTCCATCAACGAGGCCCGGAGGACCGATGCGCCGGGGACCATCGAAGCGGACTGGACGGCGGCTGTCGGCGTCATCAATGTTTCAGTGGGAGAGGCCCTTTTCGGCAAGGGCGAGAAAAGTTTTGCCGACATCGAGCAGATCCTGATCTGGGATCCGGAGGTCATCATCGTCAACGAGGCCGGGGTGGACCGGGAAATAATGACCGATAAAAAATGGGCGCCCATCCGGGCGGTTCAGGCGGGAAAAGTGTACCCCATTCCGGTTGGGATTTCTCGATGGGGCCATCCGGGAGGGCTTGAGACTCCCCTGGCGATACTCTGGACAGCGCACAAGGTCTATCCCGAGCTTTTTTCAGATCTTGATCTGAAAGCGGAAATGGCCTGGTTCTATGAGCGTTTTTTCAACCTGCATTTGGATGAGGCCATGATGGATAACATCCTCGGCAACAAGGGCATGCGTCAGGCCGACCCCGCATGACGGTTCAGGGTCGCTCATGGTATTTCATTGAACCAGCTTGACGATTTTGACGCGGGTGCCCACCCATTCCGACGGCAGGTAGATCCGGCCGGCCCGGCCGTTATTTTTGACGGTTTTTTCGATCAGGATCTCGCCATACACTTCAAATTTTTCCATGTTGTCTAATTTGCCTTCCTCTTGTTGAACCGCTGAGCCTGTGTTCTGGTACATGATTGTCACCTTTTTTATATCGGTTTGCCCTCCGGTCCCCCCTGATTTTTGAGTGAAGGGAAGCCGTTGTTGAAAATGATGATGGTTTTATCAGAAAAAATTTGATAAAGATAATTCATTATATTTATATTTGAAATGAAAAATATTCATGAATTTTGAAAGGATTGATGGATCTTTATCAGCTCAAAACCTTTTTCACCCTCGGCAAAATCAGGAATTTCACAAAAACGGCGGATCATCTGTGTGTCACTCAGAGCGCCGTCAGCCATGCCCTCAAAAAACTGGAGCAATCGCTTGAAACCCCTCTCATCGACCGCAGAGGCAAACGGGCGACCCTGACGGAAGCAGGTCGTATCCTTTACCGGTCCTGCGAAAAAATTTTTTATGAGATCGAAAAAGCCGGGCAGGAAATCGACCGATTGTGCAAAAAGACGGCCTTCAGCATTCGGGTGGGAAGCTCGGTGGAATTCGGAACCACCATCCTCATGAACCATATCAACGGGTTTTTGACCGCCTACGCTGATGCCCACCTGGATTTTGTGTTCTCCCATCATCTCATCGATCTTCTTGTTCAGGATGAAGTGGATCTCATCATCGACAGCAAGTCCCACCCCTTCAAGAATCTTGAAAAAATCAATCTGTTCAGGGAACATTACATTGCCGTAGCCTCACCGGCGTTCATCCAAAAAGAGCGCGTCAAAGGTCTGGACGATCTCAAGCGGGTGCGCATCCTGTCCATGGACAAGGATCTGGACTGGTGGCACAATTTTATCGCCGCCATGCCGGCGGACAAACGGGACTG
>CAZQIX010000033.1:0-41194 GCA_964593855.1 uncultured Desulfobacula sp. | reverse complement strand
CTTAGGTTCGCGGGTTCGTGTGACAAAAAGGAGAAATGGATCCGATGACTGTTTCCATGCTGATGGGAGGCTTGATATTTCTAATTCTGGGCGCTGAATGCCTGGTCAGGGGCGCTTCACGGCTGGCGGGATTTTTAGGTGTTTCCCCGCTGGTGATCGGATTGACGGTGGTCGCTTTCGGCACCAGTTCGCCCGAGCTGGCCGTCAGCGTCAAATCCGCCCTGTCAGACCAGGCCGGTCTGGCCCTGGGTAATGTGGTGGGCAGCAATATTTTCAACATCCTGGGCGTTCTCGGAATCACCGGTCTGGTGGCCCCCTCTCCCATCGAAGTCTCTGCTGCGGCCCTGCATTTCGATATTCCCGTGATGATAGCGGTATCTTTGGCCTGTATGCCCATATTTTTTTCAGGAGGGCGGATCAGCCGGTGGGAAGGCGGCTTGCTGCTGGGATATGAGGCCGCCTATACGCTTTACCTGGTTCTGGCCGCTTCCCATCATGATGCCTTGCCGGGATTCAGCGCCGCTATGCTGTATTTTGTCCTTCCACTGACGGTGGTCACATTGACGGCTGTGACTTTCGCCGAAACGCGCCGGCGGTAAAAAATGCCATGAAGGGATCAGGGGGATGGTTCCGCACCGGTGGACGAAACGGCGTCCTGACAGAATGTCATGAAATTCCTGCAGATGGGCGACAGAGTCCTTCGGGTGGATGTGGTCAGATAGAAAAATCGCGTCAGATCCAGATCTTTCACCGGCAGAGCCGAAAGGCGTCCCTTGTCGATTTCGTCTTGAACCGCGATGCAGGAAAGAATGGAAATGCCGGCGTGGTGGAGAATGCCTTGGATGACGGACACGGTATTGCCCATGGTAATGGGAGTTTGGAGCTGTCCGGCATCAAAACCGGACTGTTTCATGCTTTGGATGACGGCTTGCCAGGTGCCGGATCCCTTTTCCCGGGTAATCAGGGTTTCGCCGAACAGCTCGGAGCAGGTCACGAAATCACGGTTTGCCCATGCATGATCCCTGGGGACCACCAGACGCATATCATCGGCCATCAGCTTCTCTTGCCGGATCAAGGGGTCATCGGTTCCGGCGCCGACGATCCCGACCTCGATCCGGCCGTCTTTGATGCCGCCGATGATGTCCATGCTGTCTCCGGCCGTCAGATGGATTTGCACATCCGGAAATGCTTTTGAAAAAGGCCCGATGATCCGTGGCAGGATATAGCCGGAGGGGATGGTACTGCCGCCCACACACACACAGCCTTTGGCATGGCCCAGAAAATCATGCATGTCGATTTCCGCCTGGGACTTCAGGGCCAGTATTTTCCGGGCATGATCATAGAGGATAATTCCGGCCCGGGTAGGTTCGGTCACTTTGCCGAGGCGGTCCAGCAAACGGCACTGGAAATAATCTTCCAGTTCTTTGATATGGCTGCTCACCGTCGGCTGTGACAAATTTATGGCTTCCGAAGCCTTGGAAAAACTTTTGTTGTCGACAACGGCTACAAAAATGGTTAACTGCCACAAATCCATGATCCGTCCATTTATTTCCTGATTTTGGGGTATTTTTCCATGAGTTTCAGTTTGACGGCCTCCGGGACCATGTCGCTGATGTCTCCACCGAACTGGGCCGCTTCCTTGATGATGGAAGAACTGGTGAAAATCCACCGGAACCCGGTCATGAGGAAAACAGACTGGACCTCTTTGTTCAGCTTGCGGTTCATCAGGGCCATCTGAAATTCGCTTTCAAAATCGGAAATGGCCCGCATTCCTCTGATGATGGCCACAGCCTGTTTGATTTTGGCATAGTCCACCAGGAGCCCGCCAAAGGAATCCACCACCACGGACCGCTCTCCGTTAAAGCTTTGCCGGATCATGTCCACCCGCTCTTCCATGGTGAACAGGGATTTTTTGGACGGGTTGTGCAACACAGCCACGATCACCTCGTCAAAAATATCGAGCGCTCGTTCAATAATGTCAATATGTCCGTTGGTCAAAGGGTCGAAGGAACCGGGGTAGATTGCCGTCTTTTTTTTGTCTGCCATAAATGAGGTCATCCTTGTGTCTGAGCTCTGGTAATAAAGGAAACAATTGTTTTTGAGTATTTTTTTTGTCTGAAAATGTCAAGACCCGGCCGTTGAATTTGAAGGGTTTCCTTGTGAGAATGTTCGGCCAGAATCCATCCGTTCGGCGCGAGAAGATTTGTGAACCCCTCTTTTTCAATGGTTTTTTCGATATACCCCTGGTTGTAAGGGGGATCAATGAACACAATGTCAAAATTTTGAAGATGCGGGATCAAAGGCCATGGATCGCGAACAATGTCCCGGACGATCACCGTGGCCTTCTCCATCAACCGACAAAGGATCAGGTTCCGGTTGAGAGTGTCACAGGCGAGATCCATGAATACGGCGTAATCCGCTCCCCTGCTCAAGGCCTCGATCCCCATCGCCCCGGTCCCGGCATACAGATCCAGAATGCGGGCGTGCCGGACACGCGGTCCCAGAATATTGAAAACAGCTTCCCGGGTCCGGTCGGAGGTGGGACGTATGCGGCATCCCTCGACTTGGACTAGTTTCCGGCCCCGGAGATGCCCTCCGATCACCCGCATCATTCTTCCGATATGGCTTTTTTAATATATTTTACAGTGATTCCCAGTTTCGCTGCCGTGGCTGCCAGATCCCCTTTTTCCCTGGAAAGGCTCTGGCGGATATAGGCTTTTTCAAACCGTTTGCGGGCCAGATCCAGATCTTCCGGGCAGGAAAGGAAATCCGGCCCGTCCAATACCTCTGATTCCGGCTCGGGATTGTAGGGAGGAGGGATGTCCGGGGCTTCTATCCGGTCTTTTTCCACCATGATGGATAGCCTTTCCATAAGGTTTTTCAGCTCCCGAACATTGCCCGGCCAGTCGTATGCTTTCAAAAGCCGAAGGGCATCTTCGGAAAGGGTTTTCTTGTTTTTCGACACAGCCTGGGAAGACTTTTCCAGAAAGGTATCCGCCAGAAGCGGCAGGTCCTCGATTCTTTCCCTGAGCGCCGGGACGTGAATGGGAATGACGTTCAGTCTGAAATACAGATCCTGTCTGAAATTTCCGGCCCCGATTTCTTTCTCGAGATCCTTGTTGGAGGAGGCGATGAGGCGGACATCCATGTGCAGGGTCCTTCCGCCCCCTATCCTTTGGAAAGTCTTGGATTCCAGGGCTCTCAGAATCCTGGCCTGGGTCTGAATGTTCATGTCTCCGATTTCATCCAGAAACAGGGTCCCTTCCGAAGCCAGTTCAAACTTGCCCTTGTTTTTGGATTGAGCTCCTTCAAAAGCCCCTTTCTCATGCCCGAAAAGCTCGCTGTCCAGGTTTTCATCCGGTATGGCCGCACAGTTGATGATGATGAAAGGTTTTTCCGGCCTGGAGCTGAGCTGATGAATGGTTTTGGCCACCAGCTCTTTGCCGGTTCCGTTTTCTCCGGTGATCAGGATGGCGGCGTCCGTGGGAGCGGCGCTCATGATTTGCGTGTAGAGTCTGCGAACCGCCGGACTGTTGCCGGTGATGGAATTTTTCTGGATGGTTTTTTTTCTTAAATACCGATTTTCCTCTTCCAGCTTCCTGAAATTAAGGGCATTGTTGATGGTCAGCATGACCTTGTCCAGGGACAGGGGTTTTTCAAGAAAGTCATAGGCCCCTGATTTGGTAGCATCCACTGCGGATTCAATGCTGCCGTGACCTGTGATCATCACCACCGGCAGGTTGGGCGCTATTTTTTTTATTTCCTTGAGGGTTTCGATTCCATCCATCCCCGGCATCCAGATATCCAGAAGAACGATGTCCGGAGAGGCGGTTTCGATTTTTTTCAAGGCTTCATATCCGTTAAAAGCGTGAAGAACCTCAAATCCGTCATCGGACAGGATACCTTCAAGCGATTCGATGATGGTGGTTTCATCATCAACGATTAATACTGCGGGATACATGGTTTTGTCTCCTGTGTCTTTTCTTGTTCGGCATCAAGCCGGCAGTTCAATGATGAATTTGGCTCCCCTGGGCTTGTTGTCCTGAACCCGGATGACCCCGTTGTGATCTGAAATGATCGAGTTGACAATGGCCAGCCCCAGCCCCATGCCTGATTTCTTGGTGGAAAAATAGGGTTCGAACAGCCTGGTTTTTTCTTTGTCGGAAACCCCTCGGCCATTGTCTGCGATCTCGATCCGGACGATTTTTAGAATGTCATCATAGGATACGTCTATGCGGATAAGTCCTTTTTTGTCCACTGCGTATACAGCATTGTCGATCAGGTTGATAAAAGCCTGTTTCATGTGCTGGTGATCCAGTTTCATAGCGGGGATATTGTGGGCGAATACGGTCTGGATATCGACTTTTTCCAATCCTTCCCGATACAGGGCAATGGTTTCCATGATAATGTTTTCGATCCGGCAGGGAGCCGCGTTGGCATCCGGGAATTTGGCGAAGGCTGAAAATTCGTTGACCAGGTTGCGGATCAGATCGACATGCTCCACAATTGTGTCGGTGCAGCCGGTGAACACCTCGTCGTTTATCTGGGCGGCGTAACGGCGCTTGAGCCGCTGGGCCGACAGCTTGATGGGGGTCAGGGGGTTTTTGACTTCATGGGCGATCCTGCGGGCCACCTCCCGCCAGGCAGCCACCCGCTGGGCCTTTTCCAGCTCGGTGACATCATCGAAAACCAGCACGGCGCCCAGGTTTTTATCGGTTTCATCCTTGAGAATGCTGAAATGCAGGGAGAAATGTTTCGGCGTGCCGGAAACCGTTGCCGAAAGAGGGATTTCAAAGCTTTCCCGTCCCTGGGCTACCTGGTCGTAGATTTTGTCGGCCAGTTTGAGATAGTCGTTTTTGAGTACCTCTTTGTAGTGCCGGTTCAGAATGTCCCGGCTGTTGATATCCAGGAGTGATTCCGCTGCTTTGTTGATGGTGATGACGGCGCCGGAATGATCGATGGAGATCACACCGGCGGAAATGTTTTTCAAAACGATTTCGATGTATCGCCGACTTTTTTCCAGTTCGATGTTCTGGTGCCGGAGCCGTTCTTCGGACAGAGCTATCTGCTCCCGGCCCGATGCCAGCTCACGGGTCATGGAATTGAAGGATTTGATCAGGGTGCCCATTTCATCGTCGGTTTCAAAATCAATCTGATAGTTCAGGTCTCCGTCCGTCACTCGCTGAGTACCTTCGGCAAATTTCATGATGGGAATGGTAATGGTTTTGGCCAGCTGAAAACCGAACCATACGGCGCAGAAAATGACAAGCAGGGCCACAATGGACAATGCGATATAATAAAAGGTCAACGCCGGTTTTTTGGCCAGTTTGAGCTGGTGATATTCTTCAATCCCCTTGAGAATGGATTGTAGATTCTGTGACAGGTCGGATGACAGCAGGGTGGAAATCACAATAAAGGCTTCCGCTTTTCTGGGGTCGGCGGCAAAGGGAATGGTGGCGATGGTTCTGAGCAGTTCGCTGTCTTCCAGATTCTGGGAAACCGTATTGGAAAGCCCGCCCTCCGGAATATCCGTCAATTCGTTGCTGCCTAGAAGTCCGAAATGCCGGTTTTCCAATTCGCTTGAAAGTGAAAGGCTGACCCGCATGGCGTCCGGGGTGTAGATTTCTACGGCATCGTGGTTGAAAGCTCTCTGGATGACCTCTGCGTAACGGGCCAGCTTGTTTTCGTTTCCTTTGTTCAGCAGTTTGCGGGAGTCGATTTGAAAAGCGGCGCGCTTGGCTGAAAATTCATTTTCCGCTTCAATGTATTCATAGAGTTTCTGGCCGACTGCCAGGGAACTGTCCAGGGTCTGCTCCACCGGGGTGTTGAACCAGAAGGCGATGCTGGTCGAGATGAAATGAATGGAAAAGAAAAAGAGGACGGTTGTGGGCAGCAGGGCCAGAACGATAAAAGCGGCTATGAGTCGGGTTTTCAGCTTGGTTCCCAGGATCCGGTTCTTTTTTTCGTAGTAGAGTTTGGCCAGGTTTCGGAAGACCAGAAGAAGCAAAGCCAGGAGCAAAAGGAGGTTGGTGTTGATCAAAATGAACATCAGCACCGTGCTGGACAGGGGCAGTTCATTTCCGAAATGGGTGATCCGGGTTTCGGCAAAAGTCAGAACGGCGACGGCCGTCAGAATGAAAAGGATGAGCATTCCTTCTCGTTTTTTTCTGGCCCGTTCGTGGTCCCGGGTGTTGGTATCAGCCATAAAAAATGTCTTTCCAGCCGGACGGATCAGGCGGCGGCTAATAGGTGAAATTGATCAAATACCAGTTGGTCTCAAAATCCCAGAAAGAAAGAAAAAAGAACACATTGTGCAGGTAGAGAGGCAGGGTGATTCGATCCAGTTCGGCTTTGATGCGCAGCTGGTATTTATCACCCTTGACCAGTTGATTCAATGGAACGATGATCAGGTTGTCGATCTCCGTCATCAGGGTTCGGGCTTCCTCAAAGGATTGGGTCACCACGGGTTTTTCATTTTTCCAGGGCCTTGAAACCGAAAATTCTTTTTTCAGGGAATTGTATTTGATGGTGGATTGGATTTCAATGTCGGCGATTTTTTTGTCAAACCATGACCCCTCGGTTTTGTAAAGGGAGATATAAAAGGAAAAGGAGGTGGGGATCCCGTTCATCACCGCCTGGACAATTTTATCCGGAAATGCGTGGGTGACTTCAAAATACGTCAGCAGGTCATCCCGGGTATTGACCAGCCGGATGTCTTCGATTTCCGGTATGGGCGGGTCATCGGCATGGACTAGACCGGCCGAAGCCGCCAAAGAGAGCAGAAAGATCATGAAAATCGTCGTGATTCGACGATTGAAAAAAAACAAAGAAAAGTTGAGTGTGATCGGTTTCATGATATTTTTGCGGGCCCGGTTTCCCAGGCGTCCTTGTTTTTTAATAAGGTTTCAATGAACAGGTGATTGAGGGTGTGTCCGGATTTGCGGGTAATGATATGTCCCTGGATCGGCATGCCGAGAAGCGAGAAATCACCCAGACTGTCCAGCAGTTTGTGACGGACAAATTCATCGGGGAATCTCAATCCGTCTTTGTTCAGGATTTTATCATCATCGATTACAATGGCATTGTCAAGACTACCGCCTTTTCCCAGGCTGTATTTTTTTAAAAGTTCCAGATCCCGGACAAATCCGAAGGTCCTGGCACGGCTGATTTTTTCCCGGAAATTATCGTGGGCCCGGTCAAATGAGATTTCCTGCCGTCCGATCAGAGGGTGGGGAAAATCAATATGGCAGGTGATTTTAAAACAGGACTCCGGAAAGGCGGTCACGGATTTGTCCTGATCTGAAATTCCGATATTTTTTTTGACAATAAGGAAATGTTTGGGAGCGTTCTGGGTTTGGATACCGGCGGTTGCCAGCTCCTGGGCGAAGACGCCGGCGCTGCCGTCCATGATGGGAATTTCATAATCATCCAGTTCCACCAGGGCGTTGTCGATGCCGAGTCCGGAGAAGCTGGCCATCAGATGTTCGATGGTGGACACAATGGCTCCGTTGATACCGATCACCGTGGCCAGGCTGGTATCCACCACCCGCTTGAACAGGGCCTGTATATCCTGGGTGCCGGGCAGATCAACCCGTCTGAACTTGATCCCGTGATTTTCCGGCGCTGGTTTTATGGTCAGGTGGGTTGTTTTCCCGGAATGGACCCCGATACCTGACAGGGATACGCTTCTGAGAAGCGTGGTTTGCATTATATAATCGACCATAAGCGGTATTGGCTGCCTTTAGATTAAGACCGTTTTATTTTTTTTGAATGCTATATATCTGATTTTAATATGCAAAGCAAAGTAAATGAGAAATATCTTTGGTTCGGTAGGGTTTTTTGATAAAAGAATAAAACAAATGAATCCGGAAAAAACATACAGATGTGACGGATCCGGCAGAAGGGCGGCGGGATGATTGCCAAGGTCGGATCCTGCTCGGTCAGCGGAATCGATGGATTGGTCATCGAGGTTGAAGTGGATATTTCCAACGGCCTGCCGGTGTTCAATATGGTAGGGCTTCCCGAAGGTTCGGTCCGGGAGAGCAGGGACCGGGTCAAGGCCGCCATCCAGAATTCAGGATATGCATTCCCCATGGACCGGGTGGTCGTCAACCTGGCACCGGCCGACGTCAAAAAAGATGGAACGGGACTGGACCTTCCGGTGGCCGTGGGTATTCTGGCCGCATCGGGAACCGTTTCCGGGGAACGGCTCAGCTCCTATCTGTTTTCCGGAGAACTCTCCCTGACGGGGGATATCAAACCGGTCCGGGGCATTCTGCCCTATGCCCTGACCGCCAGGGAAAAAGGGTTCAGAGGGGTCGTCATACCGGCTGAAAACGCGGATGAGGCCGCTTTGGTGGAAGGGATCGATATCTGGGCCGTGGACCGTTTGTCCCAGATCGTGGATCTGTTTTCCGGAAATTCGGATTTACAACCCTATAAAAGAGATCCGTCAAGGAAACCGGATGAAACCCAGGCTGAGAGCTGCCCGGATTTCTCCGAAGTGAAAGGCCAGCTTCATGCCAAACGCGCCCTGGAAATTGCGGCGGCCGGGTTTCATCACCTGCTCATGACCGGCCCTCCGGGCGCTGGCAAAAGCATGCTGGCCAAACGGATTCCCACGATTCTGCCGACGCTCACCTTTGCCGAAGCCATTGAGGTGGCCAGAATATATTCGGTCCTGGGACTCATGGACCCGAAAAAATTTTTTTCCCTGACGCGTCCCTTTCGCTCGCCCCATCACACCATATCGGACGCCGGACTGGTGGGTGGAGGCTCCCGGCCGGTTCCCGGAGAAATCAGCCTGGCCCATAACGGCGTTCTGTTTCTGGATGAGTTGCCGGAATTCCGGCGAAACGTTCTGGAGGTTTTGCGCCAGCCCCTGGAAGATGGCCGGGTTTCCATCGCACGCGCCGGGATGAAAGCCACCTATCCATCGGTGTTCATGCTGGTGGCGGCCATGAATCCCTGCCCCTGCGGATATCTCTCAGACCCGCACGCGAAATGCACCTGCACCCTGCCCCAGGTGCAAAAGTATCGGTCCAAAATTTCAGGTCCCCTTTTGGACAGGATCGATATCCAGATCGAAGTGCCCAAAGTGACTTACCGGGAGCTGGGGACATCGGCCCGGGGGGAGGCTTCGGCCGCCGTCCGGAAAAGGGTGGCAAAGGCGCGGCGCGTTCAGACGGAACGATTTTGCAAAACCGGCATTTTCAGCAATTCCAGAATGACCGGTCGTTATCTGAAAACATTCTGCCGTCTGAACCGGGAGGGCGAGAAAATACTTGAGCGGGCCGTGGATATCCTGGGATTTTCCGCCCGGGCCTGTCATTCGATGATACGGGTGGCAAGAACCATAGCGGATCTGGATGGATCCGCGGACATTGAGCGGCGCCATCTGGCTGAAGCCATTCAGCTTCGAAGCTTTGACCGGACCCTTCCGCAATCGGCCTGAAACCTGATTAAAAGAGAAAAGTGCGATATGATCAAGAAAGATATCTTTACCCATGATGTCAAAGCTCAGTTCAAAGCGTCCTTAAAAGACCGGATGACCAGGTTTCTCCTGGCGGATCGGACTATCAAGGGCGCCATTGTGCATGCCACCCGGTTGGTGAACGAAATGAGGGCCAATCATGACTACGGCCCCCTGGAAACCCTTGTGATGGGGCAGGCCTATATTGCGGCCGCTCTCTTGTGTTCCGGTCTGAAAGCCGGGACCGACCGGATCAGCGTCAGTATCGGCTGTTCCGGACCGATCGGGGGGCTGGATGTGGAATCCAACGTGTTCGGGGAAGTCCGGGGCTTTCTGAAAAACGGACACATTGACGTTGCCGGCATGGAAAGCGTTCCAAACCTGTCCTCTCTTTTCGGGGCCGGCTTCCTGACCGTGACCAAATACCTGGCCGATGCAAAGGTTCCCTACTCCGGCCGGGTCGCCCTGGCCCACGGCAGCATTGCCGAAGACCTGGCCCATTATTTCCTGGTTTCCGAACAGATTCCCACCGGGTTCAGGCTCAGCGTGTTTTTTGACGAGGCGGAAAATGTCCGGGGGGCCGGCGGTATTTTGCTCCAGGCCATGCCCGGTGCCGATGCCGCCCGTCTCGAACAGGCGGAAACCGTGATTCAGACGATAACGTCCTTAGGAGAGATGTTTGCCCGGGACATGACGCCGGATGAGGTGATCATGGAACGATTCGCCGACCTGAATCCCCGGATCCTGGACAGCAGCCGGGTGGAATTTTTCTGTCGGTGTTCCAGGGAGCGGATGCAGGGGTATTTAAAAAACCTGCCGAAAGCCGACAAAAAAGATATGATTGAAAACGGCCCCTTCCCGGTCGAAGTCCGCTGTCATTACTGTAATTCCATTTATGTCTTCACCCGGGACGATATCGAGGCTTTGGACCGTTGAATGCAAACCGTCGTCATAATAAAATGAAAGGCCATTTCCATGTGTAACCATTGCAGTGAACACAGTCACAACCACACCCATGGGCCGGAAATCGTCCAGCTCATGCCGGTTCAAAAAGAGCTGTATGCCGTGTATCAAACCGACCCCCCCCACGATTTTGCGGTCCGTATCGGAAAAGGGGAGCTCAGCATGGTTCCGGTCCTGTTCATGGCTCTGATCCGGGAAGGAGAAAAAACCATGGTGGAAGGTTTTTTTGCCTCCAGCACCATCGCTTCCTGTGAGGCTGTCGAAGGTTTCAGGGGCTATGCCGCATCCCCGGAAGAGGCGGAAAGACTTTATTTGTAAAGGATGCCCATGACCGAACACATCAAAAAGATTCTGGTCCTCAACGGGCCGAACCTGAACATGTTGGGCAAGCGAGAGCCTCATCTGTATGGATCGCTGACCTTGGATGACATCAACCGGGGTTTGGCTGAGGAAGGCATAAAATTGGGACTGAGCCTGGATTTTTTCCAGTCCAACCATGAAGGCGTCCTGGTGGACAAGATCCAGGAGCGGGTGGAAGATCCCGTGGACGGCCTTATCATCAATCCCGGGGCCTTGACCCATACCAGCGTGGCCCTGCGCGACGCGCTGGTGATGCTGACCTGCCCACTGGTCGAGATTCATCTGTCCAATATCCACAAGCGGGAGGAATTCCGCCGTAAATCCCTGCTGGCGGATGTGGTGACCGGGCAGATTACCGGATTCGGTCATCTGGGATATCATATGGCCCTCATGGCCCTGGCCCGGATGGTCCATGGATCCTGACAGGCTCATCTTCTGCGCCACCTTGGCGGAGACGGCAGGATTTACGGGGTTTTATCCCCCCGACCGACAGCAGACCACCCGATCCGGCCTGAGCCTTTTTTCCGGAACGATGGGCCGCAACACCTATGATCTCTTGATTTCCGGCCCCGGAGTGTTCAATGCGGCCCATGCCCTGACCGCCTACCTGGAGCGATCGAGGCCGGCCGTGATCCTTCAGATCGGGATAGCCGGCGTTTTCCGGGAATCCGGATTCGATATCGGGGATGTAGCCGTGGCAGAGGAAGAGATTTACATCCATGCCGGTGTCGCCGCCGACGGACCGGTGAACCGTCCTCTGCCCTTTGATCTGATCGCGTCCATGCCGTCCACCCGGGAAGGCCGGTATCCATTTGATGAAAGCCGCGTGGCGCAGATCCACGACCGGCTCTTGCGAATACTGGATCCGGAAGGCATCCGGGTCGGCAAAGGGCGCTTCCTTACCGTTTCGGCCGTGACCGGCTCCTTTGAACAGGCCGCCCGGGTTCATGCGGCCCTTTCACCGGTCATGGAAGCCATGGAAGGAGCGGCTGCGGCTCATGTGGCAGCCCTTTACAGAGTGCCCATGGTGGAGGTCCGAGCCGCTTCCAATATTGTGGGAGAACGGGACAAGAGCCGATGGGACGGCGGCACATCCATCCGGAATCTGGGACTGGCCTGTGCCGCGATCTGAACTCAGAGTCGATTAAAAAAACAAGGAGAACCGTGAATGGGTCTGCTCAATTTGCTGGTCAGCGACCCGCTGACCTTTGTCTTAATCGCGGTGACGCTGATGTACGCCGTCATTTTTCATGAGCTGGCCCACGGCTGGATGGCCTGGCGTCTGGGAGACCCCACCGCCAAACGGCTTGGGCGCCTGAGCCTCAATCCGCTTCAGCACCTGGATCCCGTCGGGACACTCATGCTGTTCATATTCGGTTTCGGCTGGGCCAGACCCGTGCCCGTGGATTTCAACCGATTGCGGGACCGACGCAAAAGCATGATCCTGGTCTCTTCAGCGGGCATCATGGCCAACATGCTGCTGGCATTCATCGCGCTTTTTCTGGACCGACTTTTTTCTCCTCCGGCCTCGGGTCCGACGGCCTCGCTGCTGTATTATTTCGCCCGGATCAATATCATGCTGGCGGCCTTCAACCTGATCCCGCTCCCGCCTCTGGACGGATCCAAAATCCTTTTGGGAATGGCTTCCCCGGCTGTTCAGAATCAGATTTTGAGGCTGGAACGGTACGGGTTTGTGCTGGTCATCGCCCTGCTGTATTTCGGGGTTCTGGATCCGGTCATCCGGTTCTTTCAATGGGCGATTCTATCGGTTATCAAGGTCGTTCTGCCCTGACCGGCGGCCTGACTTTTGACCGGCCTTGCGAACGCCCCCATGATTTGTATTTACAGCCTTCGGGAAAATTGATAGGAGAGAAATCATCCACCCGGCCATCGAGCGGATCATTATTGGGGATGAAACATAAAATGGATTGTATTTTCTGTAAGATCATCAACGGCATCCATCCGGTCAAAATCGTTTCCGAAACAGGAGATTCCATCGCGTTTCTGGATATCCATCCCGTTTGTCCCGGGCATACACTGGTGATTCCGAAAATACACACCCAAGATCTTTCAAGCTCGCCGGATGAAATGCTTTCAGAATTGATTGTGCATGCCAGGAAAACCGCGATGACCCTGGTCAAGGCCCTGGGTGCAACCGGCTACAATCTGGTCAACGCCAACGGATTGTCGGCCCAGCAGACCATATTCCATCTGCATTTTCATATCATTCCCCGTTTCGATCAGGATGGCCTGACCCTGGGGTTCCACGGGCAGGACAAGGATATGGACCTGGATCAGATCCATTCGAGAATAATGAAAGGCTCCGCCCCAGGCGTTCATCCTTCAAGCGGGCAAGGGGTCTGAAACAAAGCGCGTGATCAGGACTTTATGCCTTTCATCGATTCCCATACCCACCTGCACGATGAGCGCATCATCGCCGATGTGCCGGGGATCATGGCCCGGGCCCGGGCTCAAGGAGTCAGGTATATGGCGACCTGCGCCACCATGGAGGAAAATTTCGAACTGACCGCTGAATTGAGCGAACAACATCCGCCCATTCTGCCTTTTTTCGGCCTTCATCCCTGGTTTCTGGACGCTCTGTCCGATCTATGGAAAAACAACCTGCTCCGTTATCTGGAGGCCTATCCGTCGTCCGGGATCGGGGAAACCGGGATCGATTTCATGGACAAAACCCTCGATCGGGACCTTCAGATCCGGGTGTTCGAGCATCACCTGGCCCTGGCCAGGGACCTGGGGCGGCCCATCACCATACACATCCGCAAAGCCTGGGACCCGGCCATCCGGATACTCAAAAAGATGGGCAAACTGAGGGTTCCGGGCCTGGTGCATTCCTATTCCGGGTCTGCCGAGCTGGTTCCGGTTTTCGAGTCCTTCAACCTGTACCTATCTTTTTCCGGATCCGTGACCTTTGAAGGAGCCAAAAAGACTGTTCAGGCCATTAGACGGGTGGCCGAAGACCGAGTGGTTCTGGAAACCGATACCCCGGATATCTACCCCCACCTGCCCGGACCCCGGCCCACACGGCTCAACGAACCGTCCAACCTGCCCGCCATCGCCCGGATCGCGGCGGAGCGGATCGGCAGGGATTTGGAAGGGTTTGCCGATCAGGTGTATGAAAACAGCCAAGCCCTGTTCGGATCGCTTCTAAAAGAAAAGGACGGACTTTCATGAACCCGTTTGCGCGGACCGAACAGTTGCTTGGCCCCCGGGCCATGGAAACAATCAAAGGCGCCTCAATAGCTGTATTCGGCCTGGGGGCGGTAGGGTCCTTCGCGGTGGAGGCTCTGGCCCGGACCGGAGTGGGCCGACTCACCCTCGTGGATTTTGACCGGGTGGACGTCTCCAACATCAACCGCCAGCTTCTGGCCCTGCATTCCACCGTGGGACGGGAAAAGGCGGAACTGGCCGCCGAACGGGTCCGGGATATCCACCCGGGCTGTCAGGTCTCGTTGAAAAGCGCGTTCATCAACGCCGGAAGCCTGGAAGACCTTCTGACGGAGGACTTGGATGTGGTGGTGGATGCCATTGACGGCTTGAATTCAAAAATCAGCCTGCTGTCAAGGGCGGTCACCATGGGCCTGCCCGTGGTCTCTTCCATGGGGGCGGCCGGTCGGACGGATATTTCCATGATCCGCGTCGGGGACATCAGTGAGACCGAGGTTTGCCCCCTGGCCCGGGTGGTTCGGCGAAGGCTTCACAGAAGGGGAATTTTCAAGGGGATCCGGGCTGTTTATTCCATTGAACCGCCTTTGAACAAACAGCCCTTTAAACCGGAAGACACCGTGGATGCCCTTCCGGATCACGGCCGGTCTCGGCCTCCCATCGGAACCGTGGTCTGGGTGCCGGGAGCCTTCGGCCTGGCCGTTGCCGGTGAAGTGATCCGTCTGGTTACCCGTTAGCGGCTTTTCCCTCATCCCGGAGAACACGGCGCAACACCTTGCCCACGTTGGAAACCGGTATCTCGTCTCTGAATTCAATGATTCTGGGCCGTTTGTACCCGGCCATGTTCTCTTTGCAGAAATCCAGAATTTCCTGTTCAGTGGCGTTCATACCGGCTTTCAATTTGATGAAAGCCTTGACTTTTTCCCCGCTTTTGGCGTCCGGCACTCCCACTACGGCCACCAGTTCCACCTTGGGGTGAGTGTAGAGAATGTCTTCCACATCCCTTGGGTAGACATTGAAGCCGCCCACGATGATCATGTCTTTTTTCCGATCCGTGATGGTGATATAGCCGTCCTGATCGATGTGGCCGATGTCGCCGGTCAGAAAATAGCGCTTCCCGTTCAGATCGACAAACACCTCGTTGTCCGCATCCGGTCGCTTCCAGTATCCCTTCATGACCTGGGGTCCGCAGACCGCCACCTCACCGTCTTCTCCCCGGGGCATTTCCTTATGGGGGTCGTCGATATGAAGGATTTTGACGTCGGTTCCGGGAAGAGGAAAGCCGATGGATCCTATTTTCCTGGTTTCTTTGAAGGTCGGGTTGGCTGAAACCACAGGCGCGGTTTCCGTTAAACCGTATCCTTCAAAAATGATGGCTCCGGTTTTTTCCTCAAACCGTTTGCAGACTTCCGGCGGCAATGGCGCACCGCCCGAAAAACAGCCCATGATGGATGACAGATCGTATTGATCGATGAGTCTGTGGTTGGTGAAAGCCACGAATATGGTGGGCACGGCGGGCATAAAAGTGGGCTTGTATTTCTGGACGGCTTTGAGTACCTCGGTGAACGGCGGGTTGCCGGCCCTGGGGTCCGGGATGCAGATGAGTCTGGCCCCCAGCATGGCCGACATGAGAAGGGCCACGGTGATCCCGAAACTGTGGTACCAGGGCAGGACGCCCAGGAATGCGTGGTAATCTCCTTTATACAAGGCTTCGAGTGGTTTTCCCTCTCCATGGATAAACCGTCCGTAGGTATAAATGGCCATGACGTCATAGGTGAAATTGGTATGGGTCAGTTCGGCTCCTTTGGGGACCCCGGTGGTTCCGCCGGTATACAGCATGACCGCCGTGTCCTTTTCCGGGTCGATGTCCACGGTCGGGGGGGAGGGCCGTGATGCGGCCACGATGTCGTCGTACATGAGGTGTCCGGGTCGGATCGGACCGGCTTTGGGAATTTTGCCCAGAAGACCTCCCAGGATGGCCTTGACTCTGGGCAGATAGGATTTGATATTGCACAGAACGACGGTATCGACGGCCGTTCCTTCGATCGCCTTCACCGTGTTGGGGTAAAACACGGGATGATCCATGCAGAAAACGATTCTGGATTCAGAATCCTTGAGCTGATAGTTCAGCTCGGCCGCGGTATAGACCGGGTTGCAGTTGACGGCAACGGCCCCGGCCTTGAGAATGCCGAACAGAATCTCCGGGAACTGGGGCAGATTGGGCAGGAAAATGGCTACCTTGTCGCCTTTACGAATGCCCCGTCCGGCCAGGAAGGCCGCGATCCGGTCGGACGTGTCCTTGACCCGGGAATAGGTGCGGGAGGCCCCCTGAAACTGGGTGAAGATGCTGTCCGGGTAGTCCCTGGCCGAATCATCCAGAAATTTGAAAACCGGGAATTTGTAATCAGTGAAGGTGTGGGGCACGCCTTTCGGCCAGAAAGGGGTTTTCCATACGGTGTCACTCATTTTTTGCCTCCTTTAGTTCAAGGTTTTTGCCGAAATTCAGATTTGTTGTCATGAACCGTGTTTATCTGCTTATACATATATCAGCAAAAGAAAGAAAAGCTTTTTTTCCATCCATGTTTTTATGTGCTCCGGGGGTTGCCTGCAACAGCGTATTTCATATATATAGTAATCTATTTGAATCGGATCCATTGAACGGATAAGGAAAAACCCATGCGTTTCAGAATCGTCCTTTCGGCCCTGGTACTGATCTGGCTTGCCCGGAGTGCATTTTGCGCCGGCATCGACTGGAAGCCATACAATGAAGGAATGCAACAGGCCCGGGAACAGAACAAAAAGGTATTTTTGCATTTCAGGACGGATTGGTGCAGGTTCTGCTCCCAGATGGAGCAGCAGACTTTTTCCGATGCCTCGGTGATCGGGTTTCTGACCGATCATTTCGTTTCCATCAAGGTGGATGGGGATCGGGAAAAGGATGTCGGTCGGGCTTATAAAATTGTCGGGTATCCGGACACAAGGTTTCTGGACGGCGCCGGCCGAGAGGTATACAAACTGCCCGGTATGGTTGCTCCGGACGTGTTACTGTTTTTTCTTCAGTACATTCAATCGGAAAGTTATCAAACCATGGACCCCATGGAATATTATCGATCCAGATGATTTCGGGCACTCGGAGGATTCGTTCCCTAAACCGGGGCCGTAGCTTAAAAAAAAATCATTGCGGATCGCATACCCTTATAAAGGAGATGGGAATATGCTGAAAAAAACCTGTCAATGCCTTTTGATTGTTTTTATGTGGCTGGTGGCGCTGACCGGCCTGTCCATTGCCGATACCATGTATGTCGCCGGGATTACGGAGATCACCATGAGGACCGGCCCCAGCGTGGACAACAAAATCGTGGCCATGCTGAAAACCGGCACCCGGCTCGAGATCGTCGAATACCAGACGGACTGGTCCCGGGTTCGAACCATGGACGGCAAAGCCGGCTGGGTGTTGACCCGTTTTATGACTCGCAACGTTCCAGAAGCGCTTCGGGTACAAGAACTGACGGAAAAAAACCAGGCCCTGGAGGCCCGGCTCATGGAACTGGAAGTTGAAAACAAGGCTCTTGCCGCCAAGAGTGAGTCCCTGGTCGACATGGAAGAAAAATACAACCGGCTTCAGAAGGAATCGGCTGATTTCCTGAAGCTGGAGACCCGTTATAAAGATCTTTTGAAACAGCACGAAGTGCAGCAAAAAGAAATGGAGGATTTGGAAGCCAGCCTGAACAATGAACCCAAACTCTGGTTTCTCATTGGCCCCGGCGTCTTTATCGTGGGCCTGTTTTTCGGCCTCAGTACCCGTAAAAAACGAAGAAGCAGCCTGCTATGATCAAGAAGACGGATTTTCTGGTGATCGGCAGCGGGATCGCCGGTCTGGGGTATGCCCTCAAAGTGGCCGAATTCGGTCGGGTGACCATCGTAACCAAGAAACAGATTCAGAAAACCAATACCGCCCTGGCCCAGGGAGGAGTGGCCGCCGTTTTCGACGCGAAAGATTCCTTCGACCTGCATATTGAGGATACTCTGGCGGCCGGTGACGGGCTCTGCAACAGAGAAGTGGTCTCAATGGTGGTCCGGGAGGGTCCGGAGCGTGTCAGGGAGCTGGCTCGGCTGGGAGCCGTTTTCAATAAATCGGGAACCGGCGAATACGATTTTTCTCTGGGACAGGAAGGCGGTCATTCCGCCAAACGCATCGTCTACGCCCACGATCTGACCGGCAAGGAGATTGAAGACACGCTGGTCCGCCAGACGCGGTGCCATCCGAACATTGTGATCCTGGAAAATCATGTGGCCGTGAATCTGATCACTTTTTCCTCCAGCGTTCGGAGCGGGCTCGTGATCACCCAGCAGGAGAATATCTGCTGCGGGGCTTATGTTCTGGACAACGAGACCGGTCGGGTCGAAACCTTTTATGCGGGGATCACCCTTCTGGCAACGGGCGGGGCCGGCAAAGTCTATCTGTACACATCCAATCCGGATATCGCAACGGGTGACGGGATCGCCATGGCCTACCGGGCAGGCGCGTCCGTGGCCAACCTGGAATTCGTTCAGTTCCATCCCACCTGTCTGTTTCACCCGGAAGCCAAAAATTTTCTGATTTCCGAAGCGGTCCGGGGAGAAGGCGCTCTTCTGGTGGACAACCGGGGCCGGCGTTTCATGGATCGCTACAGTCCGGACGGAGAGCTGGCCTGCAGGGATGTGGTGGCCCGGGCCATTGACAGTGAACTCAAACGCACCGGGGCGGATTCGGTTTTTCTGGATATCCGCCATAAAGAACCGGAATTTGTGCGGAAACGGTTTCCCAATATTCATTCAAAATGTCTGGAATTCGGGATCGATATAACCCGAGATCCCATTCCCGTGGTTCCGGCGGCCCACTATATGTGCGGAGGGGTGGCCACGGACCTGGACGGCCGGACCGATATCCAGCGGCTTTACGCCGTGGGCGAAACCGCTTGCACCGGGCTGCACGGCGCCAATCGCCTGGCCTCCAATTCCCTTCTGGAAGCTCTGGTTTATTCCAACAGGGCGTCTTTGGCATCCATCCGGGAGTTCCGGCGACTGGGACAAAAAATCACGGTCCGTCTGGATCCATGGGATGAAACCAGCACAACGGACAGCGATGAAGCCATTGTGGTGTCCCATAACTGGGATGAGATCCGGCGCCTCATGTGGAACTACGTGGGAATCGTCCGATCGGACAAACGCCTGGAGAGAGCATTGCGCCGCATCGTGACCATCAACGAGGAAATCAACGACTATTACTGGGATTTCAAAATTACGGCCGATCTCATCGAACTCCGCAACCTGGCCACGGTGGCCGAACTCGTTATCCGGTCCGCTCTCATGCGAAAGGAAAGCCGGGGGCTGCATTACAGTATCGGGTATCCGCAAAGAGACGACGCCCATTTCCGGGCGCCCACCATCCTGAAAAAGCCTTTATGATCCTGCGCCCCTTCCTTTTGCCGAAGAAGGGGGGCAGGATTTTTCGATTCAGGTCAGGGCTTGACCCCGATGAACAGGGTCACGATACCGAAAGTCATGGGCTTGAAACGGATGTCCGTAAAACCGGCTTTACCCATGATGCCGGCAAATTCCACCGGTCCGGGAAATCGGAGAATCGAATCCGGAAGATACTGGTAAGCCTGCCGGTCTTTGGAAAAAAAGCGGCCCACAGCCGGTAGCGCCCGGTGGGAATACAAGTGGTAAAGTTTTCTGAGCCACGGTTTCTGCGGCGTGGTCAGTTCCAGGACAGCCAGCCTGCCCCCCGGTTTCAGCACGGTGTGAAATTGTTGAAGGGCCTCGGCCCGGTCCATGATATTGCGGATTCCGAAAGCGATGAACACGGCGTCGAATCGGCCGGGCCTCAGCGGAAGACAAAGAGCGTCCCCGTTGACGAGGGATATGCTTTGGTTGCGGCGCTGCCGGAGTTTCTTTTGGCCCAGGGCCAGCATGCCGTAAGAAAAATCAAGCCCGCAGATCATGACCCGGCCCCGCAGCCGGGCACTGGCTTCCAGGGCCACATCACAGGTTCCGCACGCCACATCCAGGATGCGGTCATCTCTTGACGGTCGGGCGGCCCGGACCATCTCGGAACGCCATATCGTGTCCCGGTGAAGGCTCAGAAGCCGATTCAGAAAGTCGTACCACGGAGCGATCCGGTCGAACATGGCTTTCACAAAATCAAGTTCCCTGTTCATCGTTGACAACCTGGATTTTTGATTTATTTTAGTACATTTGCCAAAGTAGCGTGGAACGTACCATAAACAAAGGAAGATTACAATTATAAACCGATCCTGAACAGGTCGGAACCGGTGGACCCCTTATGACGGAAAAACGCGATTATTATGAAATTCTCGGCGTGGCCAAGGATGTATCAAAGGCGGATTTGAAAAAAGCCTATCGGAAGCTGGCCGTACAATACCATCCAGATAAAAATCCCGATAACAAGGAAGCCGAAGAGAAATTCAAGGAAGCGTCCGAAGCCTATGAAGTGCTGAGCGATGACAACAAACGCCAGATTTATGATCAGTTCGGCCACAGAGGGCTGGAAGGCGCGGGTCATTCAGGCCCCAGCGGGTTTGAGGATATTTTTTCCAGTTTCGGGGATATTTTCGAGGATTTTTTTGGTTTCGGCGGTGGAAGCGGCCGCGGGGGGCGGGCGAGAAGGGGCTCGGATCTGCGGTACAATATGACCATTGAATTTATGGAAGCCGCATTCGGTACGGAAAAAACCATTTCCATCCCCAAACTGTCCACCTGTCCGGATTGCAACGGCTCGGGCTGTGAAGAGGGCACCCAGGCCGAAACCTGCTCCCAGTGCCGGGGATCAGGCCAGCTTATCCAGAATCAGGGTTTTTTCAAGGTCAAGACGACCTGTCCCTACTGCAAGGGCCAGGGCACCATCATCTCCCACCCCTGCCGCAAATGCCGGGGCGCCGGCCGGGTGGAGATTACCCGGAAGGTTCAGGTCAAAATACCGGCCGGGGTGGATGTGGGGTCCAAACTCAGGCTCTCGGGTGAGGGGGAGGCTCCGCCCGGTCCGGAAGGCACGCCGGGAGACCTTTATGTGGTCATCAATGTCAAACCCCATAAATTTTTCCAGAGGGATCATACCCATGTGGTCTGTGCCATTGATATATCCTTTGTTCAGGCCATTCTTGGCGATGAGATAACCGTCCCCACCCTGGTGGGAGAGGAAAAAATGAAAATCCCCAAAGGCACCCAGTATGGGGAGGTTTTCCGCCTCAAGGGGCAGGGCATCGCCTCGCTCAGAACCGGACAGCGGGGAGATCAGGTCGTCAAGGTACTCATCAAAATGCCCACCAAGGTCAGCCCCAAACAGATCGAGCTGCTCAAACAGTTCGATGAGCTGGATTCCAATAAAATATCCAACAAATTGAAAAATCTGTTCAAAAACCTGTAACAGGCCAAAGGATGGGACTACATGTTTGAACTCAAGGTGAAAACGCGGTTTGCAGGGGCCCATCAGTTGTCCATGGTGGGACAAAAATGTGAAAACCTCCATGGACACAACTGGCATGTGGAAGTTTCCGTGTCGGGTGAAGAATTGAATGCAGCCGGTGTTCTGGCGGATTTCGGCGACATCAAAAAAGCGGTTCGTCAAGTGGTCGAAGGAGAGCTGGATCATCGATTCCTGAATGACCTGGACATGTTCAGAAATGTCCAGCCCACATCGGAGCGCATCGCCGTCTACATCGCCCAGCGGGTTCAGGCACTTCTGGATCAAACGGTTCAGGAAAAAATCCGGGTGTCCCGGGTGACGGCCTGGGAATCCGAAGACGCCTGCGCGACTTTCTTTCCTTGATCCGGCCGCTATCAGTCTGTCGATCCGAAATCGGCCTGCCCTGAATTTTGTAACCGGTCGATGATGCGCCGGGCCGGGATGATGCCTGTTGCAGCTGCGGATACGATATTGCCGGCCACACCCGGTCCGTCGCCGGCCACAAACATTCCCCGGATGGCTGTTTCCAGGTGGGCGTCGGTTTCCACCTGAGTGGCGAAAAATTTGATTTCCGGCGCGTAGAGCAGGGTTTCATCGTTGGAGACCCCGGGGATGACCAGGTTCAAAGCCTCAAGGCCTTCTATCAGGTTGGTGAGAATTCGCTCCGGCAGAGCCATGGCAATATCCCCGCAGACCACGTGGGTCATGGTGGGCTCTATATACCCTTTCCGGATACGGTTCCAGGTGGACCGTCGCCCTCTTTTGAGATCCCCGAACCGTTGCAGTATCGGTTTGCCGCCCCCGATAATGGTGGCCAGTTTGCCGATGGATTCTCCATAAGCCTGGTTGTCGGTGACCGGCTCGTTGAGAACGACCTTGGAGAGAAAGGCGAAATTGGTATTGGCTGATTTTCTGTCGGAATAGGCATGTCCGTTCACGCACACAAAATCCTTGTAGTTTTCCAGGGAGATGAACCCGCCCTGGTTGGTGCAGAAAGTCCGCGTCTGGTCGTCATAGGTGGGTGTCTGGATAAAAAATGTCGGATCATAGATGATATTGCAGATATCGTCCAGGATGTCGTTGTGCACCTCGATCCTGACCCCGACTTCGATTCCTCGCTGGCTCAGGGCTATACCGTGTTTCTGGGCCACGGCGGCCATCCAGTTGGCACCGACCCTTCCCGGCGCCAGAATGACGTTGTCTGCGTCGTAGGTCGCTTTTTCCGTTATCACGCCCCTGACCCGGCCGCTGGTTTCAAGGATGTCCTGTACGGTTTCTCCGGTTTTGACCGTAAGCCCTCTGGATTGGATATGATCAGCCATTCCGGCGATGTAGGCGGGCAGATGATCGGATCCCAGGTGTTTCTGTTTGATTAGAAGCAGATCGATGCCCACGCGTTTGGCTTCTTTGCGGATCTGCCGGGCCTGATCCATATGGGTGGGATACACGGTGCCGTCCATGCCGAAACGGGTGAATATGGCTTCGGTTTCATCGATCAGATTCTGCGCCGCACCCAGGGACATGAACTGGGTCAGATCGGTTTTTCCCAATCGGGGGATGAAATTGAGCTTGCCGTCCGAATACAGACCGGCTCCTCCGATACCGGACAGGATGTTGCAGGGGTCACACTGGATGCAACGCTTAAGATGATGGTTCGGGCATTTCCGTTCAAACGGGGGCTTGCCTTTTTCGATGAGCAGGACTTTGAGATCGGACTGTTCGGTCAGATAATGGGCTGCAAAAAGACCGGCCGGGCCTCCCCCGACGATGATGACGTCGTACACCCCGTCAGATCGCGATCACTGAATTGTCAATGCCGGGAAACGGGGACGGCAGATACGCATCCGCGTTTTCGTCGTTGAACCACCGCTCTTTGTCCACCAGATACCTGAACTGATAGGCTTGTTCAGTGGGCAGGTCGATATTGCAGGAAAAGTCCCCGGTCTTTAATTTTTTCATGCCCGGGGCGTTCAGGTCCCAGTTGTTGAATTCTCCGATGATCTGTACGGATCGGGCCTGGCCGATATGTTTTTTCAGCACTTTGAACGTGACTTTGCAAATCGGTTTGGTTTTCAGGTATTGTTTTGTAAACATGGATGCCTCCCATTTGAAGGTGTTGGATGGATTTTCCAAAGGATTTCGTCAGTTTACAATTACCAGCTATTGTATCGGATTTTGGGAAACTGTCAAGGAAAAGCGCTAAAGCTTGCGGATTCACCGGCATGCTGATATACAGGGACATCCTGCTGGGTTGAGCCGTGGGAAGAAAGGATGAAACACTGATATGAAAGGTAAGGAACAAGGCCGAAAAGGCGGATTCATTGTTTTTGAAGGAATCGATGGTTCCGGCAAAAGCACCCAGATTCGAATGACGGCCGACCGCTTACGAGACCCGGGGCAGCCGGTGCATACGACCTTCGAACCCACGAACGGCCTGGTGGGAAAGTTGATCCGCCAAATGCTGGCCGGAACCGTCCGGGCGGATCAGCGGGCCCTGGCATGCCTTTTCGCGGCCGATCGGACGGATCATCTGGTCAACGAAAACAACGGCCTTCGGAAAAAGGTCGCCGAGGGGAACCTGGTCCTTTGCGACCGGTATTATTTTTCATCCTATGCCTATCATTCCCAATACGTGGACATGGATTGGGTCATCACCGTCAATTCCCTGAATGCAGCCATTCTGAAACCCGATCTGACGATTTTCATTGACGTGGCGCCGGAAACCTGTTTTGAGAGAATTAAAGGAAACCGCGGTCGTTTCGACATGTACGAACACCTGGAAATCATGAAAAAGGTTCGGGCTCAATATTTCAAAGCCTTTGACCGGCTGCGGGAGACGGAGCGCATCGTCGTGGTGGATGGGAATCAATCCATGGAAAGGGTGGGAGAGGTTATTTTTCAAGAAATACGGAAAATCCTTCGACAGGTTTAAAAAAGGCGAACATGGGTGCTGAAAACAAGAAAAAAATTTGTGTGATCGATGGTCAGGGCGGAGGCATCGGAGCCGCCATCATCAAAAAACTCAAAGAACGGTTTGAAGAGCGGATCGAAATCATGGCTCTGGGTACCAATGCCATTGCCACGGCACAGATGCTGAAGGCCAGAGCCAACAAAGGGGCTTCCGGAAGTAACGCCATTGTCTGGTCCGTGAAAAAAGCCGATGTGATTATCGGCCCTCTGGGCATTATCATGCCCCAGGCCATGATGGGCGAGGTCACCCCCGCGATGGCCGAGGCCGTGTGCGGGGCCGATGCCCGGAAAATCCTGCTGCCGCTCACCCAGGAAAACATAGAGATCGTCGGCGCCGGCGGCATGCCCCTGCCGCAGCTGGTTGATGAACTTCTGGAAAACCATTTATTTTTTCTGATATGAAAGGGGGGCGAAAATATGTGCGAAGCCAATGCATACCTGCTGGAAGAAGAACAGGAAATCCTTTTAATGGAAGCGGTGGACAAGGTAGAGCCCGACGGAGACGGTATCCGACTGGTTTCCATCTTCGGGGAACAGAAATTCATCAAGGGCCGGATTTGCGCCTTGTCTCTGGTGGATCACAAGGTGTTTATCAAAAAGCCGTAATGTAATAATGATCGAACGGGCTTTGGATTGAGCGGCCGGGACGCGGAGGGCTCGGGCCGTGTTCAGGCCTACGCGTCCTAAGCCGTCAGACCCAGGGCCGTCTGTCGGGTGTCGGCCTTGGGTCTGACGGAAGGTTTCTGCCGTACGCCGGGAGCTACCAGCCCCGGATCAGGTAGTCATGCATGGAGTTGGCCGCCGCCCGTCCGGCTCCCATTGCGAGAATGACGGTTGCCGCGCCGGTCACGATATCGCCGCCGGCCCAGACCCCTCTTCTGGAGGTCTTCCCGGTCATGGGGTCGCCGATGATATTTCCCCATTTGTTCAAGGCAATGTCCGGAGTGGAATTGGTCAGCAGGGGATTGGCATTGGATCCGACCGAGACCACGACCAGATCGCAGTCGATCCGGAATTCCGATCCCGGCATCGGTACCGGTCGCCGGCGTCCTGAGGCGTCGGGCTCACCCAGCTCCATTCTGAGACATTCCATGCCGGTCAACCGCCCGTTTTCATCTCCGAAAAATTGGGTGGGATTGGTCAAAAGCACGAATTCGATTTTTTCCTGTTCCGCATGGTGGAGTTCTTCGGCCCTTGCCGGCATTTCTTCCCGGGACCGCCGATAGACCACCTTGACGGATTCGGCACCCAGTCTCATGGCCGTCCTGGCCGAGTCCATGGCCACGTTTCCGGCTCCCAGGACCACCACGTTTTTTCCTCTGGCGATGGGAGTGTCGTATTCAGGGAAAAGATAGCCTTTCATCAGATTGGTGCGTGTCAGGTATTCATTGGCGGAGTAAATTCCGATGAGATTCTCGCCGGGAAGGTTCATGAACCTGGGAAGCCCTGCGCCGACGCCGATATAAACGGCATCGTACCCTTCTTCAAACAGTTCGTCCACGGTGACGGAAGCTCCGACCACGGTATTGCATTCAATCCTGGCGCCCATCCGGACCAGTGCGGCCACTTCGGAGGCCACGATTTCCTTTGGCAGCCTGAATTCAGGAATTCCATAAACCAGGACCCCGCCTGCCTTGTGAAACGCCTCGAAAATTGTGACATCGTGACCCTTGAGCAACAGATCGCCGGCAACGGTGAGCCCCGATGGGCCAGATCCGACCACCGCCACCCGTTTGCCGGTTTTTTCGGCAACGGCCGGAACCCCGCCGGAACCGTGTTTCCGTTCGTAATCGGCGGCAAATCGTTCCAGATAGCCGATGGCCACCGGTTTATCTTTCTTGCCCACAATACAGCGTCCTTCGCACTGCTCTTCCTGGGGGCAGACTCGTCCGCACACGGCCGGAAGCGCGTTTCGTTCCCAGAGTTTTTTCACGGCGCCGGAAAAATCATTGTCGGCAATTCTGCGGATAAATCCCGGAATGTCCACGGATACCGGGCAACCTTCCACACAGGCGGGTTTTTTGCACTGAAGGCATCGGGATGCTTCCATCAAAGCCATTTCAGGGGTTAATCCCAAAGGGACTTCTTCAAAATTCCGTCGCCGGATGTCCGGGTCCTGCTCCGGCATTTTGACCCGGGGCACTTTTTCTTTGTTCTCAGCCATTTATTCCTCCAAATCCATCATATTCGTGAGTGATCGTGTTGGTTCATCGTCCTTAAAGGGACCCGTCAGACCGCCTTGCATTTCAGATAGGCGTCCATGCTTGTTTTTTCATCTGTCAGATAGGAGGCCAGCCGTTTGGCCAGCTCATCGAAATCCACTTTGTGGCCGTCGAATTCCGGTCCGTCCACACAGGCGAACTGGGTTTTTCCGCCCACGGAAACGCGGCAGCAGCCGCACATGCCGGTGCCATCCACCATGATGGGGTTCAGGCTGACCAGAGTCGGGACCTTTTTGTCCCGGGTCATGAGGCTGCAGAATTTCATCATCGGAATAGGGCCGATGGCCACCACCAGATCGATTTTCTCCTGCTCCAGGACCTGTTTCAGCACGTCGGTGACAAACCCGTGATGGCCCTTGGACCCGTCGTCCGTACAGATGTGCAGTTTGTGAGAGGCGGCCCGCATCTGGTCTTCCATGATGAGCAGATCGTAGGTCCTGGCCCCCAGAATGGTGGTGACGTCGTTTCCGGCGGCCTTGAGGGCTCGGGTGATGGGGTGGAGCACGGCGATGCCGGTTCCTCCTCCCACGCAGACCACTTTACCGAATTTTTCAATGTGGGTGGGTTTCCCGAGGGGCCCGATGAGGGCGAAATATTCATCCCCCACGGCCATTTCCTTGAACCGTGCCGTTGATTTGCCGATGACCATGTAAATAATGGTGATGGTCCCTTTTTCAGGGTCTGTATCCGCCATTGTCAAGGGAATGCGTTCTCCGGTGGCGTCGGCCTGGAGAATCACGAATTGCCCGGGCCTGGCCTTCCTGGATATGCGGGGGGCTTCTATTTCGTTCAGAATAATGGTTCCCTGGGCCATTTCCTCACGGGCTACAATTTTTGCCATGCTTCCTCCTGTTTTCGGTTATATCCGTTCCATCAGCATCCGGCTGAATCGATAATCGGTTTCATGGTGAAATAAAAAGCTATACTAATAATCAGAAAAATTCAATTAAATCAAGAAGAAAAAATGCATGGCCATGTGTTTGAAAACGATTTCAAGAAGCCTGTAAAACATTGTTCGCATAACCGATCTGTAATTATTTTTATCCTTGACAGGGTTTCCCGGGATCAGTAAAGATGACTAACTCTAACTCCAATCCACAACCCCATATTAGCGAGGAATTCCCATGGCACCCAAAATAACCGATCAGCGAGACATTGATTTTGTTCTGTATGAACAGCTTCAAATCGACCGGCTCTTGAAAACGGACAGATATGCGGCCTTTACTCGACAAATGTTTGACATGGTGGTCAAAGAAGCCCGGAATCTGGCCGTTCGTGAAATTCTGCCCACCTATACCGAGTGCGACCGGGAAGGGGTGCACTATGACAGCGGAACGGTCCGGGTGCCGGAATGCCTGAGAAAACCCCATCAGCTATTGGCGGAAGGCGAATGGGGCGCCCTCACGGAAGACCCGGCATACGGCGGGCAAGGACTGCCCTTCACCATTGCCCAGGCCGCCCTGGAATACCTCATCGGCGCCAACTATGTGTTGATGACCTATCCCATCCTGGGACACGGCGCCGGAAAAATGATCGATCTGTTCGGTACGGAGAAACAGAAAACCCTGTTTCTCAAGAATCTTTATTCCGGCATCTGGGGAGGGTCCATGCTGTTGACCGAACCCGGGGCCGGATCGGATGTGGGGGCACTGACCACTTCGGCCCGACCCATGGACGACGGTACATGGGAAATAACGGGGTCCAAGATTTTCATCACCAATGGGGAACAGAACCTGACGGAAAACATCATCCATCCGGTCCTGGCCCGCATCGAAGGTGCGCCGGCCGGCACCAAGGGGATTTCCCTGTTCATTGTCCCCAAAATATGGGTCAACGACGACGGCACCCTGGGGGAAGCCAACGACATCGTCTGCACCGGGGTGGAAGAAAAAATGGGACTTCACGGCAGTCCGACCTGTTCCATGGCCCTGGGAAGCAAGGGCCGATGCCGGGGATTTCTTCTGGGAAAGCCCAACCAGGGCATGGAAATCATGTTTCACATGATGAATGAAGTCCGCCTGGAAGTGGGGACCCAGGCCTTTACCAGCGCCAATCTGGCCTTCCGGCACGCTCTGGATTACGCAAGGCAGCGGCGTCAGGGCCGGAGCATCGAAAACCTGGCCGATCACGGCGCCGAACAGGTTCCCATCATTCAGCACCCGGATGTCCGGCGGATGCTCTTGAAAATGAAATCTTACGTGGAAGGCATGCGCAGCCTGATCTATTATGTGGCTTTCTGTTTTGACAGAATACAGACCGAGACGGATCCCGGGAATATCGAACGCTGCCGGAATGTCGTCGATGTCCTGACCCCCATTGTCAAGGCCTATTGCAGCGAAAAAGGATTCGATGTCTGCGTGGAAGCCATGCAGGTGTTCGGAGGCTACGGCTACACCCGGGAATATCCGGTGGAACAGATGGTCCGGGACTGCAAGATCGCTTCTATCTATGAAGGCTCCAACGGCATCCAGGCCATGGATTTTCTGGGTCGAAAACTCTCCATGAAAAAAGGCCGATTGCTGGAAGCCCTTATTCAGGAAATCCGGGCCACTCTGGCGGACGTGAAACCCCGGGAGCGACTGTCGGATCTTTCCAAAGAATTGGAAAAGGCCGTGGCACTGCTGGAAACCACCTGTCGGCAAACCTGCGGGGCGGTTTTTTCAGACCAGGCAGCGTCGGCATTCGCCTGTGCCCATCCTTTGATGGAGGCTGCCGGAGATGTGGTCATGGCCTGGATGTTGCTGTGGCGGGCCGGCATCGCCGACGGAAAATGGGAAGGCAGGGAATCGGCCTTTTACAAAGGGAAAATCAAAACCGCCCAATTTTTTATCCGGACCCAGCTTCCCGTGACCCTGGGCAAGCTGACCGCCATCACCCCCGATAACAACCCGGCCGCGGAAATGGAAGCGGATTTGTTTTAAACAAGCATTGAACATGAATCAAAACAGGAGAAAAAAATGGAAGACGTTGTGATTGTATCCGGTTGCCGAACCGCCATCGGCGCCTTTGGCGGAAGCCTTCTGCCCTTGAACGGGGCCGATCTGGCCGCCGTGACCATGAAAGAAGCCATTCGTCGGGCCGGAATAGAACCTGAAATGATCGATGATATCCGGTACGGATGTTGTCTGGAGTCCTGCGACACCCTGAACGTGGCTCGGGTGGGAGCTCTGCTGGCCGGCATCCCCGATTCGGTGACGGCCGCGACCATCAACCGGGTCTGTATTTCCGGCATGGAGGCCATGATTTCGGGCATGGCCATGATTCAGGCCGGGATGGCCGATGTCATTCTGGCCGGCGGGACCGAGCACATGTCCTCCGCGCCCTACAGCGTGCCCAACGCCCGGTGGGGTTGCCGTCTGCAGGACCAGACCTTTGTGGATGAAATGATCCATGCCCTGCACTGCGGGTCCCATATCATTCCCCATCCCGAGGACGGCCCGGTGGACGCCACCCAGGCGCCCCTGAGCCTTTTTGTGGGCAAACCCTATATCATGGGACATACGGCGGAGTTCATCGCCCAGCATCTGAACATTTCCCGCCGGGAAATGGATGAAGTGGCTCTGAGAAGTCACAATGAGGCGGAACGGGCCACAAAAGACGGATCTTTCAAAGACGAGATCGTTCCCGTGAGCGTACCGAGGAAAAAAAAGGATCCATTGATCTTCGACAAGGACGAGCATTTCCGGCCCGGCATGACCATGGAGCAACTGGAGGCCCTGCCGCCGGCCTTTGTGCCCAGAATCGGCAAGGTCACGGCCGGTAACTCCTCGGGTATCAATGACGGATCCACGGGCATGGTCATCATGTCCGCATCCCGGGCCGGAGAATTGGGTCTGACTCCCATGGCCCGAATCAGGGCAACAGCCCGGGGGGCCTGTCATCCGTCGGTCATGGGGCTGTCTCCGGTTCCGGCGGTCCAAAACCTGCTGAAATCATCGGGCCTGGCCCTGTCGGATTTTGAACTCATCGAGCTCAACGAGGCGTTCGCGGCCCAGTATCTGGGCTGTGAAAGAGAACTGGGACTCAACCGGGAAATCACCAATGTAAACGGGTCCGGGATCGGTCTGGGCCATCCCGTGGGATCCACCGGGGCCAGAATCGTGGTATCCCTTATGTATGCCCTTAAAAACAGAAACAAAACCTTGGGACTGGCCACTTTGTGCGGTGGCGGAGGCGTTTCCATGGCCTGCGTCCTGGAGATGCTGTAACCACGAATCAATAAAGGAGATGGATGTATGTCGCCCAAAAAAACGATGGTGTGGCTGTGCGTGGCCATTTGTATCGGCTGCCTGACCCGCGCGGGTTCGGCCGATGGAGCGGGGGATGCGGCCTCGCTCGAAAAAGAGGCCATTGAAAAACAGATCAGCTATGCCCTGGGGTATGATGTGTTCGAAAAACTGAAAACCTATTTCGATCTGGATCCCCGCTTTTTCATCATGGGTGCCGAAGACGGGGGCAAGAATCAACCCCGGCTGACGCCGGAAAAGATTGAAGAGCTGCTCATGGCCTATCAGCAGACGGCCCGGCAGCGGCAGATGGAAGAAATGAAAGCCAAATCCGACGAAAATCGAAAAAATGGAAGCGCTTTTCTGGAGGCCAACGGTAAAAAGGAAGGGGTGGTCACTCTTCCCAGCGGGCTCCAGTACAAGATCATCAAGGATGGAACCGGCCCTCTTCCCAAATCCACGGATACGGTGGAATGCCATTACCAGGGCACCCTGATCGACGATACGGTTTTTGATTCTTCCTATGAAAGGGGAAAGCCGGCCGTGTTCCAGGTAGGCCAGGTGATAAAAGGCTGGATCGAAGCCCTTCAGCTCATGAAGACCGGCTCCACCTGGATGCTGTATATTCCGCCGGACCTGGCTTACGGAGACAGAGGGGCCGGCGAGATGATCCAGCCGGGTTCGACCCTGGTGTTCAAGGTCGAGCTACTGGGTATTGTGGAGCCGTGATCCCATGGATGTTCTTGGAATAAGCGGCTCTCCCCGGGTCCATGGCAATTCGGATTTTCTGCTGTCGGTCTTTCTGGATGAGATGGCACAAAAAGGTCACGACACCCGGGTGATCCGCCCGGCAACGCTCAAGATCAATCCCTGTATCGGGTGCGGACATTGCGAAACCAAAGGGGTCTGCGTGTTCACGGATGATTTTTCCGAAACGGTCCTTCCGGCCATCATCCGGGCCGATGTGACGGTTCTGGCGTCTCCGGTCTATTTCTATGGGTTTCCGGCGGTGCTGAAAGCACTGGTGGATCGCATTCAGGTTCTCTGGTCCCGGAAATACCGCCTGAAAACCGGTGAATTCAAGGGGCGAGAACGAAAAGGGGTACTGCTGGCCGCAGGGGCCACCCGGGGAAAGGATCTGTTCGACGGTCTGAAACTGACGGCCCGGTATTTTTTCGATGCCGCCGATATCCGTTTTGAATATGATCTCTGTTATCGGGGGGTGGATGAAAAAGGGGCTATGGAAAGACGGCCGGGCGTTCACGATGAGGTGAAACGCCTGGCCGATGAGATTTGAAAACCCTTATCGGGCTGATGTGAACACGTCCGGAGAAACGATGGCCCCGTGTTTTTCCTTGAGGGCCAGAAGGTCATTTTTCTCCCGGGCCAGGATGGTGAACAGGGTTTCCGGAATGTTCGGTTCCTTGGCGTAGGCGTTTTCCTGCAGTTCGATCCGCTTGACGATATTGTCCACATACAGGGAGAACTGTTTGTCATAGAGTGTTTTCGGGTACGGCTTGACGATGATCTGCTCGAACAGGGCTTTCAGATCCTCGTATCGGGGCAGATGACCGATGGGAGTGTCCAGATACCCGAGATCGCCGTGGGCATATCGTTCCAGCCAGGCCAGCCAGACTTTCACATCCTTTTTTTCTCCCAGGAGTTTCGGGGAATCGCCGCCCCTGGCCTGATGGGTGAGAAAATAATTCAGACCCGCCATGACAGGCCGGTATTCGGTTTTGATTTTCGGGTTGCCGAAAAATTTGAACTGGGCCGCCATGTAATCTCCCAGCGAACCTGGAATAAAGGGGGCATTGGCCCAGGGCGCCCGTTTGACGCCCGAGGCCCCGACTTCCGTTGCCGTTGCCGCTGACACAATGCAGGCGCCGATGACCACTCCGGCGTCGGAATCCGGCGCCACCCAGACAGGCGGCATGGTGTCGGCATCTCTGCCGCTGTATGTGAAGACCCGGGTCATGGCCCCTTCCGGGTTTTCCGCTTCCGGTGAGTAATTGTCCAGGCTGGTGGAACTCAGGGTGCACCGGGAATTGGGATGGGACAGGGGGATGGGTTTACCGGTTTCATCCAGTTTGCCCTGATGCCACTCGCCCTGGAAGTTGAAGCCTTTTTCAGGCTGGGGTTCGTTGTTGCCGACCCAGTGGGGGATATTGTTTTCGTCAATGAGAACATTGGACCAGATCACTTCTTGCCCGGGTCGGCGAAGCACTTTCATGAGCAGGGGATCCCCTTCCATGTTCACGTCCTCCACAATTCCGAAAATCCCGCATTCCGGGTTGACGCACCGGATGGAGCCGTCCGGTGCGATCCACATCTGGGCCAGGTCGTCCCCGATGAACACATTTCCGGCCATGGCCGTGGTGGTTTTGCCGCATCCGCTGGGGGCGGCCCCGGCGCACCAGGTCACCCGGCCCTTTGGGCCGTGGATTCCGGTGATGAACATATGTTCCGATAATTCCTCGCCGAAATTTTCATACACGGCTTTGTCCACTGCAAACCGGTGGTTTCCCTTTTTGAGCAGAAGGGTGTTGCCTGCGTAGGTGCATTTCCAGGCGTAGGTGGTTTTGAATTTCCGGTCCATGAACACCCGGGCGTCGGGAAGGTCTTCCGTCCGGTTCAATCCCTCGCTGTGCACATTGGTGAAAAAATGGCCATGGGAGCGTACTTCTTTCTCAAAATCGGCATAGGCGTTACGGTAGAGCAACTCCGCGCTGTGAGCCACATAGGCGGAACTGGTGATCTCAAGGGCCGGGTTGGATACGGGCGCTCCAACAGGGCCCCTCATGTAGAACCCGACGATCATGGTCATGTCTTTCATGATGCCCGTCATATTGGATCGGACCTGTTCCAGGGCCGTGGATCTGTCCATGCGGTTGGCCAGGGAGGAAACCAGATCCTCCGGGTTGGCGATATAGTAAGTCCGATCGATGATCCGGCCCTGTTCTCTGGCCAGGTCGAAATGGATGGTATGGCCTTTCATAGCCAGCGGGCGTTCTTCTTTTTTTTCAATGGCAAGGTCCCGGATAAATTGTTTGTCTTCCGGAGAGCCGGTATTGACGAAAACCGAACGGGGGGCGCACAGCACGATGGCATTGGCGATTCTTTCCAGAACCCCGGGGTGACGGATGCGTTTCATCCGGTTCAGGTGTTCCGTGTCCATGTATTGTTTGAAAACCGCTTCAGCCTTTTGTTCTGAATCCACTTTCCCGAGTTCGCCGATAATATCTATATCTCTGCTTATCTCCTGCATTTTGTATGCTGCCTCCGATATCGTTGTTGTTTCAGGCTGTTCCATCTCTTAGCATGGAATCGGCAAAAATCAAATATTATCTTGTTCTTTGAAACAAAAAACATTGGATTGTGTTTTTTCCCCAATCAGTATAAAAAGCACGGATTACAATCAAATCAGAGCTCAATCATGACCAAAGACCATACACACGTGTCCGTTTTTGCCGATCTTCACAATCATACCACCGCGTCCGACGGGACCCGTTCTCCGGCCGAGCTGATCGAGAAAGCCGCATTCCTGGGTATCCGTGCCGTCGGCGTGACCGACCACGATACTTTGAAAGGTCTTCCTGAAGCCTTGACGGCTGGAATTCAACAGGGAATCGAGGTGGTTTCGGGCGTTGAAATTTCCATCCGCTTCAAGCGGCCCGGTTTTGTCGGCACCCTTCATCTTCTGTATTATTTTACCGCCGCCCGGTTTTCCGATCCGTCATTTGTCCGGGAGCTGAACCGGGTGCTGTCCGGGGGCCGTGGGGAAGCCCTGGTTCGGGCCCGGATCCACGAAATCAACCGCTGGTTCGGTCCCGGCTCCAACGCTCCCATCCTCGGTCGGGACATGGGGTATGAAGATATCGCCGAATTGAGCGACAACGCCACCCGGCGTCATTTTGCCCTGGCCCTGAAAAACGGGTTCGGCATCCAGGATCCTTTGGTGATCAACCGGATCCTCGGCAATGAGAGCCCGGCCTACCTGCCGTCGGGAATCGACCTGAGAGCTGTCGCACCCATACTGGGCCATCCCGGAACCCTGTCGGTGCTGGCCCATCCGGCCGCCGGTTCTTTTCCGGGCGGCGGTCATTACAGGGAAGTGCTTCCCCCGCTGGAAACCGTTCTCGAACGCCTGCCGGAATTTCTGAATGCCGGGATTCAGGGACTTGAAGTCTACTATCCGGGACATACCAAGGCCCATCAGGAAGAGCTCAAAGCCCTGGCACGGCGGCACGGACTTTTGATCACCGGCGGTTCCGACTGTCATGACGACCGGGAGCGTCCACTGGGGGCGGCAGGACTGTCGGAAGCCGAATACAAAGCATTCAAGGAGCGGTTGATATGAGACGAAAAGAAAAAGAGATCACGGACCGGATCGAAATGGAGCGGGTTCTGATGAACAGTCGGGTCTGCCGTGTTGCCATGGTCGACGGTGATCGGCCGTATATCGTCCCCCTGCATTTCGGATACAGGGACGGGGTGCTTTATTTCCACAGCGCCCGGGAAGGCAGGAAAATAGATCTGATCCGACAAAACCCCCGGATCTGTTGCGAGGTGGACGAGCTGATCCAAATCAAACCCGCATCAAAGGCCTGCGACTGGGGAACGACCTATAAAAGCCTGGTCATCTATGGTGAGGCCCGATTCGTGGATGATCCGAAGGAAAAAAAACAGGCCCTGGATGTGATCATGGCCCATTACGCGGACCAGACATTTGATTATCCGGAGCGGGTAATGGCCGCGACGACCGTCATCCGGATGGCGATCGAAACCATGACGGGCAAGCAGTCATAATCCCCTGAAATTTTTCAGGCAGGAAGCCGCATGTTCAGCGAACGAAAATACCCCATGACCTGCTTGAAGGATCAAGCGTGAAGCGACTTCATCCGGGAATCTGGGCTGTGCTGTCGGTCAGCTTCTATCCCCTTGTATGGCGGCTGTTTTCCAGTGAAGGCCCGGCCTTTGCCGGACTGGTGTCGGATTTGGGTATCGGACTGATTTTCGCGGCCGTCTGCATCCAGCGATCCAGGATCGCCCGGCTGGTCCTGCTCGGTTTCTGGCTGACCGCCCACATCGGTTCCTGGGAACTCATGGCGGCGGTCCAGCGGTTTCCCTCCTTTCAGGACCTGGCCTTTCTAAACGACCCCGAATTCCTGAAAACCAGTACCGCCGGTATTCATCTGGCCCATCCCGGGCTTGCGGCCGGTTTGATGGTGATGGCCGTTCCAGCCCTTATGATGCCGGTGGGTCCGTGGCGCATGAAAAATCGGATCGCCATGGTGGCCGCAGGTTTTTTCCTGATGGCGCCCCACGGCGTTTTGAAGCGCCGGGCCGATGATCAAGGCGTGGCCCGGCAATATCATCCCCTGCACTGGTTTGTGGTGGACGGGATAAAAGCATGGCGCCTGCCCTCGTATCCGGCCCTGTCGCCGGAAGATCTGCCCCTGAATCTGAGACAGGCCGATCGGGACGGCGGTACACCGCTCATCGACCGGGGAAAGGCCCGAAACGTTCTGCTGGTTGTTCTGGAGGGCATTTCCGGCATATACCTGCCGGACATCCGGGAAAAAATGGGAATCACGCAGAACCCATTTGACATGGACCTGTTTTCAGCGGGAATCCGTAACGCCATGCTGGTTCCCGATTTCGTCACCCACAGCCATCAGACCATCCGGGGGCTGTACGCCATCCACTGCGGGGATTTCAGTAAATTCTCCTACGACCTGTCCAAGGCCATGGAGCTTCAACTCAATCCCGACCGGGCCCGGCAATGCCTTCCGGCCCGACTGGCGGCCGGCGGTTGGGCCACTCATTACCTTCAAGGTGCCCCCCTCCAATTCATGAGCAAGGACCGGGCCATGCCGGCCATGGGGTTTGAACACGTACACGGTCTGGAGTGGTTTGAAAACAGAACCCGCACCGATTTTATCTGGGGAACCACGGATGCGGATTTTTTCACAGGAGCGGCCCGATATATCCGGAATCTGAAGGAAACAGGCGATCCCTGGTTTCTGTCTCTTCTCACCGTGGCCACCCACCAACCCTTTGACGCGGATGACGCTTCCACGGCCCGATACGGTTCCCGGAAAATCGCCTCCGTGGCCCTGCTGGATAAGGCTCTGGAGCGGTTCATGAGCGATCTTGGACAAATGGGTGTGCTCGATGACACCCTCGTCGTTTTCACTTCGGATGAATCCCACGGCTCCGAAGGGCCGGACTGGTACAGCAGCTGGGGATTCGCCGCCGTGCTGGCGCCGGAACAGGCAGCCCTGCCCCGGATGAAACAGGGGACCTATGGCCTGGTGGATCTGGAGGTATCCATTCTGGATTACCTGGGCCTGCCTCTGCCGCCGGATATCGTCGGCCGGAGCTTATTCCGTGACTATGCCGCGGGCCGGGACATGATCTCCTATACCGGGGGCAAACTGCGGTGGCAGACCCCGGAACGGGTGCTGTATGAATGTGACCGGGATCAGACCTGCCGGATGATGAGGGATGCCGCGATCATCGGCGCCCGTCCCCCCGGAGTGGAAACCGACCGGGAAACGGCGGCCCGGTTGCTTGCCATGGCCAGGGTCCTGGATGCCCGCCTGGTCCGGGACGACCCTTGTCTGTCATTTTCCTTTGCCTCCGGTGAAATCCGGGACCTGCCGGAACTGATCCGGAATGAATGGACCGACAACCTCATCGGCGCCCAGTATCTCTCCTTTCCTGCCAATTCCAGGGTATCCGTGGACATCGGCATCAAAATCCTCTCGGCCGGACCCGAAGGAGTCCAGCCCCGGCTGACCCTGCGGCAATTTGAAAAAGAGGTGGGTTCCATCCTTTATCCGCCCTTTCCCGTGCTGCACCAGGGGGAATCCCATCGACTCCGCTTCGACTTCACCAATGAGGCGTCCAGGGAATCCTTTTCTTTTCATCTGACCGCCGCGGGCCGCCATGCCCGCATGCAGCTGGAAACCTTTGACGTCGTCATCCTGCGGCAGGATTCGAAATCACAACGGTCCGACTGCGACCGATAAAAAAATCGTCACGGACGGACACGCATCAGAATCCGGTGATCTGGATATCGTAGGCAGGTGGTCCGCCCGCTACCTGCGTTTGCCTGGACGATTCCCTGATGCTGCACCGGGTTGCCGGGTTGTGGAGGGTCATGGCGGAATGGGGGGCAATGACGCGGGTCCCGGGTTCGATTTTCCGGGAGACCTTGAGTTCCGCCAAGGGCTTGGTTTTGAGGGAAAAAACAAGGATTCGTTTTTTTTCTTCGGACAGTTCGGTGTTCTGGGTTTCGATTTCTCTGATCCGGCTTTTTTTAAGGGCGATGTCCAGGGATATGGCGTCCTGGCGGTCAAACCCCTTGTTGATCTCTTTTTCCGCCTCGTCCGCCATGGCTTTCAGGTCCCGGATCTTTCCCGGCAGATCTTCGCCCTTGACAGCCCGGCCCGAGGCTTTCCGCTTTTCCATTTTTTGGCGGACGGCCTTGAGCCCCAATTGAGACCGATCCTGGATATAGGCGTATCTGGAAACGGCTGCGTGGAGGGATTGATCTTCTTTTTCAAGAAGGTCGATCCGGGCTTCCAGTTCCTGAACGGCTTCCCTGTTTTGATTCAGGGTCTCGTCCACCCGGGCGATGAGCAGGTTGGCATGGTCATCCACGCCCACGGTGAGAGTGGATGGCCCGGTGCCGGGCTTTCCGATGGTTCCGGCCCGTATACCCATTTTAGCCGATATGATGGAATTGATGATAACCCCGTTTTCATTGATACAGGCCCCGCTCAGAAAAATCCTGGAATCAATGATTTCTTTTTGAACGATCAGATCGCCGAAGGCCTTTATCCTCGAATTATGAATGAATTTGGCCTGAACCGATCCCTTGACCTTGACCATTTCGGTATCCACGATACCCAGGGAAACATTCAGGTCGCCGGTGATGTCGATTTCCGCCCCATGGATTTCCCGGGCCGTGAGGGAGGCGCATCGGACCTTGAAGCCTTCTTTGATCGAGCCGTTCACAATCACGTTGCCGTTAAAATGGACATTGCCGGTTTCAAATCCGAGATCTCCTTTGATCTGAAATTCCTGACACACGGAAACCGTTCCCATGGCATCCAGGTGCGGCTGTCCGGAAGTCGCGGCATGGATGCGCGTCCTGTCTTCGGACAGCCGGGTGCCGGGCCCGGCGGAAATGACGGCGTCCAGGGGCTCGTCCACGGTAATTTCTCTGCCGAAAACGTCCACGCCGGGCTCTCCGGGTATGGGAAATGTTTTTTCCGCCAACAGGGTGCCGTTTTCCACAAAAGGAATTGTTCCCCGGTCCTGGAAGTCGATGCTGCCGTCCGGATTGATTTTGCCGGCATGCAGGAAATCAGTGGGGAAAAAATAGCGGATATCCGCGTTTTTCGGTGCCACGGCGTCTTTTGACCGGGCCGCCGGAAAAGGATCCGCGCCCGGGCTGGTTTTGAACAGCCAGGTTTCGATGTCGGTATCCGGAACAATCCCGTTGACAACGCCTTTTTTTTCAAGAAATCGGTGAACGTGAAAACAGGTGATGGGATGGACGTCCATCCGTTTGACGGTCAGCAGGGCCAGGGTGTCGTTTTCGGAAAAACGGATGTCGAATATGTCTTCCAGGGTGTCGTCGCTGATGGGGCCGGCAAGGTCGGTGTTTCCGGTTTTCGCCAGCATGGCGTAGAGCAGGGGCAGAACCTCTTCGATGAGATCCTTGTCGGCGGGGGCCCGGACGTCTCCGTCGGCCAGGGCCGAGTAGGGAACCGGGTCGAGGGTCACTGAATCCGGTGCGGCCATGGATTCGAGGATCGCCTTGATCTCATCCCGCAGTTTCAAAAACGCCAAACCCAGCCCTTCCGGCGTCAGGAAAATGTCGCGGCCGGCCAGGACGTCCTTCAGCCGCATCGGCTTGTTTTCGTGAATGGGACCCTCCGCCAGCCGCATCCTTGATTCGAGAATGCGGATTTCTTTTTGTTTCTGTTCGAGCTGGGACCGAAACAGGGCTTCTTTTTTCTTGTAATGGAGGGCCATCTGGAACAACTGCCGATTCTGGCTTTGGGTCAAACGCCTGTAGTGCTCCTGCTTTCTGGCCATGTCGTATTGGGCGCTGCACAGGGCGACCTGCTGAATCAAATCCCGATCGTTGAGGGGCAGGGGGAGGCAGGAATGGATCCCGGTAAAATTGACGGCATTGATAAGGGTCTCCTGCGCTATGATGTCCACCGTCAAAATTCTCATGGTGGCCGGAGAGATATCTCTGACTTTCTGCAGGATATCATCCCCCTGCATCGGGTAGCCGGCAATGATGACGGTGTAGGGCGACGCCTTGGCCGATTCAAGCGATTCCACTGCCTCGGAGCAGTTCCGGGCGGTGTCCGTCGCATAGCCCTGGGTCGACAGAATTTTTTGCATTCGTTCCCTTCGGTCGGTGTCGGATTCGACCACCAGTATCCGATGTGTCGGAGCCTTCGTCATGTCATTCTCCCGGCATGGTTTCCGGCAGATCAAATCCCATGCCGCCCGCTATTTTTGTAAAGTGCAGGAACACTTCCGCCATCAGGTCCGCATAAAAGGCGTTGAGTTCGGTTCGCCCCAGGAGATGACCGTCCTTCAGCCGGGATGCGATGCGCTGTTCGACGGGGAGCGGAGTCGATCCTTTTTCCAGTCCGGCCTTGAGTGCGGCGATGATCTGATCTTTTTTGAAAATGGCGTTCTGATGGGCCTCATACTTTTTTTTAAGATCGGTATTCAATTTCAGAAGCTTGGCGTTCTGTTCTTTGGCCAGGGCAAACAAACGCCGGTTATCCATGATCAGTTCATACTGCTCCAGCCCCGCCCTGACATCCTCGATCAGCAGCCGGTTGTCCCACGGTTTGGCTAGGTATCGGTGAATAGCCCCTTTGTTGACGGCTTCGCTGATGGTCATCATGTCGGAATAGCCGGTCATGAGGAATCGAATGGTGTCCGGGGATATGTCCCGGGCCTGTTCGAAAAAGTCGGCGCCGTCCATTTCCGGCATTTTCTGATCGGAAATGATCAGGGAAAAGGGTTGGGACCTTTTTTTCATTCGATCCAGGGCCTCGGGTCCGGATTCGGCATATTCGGACGAGATGCCGGCGGCTTTCATGAGGCGGACCAGAGCGTTGCCGATGGGAACTTCATCATCCACGATCAGCACGGTATGGTCAAAGGGTTGCGCCATGGGATCTCCTGAAAAAGTATTTGGTCTGTTGGTGGTTTTATCCTATCGGTTTTCTGCGATTTTTCAAGCCTTTTATGGGCTGCGTCCGTTTCAGTTCAGGTCGTC
>CAZQIX010000032.1:0-41844 GCA_964593855.1 uncultured Desulfobacula sp. | reverse complement strand
TTCATTGCGTTTATCTCCTTTGTTTTTGCTGTATATGTTTCAAGACGGAAACGACATCCGTCAAATCCGTATCCAGATATCCGATAAAACTGGGGTTGAGGGGAATCGCCAGTGCCAGTGACGATTTGTCCCGATTTGTCAGAACCAGAATGATCCGGATATCATTCAAAAGCGGCGCCATGAGGTTGAGAGCTTGGAGCTCGCGTTTCGATCCGGCCGTCAGAATTGCCACAGAGACCTGATGGAAAGGTTGGCGAAGTATCCGGTCCAATTCCCTGATCGATCGGCAACAGTCAATGTCCAGGCCCTGAAATCCTTCATGAATGATTCGCAGGAGCTTGTCCCGGTCCAGTGTCCGTTCGCCGGCATACAAAATCGTTCTCATTTCCCGCCCTTTGACTGATTTTCCTGTACGCTTCAGTGACTGCCTTTGCGGTCACATGTTTCCGCAACTAGCCAATACCAGATAGCAGGAACCATGCCATGGTTGGATAACAATACAAATCAAGTAATTTCAAATGGTTATATTCTTATGCCCAGCCGGCGCCGACGGCTGGTGAAAGGAATATTCCTGAAAAAAGGAATGCTGATATTCCTGTTTTCAGGAATCAGGAAAACGTACTAAATCCCGACAAACCGTGTTTTTTCAGAAGTGCGTAGAGTCGAGACTGCGAAATGCCGGACAGTCGGCAGGCTTTTTCCCGATCGCCTTGAACCTGGGCCATCAATTGCCTGAGATAGTCTTTTTCAAGCCGGTCCCGGTAGTCGCTAAGCGGAGGCAGATGTCTGGGCGGATCTTCAAGAGGAGCGTCTTTGTCTGATGAATTGGTTTGCCGGGGCGACTCGAAATCCAGCAGGGCGATTCGGTATTTCGGCGGCAAATGCTTGGGAAACAGGGTGGGATCCGGACCGGCCGAGGCCATGGCGTATTCCAAAACGTTGACCAGCTCCCGGACGTTTCCGGGCCAGGGATGAGACATCAGGGTTTTGAAAAATTCAGTGGAAACAGCTTTGCTTTCCCGGCCGTAGCGCTGGGCCAGCTCATGTATTTTTTTAATGACAATGCTTTCGATATCCTCCTTTCTTTCTCTCAGAGGCGGCAGATGAATGCCGATGGCCCGGATTCGATAGAGAAGATCTTTTCTGAACCGGTTTTCCGTCACAAGGCGATCCAGATCCAAGTGGGTGGCGGCCACCAGGCGAAAATCCACCTGGGTTTCCGTTTTCCCGCCAATGGGCCGGACGGATTTTTCCTGAAGGGTTCGCAAAAAAGATTTCTGGGCCGCCGGAGGTAGATCCCCCACTTCATCCAGCATCAGTGTGCCGCCTTGCGCCTGAACGATCAATCCTTCCTGTTTTTTTTCCGCTCCGGTGAAGGCGCCTTTCTCATGCCCGAACAAAGTGCTTTCCACCAGAGTTTCCGGCAAAGCCCCGCAATCCACCACCACAAATGGTTTTGCACCCCTCGGGCTGTTGGCGTGGATGGCCCGGGCCACCAACTCCTTACCGGTGCCGGTTTCTCCGGTGATCAGTACGCCGGCGTCGCTAGCCGCAGCCCGGGCCGCCTCCGCCAGACAGTTTTTCAGGGCCTGGGACTCTCCCACGATATGGGGGCGGTCAAAAGGAACCGACCTTCCGGAAGACTGTTTCTCTCTGCGATACTGGAGGGCGCGGGTAATGGGAAGACAGACCTCATCGAGGAGAAAGGGTTTTTGCACATAATCCCATGCCCCGTATTTGAACGCCAGTTCCGCGCCCTGAACATTACCCGTACCCGTGATGATGATCACCTCTGGCTCGGACGGGGATTTCATCAGGTCCGGGAGAATCCTCAGTCCGTTTCCGTCCGACAGCTCAAGATCCAGCAGCACCAGGTCGATCCATTCCCCCCGGCTGAAATCCATGGCCTGCTTCACCGAGTTGGCCACCAGACAGACATGGCCCATGGATTCCAGCAGTTTACTGAGAAACAGACAGATCTTGGGATCGTCGTCGACGATGAGGATATCAGCCACGGCTCCGCCCTTTATGGGGTTCAATGCCGGATGGGCCTTTCATGGCCTTTTGAACCGCCCGGGCCAGTTCTCCGGCAATCATGGGTTTCATGATCATGTCCCGGATCCCGGCATCTTTCATTTTCCCCTCGGTCAACCCTTCACTGAACCCCGTGCACAGGACAATGGCGATATCAGGACGAATCCCAATCAACCGGACGGACAGATCCAATCCATTCAGACCGGGCATGGCCATATCCGTCAAAACCAGATCAAACGCATCCGGGGTTTCGGCGAAGTGTTCCAGGGCCTGTCGGCTGTCGGTAAAGGCGACCACCTCATAACCGAACTTCAGCAGGACCTGTCGCGACCAGTCCACAATCGACGGCTCGTCATCCACCAGCAGAATCCGTCCCCTGCCGATCAAGGGAAGGTTGTCGGAGACTTTTCTCTCAATGATTGTTTTCCCATGATGCTCGGGCAGCAGAACCTGAAAAGCGGTCCCCATGCCGGGCTCACTGTAGACGGAAACAGCGCCCCCCATGTCCTTTACGATTCCGTAAACAGTGGAAAGGCCCATGCCCGTACCTTCTCCCGGTCCCTTGGTGGTAAAAAACGGTTCGAAGATCCGTCCGATCACATCCTTCGGGATTCCGCAGCCCGTGTCGGATACGGTCAATTGAAGATAACGTCCGGGTTTCAGATCTCCGGCCTGAATTTTTTCACCGGATTGAATTTCAACGGACGCTATCCCGACATCCAGGGTGCCGCCCCTTTCCTTCATAGCATGGGCCGCATTGGTCAGAAGATTCATGATCACCTGATGAATCTGGGTGGGATCGGCCAGAATCAGGCCGGTTTCCCGGTCCAGACGGAATTGGATGCCTATGTCGGGAGGCACCGAAGCTTTTAAAAATTTCAGACATTCCTTGACCAGGGGCGCAATGTCAATCACTTGCTTTTCCGTGTCAGCCCTTCGACTGAAGGTCAGTATGTGCCGGACCAGATCCCTCGCCCGCAGGCCGGCGGAGAGGATCTGGTCCAGATTTTTCAGGGTTTCCTCATTATCCTGACTGCTCATCTTCGCCAATTCGGCAAACCCCAGGACCGAGGACAGGATATTGTTGAAATCATGGGCGATGCCACCGGCCAGTGTACCCAGGGCCTCCATTTTCTGGGCCTGCCGAAGATTTTTTTCAAGCTTCAAGCGCTGGGTCACGTCCCGGGCAATGCCCAGGATTCTATCCGGCTGCCCCTGTTGGTTCATCAAAAAGCAGGCGGTTGTTTCAGCGAAAATCGGGGTTTTGTCTTTTCGGATCAATTCGGCTTCAAGGGTTCTGTAACGCCGGGTTGCGTTGGGGTTCTCCGCATGAAAAGCCGCTTCTTCAGAAATGGCGGCCATGAAATCATTGAGGGCGGAATCAGTCAGAAAAGCCTGGATCGGACGGCCCACAATTTCATCGGGCCGATACCCCAGAAAATGGGTGACCGCCGGACTGACAAAGGAAAAGGTCAAATCCGGGAGCTGAACAATCCAGATGGTGTCCGTGGCATTTTCGGCCAGCATTCGATACCGCTCCTCACTTTCCCGGAGAGTGTCTTCGGCCTGTTTTTTCTGAATGATGTTCCACATTCCGTCCATCATGAGTCTCAACTGGCGGATATCGGATTCGTCATAATCCGAAGGTTTGTTACCCACCCCCGCCAGTGCCGCGATCCTGCCGTTATCAAATATGGGAACACTCAGAAACCGGGACACTTTAACATGCCCGGGCGGACACCCTTTTTTTCCCAGAGCGGTCAGATTTTCATAATCATTGATCATGACGGTGTCCCTTGTCCGGGCCGATTCGGCCCACAACCCGGTTTCATGAATCGGATAGACCAGGGTCTTTTCCCGGACCTCACATTCCGCCATGACATGTCTGGACCAGGTATGCATGGTCAAATGGGTCTCTTCCTCATTCAGAAAGGCCAGATACCCCAGACGGCTTCGGGTCAGGTGAATGGCCTCTTCCAGGGCGAAAGCCGTCAGCTCCCGGACAGACGCATTCGTCATCCGGCTCAGTTCCAAAAGTTTTTTCAGGCGCAGTTCTTCCAGCTCTTTGGCGGCTTCCGCGTGTTTCCGGCCCACTTCGATCCGAAGGGTCTGTCGTGTGATGTAAACGGACAGCAAAACGACAATGCCCAGAACCCCCAGAAATATCCGGGCAAATCCCCCGGCGATGACGCTGATCTCCCGGTGGACGTCATCCACATACAGACCGGTGCCCAGGATCCAGCCCCAGGGGGCGAAACCCTTTACATAGGAAATCTTGGGGGCGTCCCGGACGGGATCATCTTTCCACTGCCACATATATTCCACATAACCCTCGCCCTTCTGCTGAACGGTCCGGACAAATTCGGCAAACACGTGTTTGCCCTTTGAGTCGACGAAACCGGCCTGATCCTTGCCCTCCAGGGCTGTCACATAGGGGTGCATGATCACCTGATGTCCCATATCCAGTATCCAGAAATAATCTTTTGCCTGGGGACCGTAGCGCAGGTTCCGAATCCGGCTGACGGCCCTTTTCCGGGCCTCTTCAGGGCTGAGTTCCCCGCGCTCCACACGTTGCTGGTATTCGGACAGAAGGCTGAGGGTGCTTTCCGTGAGTTCATGGATCATGGCTTTTTTCTGGTCCATCATGTGATTTCTGAGCATGGGCAGGAAAACAAAGGCAACGCTCAGGACAAATAAAAGATAGGTGGTATACAGCGGAATCAGCACCCGAAGGGGGGCCGAAAATTTATCGGGAACGATTTTCGATATCAAAATCATCCGTGTCCCGTTCACTGAGCATGAAGCCTTCAAGGCGGACTGGGTCCAGTGATCCGATGCTTTCACGGATCCGGAGGAACTCCCCGAAATATTCCAGGAAGATATCCGTGATGACCGGATCGAAATGCTCACCCCGCTCATCCCGGATAATACCCAGGACCATCTCAGGGGGATAGGGATCTTTATAAGGCCTTCTGGAGGTCAACGCGTCAAAGGTGTCCACCAGGGCCACGATCCTTCCGGCCACGGGTATGTCTTCCCCCGCGATTTGATTGGGATAGCCCCGGCCGTTGAATTTTTCATGGTGGGACAGGGCGATGACCCTGGCCATTTCCAGAATCCCGGATTTAGAGTTGGACAGGAGCCTGGCTCCGATGGTGGTGTGGGTTTTCATGATTTCAAATTCTTCGGGGGTGAGTTTTCCGGGCTTGAGCATGATCCGGTCCGGAATGCCTATTTTGCCGACGTCATGCATGGGGGCCGCGTAATAAATGGTATCCACCTCCCTGGACGACAGGCCCAGTTTCCCGGCCATGAGGCGGCTGTATTCTCCGATGCGGATGATATGATCCCCGGTGTTCTCGTCCTTGAACTCCGAAGCCATGACCAACCGATGGATGGAGTCGATATACGCCAGTCGGAGTTCTTCGTGGGACTGTTCAGCCTCTTTTTTCAGCCGGCGCTCCCTGAGGACCCGGTTGACCCTCAGAATGATTTCCTGAATGGAAAACGGCTTTTCGACAAAATCACTGGCCCCCAGATTGATCATCTGGTCATACTGGTAGCTCTTGACCTGTCCGGTCATGACAATCACATCGGCCTGATATTGTTTCAGTATCTCCTGGGAAAGCTCGATCCCGTTCATGCCCGGCATGTCGATGTCGGACACCACCACGTCGCATTCTTCCCGGGACATCAAGGCCAGTGCCTGTTCTGCGTTTTCCGAAATCCGGCAGTCATACCCCGATCTTGTCATGGCTTTTTCCAGCAAGGTCCGGATACCCGGATCATCATCCACGATCAGAATTTTTGAAGGGCCGCTCTCTAAACCTTGAAAGTCGTTTTCCATGGAACACCTTGGGAAAGGGCAAGTGTGAAACAATTTTATCTGCAGTAAATACTGATGAAATTGAGTCCCGATGTCAAGGGAAATCAATTTTCCCCGGCGGTTGACAGCACGGCAACCTTACCGTTAGAATCATGCCTGTCTTTTCATGGTGGCTGTTTGAGGGCAGATGAAGCTGATTTATCCGTTTATTCGCAGAAATATTGTACAAATCACGGCCGGGATTGTGTGCATGGTCATTGTGGACATCACCCAGCTGATCATTCCCCAGATGATCAAGCACGCCGTGGACATTCTGGCCCAGGACCGGTTTGAACCGTCCACGGTGGCCCTTCAATGCGGATTCATCATCCTGCTCGGCCTGGTCATGGCCCTGCTTCGCTACGGCTGGCGCAATCTGCTCATGGGAAGCGCCCGGAACCTGGAAAACGATATTCGAAACGAACTTTTCCGCCATGCCCTGACCCTGGACATGGCCTATTACAATCGAGTCCGGACCGGAGACATCATGGCCCATGCCACCAGCGACATCAACCATGTCCGCATGGCCTTCGGATTCGGCCTCATCGCCCTGGTGGACACCCTCCTTTTAGGAACGGCCACTCTGGCCATCATGATCTGGACCCACCCGAAACTTACGGCGGTCGCCATCATCCCCATGCCGTTCCTGATCCTGACCACCCGGTATCTGGGACAAAAAATGCATGATCTTCACCAGACGGCCCAGGAATCCTTTTCAAAACTGACCGAACTGCTCCGGGAAAGCTTTGCCGGTATCCGCATCATCAAGGTGTACAATTATGAATCCCTTATCAGCCGTAAAGTGGACAAAGCCTCGACGGACTATTACCGGAAAAACCTGAAGCGGGCTTTTGTCCAGGCCTTTTTAAAACCTTTGCTCATCCTGTTTTTCAACCTGTCCACGCTGATCGTAATTTTCTACGGCGGATCTCTGGTGATCCAAAAGGTAATTTCTCCGGGAGAACTGGTGGCTTTTCTGCAATATCTCGGCATCCTGGCCTGGCCCATCATCGCCATCGGATTCATGACCAATCTGCTTCAACGGGGCCTGGCTTCCCTCAAACGCATCAACAACCTTTTGGACGCCGTTCCGGGGGTGGCTCCGCCGGCCCGGCCGGTTTTGCCGACCAGACTTGACGGCCGGATTGAATTTCAGGGGGTGGAATTCGGCTATGAAAAAAACCGGCCGGTGCTGTCCGATATTCATTTGTCCGTCAGGCCCGGAATGCGCCTGGGCATCAGCGGCCCGCCGGGCTCGGGCAAAACCAGCCTGGTCCAGTTGATTCCCAGGCTTTACAATCCGGATAAAGGGGAAATACGAATCGACGGCCATGAACTCAAGTCCCTGGATCCGGATCGGCTGCGGCAGTCTATCGCTTTCATGCCCCAGGAGTCTTTCCTGTTTTCCACCACCATCCGGGATAACATTCTTCTGGGAAGGAGCGTGGATGACACCCGGCTGAACCGGGTGATCGAGGACTGCTGCCTGACGGAAACACTGGCGGAAATGCCCGACGGCCTGGATACCCTGGTTGGAGAAAAAGGCATCACCCTGTCCGGAGGTCAGAAACAGCGGATCGCCCTGGCCAGGACCCTGGTGGTCGAAAAACCGGTGATCATTCTGGATGACCCGGTCAGCCAGCTGGATACGAACACAGCCTCCCGAGTGATCCGGACCATCACCCAATCAAACCCAGACACGGCTATGATCATCATCTCCCACCGGATTTCCGCCCTGCGTTTCTGCGACCGGATCATAATCCTGAAAAACGGCCGGATTCACCATGCCGGCGCCCATGCGGAACTCATCGAAACCGACCGGTTCTACAAAGAATCCTTCAGGGTTCAGCAATTCGAGGAGCGGAACCATGCCTGAGCCGGTCCAGCCCGATTCGCTGCCGGAAGAAAAGGAAATCCGGATACCGGACGCTCATCTGGCCCTGGCCCTGTGGCCTTTTATCCGGCCCTTCGCCTTGATGCTCGGGGTGACCACGATTCTGGTGTTTCTGGTCACCGGTCTGGACCTCATGATTCCCATTCTGACCCAGAAAGCCATCGACGGTTTCATCCTTCCGGTCAACGCCACGTCCGGAGTTCGCTTTCTGGGGATAGGCATCCAGTCCTTTTCAGGATTCTGCATGCTTTTTGTCTTATTTGTGACCTTGTCCTTTGTCATCGATACCGGCCAGAGCCTTTTCATGGAATACACCGGCCAGCGGATCATCTTGAATTTGAGGAGCCGGCTCTTCGCCCACATGGCCTTTCTGCCCGTGTCCTTTTTTGACCGGAACGCCAGCGGACGGCTCGTTTCAAGAGTGGCCGGCGACATCGAAAACATGAACGAAATGTTCACCAGCGTACTGATCTTTATCTTCAAAGATCTTTTTCTGATGATCGGCATCCTGATCATCCTGTTTTTCATCGATGCCACCCTGGCCCTTTATCTGACGGCTCTGGTGCCGGTCATCGTCATCAGCATCGCCCTGTTCTCCGGAATTCTGAGAAAAGCCTTCCGGACCATTCGGCAGAAAATCGCGGAAATCAACCACAGTTTTGCGGAAGCCGTTACCGGAATCCGAATCATTCAAACCACGGCCACTCGAGAACGGTTCATGAACCGTTTCGAAAAACTGAATTTCGAGCATTTGACCGCCGCTTTGTTTCAAATCCGGATATTTTCCATTTTCATGCCCCTGATCGGATTTCTGGGGGTTCTGAGCATTGCCGTGATCCTCTGGACCGGCAGTTTTCATGTGGATGACAAAACCCTGACCTTGGGCGAGCTGGTAGCGTTTTTATCTTATATGAAAATGTTTTTCAGACCCCTGAGGGACCTGTCGGAAACCTTCAACCTGCTCCAGAACGCACTGGCATCGGCCGAACGGATCATCCACATTTTCAGAGAGAAAAAGGCGGCCCGCCGGACCCGATTGAATCGGGAAACCATCGACGTCATCCGGCGCCTGGCCTTTGATCAGGTGCATTTTTCCTATGAAGACGGCAAGCCGGTCTTGCAGGGCATCAGCTTTGAACTCTCCAAAGGTCGCTCCATCGGCATCGTAGGTCAAACCGGCGCCGGCAAAAGCTCCATCATCAATCTGGTGACCGGTTTTTACCGGCCGGACAGCGGGCATATCCGGATAAACGGCCTGGATCAGGAAGCCATCAACATTGACGACATCCGGAAACGCACGGCCCTGGTCATGCAGGACCCGGTCCTGTTCTCCGGCACCATCCGTGAAAACATCTCTCCTGAAGGTCTGGGCGATGATTCGGCCCGACTCGAAAAAGCCCTCTTTGAGGCCGACTGCGATTTTCTATTTGAAAAAATGTCCGGTCTGGACACCCGGATCGAGGAAGACGGGCGTCCCCTGTCATCCGGTGAAAAACAACTTGTCTGTATTGCCCGGGCCTTTGCCTTTGACCCGGATCTCATCATTTTTGACGAAGCCACATCCTACATGGATTCCCAATCCGAACAAAAGGTCCATGACGCCATGAGAAAGCTCATGAAAGGCCGTCTGGCCGTCATCATCGCCCACCGCCTGTCCACGGTCCGGGACTGTGACACCATTTTGCTGCTCAGGGACGGCCGCATCCGCGAACAGGGCACTCACGAAGAACTCATGGCCCTGAAAGGGGACTACCACCACCTGTTGATGAAAGAGAAAATATGAATGGGGATCGGATCAATCCTGAAGGGTGATCATTCGGCCGGGTTCGTGGGGCATGGCCACGTGAAGGCCGACACCGGATCCGTTCAGTGCCTGCGAGACCGCCTGAATGGCTTTTTGAGGGCAGTTGTTTTCCTCGCTCAGATGAGCCAGGATCACATGCCGGAGTTGCCGTGATTGCAGTTCCGACACCAGCCGGCCGGCATCGTCGTTGGACAGATGGCCCGTCCGCCCCTTGATCCGCTGTTTGAGGTGCCAGGGATAGGGTCCGTTGATCAGCATCTCGGCATCGTGATTGGATTCCAGATAGAGCAGGCTGCTGTTTTTCAGATGTTCCCGGACCAGATGGGTGACCACGCCCAGGTCCGTGGCGATTCCGATTTTATGGGTCCGGTCTTCCAGGGTGAGGCCCACGGGATCTTCGGCGTCGTGGGAAATGGAAAACGGGCTGATTTGGATACCATCGATGGAAAAGGGAGTGCCGCACTCGAAAAATCGCAGATGATCTATGCGGCCCATTCCCTGGCAGGCGGCATGGGTCCCGCGCGTGATATAAACGGGCAGATGATAGCGCCGGCTTAGGATACCGGCGCCTTTGACATGATCGGCATGTTCATGGGTGATAACGATGGCGGTGAGACTTGCGGGATCGATTCCCAGAAGATTCAGCCGCCGTTCGGTTTCTACGCCGGAAAGACCCGCGTCCACCAGCAGGGCGGTTTCCCGCCGGGACACAAACAGGCTGTTTCCCTTGCTGCCGCTGGCCAGGGGACAGATCCGGAAGGCATTATCTGCCATCTTCCATGGCCGCTTTGTAACTCAGCTTGATCTTGCCGTCACGGGTGATGTCCAGGACCTTGACGGGAATGACATCGCCTTCCTGCACCACATCGGTCACTTTTTTAACCCTGCGGTCCGCCAGTTCGGATATGTGTACAAGCCCGTCCGTTCCTTGTTTGATATTGACGAAAGCGCCGAAATCAGTGATTTTCACGACGGTCCCCTGGTAAACGGCGCCGATTTCAGGATCCAGGGCGATATCGGCCACCCGTTTCAAAGCCGCGGCCGCATCCTGCTCATTTTCAGCCGCGATCTTGACCAGTCCGGAATCGTTCACCTCGATGACCGTATTGGTTTCCGTCTGCAGGGCACGGATCACCTTGCCGCCGGGGCCGATGATATCCCGGATCTTGTCGGCATGGATCTGAATGCTGACGATTTTAGGGGCATGGGGAGAGACCTCCTGCCTTGAGGTGTTCAGGGTTTCCAGCATCCTGCCCAGGATGTGGACCCGCCCTTCTTTGGCCTGCGCAAGGGCCGTTTCCATAATGTCTCGGGACAGCTCCTTGATCTTGATATCCATCTGAAGAGCCGTGATGCCTTCGCTGGTGCCTGCCACCTTGAAGTCCATATCGCCGAAATGGTCTTCGTCACCCAGGATGTCGGACAGCACCACGGTTTTGTCCCCTTCCTTGATCAGTCCCATGGCGATACCTGATACCGGGGCTTTGATGGGTACCCCCCCGTCCATGAGCGCCAGGGTCCCTGCGCACACGGTTCCCATGGATGAGCTGCCGTTGGATTCCATGACCTCACCCACCAGGCGGATGGTGTATTCAAAGTCTTCCTGGGAAGGCAAAATTCTTTCCAGTGCTCGCGTGGCCAGGTGGCCGTGCCCGATGTCACGCCGGCTGGGTCCGCCGGGGCGCTTGCATTCACCCACGGAAAAGGGCGGAAAATTATAATGCAGCATGAACGAGCGGGTCTCATTGCCGGACAGGGTTTCCACCCGTTGTTCATCCATGCCGGACCCCAGGGTCAGAACCCCAAGCACCTGAGTTTCCCCCCGTGTGAACAGGGCTGATCCGTGAGGTCGGGGAAGGCTGCCCACTTCACAGGTGATGGGGCGGATCTGGTCAAAAGCCCTTCCGTCGATCCGTTCATTATCGTTCAGAACGATGTCGCGGCTGATTTTTTTGACGCACGAGGCAAAAATGTCCTTGATTTCACGGGTCTTGTCCGGATTGTCAGCGGCGAAATGCGCCACCACCTCATCTTTCAACTCACCCAGTGCTTTCTGGCGCTCGACCTTGGTCGGAATCCGAACCTGGGTCCGAATCCTGTCTTTCGCAGCATCCATGACGGCGGTTGCCAGTGCTTCATCCCTCGCAGGCGGCACAAAGACACGTTTTCCCTTGCCCAGGGCTGCTTTGAGCTGGATCTGGAGATCGATGAGAGGCTGAAGAGCCGCGTGACCGAAAAAAACGGCATCCAGCATGTCTTTTTCAGACACGATGTCGGCACCGCCTTCCACCATTACCACACCGGTCCTGGACCCGGCCACCACCAGTTCGATATCGCTCTGCTTGAGCTGCTCCATGGTGGGATTGGCAACAAATTCCCCGTTGACCCGTCCGACCTTGATGCCTGCGATGGGTCCGGCAAACGGGATATCCGATATTTCAAGGGCAGCCGAGGCTCCGACCATGGCCAGGGTGTCAGGCTCGTTGATCTTGTCCATAGACAAAACCGTGGCAATCACCTGGATCTCGCAATTGTATCCGTCTTCAAATAGCGGCCGGATGGGCCGGTCGATCAACCTTGCGGTCAGAGTCTCTTTTTCAGAGGGCCGTCCGATTTCACGGCGGAAATAGTTACCCGGGATACGGCCGGCCGCATAGATCTTTTCCTGATATTCAACGGACAGGGGCAGAAAGTCCACGTCCTGGCGGACGTCTTTGGATCCCACGGCCGTCACCAGCACAATGGTTTCCCCATATCGAACCGTCACCGATCCCGATGCCTGTTTGGCGATTTTGCCGCCGGCGATTGAAAATTCTCTTCCGTTGATGATAGTTTTAAACACTTGTTCTTCCATAATGACTCCTTTAATGATAAAGGCGGGAAAAGCAAGGAAATTGTCAGAACGAATAAACCCGCACCTTTGCCATGAAATCTGAATTTAACGGCAAAGGTGCGAACTTATTAAAATTTCCTGTCAATGCCCGCCTGATGGTGATTGAAACCTGAAAGCACACACAGCCGGCTTCCGACAGGAATGATGTCAGAAACCGGCTGCATGTCATGGTTATCGTCTGAGTCCGAGTCGTTCGATCAGCGACCGATATCGCTGGACATCCTTTTTCTTGACATAGTCCAGAAGACTTCTGCGTCTTCCGACCAGAATCAGCAGACCCCGCCGGGAATGATGGTCTTTTTTGTGAACCTTCAAATGTTCGGTGAGATAGTTGATGCGGTGGGTCAGAATCGCCACCTGCACCTCGGGCGAGCCGGTATCCGACTCATGGAGCTTGTACTGACGGATCATCTCCTCTTTTTCCTGGGCCAACATAATTTTCACACTCCTTATATCTGGAATAAATAAAACATGGCATGTCTGTTTGATCTGAATTTTCCGTCTGTTCCATCCAATATTCCATTCAGACGAAACCAAACAAAAACAGATCGCCATGCCATGGCGACGGTACCCGATTCTAATACCAGCTACGTCTCAAAAACACAAGAATAATTATATCCCCGGCCGTTTTCGTCGGGCTGAACGACGGCCAGAATGCGTCCTTCTGGGTTTATGACTCGGGCGAAGAACCATCCGGGGTCAGACACCGGCTCAAAATCGGTATCCAGCAGTTTCCTCCCGTATCTGATTTTTTCACCCACACCTTTATCCGCGAACAGACAGGGCAGGAAATTCAAACACTCCGAAAGGGGCAGGATCCTCTGTTCCACCTCAGTCGATGTTAGCTGATCCAGGGATTCCAGCATCAGGGCATCGGAAAGATGGAACGGACCGCACCCAATCCGGCAAAGAGCGGACAAATGACCTCCGCATCCCAGTTTCCGACCGATATCGGCGGCCAGGGTACGGATATAGGTGCCGGATGAGCAGGTTACCGTCATATCGACGTACGGAGTCTGAATTTCATGGATGACAATATCCATGATCTCGATTCGCCTCGGCGGCTTGTATATGATTTTCCCCTCCCGGGCCAGTTCGTAAAGGGGGCGGCCCTTATGTTTGAGAGCCGAAAAAGCGGGGGCCGTCTGGTCCTGGGGGCCGACAAAGGACTCAATAACGGAACGAATCGCCGGCTCATCCAGCTCCGCCACCCTTTCCGGCGGCGCCTGAGCCGTTATCCGGCCGGTGGGGTCATGGGTGTCGGTTTCCGTACCCAGGCAGATCATGGCCCGGTAACGTTTTTGCCCTTCCAGAAAAAATCGGGATATCCGTGTGCCCTGGTTGATTCCGCACAGCAGGAGTCCGGTGGCAAAAGGATCCAGCGTGCCCATATGACCTGCTTTGCGGGCCCCCAGTTTTCTTTTTACCCGGGCGACCACGTGTGCCGAACTCATGCTTTCCGGTTTGTGGACCGGGAGAATTCCACTTTCCATTCGGTTTGATCAGGATTCCGGGTCTTCCGGAACCAGTTTTTCCGGAATGTCACGAACGGCTGTTTTGATGAGTTCATCCATCCGGGCCGCGCGATCAAAGGAATCGTCATGCACGAAACGAAGCTCCGGCATGTACCGGAGCCCCAGCTTGGGAGCGATGTGCTTCCGGATAAAACTCCTGGATTGGCGAAAGCCGTCCAGAGCCTCCTGGATGCGCTTCTGGTCGCCGAAAACCGCGATATAGACATGGGCCACCCGCAGATCGGCGGACAGTTTGACACCGCTCACGGTGGCCATCCCGATCCTGGGATCTTCCAGTTTTTTGTTCAACAGTTCGGTAATGACGGACTGGATTTTCACCCCGACGCGTTCCGATCTTGAATAGGGCCTCATGGGTTATTAATCCGCCTTGTATTTTCTTTCTTCAACTTCATAGCACTCGATGGTATCACCGATTTTGATGTCATTGTAACGATCCAGGCCGATGCCGCATTCATAGCCCTGTTCCACTTCCTTGACATCATCCTTGAATCTCCGAAGAGAAGACAGAGCGGTGTCGCACTTGATGACGCCGTCTCGCAGCAACCGGACTTTTTTACCGCGGACCACTTTCCCTTCAGTGATATGACACCCGGCAATGGTGCCCATTTTGGGCACCACAAAAGTTTCACGGACCTCGGCGCGTCCGATGATGATTTCATGAAAGGTCGAAGGCATCATGCCGTCCAGCGCGGACTTGATGTCATTGATCACATCATAGATGATATCATAGAACCGCATATCGACATTTTCATCCTTGGCCAGGGCCCGGATCTGCGGGGTAGGCCGGACGTTGAACCCTATGATGATGGCATCGGACACGGCAGCCAGGGACACGTCGGACTCATTGATGGTGCCGGTGCCGGAATGGACGATTTTGACATCCACCTCTTCTTTGGCCAGATCCTTCAGTGAATCGTTCAATGCTTCGATACTGCCGTGTACATCGGCTTTGACAATGAGTCGGAGCTCCTTGACCTCCGCTCCTCCCAGATTTTCGAACATTTTTTCCAGGTTGGCCCGACTTTTCTTGGCCAATTCCCTGGCGCGCTGCTTCTGCATCCGATGGCTGGCAATCTGTTTGGCGTCTTTCTCCGAAGCCAGAGCCACAAACTCATCCCCGGCGTTGGGAATTCCATTCAACCCCACGATTTCAACAGGAGTGCTGGGACCTGCCTCGGAGATCCGGTTCCCGGCATCATCGATCATGGCTCGGATCCGTCCGGAATGAAGCCCGCAGACCACCGGATCGCCTTCCTTCAGGGTGCCCTGTTTGACCAGGACCGTCGCCACAGCCCCGCGGCCGATATCCAGTCGGGATTCCACCACGTAGCCGGAAGCTTTCCGCTCAGGGTTGGCTTTCAGCTCCAGAACTTCGGACTGAAGCAGGACCATTTCAAGGAGATCGTCAATACCTTGGCCTGTCTTGGCGGATACTTTCACGAAAATCACGTTTCCACCCCATTCTTCGGCCAGAAGATCCTGCTCGGACAATTCCCGCATGATCCGATCCGGGTCAGCCCCGGGCTTGTCCATTTTGTTGACCGCCACCACCACCGGCACACCGGCCGCCTTGGAGTGATTGATGGCCTCGATGGTCTGGGGCATGACCCCGTCATCGGCCGCCACTACCAGGATAACGATATCCGTGACCTGTGCGCCTCGGGAGCGCATGGCCGTAAAGGCGGCGTGCCCCGGGGTATCCAGAAAAGTGATCCGTCCGCCGTTGGGGGTCTCTACATTGTAGGCGCCGATGTGCTGTGTGATACCGCCGGCTTCCCCGCTGACGATCTTGGATTTTCGGATCACATCCAGAAGCGATGTCTTGCCGTGGTCCACGTGCCCCATGATAGTTACCACCGGTGCCCGGCCGATCAGATTGCCGTCATCATTCTCGTCTTCAATATGGAGCAGGGTTTCCTCCTCAAAAGATGCCTTCTCCACTTCAAAATCAAATTCCGTGGCTACAAGAGAAGCTGTTTCAAAATCAATGGTCTGGTTCACCGTGGCCATGACCCCCAGCGTCATCAGTTTGGCGATCATCTCATTGGCCTTGATCCCCATACGCTTGGCCAGTTCAGCCAGCTCAATGGCGTCATCAATCTTGATCCGTCTTTTAATGGCTTTGGGTGTCGTGATCTGGGTCTTCTGAAATTTTCCCTTTTTGCCCTTGGCTTCTTTTTTTCCACGTTTCTTGCGGCTGTGGGCGGTGTTGTATAAATCCTCTCCTTCGATGACGGATTTCTGCCGGCGTCCCCGTTTTTTGTTGGAAGGGAGGTCATCAGGAGCAAACAGCTCTTTCCGGCGATCTTTTTTCCATTTTCCGGTATCCGTGTCCTCCTGTCCGGCCCCGTCCTCGTCAAGGGATGGAGAATTATCATCTCCATGGAAACCGGGTATGACATAATCCTTATTTTTTTGCTGGATTTCGATTCGGTCATCCAGGCTCTGGGCCGCACGCCGTTGATCCTCCTGGGATACTGTTTTTTTAATATTTTCCAGCACTGTGGGGTCGGCTATTTTCACAATTTTAGCCGGAGTGGATTTTTTCTTTTTTTTCTTCTTTCTGGCTTTGGCTTCCTTGTCCTCGTCATCTTCAGAATCAATTTCTTTTTCGTCCGGCTCTTTTTCTTCCTCCTCCGAACCCGGCGATTCATCGGCAGCGATCTTTTTCCCTTCGAGTTCGGCAGTGCTGTCCGGTGCTTGGTCCGAGGTTAAAGTCTGTTCGGCTTCGGAGGGCTGCAAAATGGATGCAGCCTCCGGGTGTTCAGTTCCAGGTGCCGATGCGTCTTTCTGCACTATATCGTCGGGGATTTGAGGTTCAGGCTCCGTAGCAGCCGAAGAAGGAGGAGGGCTTGCCTCCGGTCCATCGCCGGCCGTGATCGCTTCGACTGAGGGCTGAATAGCGGCCGGCTTAATGATTCGGGCCGGCTGAGTTTTTTTGATCAGGGTTCTGGATTTGGGTTCCACCGAGACAGATGCATCTTTTTCAGAGCTTTTGACCTGTTTCTCCGGCTCAGCGGCAACTTCTTTTTCAGACAGAGCGACCCGGGGCTTGGTCGCCGTCTTGGATTCAATGGGCGCGGCGTCTTCCGGTTTGGGCCTCAGAACCTTTTCGGGGGCCTGTCTGCGCCGACGAATGACGGTCTGTTTGGACCGGGCGCCGTTGTTTTTCTTCTCTTTGCCAAGAATGTTCTTTCGAACCGCGCTGACTTCACTGTCTTCCAGAGAGCTCATATGACTCTTAACTTCAATCTTCAGCTCCTTCAATTTATTCAGAAGCGCTGTGTTGGTCATGTTCAGATCTTTAGCCAACTCATATACCCTGATCTTCGCCATTTATTGCCCCCCCAGTATTGTTCGCTTGATATTTTTTCTCAGCCTGCCGCCGTTCACCATCCAACGCACTGTCGCGGTCAACTTGTCTCATCATTCCCGATCGGTTGATCCGGCTCCGGTTCCCGGTTAACGGATGGTTCCTCTTTTTCTTCCAATTCTTTTTTCAAAAGCACTCCGGCCTCATCCGTCATTTCCAGAATTCTTGATTTATCCAGGCCTGTGAGCTGCATCAGATCTTCACTATCGGCTTCGGCAATATCTATCAGGGAAGCATAACCGCCTTTGAACAGAATTTCGGCCAGAGGCAAGCCGACCCCTTTGATTTTCATCAGACTGGCATAGCCTTCCTTCACCTCCCGGCTGTATTCGGCCTCGCTGGTCACGTCCAGATGCCAACCGGTCAACTCGCATGCCAGGGTAACATTCTGCCCCCCCTTGCCGATTGCGATGGACAGATAGTCGTCACTGACAATGACTTCCATGGAGCGGTTGTCTTCATCAATGATCACCCTGGCGATCTCGGCGGGAGACAGGGCATTGCAGACAAAACGGGCAATATCCGGGCTCCACTGGACAATGTCGATTTTTTCTCCGCGGAGTTCCTGTACAATGTTCTGGACCCGGTTCCCTTTGATCCCCACACAGGCTCCCACCGGGTCCACATCGGAATCAGAAGAGGAAACCGCGACCTTGGCCCGGACCCCTGGAACCCGGGCTGCCCCGCGCAGGGTGACGATGCCTTCGGCAACTTCAGGCACTTCGGTTTTAAACAATTCGATGACAAATTCCGGATGGGTTCTGGATAAAATGATCTGAGCACCCTTGGATTCTTCCAGAACTTCCAGCACATAGGCCCTGATTCGATCGCCCCGTTTGTAATTTTCCTTGGGCATCTGGTCTCTGGGCCTCAGCACACCCTCGGCCTGACCGAGATTGACGATGATACTGCCCCGGTCAAAGCGCTGAACAATGCCGTTGATGATTTTACCTTTTTTATGGATAAAATTTTCATAAACCGCATTTCTTTCCGCTTCCCGCATTTTCTGAATAATGACCTGCTTAGCCGACTGGGCGGCAATCCGTCCGAATTCCTCTGTATCGATCCGTATCCCCAGGCTATCCCCGATCTCACATTCGGAATCATAGGCATATCCTTCTTCGAGGGTCATTTCACTATCGGGGTATTCAACCGTTTCAACCACTTCTTTAAAATGGAAAACCTCAACATCACCTGTTTTGTTATCATAGTGGACTTCAATATCCGCCCGGGGTCCGATTTTTTTCCGGGCAGCGGAAATGATGGCCTCTTTCAACGTATTGATGAGTACTTCCGGCTCAATTCCCTTCTCCCGGCTGACTTGGTCAATAACCCTTTTTATATCCGTGATAAACATACCTAAGTGTTCTCCAAATTACTGATCGGCAAGCGTGGCTTTGCCGATCACATGGTCTTTGATTTCAACCTGTTTCCCATCAACCACAATCACAACGGAATCCGGATGGATCGATTCAAGAATCCCGGTAAATTTTTTCTGATTGTCGATACCTTCCGTGGTCTCAATTTTAATCCTGCAGCCTTTGAATTTCTGAAAGTCGTCTTTGGTATTCAATGGGCGCCTGGGACCTGGAGAGGACACTTCCAGACGATAAGGCCCCAATTCATCAATGTAGACATCCAGCAGATCCCCCAGTTGCCGACTCGCGTAAACACAGTCATCCAGAGTAATTCCCCCGGGCTTGTCCAGGAAAAAACGAAGAATTCTGTCCCGGTTGCAGGAAACATATTCCAAATGGACCAATTCAAAATTTTCTGAACGGCAAAACGGTTGCGCCACTTCCCTGATTTTTTCGATCAAGGCGCCACTGTTCTGCTTCGTCCTTTTTGTAACGGGCGCGCCAGCGCTTTTTTTTCTCATATCCTCAAATACAAAAACGGGCAGATGCCCGTTCCTGATACAACATTAACCAATCCAAAACCCCGCGGTAAAACACCTGGAGCGGGTCAGACTATTTCTCACATCCAATATTTGGAACCCATCCGCCACCCTTCAAAACAAAGATGGAGCGGGCAACGAGGCTCGAACTCGCGACATCAAGCTTGGGAAGCTTGCACTCTACCAACTGAGTTATGCCCGCATCGGCCGATGAATATATCAACCTCTTTATGGTTTGTCAACCATCCTTTTCCGTGACCCCCCGCCATTTTTCATGCAGATTCCGGTAAAGCCGCATTAAACCTGCTTAAAAGTGTTTTTGAGATACTTTCGTGAAGTTTATGGATATTTTTTTCCTTCAAGGTTTTTTCAGTGGATCGATAGACCACCCTGAAGGACAAAGATTTCTTGCCTGCGGGCAGGGGATCCCCCTGGAACACATCGAATAGAAACAGGGATTCCACCAGGGCTTCTTGGGATGCGGCTTGATTCAAATGAGTTAAAACATCGCCCGCGGCTACACGGGCGTCCAGAATAATCGTCAGATCCCTGGAAATGGACGGAAACTTGGGAAGTGGCCCAGCCGCAACAGTGGCCGGAACCATATCCTGAATCGAACTCAGACTGAAATCGAAAACAAATGCATCCTGTTTCAATCCGAAATTTTTTAACGCCCCGGCATCGATTTTTCCAAAGTTCCCCAATATCCGATCTTTGGATAGAGCCACTGCCGCATACCCTTTCTGATAATAAGGGCAGGCCTGTGAATCAGCCCTCTCAAAAGAAATTTTTCGAATCAGAAGGGCTTCAAGCAGTCCTTCTATCACTCCTTTTAAATCATAGAAATCCATCTCGGTCTTTTTGGCATACCAGCACTGTTCAAACCGGTTGCCGGTCAAAAGGCCCGCAACCCGTTCATGTTCCTCCGGCAATTCACCTTTTTTTACGGCATGAAATACTTTTCCGATTTCAAAAAGCCGAACATTGGTCGTCTGCTGGGAAATATTCTTACGCATGGTGTCCAAAAGTCCGGGAAGCATGGACGTCCTTAAAACAGACATTTGATCGGATATCGGGTTTAAAATGGTTTCCGCCCGCCTCCGATTATCATCCTCCGCCAGATTGAGACGATCACAGGAGTTCTCATTGATGAAATTGTAATTGATGGCTTCGGACAAGGAAAAACCGTTCAAAATCTGCCGGATCTTTTGTCTTAAAGGGATTTTGGGTGAAAGAGGCCGTCCCTGTGCCGGCACCAGGGGATAGGTGGTCTGGATATGGTCATAGCCCCAGAGTCGGGCCACTTCTTCTGAAAGGTCTTCAGGACGCGTCACATCCACCCTGAAGGAAGGAATCTGAACTTTCAGGATGGTCTCGTCAAGCCTCACTGTTTTGAACTCCACTGATTCCAGAATGGCCTGTACGGTCTCCATGTCAAAATCGGTACCCAAACGGGTGTTCAAAGACGGAAGGCTTAAATTCATATCGGCTGCCTCGGTTTTTCCCGGATAGACATCGATCCGGCCATGGACGATGGAGGCGTCGCAGAGATCCGCCATAAGGGACATGGCCCGCTTGAGCGCATTCATAGTTCCTTCCGGATCTGCGCCCCGTTCGAAACGATGGGAGGCATCCGTCGCAATCCCGGTTATTTTGGCGGTTTTTCGAATGGAAACGGGATTAAAATAAGCACTTTCAATGAGAACACGGGTGGTAGCGTCGGTAATCTCCGAATTTTCTCCGCCCATTACACCGGCCAGAGCCACCGGTCTTGCCCCGTCGCAAATCATGAGCATGTCCGGCTCGAGGCAATGAGTCTTGCCGTCAAGGGTTTTAAAATCCCTGTCCGTGCCTGCCCTTCTCACAACAATCCGGCCCTGGGCCACCTGGTCGAAATCAAACGCATGGAGGGGCTGACCGGTTTCCATCATCACGAAATTGGTAATGTCCACCACATTGTTGATGGAAGAAAGACCCACGGATTCCAGCTTTTCCCTGAGCCAGAAAGGAGACGGTTTAATTTTGACATTCGTCATCAGCCCGGCTGAATACCGCGGGCAAAGATCCGGGTCAAGAATATCCACCCGGGCATACGCATGGATGTCGTTATCGCCCATCCGGTTTTCCGGCAGAGTGATATCAGGAAATCTCACATTCCGGCGAGGCTTCTCAAAAGCCCCTATTTCCCTGGCAATGCCGATAACACAAAGGCAGTCGGGGCGGTTGGGGGTCAAATCAATTTCAAACAATGCGTCGTTAAGATTCAAAGCTCTTTCAAGCGGGATGCCGGGTCCGAAATCCCCTTTCATGTCCATAATACCCGAAGCATCCGCATCCAGCCGCAACTCAGCGGCGCTGCACAGCATTCCCTGGGAAATCTCGCCTCTGATCTTTCCGGCCTTGATCTTGAACTCGCCCGGCAAGACAGCCCCTTCAAGGGCACAGGGCGCGAACATTCCCTCCCGGACATTGGGCGCACCGCAGACAATCTGAAGCAACTGACCGGTTCCTGCATCCACCCGGCATACGGACAGTTTATCGGCATTGGGGTGGGGCCGGACGGATTCCACTTTGGCTACCACCACCCGATCCAGATAGTGGTACCGTTTTTCCACGGATTCCACTTCAAGCCCGGCCATTGTCAGTTTTTCGGCGATGACCTCAGGCTCTGTATCAATGGGGATATAATCTTTTAACCAGCTTAAACTCACTCTCATATCAAAACTGCCCTAAGAAACGCATGTCATTTTCAAAAAATTTCCGGATATCATCAATTCCATACTTGAGCATAGCCAGACGTTCAATCCCCATGCCGAAAGCAAAACCCGTGTATTGACTCGTATCATACCCGACATTTTCAAACACGGCCGGATGTACCATTCCGGACCCGAGTACCTCGAGCCACCCCGTTTTGGAACAGATTCGGCATCCTGCACCTCTGCACATCACACAACAGATATCCACTTCGGCGCTGGGTTCTGTGAAGGGGAAAAAACTGGGACGGAATCTCAGGGAAGTTCTCTCATCAAAAAATTGATGCACAAAGGTGGTAAGAATCCCTTTGAGATCCCCGAAGGAAATGTTTTTATCCACCATCAGCCCTTCCACCTGATGAAACATCGGGGTATGGGTGATATCGGAATCACATCGGAATACCTTTCCCGGAGAGATGATTCTCACCGGAGGCCGGCTCTTTTCCATCACCCTGGGCTGAGAAGGTGAGGTGTGGGTTCTAAGGACAATGTTGTCCGATATATAAAAAGTGTCCTGCATGTCTCGGGCAGGGTGATACTTGGGAATATTGAGAGCTTCGAAATTGTAATAATCCGTTTCGACTTCCGGACTCTCGGCAATGTCAAAACCCAGTCTCAGAAAAATATCACTGATTTCCCCGGCCACCTGAGTGATGGGGTGTATGGATCCCCTCGGCATAAACCGTCCCGGGAGCGTCACATCAATTCCGGAGAGATCTTGATTCCGCTCTTTTTCAACCCTTGAATACGCATCCTGAACCGCTTTTTCAATTCTTTCCTTCAGAATATTGGCATCTTTCCCGGCTTTTGGCCGTTCTTCTTCAGGAAGAGTTGCGATATTGCGTAAAAATTTAGTGAGAACCCCTTTCCGACCCAGGTACCGGGTGGCCAGTCCCTCTATTTCACAGGGTTCAGCGGCTCGCTCCAGGCTTTCCAACGCCTCTTTTTCGATATCAACAATCGTATGCTGCAAAACGCCCTCGCAAATGGTTTCTCCTGGCGGTACTTATCCCGTCGGAATTAATTCAGTCGCGCTTTGGCCCTGGATGCCAGCTGGGAAAATGCGTTCGGGTCAAAAGCAGCCAGATCGGCCAACACTTTTCGATCCAGCTCGCTGCCGCTTAATTTCAAACCATTCATAAACTGGCTGTATGACAGGTCGTTCATTCTGGCGGCAGCATTGATCCGGACAATCCAGAGTTTCCTGAAATCCCTTTTACGCGCCCTTCTGTCCCGATAGGCATACATCAATGATTTGTCAACTGCGTCCGCAGCCGTTCGATAAAGGTTTTTTCTTCCACCCCTGAACCCTTTTGCAAGTTTTAACACCTTATTTCTGCGCCTTCGGGCCTTAAATCCTCTTTTGACTCTCATTTTGTCAAACTCCTCAATTCTTTACGTCTTTACATCCAGACCTTGAAAAATGCCTAACACCGCCTATCCGTTGGGCAGCAAACGCCGGACTTCCTTCATGTTGTCCTGATCAATGATCTGATCCAACCGAAGGGAACGCTTTCTTTTCGTGGTTTTTTTTGTCAGGATATGGCTGGCATGGGACTTTCTGAATTTATATTTCCCTGATCCTGTCTTCTTGAAACGTTTTGCAGCCGCTCTGCATGTTTTGATCTTCGGCATCTTGATTCTTCTCCTGTGTCACAATTTCAAAAAATAGAGATGGCGGCATACTCTGAAAGTACACAATACACCACCATACATTTAGCATGCATCTTTAAAAATAATATACTTGTATCCTGCAGCCGCCCGAAGGTAATGATCCGGATTATCTGGCTATAGTAATCTGAATTATTGCTATCTGGGTCCCAGAAGCATAGTAATAAAACGACCCTCGGATTTAGGCGGCTGATCGACAACAGCAAAGCCTTCCGTCATGGCAACAATCTTGTCGAGAATCGCGCCGGCCTGCTCTTGAAGCATGAACTCCCTGCCTCTGAAAACCATTGTGATTTTAACTTTATCGTTTTTGCTGATAAACTTTTCAATATGCTTCACCTTGGTCTCGAGATCATGATCGTCTGTTTTTGGCCTGACTTTTATTTCCTTGATCTGGGTATTTTTCTGTTTACGCTTGGCCTCCTGCTTTTTTTTGGTCACCTCGTACTTGTATTTTCCAAAGTCCATTATCTTGCAGACAGGGGGCTTGGCATCAGGTGACACCTCCACCAGATCCAAAGATTCTTCGGCAGCAATCCTCAAAGCCTCTTCAATGGCCATGATACCGATCTGCTCGCCGCCGGATCCGATCACCCGGACCTGGCCGGCCCGAATCCCCTTATTGACATTTGCCTGATCCTGCTTTCCTCTCTTAGTAGATATCCCACACCTCCGCAGCTACAAGATTTACCCTCTATCATTGATACAACAAGTATAACCCAGCGATTATAAAGACTTGCATAATAAAATGCAAGCATTATTTATTTCCGAATCTGCACTCCTGAATCTGGCTCAGTGTGTATTTTTCAAGATAACTGTTTTTCCAATATCGATTGCTCTTTTTATCGAAAAATGAACAAAAAAGCTCAAGACTTTTCCATCGCAAAACGCCGGAAACAATTTCCATGTCCGCATTTCTGTAAAGGGAGGGCAGGTTGTCAAGCTCACAGCCCGTACCGCCCCCCATTGGATCTTCATAGGCATATACGATTTTACGGATTCCGGTAAGGATAATGGCCCCGAAACACATCAGACAAGGCTCCATGGTAACGTAGATCGTTGCTCTTTGCGGCACAAACGGAACCTTTGTGGTTTCCAGAGATTTCAAGGCACGAATCTCGGCGTGATCAATCTCGCTGAATATCGCAAGCTCCCCCCTGGTGCCCTGCCTTGAGCCTCCTGCAATAACGGCATCATCCTGTACAATCACACAGCCTACAGGAAATTCACCGAGCGAAAATGCAAATTCGGCCTGCTTCAGGGCCAGATCCATAAAATATTCGTCACTTGCCATCCCGTCCCCCTGAAACCCGCACCGCCATTGTAAAAACCTTGCTTTTTTTCATAATCTCTGTATTGTATTTAAATCCGTTAAATATTCAATAACAAATTTATGAAAGCCGGCAAGTTGTTAAAATCGGAACAAAAAGAATTCGAAAATATCGATCTCACTATCCGGGAGCGGTTTCAGCTCCGAGAGCAGAATTTCATTTCCCGATTCGGAACACTCAGCGCCGATGCCGGACGGCGGCACCCTGAAGAGTTTCCTTGCAGCATCCGAACCCCTTTTCAACTTGATCGCGACCGAATCGTCTATTCCAATGCATTCAGACGACTGAAGCACAAGACCCAGGTATTCTTGTCTCCTTTGGGAGATCATTACCGCACCCGACTGACTCATACCCTAGAAGTTTCGGAAATTTCCCGAAATATCGCCCGGGCCATGCGACTCAACGAGGATCTGGCTGAAGCCGTTGCACTAGGCCACGACTTGGGCCATACGCCCTTTGGACATGGCGGAGAAACGGCTCTCATCGAAATCTACGCTGAACATTTCTGTCATTCCGATCAAAGCCTCAGAGTCGTTGACGTGCTGGAGAACAGGGGCAGGGGCCTGAACCTCACCCATGCGGTCCGGGACGGCATCCTCAAACACTCCAAAGGATTCGGCAACATTATTCCGACCACACAGGGTGAAACCGCTTTCACCCTGGAAGGAAGAATTGTCCGGATAGCCGATATCATTGCCTATCTGAATCACGACTTGGATGACGCGTTGCGGGGAAAAGTGATCTCAGTCAGTGATATCCCGGACATCTGCCTGCGGAAACTGGGCGACACCCATTCCAAACGAGCCTCTCACATGATCGAACAACTGGTTTACAACAGTGGCCCCCGGAATGGTCGTTTCGTCCTGGATATGGGACAGGAAACGTTTCATGCAATGACCATCCTGCGCAAATTCCTCTATGAAAAAGTATATCGATCTCCTGCGGTTCATGGAGAATTTGTCAAAGCGAAAAAAATCATTGCCGGGCTTTACGAATATTTCATTAACCACCCCGACGGCCTCCAGTCCGAACTCGAAAAAATGGAAATGGCGCCATGGGATGCGTCCGCCAATTCACTGAGCCGATCCGTATGCGACATCATTGCCAGCATGACCGACCGGTACGCCATCAACCTGTATTCCAAGCTTTTCTTACCCAACCCCCTGGTTTGATAGGCTATCTGCTTTTCATGCAACCGCTGCTCAATTCTTTGGCCACACTGTATCATGACATGGACAAGGCCTGGCATCAGGTTGCGGACGCTTATGCATTTCAATGCAACGGGTGCGAGGACAACTGTTGCCGATCCCTGTTCTTCCACCACACCCATATTGAGAAAGCATATCTCCTATTCGGGTTTGACGAACTGGATGAGAATACGCAAAAAAATATCCTGGGCAGGGCGGCTGAATACTGCCGCCGGGTTTTTTCAGACGAAAGCCCACGCCGAGGGTTGAAACTCATGTGTCCGGTCAATGCCGACGGCTCATGCCGCTTATACCGCTTCCGGCCCATGATATGCCGGCTCCACGGCCTTCCCCATGAGGTGCGCCAACCGGGAAGACCCATCGTCACGGGACAAGGTTGTGCTGCCGGAGGATTCGAGAATCTCCTGTACCGAACCTTTGATCGAACGCCTTACTATCAACGGATGGCCATTCTGGAAGCCGATTTTCGGCGGCTTTACCGAAAAACGAAAAGGGTCAAAGAAACCATCGCTCAAATGCTGGTTTCCGGGAAAACCATCGAAGCAATCAAACCATGACAAACCATTCGACCGGCCGCCTCAATGAAACCGGATCCGGATACTGATCCAGATATCCCACCCTAAGCATGAACAGAGGGTTTAATTCCGGATGGTGATGCGCCTGGATGGATTTCCTGCCCGCATCTTCTTCAAGGGTCTGGGTCATTGGGTGGATGGCGATCATTTTTTCTCTGGCCCTCAGTGCCATCCGCTGAAAACGCCGACCGGTTTCAATCAGATCCGTCACTGTATCACCGTCACCGGTCACGACCATCCATCCGGCACCCTCACGGGCCTGCCGACGAACCCTTTCGATCCCTTTTTCCTTAAAAGCCTTGCCGGCGACGGCCTTTTCATTTTCAAATTGAATCATGAAATGCTTTATCGCCGCTTCTGCCATACAGTCACAATGAGGTGTCCCGACTGGGAAATACGACAGGTGACCCTCTGTTTCCTTTTCAAAATCCAGGACATCGACTGATTTCAGCTCTTTCGGCAGTAGACTGCTTTTGACGGTTCTGCGGCCCGAACCAGATTCTCGACAAAGGCGCCCAAAGACAGAAGGGCTTCTGTATTTTGGCCGTCCACCTCGGGAAGCCAGCTCGTCCTGTCCGAACCAACGACCCATCGGCCGGGCCCAGTGATCTTTACAAACCAGGGTTGGCTGTTGTGGCCGCTTGGTGCAAGGGATGCATAATACAGGATCCGATAGCTATCCGGGTCAGACAGAATTGACCCGCCGGCAGACTCCGGGCTCATCAATTCGGCTCTGAAGTTTCTGGCGCATGAAGGTATCAATACCCCGGAACCGGCCAAAAAAGCGGCTGAAGCCAATGCTTTTCCAATAAATACCCTTCTATTGTTTTTCTTACTCCCAACCATTTTCCTCTCAATAATTATTCCGATTCGGCTTCATTCCTCATTGTCACTATTAAGTGACTTTTTCCGGCAAAAAAACTATTTCTCTTTGACCATGCTCCGCACAATCTGCTCAATACTTTTCTGAAGGCGGTCCCAACCTTGATCCGAACCGATGTCGATTCCGCCGAACAGTTCAATGTGCCGCGCCCGCAGCACAAGATAACTGACCGCGGCCCCTACCAGCATCATCAAGGCCTGAAGATCGAACGTAACCGCATCTTTGATGAAAAACATTCTGAAAAATTCCATGATCCCTTCCTCCCGAACCCTCTCCAGCTCTTCAGTCAATTCATTGGGTTCAATCATTTCCCAGACCATGATAGCCTGGGTCAGGGGTCTTTTACGAAGCGCCAGGATGAAATGGGCCGCAAACGCAGACAATCTCTTTTCCAAAGGCATTCGGGAAAACCCTTTCAAATCGCCTCCGGCCAGCTCCAGAGCCGATGGCCAGAAATCCCCCTCTTTGCCGAAAGCGGCGATCAACCCTTCAAGCCCGTCAAAATAACGGTAGATCAGAACTTTGTCCACACCTGCTTCCCGGGCCAGGGCATTCACTCCCAACCCTTGGAATCCTTTTTTGGCCAGAAGACTCCCCACGGCGCTGATCAGGCGCCTGCTGGTAATCTGCCTGTCCCTCAGTTTCCATTCTCTCCGGCCGGATGAATCCATCTCTCCCCCTTGCTCTTCTGAATGATCCTCGACAAGAGGCACACTAATTATCACCGATTGGTGACAAAATCAAGGACGAAAATAAATATTCACAGAATCCCTTTGGGCATGGAAGGCGCTTTTTCTCCAGCCAGCACGAACCCCCCGTCCAGCCGAAGAATACTACCGGTCATGTACGGGGCATCTTTGACAAGAAACAGAACAGCCCGGACAATATCATCGGATTGCCCCGTTCGGCCCAGAAGGGTGTGATCGATCAGGGAGCGCTTCTCCTCTTCCGTGAGAGCCTCCCGCCATCCCCGCGTCCCCTGGGCGTGTCTGTTTTCAAAAAGACCGAGCATGATTTCGTTGACCCTGACGGAGGGCGCGCCCATCCGGGCCCAGGTTTCCGTAAGAGAAGACACGCCGCGGTTGGCCGCGGCATACGCATCGTTGAAGACAAGCGCTGCCGGACCGGACCGGCCCGTTATGGCGGCGATGGATGAAAAATTAATCACAATGGCCTCATCGGATTGTTTGAGCAATGGAAACACAGCCGAGAAAACCCATCGCTTCGCCTTCAGGGTGGTTTCTATCTCCAGATCCCACTGTTCCTCCGTATACTCGCCATGAACGGCGGGCCATCCGCCCCGCTCGATGTTGTTGATCAGAATGTCCAGGCGGTCGTATTTTTCCTTGATGGCGCAGACAAGGCGAGCCGCCTCTGAAGGATTGCGAAGATCTCCCGTAAATATCACATGCTCCGCCCCGGCTTTTCGGAGTGCCTTCTCCATAGGCGCAAAAGCCTCTTTCCAATCATAACGGGTCAGGATCAGACGAGCCCCTTCACTCGCCAGTGCCAGGGCGATTTCAAGGCCGATGCCTTTGACTGCCCCCAGAACGAGTGCGACTTTACCCTTGATCCGCATGGCGTTGACACCCCCACCCCATATCCATGCCGAAAAGCCTGTATTTGACCCACCTGATCCCTAACGAGAGAAGAGCGTCATCGTCTTCCCGAATCCGGTCCATGATTCCTGAGGGTATATTTTGATCGTTCAGTAAACCCTGATCAAATATCCGACAACGGAATTCATCCAGATCATACAGCCCCAGATAAAAATCATCGGCCACGGCACCATCCAGTTTTCCCGGCCGAATTTGGTTCTTGAGACTGATCAGGGATATGAGGGTGTCGTTATACCGGTTGTGCGTCGCCACATCCTGAGACGACAGCCATTCACCGACTGTCTGTCTTGAATCAATCCCGAATCCCAGACAGTGGGGCTCATGGATCAAGGCATAAAACTCCGAGACATCCCCGGTTTCCCGATTCCGGACAATGGCCCGGGCCAATGGATACAGCCTGCAGGAACCCGGCCGGTCCGGATAAACCGAACAACCATCCGTTTGCACAAACGGACAGGCATGACCCGTTGCAGGATTAGGTTTGAACGCCACCACCGGCAGACCGGACCCCGGACCGATATGACGGGCAGTGTAAGTTCTCAGAAAATCCTGGGATTTCATTTTGAGATTATTTTTCAGCCTCAGCACGTCATAAGGGGTCAGGGCCTGGTTCAAATCACGGCAACAATCATTGAAACAGGCATTTCGCCTGGAACACTTGAACCCCATGGGACTGTCGAGGGTAATGGGTATCATGTCCTCGCTCATACTGCATTTCCTTTCATCTGGATTCTGATAACAAAAATTCAATCAGACCTTTGATTCCGACCGTCATAAAAGTATCAGGATTCCATTCCTATTTCCATAGTCTTTGCGGTTTTAAACGATTACTGTTTTCTTCACTATATGTAGTGATAAAAGACCTTTCGAAACAATATATATAGATATGCCAAAAACATGCCGAACCAATCCAAATCATTGGGAAATCTTTTTTCAAAAATTCTTGACAAAATCAGTATGGGAGTGCTATTCCCATAACATTTATGCAGAGCCCGGATCAGTTCGTACATAACGTTGTGTATTCTGATCCTCAGGCTGGCTTAAGGATTACACGGCCGAACATTGAAGATGCGGCCTGTTTTACTGAACATAAATTTTAGTAGCACAACGGTATTGTGCAATTTGATTAACTTAAATTATGGAGGTATTTTAAATGCCATCTTTTGTAATTGCAGAAAAATGTGACGGCTGCAAAGGTGGGGACAAAACCGCATGCATGTACATCTGCCCCAATGACCTGATGGTTCTTGATCCCAATGAAATGAAAGCATACAATCAGGAACCCGATCAGTGCTGGGAATGCTATTCATGCGTGAAGATCTGTCCTTCACAGGCCATCGAAGTCAGAGGCTATTCCGACTTTGTTCCCATGGGGGCCTCTGTTCTCCCGATGATGGGTACGGAAGACATTATGTGGACCTGCAAGTTCAGAAACGGCGTTGTAAAACGCTTTAAGTTCCCGATCCGGACAACACCCGAAGGTGAAGCCAACGCATATCTTGACCTCAAAGGCAAAGATCTTGACAGTGGGCTTCTTTCCACACAGGAAGCCGACGGTTATGTACTGAAGGCTCCGACCGAGCTGGCATAATCCGGACCATGAACCATTTAGACTGATACTTTAGATAATCATATTTGGAGGTTAATAATGGCACTACCTAACAAACCTGTTGGAGAACTTAAAGCTGTAAGAGACCCAGAGGTTGAGAAACGAGATGTTGATGTTCTGATCATCGGCGGCGGTATGGCTGCCTGCGGAACCGCGTTTGAAATTACGAAATGGGCCCCCGAAGGGACCAAAATCCTTCTGTGCGATAAAGCCGCCCTTGAAAGATCCGGCGCTGTTGCCCAGGGCCTTTCCGCCATCAACACCTATATCGGCGAAAACAAACCCGAAGACTATGTCCGCATGGTCAGAAACGACCTGATGGGGATCGTCCGCGAAGACCTGATCTTCGACCTTGGCCGTCATGTAGACGACTCCGTCCATCTGTTTGAAGAATGGGGACTGCCCGTCTGGAAAAAAACCGATGACGGAAAGAACCTCGACGGGAAAAAGGGGCTGAAGGCCGGGTCGCTGAAAGCCGGTGCCACCCCAGTCCGTACGGGTAAATGGCAGATCATGATCAACGGTGAATCCTACAAGAGAATCGTTGCCGAAGCCGGGAAAAAAGCCCTTGGCGCCGACAATATCCTTGAAAGATGCTTCATCGTCGAAATCCTCAACGACAAATCCGATCCCAACAGAGTAGCCGGCGCTGTCGGGTTCTCTTTGAGAGAAAACAAAGTTTACATCATCAACGCAAAAGTTATCGCGGTGGCCTGCGGTGGCGCAGTCAACGTATACCAGCCCCGTTCAGTCGGTGAAGGCAAAGGCCGTGCATGGTATCCCGTATGGAACGCCGGTTCCACTTACACCATGGCTCTCAGAGCCGGTGCAGAACTGTCCATGATGGAAAACCGGTTCACGCCCGCTCGTTTTAAAGACGGCTACGGCCCTGTCGGTGCATGGTTCCTGCTGTTCAAGGCAGCTACCGTCAACGGTCTGGGCGAAAACTATGCCGCTTCTCCCGAAGCCAAGGCAGAGCTTGAAAAATATGCACCCTATGGAACGGCCGCCGTTACACCGACCTGTCTCAGAAACCATCTGATGCTGAACGAGTACAAGGCCGGCCGCGGTCCCATCATTATGAAAACATCGGCAGCTCTTGCAAAACTTGCTGAAACCATGGACAAAAAAGAGATGAAGCACCTTGAATCCGAAGCATGGGAAGACTTCCTCGACATGTCCGTCGGCCAGGCCGGTCTGTGGTGCGCCACCAATACCGAGCCTGAGAAAAAAGACTCTGAAGTCATGCCGACCGAACCGTATCTGCTGGGTTCACATTCCGGCTGCTGCGGTATCTGGTGTTCAGGTCCCAACGAAGACTGGGTCCCGGCTGAATACAAATGGGGCTACAACAGGATGACCACCGTCCGGGGCCTTTTCACGGCCGGTGACGGCGTGGGCTGCTCAGGTCACAAATTCTCCTCCGGTTCTCATGCAGAAGGCCGAATCATTGCCAAATCCATGCTTCAGTACCTGAGAGACGAAGGTGCCAAAGTGACCGGCTTCAAAGAAACCGATCAGGAACTGGTGGACTTTGTCTATAAACCGGTTCGGAACTACCTGGATCACTGCAGCTACACAACGGCTCAGGATGTCAACCCGAATTACTGCAAACCTGCCGGCATGGCGCTTCGCCTCATGAAGATGACCAACGAATACGGCGGTGGCATCGGAACCTACTACATGACTTCCGGCAAGATGCTCGAATTCCTCATGGAAAAATTTGAAATGTTCCGTGAAGACCTTGAGAACATCGCAGCCGGCGATCTGCATGAACTTCTGAGAGCATGGGAAATCAACCACCGCCTCTACACGGTTCAAGCGCATTGCCGCCATATCCAGTATCGTGAAGAATCAAGGTATCCCGGCTTCTATTACAGAGGGGATTACATGGGCCAGAACGATAAAGACTGGTTCTGCTTTACCAATTCTTCTTACAATAAAGCAACCAATGAATGGACTCTGAAAAAAGTACCTTATATTAAGATCTTCTCCTAGTGCTGAAACCGTATCTTAAAGTAAGTGCTTAACATAATTAACCTCCAGGTGCTGGTTTCTGGCGCCTGGAGGTTTTTTCCGATTATAAAGGCTCTGGTTTTCTTCCTGTCTCCTCTTCTGCAAATGCAAAAGGCACCTGTTTTACAGTTGCAAAATAGGAGAGAGGAAGCCAACGTCCGAATATACAATTGGCGACAAACAACACAGACTAACAATATAAACCAAATGCACGGAGGGAAAGCATGACAACAGATAATTCAGCCCCGGTCAGCGGAAGCATCATGGTGGTTGGCGGCGGTATCAGCGGCCTGACCACTGCTCTCGAAGCTGCCGAAGTGGGGTATGAGGTATTCCTGATCGAAAAGGAAGCCTCTCTCGGTGGAAGAGTATCTCAGCTCAAACACTACTTCCCAAAACTTTGCCCGCCTACCTGCGGACTTGAAATCAATTACAGAAGAATCAAGGACAACAAAAACATTAAGGTGTTCACCTTGTCCGAAGTACAGAATGTTTCAGGCTCCGCAGGAGATTACACGGTGACGGTCAAGACAGCGCCCCGCTACGTCAATGAAAACTGTACGGCATGTGGAGAGTGCGCAAAGGTATGTGAAACAGAAATTTCAAATGATTTCAACTTCGGCATGGATCGCCGGAAAGCTGCTTACCTGCCTCATAATATGGCTTTTCCAATGAGATACGTTATGGATCCGGCCATGAGTACCGATGACAGAGAAAAGGTCAAAGCGGCCTGCCAATACAATGCCATTGATTTTGACATGCAGGAAAAGACTCTTGATCTGAAAGTGGGGGCCATTGTCTGGAATACCGGCTGGTCCCCCTATGATGCCACCAAGATCGACAATCTCGGTTTCGGCAGATATCAGAACATCATTACCAACATGATGCTGGAACGATTGGCGTCCAATAATGGGCCTAGCGGCGGCAAAATCCTTCGCCCATCCGACGACAAGGCTCCCCAGACCATCGCGTTCGCTCAATGCGCCGGATCCAGGGACGAAAACCATCTCGCCTACTGCTCCTATATCTGCTGCATGGCCTCGCTGAAACACGCTACCTACCTGAGGGCCCAGTATCCGGATGCCAAAATTTACATCTATTATATTGATCTGAGAACACCCGGCAGAAAATACGAAAAATTCTACGCCAATCTTAAAACCGATCCGAACATCTTCTTCATCAAAGGGAAAGTGGCTGAAGTCAGTGAAGAACCCGGAACCGGGAACATCAATCTGGTCGCCGAAGATACCATCACCGGCGAAAAAGTCCGCCAGACGGTTGATCTGCTTGTTCTGGCCACCGGTATGCAGCCCAACGCATCCATTGACAAACCCAATGCCGACCTCACCATCAGCGCGGAAGGGTTCATCGTCAATGACTTTAAAAAAGGCGGGATGTTTGCAGCCGGTTGTGCCAATAAACCGGCCGACGTTGTCACATCCAACCAGAATGCCACAGGGATGGCTCTCAAAGCCATTCAGACCCTTGTAAGGAGGTAGAGGAGAATCATGGATAAGAAAAAATATGGCGTATATGTCTGCACAGGTTGCGGAATCGGTGATGCCCTCGATATGGAAGCTCTGACATCTGTTCCGGATGATGAAGGCGTCAATTGTACCACACATCCTTTCCTATGCGGTAAAGAAGGTGTGGAATTGATCAAAAAAGACATTGCGGATGGAAAAGTCAACTGCATGGTAATCGGTGCCTGCTCCAGAAGGGTCAATTTCGATGTGTTCCGTTTTGAAGATTGTATCGTAGAACGCGTCAACCTTAGAGAAGGGGTGGCATGGCCTCATTCCAGAGAAACCTATCCAATGCTGACTGAAGATCAGAAAGATGACGAAGAACATTTTGATCCAGTCCAGATGAAAGCCGAAGATTATATCCGCATGGGGATGATCCGTCTTGAAAAAGTCAAACTGCCGGAACCCTATCAAACTGAAACCTTTTCCAAAAAAATCCTGGTACTCGGCGGTGGCGTGACCGGGATGTCAGCCGCCCTGGATGCCGCCAAAGCCGGTTATGACGTCACCATCGTCGAAAAATCGGACAAACTTGGAGGATATGCCGCATCCATGAGAAGCCAGATGCCGGTCACCGAGCCGTTTGAAGCTCTCCGTCCGCCTGTGGTCAAAGATTTGATCGCCGAAATTGAAAGTTTATCGAAAATTTCGGTTAAAACATCGACCATGGTTGCTCGAATTGCCGGACAACCCGGTCAGTTTACGGTCACCTTCAAGAAGCCGGGGGAAAAAATACCGTTTGATGTGCCTTTTCCCTTGCCCGACGAGATGAAATGTGATGCGGCCGGAAAAGAACTGGACGCAGCCGCCCAGCATGCCAAATACCTGGAATTCAATGAAGGCAAGCTGGATATACTCAAGCTCGATCCTGACGGAGAACTCTATGGCGCAGTCATTCTTGCCGCCGGATGGCGCCCGGCCAAGCTGGAAGGGGAATCCTTCGCCCACCTGGGAATCGATCTTCCCGATGTGATCACCAACGATGAATTTGAAAAAATCGCCGCAAAAGGCAAAATTGTTAGACCGTCGGATGGGAAAGAAGCCAAAAATGTCGTTTTCGTTCAGTCTCCCGGCAAAGATGAAGATGATGCCGATTTTGAATACACCGGTTCGGTAACCAGCCAGGTGGCATTGAAACAGGCCCGCTACGTCAGAGAAGATTATTCGGATGGGAAGGCCTATATCATTTACCAGCACATGCGGACCCCCGGCCTCCAGGAACTGTTCTACAAGAGCATGCAGCAGGATGACGGGGTATTCATGACCAAAGGCGCCGTCACATCCATCGCCCGACAAGGAAACGGCTTGGCTGTCAATGCCGTCAATACCCTTCTGGGAAAAAATCTGGCCATCAAAGCCGATCTGGTGGTGCTTGCCGCCGGTATGGTTCCCGTGACCAAGGATGACCCCGTGATCAACCTGGCCTATCGACAGGGGCCCGGGTTCAGGGACAATGATATTTTCGGACAATACGCCGATTCAAACTATATCTGTTTCCCCTATGAAACTCAGAGAACCGGTGTTTACGCAGCAGGCGCCGTCCGACGAGCCATGACCATCGAGGAATCCATGGAAGACGCGGCCGGTGCGGCACTCAAAGCCATTCAGTGCATTGAGAGTGCCAACCGGGGTATGGCTGTTCACCCCAGATCGGGCGATATGACGTATCCGGATTTCTTCTTCCAGAGATGCACCCAGTGCAAACGGTGCACGGTCGAATGCCCCTTCGGAGCATTGGATGATGATGAAAAAGGAACCCCAAAAGCCAATCCGACAAGATGCAGAAGATGCGGAACCTGCATGGGCGCCTGCCCGGAACGAATCATTTCCTTTGCCGATTACAGCATTGATTCAATCGGTTCCCAGGTTAAAGCCGTCAAAGTTCCGTCTGAAGACGATTACAGCGAACCCCCGCTTCGCTTCCTGGCCCTTATCTGTGAAAACGATGCATTCCCGGCCCTTGATATGGTGGGCATGAACCGGATGGATTATTCACCCAACGTCCGGTTTATTCCGGTCCGCTGCCTGGGTTCCGTCAATACCATCTGGATCAAGGATGCTCTGGCGCAGGGTATGGACGGCGTCATCCTCATCGGCTGCAAACACGGTGATGATTACCAATGTCACTTTGTCAAAGGGTCTGAATTAGCCGAAGTTCGCGTCAAGAAAATTGGTGATGCGCTGTCAAGCCTTTCATTAGAAGAAGAACGGGTGGCTTTTGTAGAAGTTGCCATTGATGAATATGACAAACTTCCTGGAATAATCAATTCCTTTGTCAAAGAAGTGGAAGACCTTGGTCCCAATCCATTCAAAGGATTTTAAGTAGGAGATATCATCGTTATGAATGAAAAATATCTTGCTCAACCGGATCTCGATTTCATTGCACAGGTTCGAAACCTTGGCGGGGAGACACTGAAAAAGTGCTACCAGTGCGCAACCTGTTCAGTGGCCTGCCCCATCGCGCCCGAGAACAGTCCGTTTCCGAGAAAGGAAATGATCGCCGCATCCTGGGGTCTTAAAGATAAACTGGTGAAAAGCGCCGATATCTGGCTTTGCCATCAATGCGGAGACTGCACAGATCTGTGCCCGAGGGGTGCCGCGCCCGGGGATGTATTGTCCGCTGTTCGCTCTGCGGCCATCACGGAATATGCCCGGCCCAAATTTCTGGCCGATGCGGTGAATGATCCCAGAAAACTGCCCTTCCTCATCGGAATCCCCGCGATCTGGTTCGGACTGCTGGCGATTATTACCGTTTACGGTAAGGAAACCATGACCAGCATATTCAACGTATTCGGTATCGCTTGGTCACATGCCCATGAAGGCGCGGAACATGTTATTGCCCAGGCGGATTTCTTTTCCACCTGGTTCGTGGATCTGACCTTTGTACCAACGGCTCTTGCCGTTGTCGTCATTTTCTATCTCAGCCTCAAGCGCTTTCTGGTGGATATACATGAAAATGCCGTCCTCGAAGGCAAAACCGATAAAAAGGATCTCGATTACAAAGCCTTTGTCCAAGCTCTGATAAGGGTTATTCCAACGATTCTCAAACATCAGAAATTCAATGAATGCGAATCCAATAAAGATCGGGCCACCCCTCACATGATGGTTCTTTATTCGTTCATCGGTCTGTTCATTGTTACCACCATAGGCTTTTTCCTGCTCTATGTCGCCCAGATTCCCGGCCCGTATTCACAGCTCAGTCCCATGAAATGGCTGGCCAATATTTCAGGTATCGCCCTGGTGATAGGGTCCGGCCTGATGATTAAAAACAGGCTCGACAAGAGAAACGAACAGAAATCCTATTATAAGGATTGGTTCATTCTCGGTGTCGTATTTTCACTGGGCCTGACCGGAATGCTTACAGAAATGGCTCGATTGGCCCACCTGGAATACACTTCATATTTCTTCTACTTCCTGCATCTGATCGCCATTCTTAACCTGTTCGCGTTCCTGCCGTTTTCCAAAATGGCCCATCTGGTCTATCGTCTCGTGGCCATGGGATATGCTGAGTATGGAAACAGAAAATAAAGCGTAACCGCAAATCGGTGTCCAATGGGGGTGAATTTTTTCACCCCCATTTTTTTCTTGCATTTTTTAAAATGAAGTAATAATCCAATATGACAAAGTCCCAGTCACTCGGCGGGTTTCTCTGCTTGAAAGAGTTGTAAAAGCAGATGGTTCATACGTATGGTGTATCAATACTAGGGTAAGGAGGAAAAACTTTGGTGCAAGGAACGATCAAATGGTTCAATTCAAAAAAGGGGTTCGGGTTTATTGAACAGGAAACCGGGGAAGATGTGTTTGTACACTATTCTGCCATTGAGATGCCCGGTTTCAAAACACTTTCAGAAGGAGAACGAGTGCAATTCGAGATCGAAGAAAATGACAAAGGACTTTCCGCTAAAAAAGTCGTAAAATTCTGATTCATATACCATAAAAACCAGGGTTATCGGGTGTGATACGGTGACCCTGGTTTTAATTTTCAATCCCTTTTCTGGCCGTAAGACCATATGTCCGATAATAATGCTTGACCTCCTGCATATCCGTCACTAAATCCGCATGCTCGATTAAATTCCGCGAGGCTTTGCGGCCGGTCAGGATCAGTTCAATTCTCGCAGGCTTGGCTTTCATCAGATCAACCACCTCGAATTCCGGAATCAATCCAAACCAGACGGCCACACAAATTTCATCCATTATCATCACAGCGAACCTGTCTTCTTCCATGATCCGACGGAACTCTCTGATTCCCTTGGCAGCCGATTCTCTGTGGGCCTGATTGACTCCATCCCGGGTGATGCACTCCGGCATCCCGTATTGGCGAAGAACAATGCCGGGAATGGTCTTTAAACTCTCCAATTCCCCATAAAACTGACCTTTCATGAATTGACCGATGTATACGGAAAGGCCATGCCCGGCGGCCCGCACGGCAAGACCAACAGCAGCCGTGGTTTTTCCCTTGCCATCGCCTGTATATATATGGATATATCCTTTATCCGGCATAAAAATAAGTATAACTAAAATTTTTTAATTATATATAAACTAACTGTTGCCAATTCCTTAAATTTATATAATATATATTTTTCACAAAATAACCTTAAATACAAGGAGATATGGGGATTTGAAAAAGATTGCAGTTCTTCCGGGCGATGGAATCGGAACCGAAGTGATGCGGGAAGCGATCAAAGTGCTGAAAAAAGTCGAGACGTTATATGGCTTCGATCTTGAATATGAATTCGCAGACATTGGAGGCGCCGCCATTGACCGTCACGGCAACGCTCTGCCGGATACAACCCTGTCGATTTGCGAACAAAGCGACGCCATATTATTCGGATCGGTAGGAGGTCCCAAATGGGAACACCTACCCCCTGAGAAACAACCGGAAAGGGGCGCGCTTCTGCCTTTGCGAAAGCATTTTGGTCTATACTGCAATTTACGCCCGGCGAAAGTCTTCCCGACCCTGGTTTCCGCTTCCCCCCTCAAACCTGAAATCGTTAAACAAGGTTTTGACATCCTCTGCGTCCGGGAACTCACAGGCGGTATTTATTTTGGACAACCTAAAGGCCGAGAAGGCCAGGGACTATCAGAAAAAGCTTTCGACACAATGGTTTACTCTCGGTTTGAAATCGAAAGGATTGCCAGGATGGCGTTTGAAGCGGCTCGTATCCGCAAGAAACGAGTAGCCTCGGTAGATAAGGCCAATGTTTTGTTTTCCATGGTGTTGTGGCGTGAAACCGTTACAGAAATTGCAAAAGAATTCCCAGACGTTTCATTGACCCATATTTATGTGGACAATGCCTCCATGCAGTTGATCCGAAATCCCCATCAATTCGATGTCCTTTTATGCGGAAACATGTTCGGGGATATCATTTCCGATGAGTGCGCCATGATAACCGGCTCAATGGGTCTTCTGGCATCCGCCAGCCTGAATGAAAAAAAATTCGGCCTTTATGAGCCGGCCGGCGGTTCGGCACCGGATATTGCCGGGAAAGGTATCGCCAATCCAATCGCCCAGATCCTGTCGGGAGCCATGATGCTGAAATACACACTCAATTTGCTGGCACCGGCCCAGGCCATTGAAAAAGCGATTTCAAACGTCCTGGAAAAAGGCATTTTCACAGCCGACCTCACCCATGACCCATCAAAAGCGGTCAATACGGAAGCCATGGGGAATGCGATTGTCAGTGAACTGGAGAAATTGTCGGAATAGCTGTACGAAATCGGAATTAAAGGGAGGAAATCGAAGGGCGGCCAACTTAAATTTGACCGCCCTTTTGAATTATGCCGTATTGTGGCGGGAGTGACGGGACTCGAACCCGCGACCTCTTGCGTGACAGGCAAGCGTTCTAACCAACTGAACTACACCCCCGTAATCCGCTTCTCTCTCTGGTGGGCGATGCAGGGATTGAACCTGCGACTTCAACCTTGTAAGGGTTGCACTCTCCCAGCTGAGTTAATCGCCCGAAAAACAAAAGGACTTATATCAACAATCAAAAATACTGTCAAGCAAAATCATCCATAAAAATTGGGCTCTCCGAGTTATTTACAGGCCCGGCCAAGACCTGCCGTCAGAAATTCCAGACCTATTTATTGCAACCCCTCCGGTTAAATGTTATACATGGAAAAAAATCCGAATGAATGATTCAATCAATCATTTTCTTTCACTCACAATGTTCGAATCTGCGGTTTGACTATCCTTCCCTGAAAATCTGAAGGAAGCCGAGAATCAATTATCCGCGTTGTTGCGTTACTCTGATTGCTATTTTAGGAGACGGTCATGGAGGCTGTACAAGGACACCTTGAAATCATGGATAAGGGTTTTGGTTTTCTTCGAAATATCAATGACAATTTTACACCAAAGCCTGAAAACCCTTATGTTTCAACCGCAATGATCAATCGATACGGATTGCGGGAAGGCTGTTTCATTATTGGGTCGGGCCGGCAAAAATCCCCTGGGAAAACCAACCTGGCTCTGACCCGGATAGAAACCGTCAATCAGATACCGGTCTCGGAATTCATCCGGATTCCCCTGCTGCAGGAGCAGGTCAGCATCAGCCCGTTTGAACGGTTCGTTCTGACCCAGAACAAAGAAGATATTACCGGCGCCGCCCTGGATCTGATCGTCCCCATAGGTATGGGACAGCGCGGTCTGATCATTTCACCGCCCAAATCCGGAAAAACGACCATTTTGAAGCATATGGCCAATTCCATTGTAAGCAACCATCCCGACACAACCGTATTTATTCTGCTCGTCGACGAAAGACCGGAAGAGGTGACGGATTTCCAGCGGGGCGTCCCGGATGCCCATGTCCTTTACTCGTCTGCCGATCAACTGATCAGCCAGCATATGCGGATGGCTCGGCTGGCAATGCACACAGCCATTCGGTGTGCGGAAATCGGACAAAACGCCATTGTGTTTATCGATTCCCTGACACGAATGACACGAGCGTTCAATTCAGGAACCGAGAGCTTTGGTCGAACCATGAGCGGAGGTTTGGGTGCCAACGCCATGGAATTTCCCAGAAAAATTTTCGGAGCGGCCAGAAAGCTTGAAAATGGAGGCTCCTTGACCATTATCGCCACCATTCTGGTGGATACGGGAAGCCGGATGGACGATATCATCTACCAGGAATTCAAAGGAACCGGCAACATGGATCTTTTTCTTTCAAGGGACTGCGCCGAACACCGGATCTGGCCGGCCATCAATATTAATAAATCGGGGACGCGCAAAGACGATCTGCTGGTCGACAAAGACACACTGAACAGGTCCATAGCCATTCGTCGGGCCATTGCCGCAAAAGATGAAAAGGACGCCATGCTGGAACTGCTGTCCATGCTTTGATCCGACGGCAAAAAACCCT
>CAZQIX010000031.1:0-42161 GCA_964593855.1 uncultured Desulfobacula sp. | reverse complement strand
CGGTCTGCACGTTTCACGATTCTATCCGGAAATCTATCTTGAATTGAACTGTCGCTATCTTTCCGCGGTCTGCTTTTATATCATGATTCATCATGCGGCCCAAACCTTCCGGCTACCTGACAATTGCTGCATTTATCTGGAAACCGAGCTCAGCGTGTTTTCTGAGTTTTATTCACGCCTTCCGGATTTCGGGTTCCAGGTGGCGTATCGGCGGTCTCCGGATCGCGTCTGCGTCAGGGGACATTATCGCGAATTCCCCTTCGGCACGGATACGATCCAAAATGTGGTGATGTCCTCGTCCTGAATTTCATCTGGAAAAACCGGTTTAAATCTGTTACGATTTTCATCAAAATATCAAGTAAGGATGGGGTATGGCGGGTTTGAACGGGGCACTGGTATTCGGTTTTTTTTCGTTTGCGGCCGGATTTGTGTGCCTTTCCATGGCCATCTACCTTGCTCCCTACTGGAAAAAGACCAACGCACGGTTGTTGTTGCTTCTGGTGATCGCCGTGGCCGTCTGGTCCCTGACCTATGGGATGGAACTGATCAGCCCGAATCTGATTCTCAAACTCTGGTGGGTGAAATTTCAGTATTTCGGCGCCGCCTGGATCGGTATGCTGCTTTTCTGTTTTGTACTCGGTATCGCGATGAGACGACGGCAAATGAGGCCCATTGAATACATCGTGCTGGGCCTGGTGCCGATTGCGGCTATTCTGCTGGTCCTGACCAATTCAACCCACCATCTGATGTGGCGTTTGGCCTGGCTGGATCTGACCGACAGCGGCATCGTCATGGCTTACCGGAGAGGCGCCGGGTTCTGGGGATTCATTTCATATTCCTACCTTTTGATCCTTGTATCCACCATCATCCTGATCCGATCCATTTCACGAGCCCGCGGTCAGGCCAGAAAGCAGCTGCTGACCATGCTGGTAGGCATCCTGTTTCCATGGCTCGCCAATATTTTTTATGTGAGCGGGTTTGATACTTTCAGACGTCTTGATTTCACCCCTGTGGCCTTTACCTTCACCGGAATCATATTCTCCTGGGGGCTTCTGCGATATCAGATGCTCGGCCTGATTCCACTGGCCCATGAAATGATCATCGAAAGCGTGCATGATCCCGTTGTGGCCCTGGACATGAACGACCGGATTCTGGAGCTGAACAAGGCGGCCCAGCAGTTGTTCGGAATTGACGGAACTCTGCCTGTATACAACGACGTCCGGGAAACATTTCCGGTATTGGCCGGGCAAATAGGTTCGTTCAGGAAAGATGCGGCGTCGGTAGAGGTCGAAACCTGTTTTTATGTCGGATCGATTTTACGGTACTGGAATCTGAGAATTCTGCCTTTGCTCAACCGAAAGGAGAAGCAGACAGGATGGCTGATCATACTCAATGACATCACGGAACGGAAAAACGCCCAGGACGCTTTAAAAGAGAGTGAACGGTTCCACCGGATCATCCTTGAAACATCTCCCAACCCCATTGCCTTCTGTGACGCGTCAGGATGCGTCACCTATCTGAATCCGGCCTTTACCGGACTTTTCGGCTGGCATCCGAATGAACTGGTCGGTAAACGGCTGGATCCGATCCTGAACGAAAACCATTCGGAAGCCGGGGCCTTTCTCCAAAAACAGAGGGATGCATCGGATGCGGTTAGCGAATATATCGCCCGGATGCGAACCAGAAACGGGAACGCCCTGGATATCAGTGTTCATTTTGCCTGCCTCCGGGCCAAGGACGGGAGCGTCGAAAGCTTGGTATACAATTTCACGGACATCACCCGTTTGAAAACGGTTGAGAACGATCTGACCCAGACCCGCAATTACATCCGCAGCATTGTCAATTCCATGCCGTCCATGCTCATCGGATTGGATGAGAACGGCCGGATCACCCAATGGAACACCGAAGCCGAGCGATGGACGGGAGTTTCCGCGGATCAGGCAGTCGGGCGACAGCTGAGGGAAATGCTTCCCCAGATTTCCGGACAGATTCCCGATGTCCGACAGATAATCGAGCAACAGCAGGCAGGGAAAGAATCCCGGATCACATTGACCGTTCAGGAGAAAACTTTTCCCGCAGCCGTTACGATTTATCCCATCCTGTCGGATGGGGTCAAAGGAGCGGTCATCCGGGTGGATGATATCGGTGAGCGGGTCAGGATCGAGGAAATGATGGTGCAGTCGGCAAAAATGTTGTCCATGGGCGGGCTGGCCGCCGGTATGGCCCATGAAATCAACAACCCCCTGGCCGGTATTCTTCAGAACGTTCAGGTGATCCGCAACCGTCTGGAAAAAGACCTGCCGGCCAATCTCCAGGCAGCCGAGGAATGCGGGATAAAGATGGAGAGCATGAAGGCCTATATGGAAAAACGCAACATTTTTGTCATGATGGATCTGGTGAGCGCTTCCGGCCGGAGGGCCGCCCGGATCGTCGGCAGCATGCTGGCTTTCAGCCATAAAAGTCCGGTGCGAAAATCCACACACTATCTCCACGATATCATGGAGGCCACCTTGGAGCTGATCAGGCATGATTACAGCATGAAAAAAAAATACGATTTTCGTCAGGTGGATATCCACAGAGATTACCGGGATCCTGTCGCGCCGGTGTCTTGTGAGAAGATACAGATCCAGCAGGTGTTGCTGAACATTCTCAAAAACGGGGCAGAGGCCATGTCCATGGCGGGTACTCCCTCACCGGCATTCAAGATTCGTTGTTTTCAGCAGGATACCCATGTGGTAATGGAAATTGAAGACAATGGCCCGGGTATGGATTGCGACATCCGGGAACGTATATTCGAGCCTTTCTTTACCACCAAAGCCATGGGGGTGGGAACGGGTCTGGGCTTGTCGGTTTCCTATTTCATCATCACGGAAAATCACAAAGGTGAACTGGCTGTGGATTCCAGCCCGGGCAAGGGATCCGTGTTCATTATCAAGCTACCCGTGGAACCGTCAAGAAACCACTAGCGAAATCAATAATCCATTGACGTCTTGAAAAATTAATGTTATTTGATAACAATTATCAATTGAGATCGAGGAACCAGTTTCATGTCAGACCCGGACGAACGATTCAAAGCCATTGTACAAAAGTTGAAAGAGCATCAACACAAGATCACCCCCCAACGCCTGGCCATTATTCAGATTCTGACCCAAAGCCGGGAGCATCCCGGTGTGGAAGACATCTATCAGCAATTGCGCCACGATTTTCCCACTATGAGCCTGGCTACGGTGTATCGCAACATCCTGCTGATTAAATCCATGGGAGAGGTGTTGGAGTTGGGGTTCCCGGAATGGGTCAACCGATACGACGGCGTCAAACCCTATCCGCATCCTCATGTCATCTGCGTCCGATGCCGGAAAATCGTGGATCCGGATCTGGAAAGCCTGGATCACATGACCCGGGAGGCGGCAGTGGAAACGGAATTCAAGATTTTGAGCCATAGGCTTGATTTTTTCGGTATCTGTAAGGATTGCCTGGCCAAACAGGAATAGGACGGCAGGATAAAATCCGGGCGTTTTTTTTAAACAAAAACTTAAAGGAGGCAAGCATGTCGGACAAGAAAAAACTCACCAACAACGCCGGTGCGCCGGTTGTGGACAACCAGAACGTGATGACGGCCGGACCCAGGGGGCCGCAGCTGCTGCAGGACGTCTGGTTTCTTGAGAAACTGGCTCACTTCGACCGAGAAGTGATTCCGGAAAGGCGGATGCATGCCAAGGGCTCGGGAGCGTACGGGACCTTCACCGTCACCCATGATATCACACAATACACCAAGGCCCGGATCTTTTCCGAGATCGGCAAGAAAACCGAACTTTTCGTCCGGTTTTCCACGGTTGCCGGCGAGCGCGGGGCCGCCGACGCCGAGCGGGATATCCGGGGCTTTGCCGTCAAATTCTACACCGAACAGGGCAACTGGGATCTGGTGGGCAACAACACCCCGGTTTTTTTTCTGAGAGATCCACTGAAATTCCCGGATCTCAATCATGCGGTCAAACGGGATCCACGGACCAACCTGCGCTCTGCTCTGAACAACTGGGATTTCTGGACTTCTCTGCCCGAGGCCCTTCATCAGGTCACCGTGGTCATGAGCGACCGGGGTATCCCTTACTCCTACCGTCACATGCATGGATTCGGAAGTCATACGTTCAGTCTGATCAATGCCGCCAACGAACGGTTCTGGGTGAAATTCCATTTCCGGACCCGGCAGGGCGTCAAAAACATGACCGACCAGGAGGCCGAGGCCGCCATCGGCAAGTGTCGGGAAACCCATCAGCGGGATCTTTACGAAAGCATCGAAAACAAGGATTTCCCCAAATGGACCCTGTACATCCAGGTCATGCCGGAAAAAGAGGCATCCCGATGTCCCTACAACCCCTTTGATCTCACCAAGGTCTGGTACCATAAGGATTATCCGCTCATCGAGGTGGGCGAAATGGAATTGAACCGGAACCCGGACAATTATTTCGCAGAGGTGGAACAGGCGGCTTTCAACCCGGCCAGCATCGTTCCCGGCATCGGGTTCTCTCCGGACAAGATGTTGCAGGGCCGGCTCTTTTCCTATGCCGACGCCCAGCGTTACCGGCTGGGGGTGAACCACCACCTGATCCCGGTTAACAAGCCCCGGTGCCCCTTTCACAGCTATCACAGAGATGGGGCCATGCGGGTGGACGGCAACTACGGCAGCACCCCGGGGTATGAGCCCAACAGTTTCGGAGAATGGCAGGATCAGCCGGATTTCCGGGAACCGCCCCTGAGCATCGAAGGCGCGGCCGATCACTGGAACCATCGGGAGGATACGGATTATTACTCACAGCCCGGGCGGCTTTTCAATCTGATGAGTCAGGAACAGAAGCAGCTTTTGTTCGGCAATACGGCCCGGGCCATTTCAGACGCGCCCCTAAATGTCAAGATCCGGCACATTTCCAACTGTATGAAGGCGGATCCGAAATACGGCAAGGGTGTGGCAGACGCTCTGGGGATCGCCTTGGATCAGATTCCGGGATAAGTTTCCATCATTTCCGGATTTTATGCTGAAAAGCCGGGAGGACAGAAAGGTCTTCTTCCCGGCTGTATCATTTCCAGGCATCGGTTTCAGGAAAAGGGGACCCGCCGAGGGTTTGGACAGGATTGATTCATGCAGGATTTTATAGTTGACTAATCAACCATATTAAATAATCAAAAATCGCGGAACAGCCCATAACTACTAATTCTTATTATTTAAATCGAATTATTTTTTGCCTGGAAAATTATTTTTTGCTTGACAATGCAATTAGGCTACGGCTATTTATCAGCTATGAAATAGATGTGATAAAAAGGGCCATATTTCATCAGCATAAATTTCATCAAAGGGTTGTCTTAATTCTTTAAGGAGGAAAGGGTTGTATGTCTTTAAACAGGTATTTTAAACATGAAGGACCATGGTCCGATGCAAATGACCCCCTGATGTGTTCGGACACGGGGGACTGGCGGACCAAGCGGCCGGTGGTTGACAAGGAAAAATGCATATTCTGCGGGTTTTGCGCGATCTATTGCCCGATTCAGGTGATGGTGATGGTGGACGATTCCCACTTTTCCCCGGACCTCGATTTCTGCAAAGGGTGTGGAATCTGCGCCAAAGAATGTCCCAAAAATGCCATTTCCATGATGCCGGAGGGGGATTTTAAAAAATGAATGCAAACGCACAGAAAAAACCAAATATCAAAGTGATCACGGGAAATGCCGCTGCCGCCATTGCGGCTAAACTGGCCCGGCCCGACGTCGTTGCCGCCTATCCCATAACTCCCCAGACTGAAATTATCGAACAGATCTCAGCCTTCCACGCGTCCGGAGAAATGGATTGCGAACTGATTACCGTGGAAGGGGAGAACTCGGCGATGAACGCTGTCATGGCGGCCTCTCTGGCAGGCGGCAGGGTGTTTACCGCATCTTCCTCCTGGGGTCTCGTCTTCATGTATGATGCCGTTCTGGCCGTGGCCGGGGCGCGTGCCCCCGTGGTCATGGTCAACGTCAACCGCGAAACCCCCGGGATCATTGCCGTCTCTTCCGGGCAGCAGGACATGATTTCCACCCGGGACGCCGGATGGATTTTCCTGATCGCCGAAGACTGCCAGGAAATCCTGGATCTGGTCCTTCAGGCTTATCGTCTGGCCGAGGATTATGACATCCAGGTCCCGGTCATGGTTCATTATGACGGATTTTACCTGTCCTACCTGTCGGAGGGCGTGAACGTTCCCGATCAGGCGGATGTGGACCGTTTCCTGTCCGTTCTCAAAACCCAGCCCGAACGCACCAAACTGGTGCCGGGTCAGAAACTCGGCTGCGGAACCCATGGTATTCTGGGTGGATACCTGGAACTGAGATATAAACACGTCTGTGCCATGGAAAGAGCCAAAGCCAAATTCGACGAGATCGACAAGGAATACGAAGCTGTTTTCGGACGGAGCTACGGCGGTCAGATCGAAAAATACCGGATGGAAGACGCGGACGTGGTCCTGGTGGGCTCCGGCTCCATGTGCGGAACCATCAAATCCGTGATCGACGAGCAGAGAGAAGCGGGCGTCAAAGTGGGCCTTTTGAAAATCAGAATGTACAGACCCTTTCCCAGTGAAAAAATTATCGAGGCCCTCAAAGGCAAGAAAGCCATCGGTGTTCTGGACAGAAGTCTTTGTTTCGGATTCAAGGGCGGACCGATCTATACCGAATTGAAATCCTTTGAAACCCAGCTCGGCGGCTCGAAGCTGATCAGCTTTATCGACGGCATTGCCAACACCGACATCACCAAAACCAATGTCGAACAAATGATTCAAACTACCTGTGACCTTGCCGCAGGCAAAGATGTCCGTGAAGTCACCTGGGTCTCCTATCCGGAAGCCCAGGAAGAAGGAGGGCGTTAATTATGACGGAAAAGAAAAGCAATCTGACAAAGGTGCTGGATTATTTCAAGTATGAAGATCCGTTTTCAAAAGGTGTGGCTTTCTGCCCCGGATGCGGTCTTGAGCTTCTGATCCGCTTCATTCCCCGGATCCTGGGGGATGATATCGTGATCACCGGAACTCCGTCCTGCTCAGCCCCGGTTCTTCTCGGTCAGAATAACCAGTCCTGGCACAAACTGTCTTATTTCGGTACGCTGATGACCGGCGCCGCCGCAAATGCCACGGGCCTGGTCAGATATTACCGCAAAGCGGGCATCGACAACACTGTCGTGTGCTTCAACGGTGACGGAACGGCTAATGACATCGGATTCGGTAATCTGTCCGGGGCCGCTGAACGGAACGAACCGTTCATCTATATCTGTTACGACAACGAAGGGTACATGAACACCGGTATCCAGAAAAGTGGGACCACACCCTACGGGGCGACCACCACCACCACACCCTTCGGCTCCGTGCACAAAGGCAAGAATCTGCGACGGGTGAACCTGGCTCTGAAAATGGCCATGAATAAAATCCCTTACACCGCCACCGCCACGTTGAGCGATCTGGACGATCTGGCCAAAAAACTGCTCAAGGCCAAGGAAGCCAAAAAACGGGGATTTGCATTTCTGCATGTGTTTGCGCCCTGTCCCACCGGGTGGGGGTCCGCACCGGACGATACCATTGAAATCTGCCGAAGAGCGGTTCGAACCAATTATTTCCCGCTCTGGGAAGCTGAAAACGGCAAAATCCGGATGACCAAGACCGTCAAGAAACCCAAGCCGGTGGCAACGTATACGGAGCTGATGAAAAAATTTGCCCATCTGACCGAGGAAGATATTCAGATCCTTCAGGATGATGTGGACTACGAATACTGTATGTTGGGCGGACTGAGCGTGCTGGAAGCGGAATGCCGGCTTCCCATGGCTGCAGACGAGTAAAGGAGGAAGGGTTCAAATGAGTGAAGTCAGATTTCATGGAAGAGGGGGGCAGGGGGTTGTTACCACCTCCAAAATTCTTGCCAACGCCTTTGCCCGGACCGGACAGTTCGGCGCCAGTTTCCCCATGTTCGGGTTTGAAAGACGCGGTGCGCCAGTAACCGCTTTCGGCCGTTTTTCCGACAAACCGGTCCGGGAAAAAACCCAGATTTACAATCCGGATATCATCGTCGTGCTGGACCCGAGCCAGAAAAACTCTCCGAACGTTTTCCAGGGTCTTGTCCCGGGTGGGATGATGTTGCTCAATGATGCCGACGGAAAAGTGACCGTGTCCCACGAAAATTTGAAAAAACTGGGGATCATCAACGCCAATAAAATAGCGGTGGAAGAAATCGGACTGGCCATTCCCAATACGGTGGTGGTCGGGGCATTTGCTAAATTGTCGGGCCTTTTGGATATCGAGCCCTGCTGTGAAGCGCTGGAAGATTATTTTTCGGGAAAGAAGCTGGCCGCAAATATCGTTTGCGCAAAAAGAGGGTTTGATGAAGTTGAATTGTTTGATCTTTAAAATTCCAGGCGAGATGAAGATCAATAAGGAGATAACTTTAATATTACGAAGGAGTTATTATGCCTAGATGGGGAATGGTAATTGACGTTAAAAGGTGCATTGCCTGCTGGGGCTGCACCATCGCATGCAAAGAGGAACATTTTCTGCCTCCCGGGGTATTCTTCAACCGAGTGTTGATCGGGGAAACGGGAAAATTTCCGTCATCCAGCAAATTGATTTATCCGGTTCTGTGCAACCACTGTTCCGACGCAGCCTGCGTGGAGGCCTGTCCCACAGGAGCTACCTACGTGAGGGAAGACGGTATCGTGGCGATAGACGACAAAAAATGCGTGGGTTGCCGGGCCTGTCTGGTGAGTTGCCCCTATCAGCAGAGAACCTATTATGATCAGAACGTGAAAGACAGAGAATTTTTCCCCGGGCAGGGAAAGACGGAGATGGAATTGATCGGGGAAAAACTCTATCCGTTCAAAGTGGGCACCGTGATCAAATGCAATTTCTGTTCGGAACGGATTGACGAAGGGATGAAAAAAGGTCTCAAACCGGGCAAAGACGAAGCCGCTACACCGGCCTGCGTGAATATCTGTCCGGTGGGCGCACGGATTTTCGGCGATCTGGACGATTCCAACAGCGAGATCAACCGTCTCATCATGGAGAAAAAAGGCAAACAACTCCGGAAGGATTTCGGCACTGAACCGGCGGTCTATTACATTGATTAATGAACAGGGGGAAAAATGACCTATAAAACAGATGAAATTTGGGAAGACAAATGGGTAAATACCACCTGTGGCGTCTGCTACTGCGGCTGTGCGGCCAAAGTCAGGGTGGTGAACGGTGTTCCCGTTAAAATCGAAGGCATCAAGGAAAGCACCATGGGCGGGACCAATGCCGGCCTTTGCGGGAAAGGCGTAGCCGGTCTGCAATATTACCACGATCCCAACCGGATCAAAAAACCGCTTCTGAGAACCAATCCGGAAAAAGGGATCGGAGTGGACCCGAAATGGAAGGAAATCGAGTGGGAAGAAGCCTATGACATCATCGCCACCAAGATGAAAAAAATCATGGCCGACGATCCCAACAAAATTCTTTTTACCAACCAGACCATGCGGGCCAGCGACGGCCCCCACAACCACCCGTATTTTTATGCCCAGGCCTTCGGTATCAAAAACAACGGTAACTTCCTCATCGGCGGCGGCAGCCTCCACTGCGGGAACGCCTGCCACATGCTGGGCGGTCTGATCCACGGGGCATGGTCCATCGCTCCCGACTGGCGATACACCAAATACGTCCTGAAATGGGGCTCCAGCAAGGGAACGGGCTCCGGACACTCCGCCATGACCAACGCCCGCCTGAGAGCGGACGCCGTTCGTCGCGGAATCAAGGAAATCGTGTTCGACCCCATGGGGAACTTCGCAGGCGGCAAGGCAACCGAATGGGTGGCCATCCTGCCGGGAACGGATACGGCCGTGGGGCTGGCCATTGCCAACTACATCGTGAACATGCGCGGTGAAATGGACATTCTCTACCTGAAGGCCAAAACCAACTTCCCCTATCTGATCAAATCCGACGGCACTTACATGCGTCATATCGAAAGCGGCAAGCCCCTGATTTACGACAGCCGTGAAGGCATGGTCAAGGAATACGACGATAAGACCCTGGCCTGGGAAGACTGCGCGCTGGAAGGCGAGTATGAATACAATGGCGAAAAGGTCAGACCCTGCTTTGTTCCCTTCAAGGAGCACCTGAAACAGTACACCATCGAATGGGCCGCGGACGTTTCCACGGTTCCGGCCGCCAAGATCCTGGAAGTGGCCAAGGGCTGGGTGGACAACGCCCAGATCGGCTCCACCATCACCATCGAAGGCAAGACCTTCCCTTACCGTCCGGTGTCCTCAGTCACCTTCCGCGGATCACAGGGACACTCCAACGGTATCCATCAAGTGGCGGCCATCGACCTCATGGCCCAGCTGGTGGGCGCCGAAGACGTCCCCGGCGGGACCCTGGGCTGGCCGGCCATCCGGAGAGCCTATCCGGGCGGCAATTACGAACAGACCTGCACAGTGGGGACCGACGGCGTGATCGTGCCATCCGTTTTCTATTCCCACGATCCCTGGCCCGTGCACGCACCCAGCTATCCCGCCACCAACATGGGCTGCGTGGATGTCTGGACCCATTGCACCCTGTCTCATATCCCCTATGTGGAGGAGATGGAATACATTCACGAAAAACTCGGCATGAAAGCCAAACCGGAAATGATTTTCGGTATTTCGGCCAATTTCGTGATCAGTAACTCCGACTGGACCGCCGCTATCAAGAACTTCAAGGATTGTTTCGTGGTTCAGAATGACCTCTGGGTCAACGAGACCGACCAGGCCATCGGCGATCTGATCCTGCCCGATGTGTCCTACCTTGAAAAAGATTGCTGGTCTTCCGAGATCGATGCTTTCTTCTTCTCCGGATCCCCCTCCTATGAAGACTGGTATGTGCATCTGCAGCAGCCGGTCGCCAAACCCGTGGGCGAATCCCGCTTTTTCATGGATGTGTACATAGAAGTGGCCAGACGCGTCGGCGTTCTGGACAATTTCAACGCCAAGCTCAACCAGTACTACGGGGTCACCGATCCGGAACTGCAGATCAAACCGGGCGAGGTCCTGACCTGGAAGCAGATCGGGGATCGGTTCCTCAAATGGGTTTACGGCAAGGACAAGGAAAAAATCGAAAAACAGGGCTACGCCACCTGGCACAAACCCATCGAAGATGTTTACTGGCGCTGGAACATCGATTCCAGATGCCCGGTGTACATGGAATATCTGATCCATGACAAAAAGGCCATGAAAAAGATCTTCGACGATGTGGGATTTGATTTGTGGATGGACTGGGATCAGTTCACTCCGCTTCCCTCGTGGTTCTGGCCCCAGTCCCACAAGGACCTGGACGAGGAATTCGATCTTCTGGCCTTCTCCTACCGGGATATCCTGCACACCAACAACACCACCTTCCAGAATCCCTATGTGGATGAGGTGTCCAAGATGTGTCCCTACACGTTCACCATCACCTTGAACACCACCATGGCAAAAGAAAGGGGCTTCAAGGACGGAGACATCATCATCATCGAAAATAAATACGGGGTCAAGGAAAAAGGAATCGTCAAGACAATGGAAGCACAGAGCCCCAAAGTCATCGGTATCGCCGGTCAGGGAGGTCTGTGGGCCGACGGTCGACCCATTGCCAAGGGCAAGGGCGCCAATTTCTGTAAACTCCTGCCCGCGAAACTGAAATATTTCGATCCGATTGCGGGTAACATGGAAACGGCTGTTGCTGTGAAAATTTATAAAGAATAGAGGAGGATGAAAAATGAGTAAAACCGTTCATGAACTTGTTCAAATTATGTTTCCTCCTGACGGCAGCGGGATCAAACCCTATGAGTGGATGATCAACCCCACCCGTCAGCAGCAGTGGATTGACAACCAGGGGGTATTTCTGTGGCTGGCTTTCTTTTTCTCGGAAATCGGGGCCGGTCTGTATTTCATGTCCCTCTTCTATGGGTATAAACCCGGATTGGTTCTGGGCTGGCTCATCACCCTGGTTCTCGGCGGCGTTATCCATGTCCTGTATCTGGGCAACCCGCTGAGGGCCTGGCGCATGATCATGAAGCCCAACACCTCGGAATTGTCGCGGGGCATCTGGGTCATCGGCATCTTTGCCGTTCTCGGATTTCTGCAGATTATCACCAGCGGCGGATTCAACATTATATTCAATACGGTCATGGGCATCCTCTGCCTGTTGATCATTTCCCACGGGTTCGCAACCATGAACGTGGTCCGGGCCCTTCCGGCCTGGAGTTCCACCATGGTACTACCGTTATCCGTTATTTCGGGCGTCTGGGTCGGACAGCAGATCCTTCAGTTCATGTTCTCCGTATCCGGTGCCGGAGCGGTTGCCGCCGGAATGGAAGTCTGGGCCGAAGCCTTTTTCCTGGCCTATTTCCTGTGCATCCTGCTCTACGGATGGGGGACCTACCACAGCGATGAAGTTGGAAAAGCCTCCATCATGATGCAGATCAAGGGGGAAGAAATCAACCGGATCACCCTCATCGGCATCGGCGGCCTCGGCATCGTTCTTCCTCTGCTGATTACCCTGATCATGTGGGGCGGAGACACCAACGGCTTTCTCGTATTCATCAGAATGGCTTCGGTTATTGCGGGAGACCTGGCCCTTCGTTATGTGATCATGAAAAGTGCATTGTATAAACCCTTGCTGACCAGACAATAGGTCGGTTGTTTCAATAATTGAACGGGCGGGCCGGGAGATTTTTTCCCTGTCCGTCCGTTTGATTTCAGGCCGGCGTTGTCAGATAGAGATTGAAAATACCCGGCAAACAGTATAAATGAGAATCGGACGGTGCAACCGGCGCCGTGCCGGAGAAATCAAACGGTTTTGTATTGGATAGGATGCCCCCATGGCGGAAAAAGACAAACAGCAGGAAAAGAATCCGGAAAAACCTTCTACGCCCCGCGCCAAGGTCAAATTTGAGGTCTATGGCGAAGAAATGATTGAAAAAGAGGTCAAATCCAGCGGCAACAGCGGACGAATCTATCTGCCGCCCAATTGGGTCGGATATACTGTCAAGATTATCAAAATCGAATAACAATGGAGGCTCTTTTGGCACATACGGTGAATATCAGGGAAATCACTCTGGAAGATGCTAAACCCATTCAATTGATTCGGAGAGCGATTTCAGAGGAAGACAGTTCGGTTGATTTTGAAAAATTTATCGCTCAGCAGCTTTCGGAGGGCAGTTGCCGATCCAGTCTTGTGGCCGAGATCAACGGCCGGGTCGTGGGATACATGATCAGTACGGTTCTTTATGCAGGATTCGGGATCAAGAAAAGCGCCTGGATCATGGCCATCGGCGTGCACCCGGATTTCATGGGGCAGGGCATAGGGCTCGAACTCGCCCGGAAAACCTGCGATATCTACAGAGAAAAGGGAATCAAGAACCTGTATTCTTCTGTTCTCTGGGATTCCACGGATGTTCTGTCGTTTTTCAAGAAACTGGGTTTTGAAAGAAGCGAGTTCATCAACCTGAAAAAACGGTTGTAAACATTTGCGGTTTTAAAAGAAGGGAGATTTTTTGTCCGACCTTCTCAGCATGGGCATGGTCATTCTGGTGATATGCATCATCGCCAGCAGGGCCATATCCAGGGATGCCCTGACAAGGCTTACAGACGATGAAAAACAGCGGTTGGCCCGACAAATCGACGGGTTCAAGGCGACTCCCCTGATTCCCCTGCTGTCGGCCTTCGGCGCGTACCTGGTCCTTACCTGGAGTTTCCCGTCTTTTTACACGCCGGCCTTTGTGATTCTGATCCTGGCGTTTATCGGATATCTTTTTTGGACCTTCGCCCGGGTGGTCGGCCGAATGAAAGCTGCGGACCTTCCGGACGAGTACATCAGACAGTACCGTCAGTCCAGGTGGGTTTACAACCTGGGATTCACTCTGTGCGGGGCCATTCTCCTTCTGGAAATGATGTAATAAAACCCGCCCTCCCCCTTTTTATTCTGAATTCAGGAAACCGTTCCCCGCTCGGCGGAATACGCCTCGTAGGCCCTTGTATCCATAATCTCTTTTAAAATCCGGACGGTATCGAAGGTTTCGGTATAGGTGTTGTAAAGCGGGACCGGCGCCAGACGGATAATGTCGGGGGGCCTGAAATCCGGAACAACGCCTCTATCCAGAAGGGCTTTGCCGATTCTTACGGCTTCGGTGGAATGCACCAGGGCTATGTGTCCGCTTCTTCTGTCGGGGTCCATGGGGGTTCCGACATGAAAACAGGCGGCAGGGCCGGACAGATGGGTATCGATGAGATAAGCCAGGTAGGCGGTGATTTTTTTGGATTTGTCCCGGATGGCCTGAACGCCGGCTTCCAGGATCATGTCCAGGGCACTTTCCACAGGAGCCGCGCTCAACATGCCCTGGGTGGAAATCTGCCAGGCCCCTGCGGACCCGGCCTGGTCAAAATCAATGGACATGTCGAACTGGCGGTCTTTTCGGCATCCGTACCACCCGGTCATCAGGGGGATGCGACGAAAATGCTTCTGGTTGACGTATAAAAACGCCGGACTGCCGGGCCCTCCGTTCATGTATTTGTAACTGCACCAGACGGCAAAATCCAGATCCCATTCGGAGAATCGATGGGGGATGACCCCGGCGGAATGGCAGCAGTCAAATCCGATAAGAATACCGCGGGTGTGCGCTTCCCGGATCAACGCGGGCATGTCCAGGAGCTGGCCGCTTCGGTACAGTACGGACGGCAAAAAGACCAGAGCGACCTCATCGGTCATGGCGTCCACAATGGTTTGTTCATCCAGGAAACGGCCCTCTATGCCGGGGATCAGGATCAGGTTTCTTTCCGGATCCAGACCTTTCATCCGGATCTGCCCCCTGAGGGCGTAAATGTCCGACGGAAAATTGAGCGCGTCGGCCAGAATCTTCGTACGTCTTGCTTCCGGCTCGTAAAAGGTGCTGATCAAAGCATGGATATTGACGGTTGTGGAGCCGGTCAAAATGACCTCTTCGGGTCGGGCGCCAACGATGGGTGCGCATTTTCGGCCGATGGCCTCGGGCAGATAGAACCAGGGTCGATCTCCGGATGTCCATCCCCGGATGGCCATGTCTTTCCATTCCCGCATTACACGGAGTATGCTCTGTTCCGCATCCCTGGACATGAGTCCAAGGGAATTGCCGTCCATATAAATGGTTTTTTCCGGGATGAAAAACCGGTGCCTGAAATCTTTCAAGGCATCTTCCGAATCCAGCCGGACCGCGAACTCACGATGGGGTTCAAATGAATAAGACACGGTTAATTTCCTTTGTTCCGTTAGATTTTAAACTGGCTCACCAGGGAGTCGAGTTGAATGGACAACTGTTTCAAAACTTCGGCATTCTGCTCGACCAATCGGCTTTTTTCCGATATCTCGGCGGCGTTTCGGTCCACATCCAGCATGTCGCTGCTGATTTTACCGGTTCCGGCATTGGTGTCCGAAACATTGGTATTCACTTCTTGGATACCGTTGTGCGCACCGGCGATGTTCACGGCGATTTCCTTGGTGGTGACGGATTGCTCTTCAACGGCCGTGGCGATCTGAGCGATGATCGTATGGATGTGGTCCACCACTTCTAGGGTGCTGTTCATTTCCGAGGTCGAGTTGTGGACCATGGTCTGAATATCGTTGATCTTTCCTTCGATTTCCTGGGTCGCCCGCGCGGTCTGATGGGCCAGCTCCTTGATCTCATTGGCCACTACGGCAAATCCTTTTCCGGCTTCACCGGCCCGTGCCGATTCGATGGTGGCGTTCAGGGCCAGCAGATTGGTCTGCTCGGAGATCTGGTTGATGGTCTCGGTGACTTTTCCGATTTCCTCGGCCGCTTTTTTTAATTCGACCATCCGGTCGGAAGCGCTCTGGGCCTGTTGAAGTGCCTGCCGGGCAATGGATCGGGCATTTTCGGAATTTCGGGCGATTTCATTGATGGTACCGGTCATTTCTTCAGTTGCCGAGGAAACCATTTGGATATTGGAGGCGGCGTCATCCATTTTGACCGTCATGCGCCCGATGTTGTCCGTCATGTTCTTTAAGGCTTCGTTGACGTTGTTGGATCTGGTGCGCATATCAGCTGAACCGGCGGACATGGCTTGGGACAGATCGGACAGGCCTGCCGACGACCGGCTCAATTTGGAAGCGTTGCCGGAAATATTGCGGATGATGGCCTGGAGTTTATCCATAAAAGTGTTGAAGCATCCGGCCAAAGAACCGATTTCATCTTTGGAACGCAGTTCCAGGCGAGTAGTGAGATCACCGTTTCCGTTGGCCAGATCATCCAGGCCGGCCACTATTTTCAGAATGGGGTTGATGAAAGAATTGGCAAAGGCAATGGTTATGGGGACCACCAGAAGAAGGCAGACCAGGGCGACGATACCGAAAAGTTTGATGATCTGCCAGGAATTGGCTTTGATGACATTGTCGGATAAAAGAACGACCAGTGCGCCGATATAGTCCGGGCCTCGGTAAAGGGGAAGAAGGCCCTGTATGTAGGATCCGCTCGCAAGACTCAGATGGTTCACAAAAGCCGGCTGTTCAGCGAGGGCATCCGGCTTATCCTTGTGCCGAACCGAAGACGTGTCGGGAGCCTGATACCCGTCGAGGGTTCCGATCAGATAGTGATCTTTGGAAAACAGATTGATGTTCATCCCGGTGAGCCGGGTCATTTTGTCGGTAAAGTCCGGTTTGAACTGAAAACTGGCCCTGATAAAGCCGACCTGGGCCATTTCCATTTTCCCTTTTTCCGCGTTAAAGACCTCGCCGACAATCGGAACGGCCGCCAGCATCCACATCCGGTTATCGGAACACTCAAAATCAACGCTTTGGCCGGTAATGGGCGGGCCTTCATACTTTTCGGGCAGATCAACGGCGGGAAAGGTTGGAACCGGTTTGAAAGATTCCCGGGTGGCGGTCGCCCCTTTGTCAAGGGTCGCGATATAGTAGGAGCGGTCATTACCGGTGTCGGCACCTGAACCGGCATAGTGAACATAGCCCAGTATGTCGGACCGGTCTTCCCGGACGGCAAATGCCCTAAGATCGCCCTGGGTATCGTAAACCGCCATTTCCCAGAGGTCGCCGGTCCGACCGACCTGGAAAACGGTGTCGACAATGCTCTGGTACTGGGCATGAAAAAGGTGAATGCTCTTGTCATGTTTGTTGTCGTTCAGATATAGGATTTTGGACGCCATTTTGTTGCCGGACGCCATTTGCTGAGTGTCGGCGGCCAGTTTGTGCTGTTTGTCCATCAGGTCGTGCCGGACCACATTGATGGCGTTACGCACCTGATCAGCGGCGAGGGACTGGTTCTGGCGGGTGACCAGAATGGATACAAAAGACAGGGATGCCAGCATGATCAAAGCGACCAGGCCGATGGCTCCGGCGATCAGTTTTTTTTTCAGCGACATGGTTTTCTCCCTTTCCAAGGTTGTCGTTTCAAATGGTGTGATCGGCCAAATCCGGCATGAATGAACCCTTGTGAATTCCGTTCAAGGAAAGGAGCGATTGACTCGATGGGTCCTTTCAGGGCCTCTGTCCGGGGTGTCTGACTGTAGACCAGGGAAAAGCCGTTTGTCAAGAAAACTATATGAACAATGACTTGACAAAACCCAATGCCGTGAATATATACAAACGACGTAAGTCAAGTAAGTGTGCGAAAATCTGTATCAGGCGGGTTGAAAATGCGGACGGAATGTTACGGTCGGCATTGGATCCCGGTTTTTAACATCAATTCTTTTTTAGTTAAGGGGGAGTGAAGTATGAAACATCTGTTCAGAGTGTTCATTGCCGTTTGTTTCCTGTTCGGTGTGGCGGCAGGTCCGGCAGCGGCGGAAAACGTCGTCAAAATAGGCAAAGGTGAACCGGTTCATCTGGCCTACTGGTTTGTGACTTCCGGCGCCAATACATCCCTCGGGATGGATACTTTCCGGGGTCTTGAACTGGCCATCGAAGACTACGGCGGAACCTTCATGGGCCATCCCATCAAATTGAGCGGGCAGGATGAAATGTGCGGTCCTGAAGGCGGGCAGGCGGCCGCTTCCAAGATCGCGTCCGATCCGACGGTTGTGTGCGCCTTCGGCTCCAACTGTTCCAGCGCAGCCAAACCCGGTGTACCCATTCTCTGGAAAATGGGTATCCCCAATGTTTCTCCGTCCAATACCGCCCCCTTTCTGACCGATCCCGCCAGCGGACCGGACTATGACGGCTACCTGAGAACCTGCCACAACGACAAGGTGCAGGGTTCCGTTGCGGCCGAATTCGCATTCAAGGAGCTGGGCCTCACAAAGGCTGCCACCATTCATGACGGCAGCGTTTACGCCGAACAGCTTCAGCAGGTATTTGCCGAGACTTTTACCAAGCTCGGCGGCACCATTACCTCCCAGGAAGCCGTTTCTCCCGGTGATACCGATATGAGACCGGTATTGACCAAAATCGCCAGCGGCGGACCTCAGTTCCTCTACTATCCCATGTTCATCGCCGAATCCGGCCATGTCACCCGTCAGGTCAAAGAGGTGGCCGGGCTTGAGAATGCCGCGCTCATGAGTGCGGACGGATCTTTCTCACCGGATTTTCTGGCAGCCGCAGGCAAGGCCGTCATCGGCATGTATCATTCCAGCCCGGATTTCTCGGCCATGGGTGAAACCTATGCCGCTTTCCTTGAAAAACACAAGGCCAAATACGGGATAAACCCTGAAGCACCCTTCCATGCCCATTCCTATGACGCAGCCATGATGGTTCTCAAGGCTCTTGAAAAAGTGGCCGTTGCGGACGGTGACACCCTCACCATCGACAGAAATGCGTTGAACAAGGCCTTGCATGAAACCAAAGATATGCAGGGTCTGACCGGCAACATCACCTGTGATGAACACGGAGACTGCGCCGATCCCAAAATCGGGGTCTACAAAACCGAAGAGGCCAACCTCAAGGCAGGCCAGATGCCGACCAAGCCAATCTGGAAAAAATACTGATGAAACTCACCGACACCCGGTACGCAAACGCGGCCGGGTGTTTTGTTTTCCGGAAATAAAAAAAGAGATAGATGGGACATGTGAAATGCCGTCATCGGTTTTTTAAATGGTCTAACTATTTGCCCTGCTCTGATACCACCGGTTTGTTTATCAAGAGATGGAGGAAGAATGTTTCAAAAATGGAAAGATAGGGTAACGATCACGGACATTGTGATGTGGCTGATCGGCGGCACGTTGTTGCTGATGTGTCTGTGGGGATCGGTTTCCACAATCAGCGCGGGCCTTTACACCAGAAGTCACTGGATCGATTTCCTGATTTTCGGTCTGGCCCAGGGAAGTATCTATGCCTTGATCGCCACGGGTTATACCATGGTCTACGGTGTGCTTAAAATGATCAACTTCGCCCATGGCGAGGTGTTCATGAGCGGACCTTTCACCGGCTTCTTCGTGGCAACGGCCCTGTGGCGGAATGATTTTCTGGATAATCACCCGATTCTCGGGATTCTCATCATTCTGCTGGTGTCCATGTTCGTTTCCACCCTCGTGGCGTTTCTGGTGGAAAAGATCGCATACCGGCCCCTGCGGGGAGCCCCTCGTCTGATTCCGCTGATTACCGCCATCGGCGCATCGTTTTTTCTCCAGTATCTTTTCAAAGGATTCTACGGATCCGGCATCAACGCCTATCCGGATATCGAAATCATCAACGGTTTCTGGATGATTTTCGGTATCCGGGTCCTCAAAATTCAGGTGATCGTCATTATCTCCGCCATTGTGCTCATGCTCGTCCTGTATAATTTCATCATGCTGACCCGGGTAGGAAAAGCCATCCGGGCCGTCTCGGAGGACAAAGAAGCGGCCGCCCTCATGGGAATCAACGTGGACGCCATGATTTCCACCACTTTTATTATCGGTGGTATGGCCGCCGGCGCGGCCGGGGTCCTGTACGCCCTGATGTTCAAACAGGTTCATTTTTTCATGGGATTTCTGCCGGGGCTCAAGGCATTTACGGCCGCTGTTCTGGGTGGTATCGGAAATATCCCCGGCGCAATGCTCGGCGGGGTATTTCTGGGGCTCATCGAATCCGTTGCCCCGGCCTTGTTCCTGGACGGACTCGGCATCATCGCGCCTTACCAGCTCAAGGACGCCATTGCATTTACCATGCTGGTCATGGTCCTGATTTTCAGACCGACCGGTATTCTGGGCGAACGCCTGGCCTCGAAAAAGGCCTAAATTAAATTTCGTTTCTGAGGGTGGGGGTTATGACAAAAGTGCAATCGATATGGCATCATGGTGTTAAAACCGGCGCCGTCGGCGGGGTCAGTGTCCTCGTCATCGCCTTGGTCGGAATGATAGAATCCTTTGGAAAAAGGGATATTATAGCCGGTGTGCTGCCCATGGGTGTGGCTCTGGCATTGATGATCACCATGCTGGTGGCCTACAAGGCGGCCAAACGGACTTCGGTCGGAGACCGATCGTCGGCGTTCATCAACGCCGTGGTTTCCGGATTTGTGATCAGTCTGTTCCCGGCGCTCCTGGTTCTGGTGGGTGGTTGGATCAACATCCGGGGTATGTTTGTGGGGGCGTCTCCGGCTCTCTACAGAATTCTGACCGGGGGTGTTCCGGGAACCGCCGGCATTCTGGTGTTGCTGGGCACGGGAATAGCCTGCGGCATCTTTGCCGGGATTTTGTTTCTGCTTCGTGAACTGCCCCGGAAAGTTGTGGTGAACGCGCTGTTCACGGTTTTCATTCTGGGGCTGCTTCAGGAATTGATCCTGCCCATACTGAAATCCTGGGACATCGGGGTGATCAATTATCTGGCGTCACTGTTCTACACCCTGAACGGTCTGACACCCGTCGGCACCCTTTTGGCCATCATTTTGTTCTGCGCCGCCTATTTGCTCTGGCAAGGCAACCGGGACGGCGTCAAGGCCAGGTTTGCAGAAATGCCCCAGACCACCCGCAAAAAAACCCAGGTTGCCGGACTGGTTGTCCTGGCTGTCGTTCTGATCATTCTGCCCCAGTTTCTGGGACTGTTTCTCAGTGAAGTGATCACCATCGTCGGACTGTATGTGCTGCTGGGTCTGGGACTGAACATTGTCGTCGGGTATGCCGGCCTTCTGGACCTCGGATATGTGGCCTTTTTCGCCATCGGGTCCTATGTGGTGGCCCTGTTGACATCCCCGGAGATTTTCAATTTCGGCCTGAATTTCTGGCAGGCGCTGCCCATTGCCATCCTTCTGGGCATCAGCGCCGGAGTGCTTCTGGGCATACCGGTGCTTAAAATGCGGGGGGATTATCTGGCCATCGCCACTCTGGGATTCGGCGAGATCATCCGCATTCTGGTTCTGTCCGATTTTTTAAGACCATGGCTCGGAGGGGCCCAGGGTGTCGGTTCCATTCCCAATCCCAATCTGTTCGGTTTTCAGATGGTCAAACCCCAGCATATCTATTATCTGATCCTTGCCGGGTGTATTCTGGTGGTGTTCATTTCCCTGAGACTTAAAAATTCCAGACTTGGCCGGGCCTGGATGGCCATGCGGGAAGACGAGGACGTGGCCCAGGCCATGGGCATCAATCTGGTCGCCACCAAACTGCTGGCGTTTGCCACCGGCGCAGGGTTTTCAGCTCTGAGCGGGGCCATTTTCGCCAGCAAGATCGGCTCCGTCTACCCTCACAGCTTCAATGTCTTTATCTCCATCAATGTGGTGTGCATCGTCATCATCGGGGGGATCGGGAGTCTGCCCGGGGTGGTTGTGGGTGCGGCCGTACTCATGGGTCTTCCCGAGCTGCTCCGGGAATTCGCTGAATACCGCATGTTCGTCTATGGCGCGGCCCTGGTGACGGTTATGCTGATGCGGCCTGAGGGCCTTCTGCCCGAAGCCCGTCACAAGATGGAATTTCACGCAAAAGATGCGGCTGGAACCGAAACAGTGGGTTAGCCCGGAGGAAATCACATGACTTTATTAAGCATACAGAATATGACCAAACGGTTTGGCGGGCTGGTGGCTTTGAACGAGTTGAATATCAATGTCAGGGAAAAGACCATTCACAGCATCATCGGTCCCAACGGCGCGGGGAAAACCACTTTTTTCAATTGTCTCACAGGGTTCTACCGTCCGGAAGAAGGAGAAGTGCTGTTCAGCGGAAATTCCATCGTGGGCCTGTCCCCGGATCGTATCGTGCGCCGGGGGATTTCCCGAACCTACCAGAACATACGGTTGTTTCCGAATCTGACGGCTCTGGAAAACGTCATGGTCGGGCACCATGTTCATCTCAAATCAGGTTTTCTAGGGCCGATTCTCGGGCTGAAACGGACCCGGATGGAGGAAGAAAAAGCTCGCCGACTGGCCATGGATCTGCTGAAATATGTGAACATGGAAGGCAAGGAAAACAATCTGGCCAAAAATTTTCCCTACGGTGAGCAGAGGCGGCTCGAAATGGCCAGAGCCCTGGCCTCTCAGCCTAAACTGCTGCTTCTGGACGAGCCCACCGCCGGCATGAACCCCAGGGAAACCCAGGATATGATGGATTTTATCCAGCACATGCGGGGGGAACTGGGGATTACCATTATCCTGATCGAACATCAGATGCGGGTGGTGATGAATATTTCCGATATCGTCACGGTATTTGATTATGGAAAAATGATCGCCGAAGGTTTGCCGGAAGAGATCAAAAACAACAAAACCGTCATCGAGGCATATCTGGGAAGCGGAGAAGCGGCCGACTCCCATTGATCCGGGCAGGGCCGGTTCGTGTCGAAAACCGACCGGCAGTTACAGACAACCAACTGAGGGGCAATCAATCATGGCAATGCTTGAACTAAAAAACGTGCATGCTCATTATGGGAAAATACATGCCTTAAAAGATATCTCCATAACCGTGAACAAAGGTGAAATCGTAACCCTGATCGGGGGCAACGGCGCAGGGAAAAGCACTACGCTGAAAACCATCAGCGGAACCATGAAACCGTCGGCCGGGCAGGTTTTCCTGGAAGGCGAGGACCTGGGAAAATATCCCGCCCACACCATCGTTACCATGGGTATTGTGCAGGTTCCGGAAGGAAGAAGGGTTTTCGGCCAGCTCACCGTTATGGAAAATCTGGACCTCGGAGCTTTTACCTCCCGAGACAAAAAAAGGGATGCCCAGACCATTGAAAAAATTTTTCACATGTTTCCAAGATTGGCGGAACGATCCAGGCAGTTGGCCGGAACCCTGAGCGGCGGTGAGCAGCAGATGCTGGCCATGGGCAGGGCGCTGATGTCCCATCCCAAAATCCTTCTTCTGGACGAACCCTCCATGGGCCTTGCGCCCGTGCTGGTGGACAGCGTGTTTGAAACCATCAAAACTTTGCACTCCCAGGGGACCACCATCCTTCTGGTGGAGCAGAATGCCCGAATGGCCTTGAAAACAGCCTCACGGGGGTATGTCATTCAGACCGGAAAAGTCATCCTCGAAGATGAGGCCGGCAAATTGCTCGAAAACGAAATGGTCAAAAAAGCCTATATGGGCGAGTAAGATTTCATGACGGATAGTCCGGACCGGACCGACTCTCGGATTATCCGTCTTCTCTTTTCTTTCTTCGTTTCCCCTTTTTAATTCAAGCCCCGAAAATCCGGTGAGATGTAAAAATCCATTGTGATCCGGCCTGAAATCGGTGTATGCTCCCTCCAAGTAACAGCCTTTTCGAAAACCGTAAGGATTATTCATGAATATCCCTGAAATCATTGACGCCATCCGGCACAAAATGCGTGAGGAGGGCGTTGACGCGCTGGTGATCCCAAGCGAAGACCCTCATAAAAGTGAATATACGGCTGATCACTGGCAGACGCGGCGGTGGATCACCGGATTTACCGGATCCGCCGGAACCGTCGTGTTGACGTTGAAAGCAGCCGGTTTGTGGACCGATTTCCGGTATTACATTCAGGCGGAGGCCCAGCTTCGGGGATCGGGCATCCAATTGTTCAAAAGCGGTGAACCGACGGTCCCCAGGTATTCTCAATGGCTGAGGAGCAGTCTGGAGCCAGGTGCCACCGTCGGCCTGGACGGACGTGTATTCAGTACGGCCGGTATCCGGGAGATGCAAAAAGAATTGGCCCTGGGAGGTATCCGGCTGTGCCCTGAAACCCGTTTTTTTTATTCCCTGTGGATGGATCGGCCCCCGATGCCGCTTTCCCGCGCTTTTTCCCTGCCCGTGGAATTCGCGGGCCAGAGCCGACAGGAAAAAATACGGATCATTCGCGATCGCATCCAGGAAGCCCGGGCAACCCATCATGTCATCGCCACCCTGGACGATATCGCCTGGATTTTCAATATCAGGGGCCGGGACGTACACACCAATCCCGTGAATATCGCCTATGCCGTCATTTCCGAGCATGATGCCGTACTGTTCATTCATCCGGAAAAGATAGACCCGCCCCTGGCGTCCGAATTGAAACGGGACGGGGTCACCCTCAGGCCCTATGAGGCTGTTCATGGAGTCCTGGCCGGGCTGAAAAAAGAATCGGCTGTCCTGGGGGATCCGGAGTCCCTCAACTACGGTTTGTACCGGGCCATAGGACCGGACTGCACCTTTATCGAAGTCCCCAATCCTTCCCTGGCCCTCAAGGCCGTCAAAAACGAGGTCCAGATCCGTCACCTGAAAGAAACCATGATCAGGGACGGGGCCGCAGTGGTGAATTTTCTTTTCCGGCTGGAACAGAGCGTGGGCCGGCAAGTCGTCACTGAATTGTCCGCAGCGGAGCAATTGTTTGATTTCCGGCAACGTCAGGATCATTTTGTGGACAACAGTTTCGACCCCATCATGGCCTATGGGGACCATTCCGCCATGTGCCACTATTCGGCCGCCCCCGAAACCGATGTTCCCATCGGCCGGGACGGACTTTTTCTGATCGATACGGGGGGGAATTATCTCACCGGCACCACGGACATGACCCGTACCCTTTGCCTCGGTTCGCCTACCCCGGAAGAGCGCGAGGATTACACCCTGGTACTCAAAAGCCATATCGCCGTGGCCGAAGCCGTGTTTCCCTCCGGCACCCGGGGATATCAGATCGACACCCTGGCCCGAGGGCATCTGTGGCGACGGGGACTTGATTTCGGTCACGGCACGGGACATGGGGTGGGATTTTTCCTGTGCGTTCATGAAGGCCCGGCCCGGATCAGCCCTCAGCCCGTTGACGCAAAGCTGGAAAAAGGGATGGTTTTGACCAATGAGCCGGGCATTTACCGAGAAGGCCGCCACGGGGTCCGCCTGGAGAACATGATTCTTGTGAAGGACGCCTTTGAAAATTCGTTTGGAAAATTCATGAAATTTGACACACTCACCCTTTGCCATTTTGAAACCCGTCTTATGGATATCGGTCTTCTGTCCAAGGAGGAAATCCTCTGGGTCAATCAATATCATCAACGGGTGTTTGAAAAACTGTGCCCGGTGCTCGATCCGCCGGTCGGGACCTGGCTCCGGGAAAAAACCCGACCTCTGTCCCTGGATTGATCCTGGCATAGTTCTTGATTGTTTTTGATCGGTACTGTCGGTCAATACCTGTAGAGCCCGTCATTGGATTCTGACGCGTGTTGAACCGATATCGACAGGGCCGCCGATGAAGCAATCGGCGAATTTATGAAGAATTCACCACCAATACAAAGGAGAAAGGTTATGACAAGTTGGATCTGCAGTCAATGCGGTTACACGGTAAAAGCCGAAACGCCGCCGGAAAAGTGCCCGTCCTGCAAAAGCGACTGTTCGTTTGTGGACAATTCCTGTTATACGCCGGATTGCTCGGGAAAACCCAATGATCCTCGTATCAAAGGATGAAAAAAAGCCCCGGCCATGAAGGGCATGTCGAAACCGAAGGATGGATACGAGGCCTATGGCCTATGACAAACTAAAAACAGCCCGGGCGTATCATTTGGCCACCCGGCATCAAAGGGGGCGGATCGAGCCGCATTTTCCGGATTTCGATCATTATCCCAGGCCGTTCAAGACCTATGAGGGGGCGGGTGGAATCGCGTTCAATCAAAGCGTGTCGGCGCCCCTCGCTGATCTTGACGATGTGTTCAACCGGCCCGCCGATTGTATGGCGGACAGGATTTGGAACCTGTCCGATTTGCGTCGGATAGCTTGGATGGCCTATGGAGTCACCGCTTCTCAACCGTTTGGGAAAGGGAGGTTTTACTCCCGGACGGTTCCGTCCGCAGGCGGGCTGTATCCCTGTCACCTGTATCTTGTCGTGCGCCGTGGGGACACTATTGAGACAGGAGTGTATTATATCGACCTGATACAGGCGGTCCTGGTCCGGATACGGTCTGCCGAATTTCCGGAGGATGAGTCCAACGATCCGGCTCTGTCCTGGATCATCACGGGCATGCTGGGCACGAGCGCCTGGAAGTACAGGAACCGGGCGTACCGGTATATTCTCCTGGATGCAGGCCATCTGTCTGAAAATCTGCGCCTGGCAATGAAGGCGGCGGATATGCCTTATTCCGCGGATATCAATCCGGATTACGACGGAATCGAGACTCTGCTGGCTTTGGATACGGACAGAGAAGTGCCTCTGGTGGTACTCCATGCCGGATCGAAAGCCGCCCGTGCCGATGGGAGGATGTGGGCAATGAGATCTGCAATGCCGCCCTGTCGTCCGGAAATCAGGGACAGCTACCTGTCCGAAGCCTGCCCGGTTCTGAAAAATATTTACGAAGTTGAAAAAAGAACCCGTGGAAGGGAAAACTTTCCTTCCTTGTCCGGTCATGTCCTGCGCGATCATGGGGTGCCCGGCGCCGGCGTTTTCGATCCGGACCTTTTGCCGAGTGGCTCGATCGTGCCGGACAGGCCGGCTGCAGCGGATTTCCTGATGGATTATGCCTCCGCCGTGGTGAACCGACGTTCCCATCGCCGCTTCGGACCTGAAATCCTGGATCAGCCAAGATCCGTTGCTCTTTTGCAGGCTGCCGCGGGATTTCACCGGCAGGCCCTCGCATCCGGAACGGCCGCGCTGTCCCTGCTTCGCCTGGGAATATGTGTGGAGCACGTAAACGGGTTTGCGGACGGATTTTACCTTCTGACCAATGATGCCCAATCCTTCGTGCGTATTCGAAAAGGGCGTTTCCAGGCTCCCCTTTCCCGGGTTTGCCTGGATCAGCAATGGATATCCGGGGCGGCTGTCAATTTTCTGTTCATGGTCAATTTGAACGAGCTTGAACAAACAGCGGGGCCGGGAGGGTACAGTGCCGTTCTCATGCATGCAGGCGGCATGGCCCAGCGCATTTATCTGGCGGCGACCGGCCTTGGGCTGGGATGCTGCGGAGTGGGGGCTCTCTATGATGACGAAGCGGGGGCCCTTTTTGAACTGAATCCGGACAGTGCCCTGTTTTATGTGGTGTCTGCGGGCACGATCCGGAATTGACAAAAGACAAGGGAAGCGATCCCTCTGTTTTAATGATGGCGTTTTGAAAAGGAGACAACAGAATCATGGCGGAACCCAAAGATATGTATCAGTGTCAGACCACCAACTGCGGCTATATTTACAACCCCGACAAAGGCGACAGAAAAGGAAAGATCGAAAAAGGAACGGCTTTCGGCGACCTGTCCGATGATTGGAAATGCCCGGTCTGCGGGGCCAGCAAAAAAGCGTTCAAACCGCTTGGATAAAACTGAAAGGAGACAACCCCATGAAATGGCTCCAGTTTCTGACCCCGGCCAGATCCCTGGACTTCAGGGAGACAAAAGCCTATATCAACGATCACCCGTCCGACGCCGTCACTCTTCTGGACGTGAGGCAACCCTCTGAATACGAGGAAAGCCATATCCCCGGCGCGATCCTGATTCCTCTGCCCCAATTGTCCGATCGATTGGGAGAACTGGATCCGGAAAAACCGATTCTGGTTTACTGAGCCATCGGCGGGCGCAGCCGTGTAGCTGCGCAGATGCTGGCCGGAAAAGGGTTCAAGCAGGTGTTCAATGTTTCCGGTGGAATCAAGGCATGGAAATCCGGAATCGCGGTGGGACCCGAGGATCTGGGAATGGATCTGTTCACCGGACGGGAAACCCCCGGGGACATTCTCAAGGTGGCTTATTCCCTGGAACAGGGCCTGCGGGATTTTTATGAAACCATGGAGAAAAAAGCCTTTGATCCCAAGGTCAGGGATCTGTTCGCAAAACTGGGTGAGATCGAGATCAAGCACCAGGCATCCATTTATGAGGCGTATGAAAAGATGGATCCGGCCCCGGTCAGCCGGGATGATTTTGAAAAAACAGTGGAAGCGGCCGTCCTGGAAGGCGGAATGACCACCGATCAATATCTGGACCGGTTCAAACCGGACCTGGGATCGGAAAAACAGGTTCTGTCCCTGGCCATGTCCATCGAAGCCCAGGCCCTGGATCTGTATCAGCGGACGGCCGCAACCCTTTCGGATTCGGCCTCCAAGGGTATTCTCCACAAAATAGCCGATGAAGAAAAGGCCCATCTCACCAGTCTGGGCCGACTCATGGACAGTCTTTGAACAAGGAGGCGCAGGGATGCAGAAACATCTGATACTGGTGGGCGGGGGCCATGCCCACATGATGACCCTGGAAAACATCGGCCGGTTTGTCGGAAAAGGCCATAAGGTCACGGTTATCGGACCATCCCCCTATCATTACTATTCCGGCATGGGCCCCGGGATGCTGGGCGGCACCTACAGTCCCGACGATATCCGGTTTGCCACGGAAAAAGTGGTTCTCAAGCAGGGTGGGACTTTTATACGGGATAAGGTGGTGCGCATCGATCCAGCCGCCAGAACCGTTCATACCCTGTCGAATCGGATGTTTACCTATGATGTACTGTCCCTGAACGCCGGCAGCTATGTGCCCATGCCTTCGGAGCTGAAAAACTCGGACCGGGTGTATGCCGTCAAACCCATTGAAAAACTCATGGAGGCGGCCGATCGGTTGAAAGCCCTCTTTGCCGAAGGGATCGTCAGGGTCGGAATTGTGGGCGGCGGCCCCTCGTCCGCGGAGATTGCCGGGAACGTATGGCAACTGGCCCGGAACCGGAAGCGGGTCATGCCGGACATCCGGATTTTCGCGGGCCGTCGGTTCATGGCCCGCTTCCCGGAAAAAATCCGGTCTCGGGTGTTCTCTTCTCTGGTGAAAAGAGGGATCCGAATTCTTGAGACCGGTTATGTGAAAGAGGTCAGGCCGGATCGGATTATTCTGGATTCAGGTGAAAACCATGCCGTGGATTTTGTTTTCATGGCCCTGGGCGTCAAACCGTCCCCCATTTTTGAAGCGTCCGGGCTGCCCGTCGGGCCGGACAAAGGGCTTCTGGTCAACACCTGCCTTCAGTCCGTCCAGTATCCGGAAATTTTCGGCGGCGGAGACTGTATCCACTTCAAGGACCGTCCCCTGGACAAGGTGGGGGTGTATGCCGTACGTCAGAACCCGATCCTTTTGCACAATCTCATGGCGGCCTTGGACGGCACCCGCCTCGAGCCGTTTGATCCGGGCCCGGATTATCTGCTGATTTTCAACATAGGAGGCGGTCTGGGTGTACTCAAGAAAAAATGGCTGGTGTTCGGCGGACGGCCGGCATTTATGATCAAAGATTATATCGACACAAAATTCATGAAGCGATTCCAGGCCATTGAAAAAGACTGAACACACTCGAAGCGGAACAAAAGCCGTGATCAACGGGCGAAGATGGAAATGGATCGCGCTGGGGGGCATTGTGGTCATGGCCGTTCTGTTTTTCGGCCTTGATCTGGACCGGTTCGTTTCCTTGACGTATCTTCAGAATTCGCTCACGGATCTGCAGGAAGGGTGTGACCGCCATCCCATTCTGAGCAAAGTCGCTTATATGGGGATCTATATCCTTGTCGCGGCCCTGTCCCTTCCCGGCGCCGCGGCCCTGACCCTGGCCGGCGGGGCCTTGTTCGGCCTTGGTTCCGGTACTCTGCTGGTGTCTTTTGCCAGTACGCTGGGGGCCACTCTGGCGTTTCTGATATCGCGTTATCTGTTCAGGGACTGGGTCCGGAAACAGTTCGGGCATCAACTGACCGCCATCAACGCCGGCATCCGGAAAGAGGGAGGGTTTTATCTGTTTGCTCTGCGCCTCGTGCCGGTTTTCCCTTTTTTCCTGATCAATCTGGCCATGGGGGTGACCCCTGTTCGTACCGGGGTTTTTTATCTGATTTCCCAGATCGGGATGCTTCCCGCCACCCTGGTGTATGTCAACGCCGGGACCCGGCTGGCAGAGGTGAATTCCCTGTCCGGCATTCTGTCGCCGGGTTTGATGGTTTCCTTCGCCCTTCTGGGTTTGTTTCCACTGGCGGCCGGTCGGCTGGTTGCCATGCTCCGGGAAAGAAAAGTGTATGCAGGGTATGAAAAACCCGGGCGGTTTGATTATAATCTGGTGGTGATCGGCGCCGGATCCGCCGGCCTGGTGGCATCTTATATCGCTGCCGCGGTCCGGGCCGGAGTCGCTCTGATCGAGGCGGAAAAAATGGGGGGGGACTGTCTGAACACCGGCTGCGTTCCCAGCAAGGCCCTCATCGCCACCACCCGGCTGCTGGCCGGAATTCGGCGGGCCCGGGAATTCGGCCTGGACAAGGCGTCGGCTGAAGTGGATTTCCCCAAAGTCATGGACCGGGTCCACACCATTATCCGGCAAATAGCGCCCCACGATTCCACCGAGCGGTATGAAGATCTAGGTGTGGACTGCATCCAGGGACGGGCCGTCATTGTTTCCCCCTTCAAGGTAAAGGTCGGTGAACGGGTCTTGACCACCCGCAACATTATCGTTGCCACGGGAGCCAGGCCCCTGATCCCTGATCTGCCGGGACTTGAAACCGTTCCATACCTGACGTCCGAAACTCTCTGGAACCTTCGGACCCTGCCCCGGACCTTGGCGGTCCTGGGCGGCGGGCCGGTGGGGTGTGAGCTGGCCCAATGCTTTGCCCGGCTGGGCTCCCAGGTGACTCTGATTCAACGTAACACCCGACTTCTGCCCCGGGAAGATCCGGATGTTTCCGATACCGTACTCGAAAGATTCCGTCAGGAAGGCGTTACGGTTCTGCTGGACCATTCGGCCCGGGCCGTCGAAACGTCGAAGTCGGTCGGAAATCTGGTGCTGGATCATGGCGGGCGGGAGGTCACCGTGGCTTTTGACGAACTGCTTTTGGCCCTGGGTCGGGTGCCCAATGTCCGGGGGCTGGGTCTTGAGGACCTGGGAATCGAGCTCGGCAGAAACCAGGCCATTGAAACCAACCCGTTTCTGCAGACCCGGTTTCCCAATATTTTCTGCGCCGGTGATGTCCACGGCCGGTACCAGTTCACCCATACGGCGGCCCATGAATCCTGGTATGCGACCGTCAACGCTTTGTTCGGACGGTTCAAGAAATTTCCCGTGGATTACCGGACCATCCCCTGGGCCACCTATGTCGATCCGGAAGTGGCCCGGGTGGGCTTGAACGAGACCGATGCGGCCCGGGCCGGCATCGCCTGCGACGTTGTCAAATACGGACTGGAGGACCTGGATCGCGCCGTCACGGATTCCGAAGCCTACGGATTTGTCAAGGTGCTGACCGTTCCGAAAAAGGACCGGATTCTGGGCGTGACCATCGTTGGCCATCACGCCGCCGACATGATGGCTGAGTTTGTACTTGCAATGAAGCATGGAATAGGGTTGAATAAGATTCTGGGAACGATTCATATCTATCCCACCATGGCGGAAGCCAATAAATATGCCGCGGGCGTATGGAAAAGAACCCATGCCCCGGAAAAACTGCTGGCCTGGATAGAAGCGTACCATGCCCGGCAGCGGCATTGAAGAAAACCGTAACCTGTTCAATCAACCACAACCGTTAAAGGAGGAAACATCCGATGAAAGTGACCATTACCGACCAGTGCATGGGCGACAGAAACTGCAACGATCTTTGTCCCGAAGTGTTCAAGTATGATGAAGATCAGCTCAAATCCACCATCCAGGTCAAAAAAATCCCGGATCATCTCAAGGATATGGTACGCAGGGCAGCCCGTGAATGCGGGGCTCAGGCTATTATCATCGAAGAATAGAAAAGGGATTGCGACATCATGGTGACGTTCAGACAGAGCCGCACGGCCGTGAATCTTCATACCTCGTTTGCCGCCGAAGCACAGGCCCGGACCCGGTATGATTTTTTCGCCGCCAAGGCCCGTGAGGAAGGCTATATCCAGATCGCGAAAATCTTTACTGAAACCGCCAACCAGGAGTATGAGCACGCCCTGCGGTTTTTCAAATTCTTCAACGGCGGGGAGCTGGAAATCCGGTGGACCTTTCCCACCGGCGTCATTCTGGACACGCGGGCCAATCTTCTGTCTGCGGCCGCTCTGGAAAACTACGTCAGTGAGGAAATGTATGCCGGATTTGCCGTGATCGCGGAAGAAGAAGGGTTTGCAAGGGCCGCCGATACCTTTTACAAGATTATCGTGGCTGAAACCCATCATGAAAAAATGTATCTCGAGCTGGCGGAAAACATTGCCCGGGACCGCGTGTTTCAAAAGGACGAGGAAAAAGTCTGGCGCTGTCTGAGCTGCGGATACCTGCATCATGGAAAAGCCGCTCCGTCCAAATGTCCGGCCTGTGTCAAACCCACCGGATATTTTGAACTGTTGTATCAGAACTGGTAAGTGATTGCGACACAGGGACCGAGTCAAATGTGTCTCGATCCCTGTGTCTCATTTTTTTTGCCTTCCGGTTTCATCCCTCCAAAAATCCCCTGTCCAACAAGGTTTCAGAGGTTTAAAAGAATCGGCATGCCTTTTGCTAATAAAACATTTAAACTGGTTGAAAAATGAGAACAACCCGTGCCGCCCTTATGATATGGAGGTGACTATGAGACTGAAAGATATCAAAGACAATTACAAAGTGATCAACGCGGTGGATTGGGACATGACCCCGGAAGAGGCGATCGCCCTGCACTTGGAGTGGGGGCCCCTGCGTTCCCAGGCCTATTACAACTCAAGGGACAATAACAACGAAACCGTATACTTTGTGATCAATACCTGGAAAAAGCCGCCGGTTCTGACACTGGTCAGAAGAAAAGGCTTTGATTCGGAAGATCTCGGACACTTTTCTTTGCCGGAAGAACTGGAAAAGGAGTTCATGAACGGAATCGGAAAGTACAAAGGTGTTTACGCGGTTGAAGGAAAAGTCAAAGACTGGCTCAGAAAAGAGCTTGAAGTGTAAATCCGGTGTAAGCGGCAAGGCGTCCGGGGCGAATCGGCGGGAGATTTCCCGGCCGACGCCCCGGATTTATTTTCAGCTCTTCTTGCTGTTTTCCATGAAATCTCTGACCATCATGTCCCCCAGCTCTTTGGACCGTTTGCTGGCGGCTTCCACGGCATTGATCAGGGTGGTTCTGAGCCCGCCCTGTTCAAGGGTGTGAATGCCGACGATGGCGGTTCCGCCGGGCGAGGCCACCCGGTCTTTGAGTTGCCCCGGGTGTTCCCTGGATTCCATCAGCAGTTTGGCGGCTCCGAGAACCGTCTGGGTGGACAGAAACAGGGAGTCTTTTCGAGACAGCCCCATTTTGACCCCGGCGTCGGCCATGGCGTCCACAATGGTGAAAATATAGGCGGGTCCGCTGCCGCTCAGACCGGTAAAGGCGTCCATGAGGACATTTTCCTGGATGAACACGGTTTTGCCAACGGAGTCGAAAATGGCCCTGGCCAGCTTGATGTCTTCTTTGGTGGCGTATTCACCGGCGGCAATGGCCGTGGCGCTTTCCTTGACAAAGGCGCAGATATTGGGCATGACCCGGATGAGCCGCAGCTCTTTTTGAAGTCCCGAGGCGATGGCGGCCAAAGGAACGCCCGCGGCAATGGAAATGATCAGTTTGGATGAGTCCAGGGCGGAAGCGGTCTCTTTGAGAACCTTACCCAGTATCTGGGGCTTGACGGCATATATGACGATCTCTGATTCCCGGGCCACCATCACATTGTCCATGGTGGTGCGCACCCCGTATTTGGACCGGATCGACTCCAGCAGATCTTCGGCGACATCCGAACAGATGATGTTTTCCGGCCCGGCCGCGCCTGAGATCACCAGGCCGCTGACCAGGGCCTCTCCCATATTACCGCTTCCAATGAACCCTATTTTCTTTTCCTGCAGCATAATGTCCATGCTCCTTTATAAGCGTATTGAAATTGAAGCGTTTATATTAAGCTCTTCAATTTCCCGGCGTCAAGATATATTTCACCTTCTGGAATCGGTATGGAATCTGAAATGCAATTGAAATGCAAATGGACGTCTGAAAGTTTTGCTTGACAGAAAATAGCCAATTTTTGATTATATCCCAGATTCAGGCTGGACAAACCATGCCCGACACAACACAAAGAAATCGGACCAGACCCCGACGCCATGAAAAGACAGATTCTGCTCGTCAATTATACGCAAGCCGCCATTCCCGACCTGGACAAGTCCAGGTACACGGCCAATATCGATTATCAGTCCATCCGGACGGCCGGGGAGCTGGATTTCCCGCCGTTCAAAAAATCCCCGGACGTGGTGGTGATCTTTCTGCAAATGGAAAAGCAGGATTGCCTGAACCGTATTGCCGAGCTGACCAAGCTCTACCCGGATAAGGAGATCATCGCGGCCGTTCCCCTGGAAATGCTGGAAACCGGTATTAGAACCCTCCAGCACGGGGCCGGGGATTTCTTCACCCTGCCGGCCGCGGCCCATACCCTGGATTTCTACATCAACCGGGCCCTGGAGCGTAACTACCTGCACAAACACCTGTGTTTCAACGAGAGCTGCTACAAGAGCCGGTACGCTGTTTCGGAAAAAAGGTACAAACAGCTTTTCAATGAGGTTCCCTGCTTTATCTACGTGGTGGACAGGGATTACCAGATCACGGACTGCAACCGCAAATTCGAGGAATATTTCGGCAGCCACATCGGGGAGTACTGTTTCGGTATTTTGAAAAACCGGGACGAGCCCTGCACCAAATGCAAGGTGGCCCAGACTTTCAAGGACGGGAAAAATCACGCCTCGGAAATGCAGATCATTTCTTCGGACGGGGTCCGGCATGTGGTTCTGTGCTGGATAGCGCCCATCCGGGACGCCGACGACCAGATCACCCACGGCCTGGTCATGCTCACGGACATCACCGAGGCCCGGAACCTGGAAGACCATCTGACTTCCCTGGGATTCATGATCGGGTCCATTTCCCACGGCATCAAAGGGCTGCTCACCAGCCTGGACGGTGGGATTTACATGATGGAAAAAGGATTTGAAACCGGCAACGCGGACCGGATCCGCGAAGGATTCGAGCAGTCCAGGCAGATGACGGCCAGGATCAAGAACCTGGTCATGGACATCCTGTATTACACCAAAACCCGGAAAATGGAATGGACCCGCTATTCCCTGCGCCGCTTCACCCTGGACATCCTGGGCATGATCGGTCCGGTGGCTGAAAAACACGGGGTTGATCTGGAGGACCGGCTGGACGTCCTGACCGAGGATGACGGGTTCGAAGTCGATGAAAAAAGCCTTCAGACAGCCCTGGTCAATATTCTTGAAAACAGCATCGAGGCATGTGTGGACGGGTCGGACCGTGCAAACCCCCAGATTCTGTTCCACGCCCGAATGGATGCCGAAAAAGTGCTTTTCACCATCCAGGACAATGGCCAGGGCATGGATCGGGAGACCCTGAAAAACCTGTTCACCATTTTTTTCTCGTCCAAGGGCAACCGGGGAACCGGTCTGGGTCTGTACATCGCCAACAAGGTGGTCAAGCAGCACAGGGGAGAGATCAAGGTCAAATCCGACCCTGGCAGGGGCACCAAATTTCTGGTCAAGATCCCCAGGATTGTTCCGGAAACGGCCAGAAATCCGCGAGGGGTCGGATACCGGTCGTGATGCAGAGCCCGACAAAGGCGGATATCCGGCTGAAGGACCGTCTGGAAGGCCTTTACGCCGCCTACAACCAAAGGGCCTTTGTAGATCCGGATCCATTGATGTTCCTGTATCCCTATACGGACAAGAAGGAGCGGGAGATAGTGGGTCTTCTGGCCGCCTGCCTGGCTTACGGCCGCGTGGAGATGATCCTGAAGACCATAGCCCGGGTCCTCGAAATTCTAAGCCCGTCACCGTCGGCCTATATCCTGGGCCGGACACGGCCGGACATGATCCGTGATTTCAGGGGGTTTCGCTATCGGTTCGCCTCGGAGACCCATGTCGTCGATCTGTTGTGGGGGATTCGGCAGGTACTCAATGAATTTTCATCTCTCGAAGCCTGTTTTTATCATCGGTGGTCCCCGGATGATCCAACCGTGATGAACGGGCTGAAGGGTCTTTTTCAAAACCTGTGCAGGGGCCGCGCGGTCGGCCATCTGTTGCCTGATCCGGGAAAAAAGAGCGCCTGCAAGCGAAGCCACCTGTTTCTGCGGTGGATGGTCCGAAACGACGGAGTGGACCCGGGGGGGTGGGAACAGGTGAGGCCATCCCAGCTCATCGTTCCCCTGGATACCCACATGCACCGGGCCGGACACCTGCTCGGATTCACGAGGCGGAAAGCCATGGATCTGAAAACCGCACTGGAGATCACCCGGGGGTTCAGGCGGATTTCCGGCGATGATCCCGTAAAATATGATTTCTGCCTGACCCGCTTCGGCATCCGGCGGGATATGGACCGGGAGGAGTTGAGGCGGCAGGTATGCGGACAGGCGGCCGAATCGTGACAAACGGGGCCTGTGATCTCCCCCCGCTGACGGCGGGCCGGCTGGTGAGGCGGTACAAACGGTTCCTGGCCGATGTGATTCTGGAAACGGGTGAAACCGTGACGGCTCACTGCCCCAATTCCGGATCCATGAAAGGGTGTGCGGACCCCGGTGCCACGGTGTATCTATCCGAAAGCCGCAATCCCGGGCGAAAACTTCTCTATACCTGGGAGTTGATTCAGTTGCCCGCCACCCTTGCGGGCATCAATACCCAGTTGCCCAACCGGCTGGTCAAAAAATCCATCGAGGCCGGATTGATCCCGGAACTGGCCGGGTATGAAAGGGTCCTCAAAGAGGTTCAAACCAGCGCCCATAGCCGCCTGGACCTGCTTCTGGAAGGAGCGGGACGGCCTTTGTGCTATGTGGAAATCAAAAACTGCACCCTGGTGGAAAACGGCACGGCCCTTTTTCCCGATGCCGTGACCCAAAGGGGTCAAAAACACCTGGAAGAGCTTGAAAAGCTGGTGTCCATGGGCCATCGGGGCGTGATTTTCTATCTGATCCAGCGAATGGACGCGGTTTGTTTTGCGCCGGCCGACGGCATTGACCGGATCTATGGGGAAAAGCTGAGACAGGCCGCCGGCAGGGGTGTGGAGACGCTGGCCATGGATACGGTCATCACCCGGCAGCAAATCAAAATCAATCGATCCCTGCCGGTACGACTGGATTGAAGGCGGAACGGGCGTCCGGCAACGATAAAAAAGAGGCGGTTTCATTGACTTTCTACCACTTTGTAGTATTTTAAAGGCTGAGCCATACAGACGAGTACCAGTATCCTGGACTTATTTTGATGAAGGAGACGGTTATGTGGGAATATACGGATAAAGTGAAAGACCATTTCATGAGGCCCCGGAACGTCGGGGAACTGGAGGGAGCCAACGCAGTGGGGGAAACCGGCTCCCTCAATTGCGGGGATGCCCTCAAGCTGTTTTTGAAGATCGATGAAAACGAGCGCATCGTGGACGCTTCTTTCATGACTTTCGGCTGCGCCAGCGCCGTGGCCTCGTCCTCGGCCCTGACCGAGATGATCAAGGGCATGACCCTGTCCGAGGCGGAAAAACTGACCAACGACGACATATCCAACTATCTGGGCGGGCTGCCCAAGGAAAAAATGCATTGTTCCGTCATGGGGCAGGCGGCCCTGCGCAAGGCCATTGCCGATTACCGGGGCATTCAGATTCTCGAAAAACCCGGGGATATCGTGTGCGAATGTTTCGAGGTGACGGATCTGGAGATCCTCGACGCGGTCAAGAAAAACCATCTGACCTCTGCCGAGGACGTGACCAACTACCTCAAGGCCGGCGGCGGTTGCGGCAAATGCCTGGACCGGATCGAATCGATCGTTGAATCCGTTCAAAATGAACAATAAGGGTCTGCCATGAAAATCACCTATACAGACAACAACGCCACCACCCGGGTGGCGGACGAAGTGATCCGGGAAATGCTTCCCTATTTTGGAGAACTGTACGGAAACCCTTCTTCCATGCACACCTTCGGGGACCAGACGGCCCAAAAAATCAAGGAGGCCCGCCTTCGCACGGCAGACCTGATCCAGGCAGAGCCGGAAGAGATCGTGTTCACGAGCTGCGGCACGGAAAGCGACAACACGGCTGTTTTCTCCGCCATCAACGCGTTACCTGACAGGAAACACCTTGTGACCTCCAACGTGGAGCATCCGGCCATCAACAATCTGTACAAGCACCTGAAACGCAAACGAGGCTACAAGGTGACCTTCGTGCCCGTGGACGGCAAAGGCCGGCTCGATCTGGACCGTCTTTACGACAGCCTTTCGGACGATACGGCCCTGGTGTCCCTCATGTGGGCCAACAATGAGACCGGGGTGATCTTTCCCATTGCGGAAATCGCTGAAAAAGTGCGGGCAAAGGGCATATTGTTCCACACCGACGCGGTTCAGGCCGTGGGCAAGGTGCCGGTCAGCGTCAAGACGTCCGGAGTGGACATGCTGTCCCTTTCCGGGCACAAGATCCACGCGCCCAAAGGGGTAGGGGTCCTGTACGTCAAAAAAGGTCTGGCATTTTTTCCCTACCTCATCGGCGGACACCAGGAAAAAGGCCGTCGAGGAGGCACTGAAAATTCGGTTTCCATTATCGGCCTGGGCAAGGCAGCCGAGCTGGCCAAGGCCCATCTGACCGAGATGAACACCCGGGTGCGGGAACTGCGGGATTATCTTCAGAACAGTCTTCTGGAAAAAATACCCTCCTGTTCCGTGAACGGGGATATGGATCAGCGTCTGCCCAACACCCTGTCCATCGGTTTTGACGCCGTGGAAGGCGAATCCATCCTGCTCATGCTGGACCGAGAGGGCATCTGCGCGTCCTCCGGGTCCGCCTGCACCTCCGGGTCCCTGGATCCTTCCCATGTGCTCATGGCCATGGGGGTTCCGTTCAAGTCCGCCCACGGGTCCATCCGGTTTTCCCTGTCCCATTACAACACCCGGGAGGAAATGGACCATATCATCCACGTGCTGGTTCCCATTATCGAAAAGCTCCGGGCCATGAGCCCGTTCTGGAAGGATGGCCGGGTCGTGTGACCCTCGGGGCCGTACACTGAATCAGCTCATGCGGATATGCTGCCGGAAAAATTCTCGGAACTCGTCTTCCCGATGGCTGACATAGAGCAGGGTGGAGATGCCCTGACCGGCCACCTCACCTAGAAAATCCAGCAGAGCCTTGCGATTGGCTTCATCCAGGCCCTGGGCGGGTTCGTCCAGGACCAGGAGCCGGGGGGCCTTGATAAGGGCCCGGGCAATGAGAAGCAGTCGCTGATCGGAAAAGCTCAGATCCCGGAAAAGGGTTTGGGCTTTTTGTGTCATTCCCATCCGGTCCAGCCAGGTCATGGCCCGGGCAATCCGGTCCGGGCTCGGGATGCGGTAGACCCCAATGGAATCGAAAAAGCCCGAAAGCACACAGCTCAACGCGCTGCCCGGGGTCCGGTAATTCCTGTGAAGCTCGGCGCTGACCAGCCCGATGTGCTTTTTCAGGTCCCAGATGGATTCACCGGAGCCCCTTCGAATTCCGAAAAGGGTGAGATCGCTCTGGTAGCAGGCCGGATGGTCGCCGGTGATCACCTGAAGCAGGGTGGATTTGCCGCACCCGTTGGGACCGGTGACCAATGTGTGACAGCCTTTTGTGATGCATAGATCCAGCCCCTCGAAAACCGTTTTTCCCCCATACCCGGCCCGGCCCTGCCTGAGCCGCACAAGGCAGTTTTCGTCCGGCACGGGATCGCTTTGGAGTTTTGTGTCCCACAAATCTTGCACGCACGGCTGAAAATCCGGACTCAGGCCTGTCATTTCCCGGTCCGTCTGATCCATGCCGGCCTGACGGGGCCCCTGGTGCTTCAGCCGACCATCGGCCATGACGGCCAGGTGGGTGCACCAGGAAGGGATGTCCGAACGGTTGCAGATAAAGAGAACCAGGGCGGTGCCGCTCTGATGAAGGTGGCGGAGGGCCCGGTCCATCTCCCGTCGGCTCGAGGAATCCAGCCCGTCCAGCGGGGACTCGATGATCAGGCAGGCAGGCCCCCGGGACCATTCGGCCAGGATCGCCAGTTTCCGTGTCTGGCCGGTGCTGAGCTGTCGGTATCCAAGGTCCAGGCAATGGGTGAGCCCAAAAGATTCGATCAGGTCCTGATGCTTTCCCGGGTCTTTTATGAATTCCCGGGCGGGGGTGCCGGGATCGATCCGGTCCATGAAATCGGTATCGTCTTTTTCCAGCTCGGACTCAAAAACAGCCTGCTGCTTTTTGAGGGACACGATGCCCGCGGGTGACGGCAGGGTCAAAACGACGTCGACCGCCGGCTCGGCCGTTTCTCCGGTGACGAGGCGGAAAAACTCATGGATTCCGGAATGGGCTGTCCCAAAAACACACCAGGCCTGTCCCGGCGAGACAATAAAGGTATCGATGAAAGAGCCCCTTTCTTTGATTTTTGAAATCCGCATGAGAAGAGACGATAGCCTAATTGAGATCAAAAGACCAGATGGATTTCCACGGGAGCCGATACGCCCCATGCTGTCCCGACCTCGTCCATCAGGGTTGGTCTTTCGCGCTTGACATTTTCTTCATTTCCGGGATAGAAAAATCATTGCCGATCGTGACACTTGATAATAAAAGATTTTGCACCTTATCAGAGGAAATCGTCTTGATAATCAATGGTTTCTTTAATGATTGACATTCTCAATCGATAGTATTATTGTAAAACAAAAATCAAATCGATTGGAGACCGACATGCAAACTGTCATTGTATCACCCAAATATCAAGTCGTTATCCCTAAGGCAATCAGGGAAACATTAAAACTCAAACCCGGCCAAAGGATGCGTGTAATTGAGTATGAAAATCGCATTGAATTGATACCCGACCGTGAGATTTCCGAGCTGCGCGGTTTTCTGAAAGGAATTGATATAGGGCTCTCTCGTGAGGGGGATCGGGTATGAATATAATTGATTCGTCTGCATGGCTTGAATACTTTTCTGACGGACCAAACGCTGACTCTTTTTCAATTCCCATCAAAGATGAAAATGCTTTGATAGTCCCAGTAATTACAGTTTATGAAGTATTTAAAGTTGTACTTCGTGAAAGCACTGAAAATGATGCTCTGCAAGCAATCGCTGCTATGCAGAAAGGCCGTATAATTGAACTGACACAGAGTTTAGCTATTGAAGCATCAAAGCTCAGTTTACATAACAGTCTTCCTATGGCAGATAGTATAATCCTTGCTACTGCAAAAAAATATGACTGCACAATATGGACGCAAGATGCTGATTTTAAGGATATTAAAGGGGTCAATTATTTTGCTACAAAAAATAATTAGCATAACCCAACGTTTCACTGGATTGCAGGGGGCTCAGTCGCTTTGAAATGTTTTAATATGATAAACTATAGGCGTCCAAAAAGTGGTCATAAACGCATGACTACATTCCCATCAATAACCGGCAGCAATCTCATCCGGGCACTTCGAAAATTCGGTTTCGAGGTAATGCGTAAAAAAGCAGCCATCATTTCCTGTAGCACCAAGACGGCCGATGTACGTTTGTTCCAATACACCGGGGGTAGCCAATTGAGCGAGGTTTTCTTGCTCAGATATTACGCGATTGTGAAATCACTAAAGACGAGTTGCAGAAAAAAACTTTAAGTTTAAGCGAACCTTTGTCCGGTTGTTTTCTCTGGTTCCAGATATGTGAATACGACCAGAGCCAATAAGGATCTTTGGGCCTGGCTCATCATGAAGGACGAACGGATCCACGGCACAACCCATGAAAACATCAGCATTCGGTTTGACCGGGAACAGCCGCATTTGAATCCGGTACCGAATCAGACGTTTGACACCTCATACCGCATATATCGGAAGGTACACAAGGACTGTACGGTTCACTTTGAAGGAAACCGGTATATCGCTGGGGCTACCCGATATGACATAACCCGAAT
>CAZQIX010000030.1:25773-44163 GCA_964593855.1 uncultured Desulfobacula sp. | reverse complement strand
TCAAACCGGTATCTTTAAGACAACCACCTGGTCGCCGGGTCCCGGATGCCATGGCGGGTGCGGGGTTCTGGCCCATGTCAAAGACGGGAAGCTGATAAAGATCGAAGGAGACCCGGATCATCCCATGAATCAGGGCCGGCTCTGCGCCAGGGCCCTGGCCATGACCCAGTACATCGACCATCCGGACCGGCTCCACCACCCGGTCAAACGGGTGGGAAAGCGGGGCGAGGGGAAATGGGAACGGATATCCTGGGAACAAGCCCTGGATATCATCGAAGCCGAAATGAAAAAGATCCGGGAAGAACACGGGCCGGAAAGCATGGTCTTCAACGTGGGCACGGGCCGGGATATTTATGCCTGGATCAGTCTGCTGGCCTACGCCTACGGGAGCCCCAACATCATGTTCGGCCTTTCGGGCCAGGCCTGCTACGGACCGCGGCTGGCCGCCGTCATAACGGTCCAGGGGGATTTCGCGGTCTTCGATGCGGCCCAGTGGTTTCCGGAAAGATTCGACCATCCCGGATACAATGTGCCGGAATGCATGATCATCTGGGGGTACAACATCCACGCCACCTGTCCGGACAACCTGTTCGGGCACTGGATCATCGATCTCATGAAAAAAGGCACCAAAATCATCTGTGTGGATCCGAGACTCTCGTGGTTCGCCTCCCGGTCCAAATATCATCTGCGGTTGAGACCCGGAAGCGATTCCGCTCTGGTCATGGGGTTTTTAAACGTCATCATCAATGAAAACCTGCACGATACAACATTTCTGGAAAACTGGACCAACGGTGCGCACCTGATCCGCAAAGACACGGGAAAGCTGCTTCGGGAAAACGACCTGATCAATGGCGGGGCAGAGGGGAATTTCGCGGCCTGGGACACGAAAGAGGGAACACCCGTTGTCTGGGATACCGTCTCGGCCGCCTATCGACGAACAGATGCCGTTCCGGCCATATCCGGTGAATGGGACGTCCGGCTGGATACCGGCGAAACCATTCACTGCCACACGGTATGGGATGCGTTCAAAGCCGAAGTCAACCGCTACCCCTTAGATGAAGTGGAAAAGATAACCGGGGTTCCGGCTAAAGACATCCATGATGCAGCGGTATTTTATGCCAAAAGCAAACCCGCGGCGGTCCACTGGGGCGTGGCCGTGGATATGACTCCGGCGCTGACGCCGCTGGTCACGGGGATTACGGCCCTGTGGGCCTTGACCGGCAATCTGGATGTTCCCGGCGGCAATGTGTTCGCCCGCTTTGCCTTTGATGTGGTTCCCTATGCCCTCCCCGGCACAAAAGGGGCCATCCGCCTCAAAACCAAAGAGCTGGATGAACCGCGCATCGGCGCGAATAAATATATGCCCCTCAACAAATTTTACTGGCGGTGCCAGACCGATATGACCCTGGATCAAATTTTCACTGAAAAACCCTATCCCATCAAAGGAATGTGGATTCAGACCGCAGGTATCATGCAGGGGCTGGGCATGGACCCGGAGAAATGGAAACAGGCCCTGAAAAAACTCGATTTCGTCGTGGCCGTGGACTTGTTCCATACCCCCACCACCCAGTATGCCGACGTGGTTCTCCCGGCCGCGACCTTTCTTGAAAAAGACAGCTTCAGATCCTGGTGGGTTCCGCTCCAGACCATCAACAAGATCTTGACCGTGGATGGATGTCGGCCCGATGTGGACATCAATTTTGAACTGGCCAGGCGATTTGACCCCGAGTTCAAATTTGAAACCATCCACGACCTGTACGACGATATTCTGAAACCGTCCGGCATGACCTTTGCGGAACTCCAGTCCAAAGGCCGGGCTTATCCGCCCGAAGGAAGCGCCAGCTGCCCCTATCTTCGCCATGAAAAAGGACTGCTCAGACCGGACGGAAAACCGGGATTCAGGACCCAGACCGGACTTTTCGAACTCTATGCCACCCTGAGGGAAGAATGGGGCCTGGAACCCATTCCCCACCATGAAGAGCCTCCTTTCACACCCGTGTCGAGGCCGGACCTGGCCAGGGACTATCCCCTGATTCTGTCCACGGGAAGGCGATCCCCGGCCTTTTTTCACACCGAGCACAGAAATATCCCCTGGCTTCGGGACATCGATCCTGACCCCACAGCTGAAATCCACCCGACAACGGCGGCCGGAAAAGGAATCGGAAACGGAGAATGGATCTGGATCGAAAACTGGATGGGCCGGGCCCGGTTCAAGGCCAAACTCACCCCGGTGGTCCCCGAATGGATGGTCATGGCGGCCCACGGCTGGTGGTTCCCGGAAAAACAGGCGGCCGAGCCGAGCCTGTATGGAATGTGGCAATCCAATATCAACCAGCTCATTCCCATGAACGAACACGGAAAAGACGGCATGGGAGCTCCCATCAAACATTCCCTGTGCAGGGTGGTCAAATGCAGACCCGAGGAGGTGGATCATGTCTAAAAAAAGTGAATTCGGTCTTTTGATCGATTATGAATACTGCACCGGATGCCATACCTGCCAGGTGGCCTGCGCCCAGGAGCACGGATGGCCCGCCGGGATGGGAGGGATCCGGGTCAATGAGATCATTCAGAAGCTTCCCCATGACAAATATTACCTGACCTATCTGCCGTTTCCGACGGAGTTGTGCGTCCTGTGCCGGCCCCGCACCCGGAAAGGGCTGGAACCGGCCTGCGTCGCGCATTGCATGGCCCGCTGCATGAGCTTCGGCCCCATTGACGAACTTGCTCGGAAAATGAAGGAAAAGCCCCGGATGGTTCTCTGGGTGCCCAGATGATTCGTTGTCCAACTTTTAATCAGGAGAAAGGCTTTGAATAAATACGCGCAATTGTTCACGCCCGTCAAGATCGGCGGCGTGGAGATCAAAAACCGGTATGCCATGGCACCCATGGGTCCCCTGGGTCTTTCCGACAACGAAGGGGCCTTTAACGACCGCGGCATCGAGTATTACACCCACAGGGCCAAAGGCGGCACAGGGCTCATCTTCACGGGGGTCACCTTTGTGGACAACCAGGTTGAGAAACACGCCATGCCCCATGTGCCCTGCTCCACCCACAATCCGGTGCATTTCATCCGAACGGGCCTCGAAATGACGGAACGGATCCACGCCTATGACGCCAGAATCTTCCTTCAGATGTCCGGAGGGTTCGGCCGGGTGACGGTTCCCACCAATATGGGGGAATACCCGCCGGTGTCGGCGTCGGCCATTCCCCACCGCTGGCTGGACAAAATCTGCCGCCCCATGACCGTCGAGGAAATCCGCCACATTGTCACCATGTTCGGCAAAGGGGCGTTCAACGCGAAACGAGCCGGGTTTGACGGGGTCCAGATCCATGCCGTCCATGAAGGATATCTGCTGGACCAATTTGCCATCTCTTTTTTCAACCACAGAACCGATGACTATGGCGGACCGCTTGAAAACCGGCTCCGGTTTGCAAGGGAGATCGTTGAGGAAATTCACAGAACCTGTGGAGAGGATTTCCCGGTGACCCTCCGATACAGTCCCAAAAGCTTTATCAAGGACTACAAATCCGGGGCACTGCCCGGGGAAACATTCGTTGAAAAGGGCCGGGACATTGAAGAGGGGATCGAGGCCGCCGGACTCCTTGTCGGGTACGGCTACGCAGCCCTTGACGTGGATGTGGGATCTTATGATTCCTGGTGGTGGAGCCATCCCCCCATGTACCAGAAAAAGGGTCTTTTCATTCCTTATGCCAAAATCATGAAAGACCATGTGACGGTTCCCATCATCTGCGCCGGACGGATGGACGACCCGGACACAGCCCTCAAAGCCATGGAGGAAGGGGCCTGCGACGTGATCAGCCTGGGCCGGCCCCTGCTGGCCGACCCGGACTACGTGAACAAGCTCCAGGCCGGTGACGCGGCATCCATTCGGCCCTGCATTTCCTGCCACGAAGGATGCATGGGGCGGGTCCAGGCGTATTCGGCCCTGAATTGCGCCGTCAACCCCCAGGCGGCCCGCGAGAAGGTGAAAGCCTACAACCCTATATTGAAACCGAAAAAAGTGCTGATCGTGGGCGGGGGCGTGGCCGGGTGTGAAGCGGCCCGGGTCCTGGCTCTGAGGGGACACGAGCCGATCCTCTATGAGAAATCGGACCGTCTGGGCGGCAACCTTGTACCTGGCGGAGTGCCGGATTTCAAGGAAGACGACAGGGCGCTGGTGGCCTGGTTCGCCCATGAGCTTGAAAGCCTGGGGGTTCCGGTAAAACTGAACACCCCCGTTGATAAGACGTTTATTTTGTCCCACCGGTTTGATGCCGTGATCATCGCCACCGGCTCCGTCCCGAGAAAATTGACACTCGGCGACCAAGGCCGGGTCTTCACGGCTGAAGAGGTTCTGCTGAAAAAGAAAGATCCCGGAAACCGGGTGGTTGTGGCTGGGGGCGGCCTCATCGGCTGTGAGACGGCTTTATGGCTGTCCCGCCAGGGGAAAACCGTAACCATTGTGGAAGCCATGGATACGCTCCTGGCCGTGAACGGCCCTCTGTGCCACGCCAACAGCGATATGCTCAAGGAACTGATCCCGTTCAACGGGATTGGGGTCATGACCGGGGCAAAGGTGAAATCCTTTGCAGACGGCACCCTAACCTGTGCAACACGGGCAGGGGAAACCCGGCTGCCTTGCGATTCCATCGTCCTGGCCGTCGGATACAATCCCGACCGGGCCCTTTATGAGGCCATCCGGTTCCATGTGCCGAATACCTATGTTCTCGGAGATGCCCGGCGGGTGGCCAACATCATGTATGCCGTCTGGGACGCCTTTGAGGTGGCCAACGGGATATGACGGAAAAAATATTTCAAAATCGACCGGCATGTATTGACATTGAAAAATTCCCGTGTTAACTGATTAACCATAGTTAAAAAAATCTAACGATTGTTAGGTTAACATCGAGGATTCAACCAAGATGTAAAAATGATGATTTCTGGGTGAAACAGGGGAGTTAAAATGAACATAGCCAAAAATCTTGAGACATCCGCATTTCATTTTCCGGACAATCTGGCGCTCATTGAAGAAAAGACCGCTTTGTCATACCGGCAAATGGACAACGATTCCGGCAAAATTGCCGCCGCACTTCGAAAAATGGGCGTCACGCCCGGTGAACACATCGCTCTTCTCGCCCCCAATTCCAGCCGATGGCTATGTTTTTATTTCGGCATACTCAAATCCGGCGCCGTGGCCGTGACCCTTCCCTACGCCATGACCCGGAATGAATTGATCCCCGTCCTGGCCGATGCCAAACCCAGGATCATATTTACGGATGACAAAAAAAAACCGGATTTCGAAAAAACCGACGGCCTTGAAACCATCATATCCGAGACCGGGGATATATCATTTGAAAGCCTGATCGAAAATGAAACCGAAGGGATCGACAGCGTCGACCGGGAACCCGACGATACCGCCGCCATCCTTTATACCGGCGGAACGACCGGTGTACCCAAGGGGGTTATGCTGACCCACGGAAACATCATGACCTCGGCCGTCAATGTCTCACGGTTCGAAAGATCCTGTGAAAACGACCGGGCACTGTGCTTCCTTCCCCTCAACCACGTGTTTGCCCAGATGCACATCATGAATGCCACCCTGTTCAGCGCCGGAGGGCTGGTGATACAGCCCTCGTTCAACATGGATGGATTGCTGAGCGCCGTCAGGGACTTCCATGTGACCAAACTGTATGCGGTCCCCACGGTGTATATCCGGCTTTTGTCCCTTCCCGACCTGAAAGAAAGACTGTGCGCAGTCCGATACTGCTTTTCAGCGGCGGCCAGCATGGCCAGGGAGGTGGTCAGGGAATGGAAAGCCCGAACGGGCCTGGACATATTCGAAGCCTACGGCATGACGGAAAGCGCATCCATGGTCACCTTCAACCATTACCACCGGCATGTGGTGGGTTCCGTGGGCACGGCGGCCCCCAACGTGGAAATCCAGATCCGGGACAAAAAAGGCAGGGTGCTGGGTAAAAACCAGCCGGGTGAAATCTGCATTTCCGGCCCCAATATCATGAAGGGATATCTCAATCGCAAAAAGGACACAAAGGCCGCCTTCTGGGGAAGATGGTTCCGTTCCGGGGATATCGGCTATCTGGATGACCATTCGTATCTCTACATCGTGGATCGGATCAAGGAACTCATCATCACGGGCGGAGAAAACGTGTCGCCGAGGGAAGTCGAGGAAATCCTGTACACCCGCCACGAGATCGAAGAATGCGCCGTGATCGGACTCCAGGATAAAGAATACGGAGAGCGGGTGGTGGCCTATATCGTCCCGAAGGCCGGAAAAACCATCGATCCGGTCTCCCTCAAAGCCTACCTGAAAACACAATTGTCCGGATTCAAGGTGCCCAAGGAATTCATTGTCGTCTCCGAACTGCCCAAGTCCAGCACCGGCAAGCTTTTGAAACGAGAACTGAAACGCCGGGTCATGGAAGGACAGGACATGGAAGAGGTTTCATAATATGGCCCAGGTTCTAGCAGACAGACGGGATGTGGATTTTGTTCTCCATGAACAGTTTGACGTCAGCCGCCTCAGCAAGCATAAAAAATACCGCGAATTCAACAAAAAAGTGGTGGACATGATCCTGTCCGAAGCCCGGAACCTTGCCGTGAAAGAGATTCTGCCCACCATGAAAACAGGTGACCGCGTCGGCTGCGTTTATGAAAACGGAACCGTTCGGGTTCCCGAAGAATTCAAACGAGCCTGGGATCTGTTGATCAAAGGCGGATGGTTTGCCCCGTGCCAGGATCCGGACCGGGGGGGACAGGGCATGCCGCATTCCCTGAATCTGATGGCCCAGAACTATCTTTTCGGCGCCAACATGGCGCTTCTGATGGTGGCTGGCTTGAATCACGGCGCAGGCCAGATCATAGAGCGGTTCGGCTCGGACGATCAGAAAAAACGCTTTCTGGAAAACCTGTACACCGGCCGATGGAGCGGCACCATGGCGCTGACGGAATCCGAGTCCGGATCAAACCTGGGAGATCTGACAACCGCAGCGGTAAAAAATCAAGACGGAACCTATTCTCTGACCGGGGCCAAGGTATTCATCAGCGGCGGGGACCAGGACATGGTCGACAATATCGTCCATCTGGTGCTGGCGCGCCTGGAAGGAGCCCCACAGGGCAGCCGGGGCATATCATTGTTCATTGTACCCAAATTCCATGTGAACGAAGACGGAAGCCTGGGAGAGCGAAACGATATCATCTGCACCGGGATCGAGGAAAAAATGGGGCTTCACGGCAGCCCGACCTGCTCCATGGCCCTCGGAAGCCGGGGCCGATGCATCGGCACGCTTGTGGGCGAGGAAAACAAAGGCCTTTCCATGATGTTCGTGATGATGAACAACGCCCGCCTCATGGTGGGGGCACAGGCCCTTTCCTGTGCGTCTTCGGCCTATCTTCACGCTTTGGAGTACGCCCGGCAAAGACGCCAGGGAACCCGCCTTACCGGCAGCGACCCAACTCCCGTGCCCATCATTGCTCATCCCGATGTCCGCAGAATGCTGCTGACCATGAAAGCCTACACCGAAGGAATGAGAAGCCTTCTGTGCTATATCGCGGACCTGGAGGACAGACTGGCGATCTCGGAAGACCCGGGTGAAACAGAACGTTGCCGGAATCTGATGGACATCCTGACCCCTATCGGGAAAGCCTACGTGACGGATCGGGCCGTGGAAATATGCCATACGGCCATCCAGATTTTCGGCGGATACGGCTATACCTGTGAGTTCCCGGTCGAGCAGATTGCCAGAGATGTGAGAATAACGACGATTTACGAGGGAACCAACGGCATACAGGCCATGGACCTTCTGGGTAGAAAACTTCCGATGAAAGAAAACAGGTTGTTTTTGGATCTTGTCGATCAAATACAAAACACGGTTGAGCGGGCCGCCAGAATCAATTCCTTGGCCGGCCCGGCAGGAAAGGTCGGTAATGCCCTGGACCGGTTGAAGGAAGCGGCATGGGAAATGGATCGAACCATTAAAAACGGCTCGATTTCGGCGGCTTATTCATTTGCGGGCTTGTTTCTTGAATCCACCGGGGATGTGATCATGGCTTGGATGCTCCTGTGGAGAGCCATGATCGCGGAAAACAAACATGAAACAGAAAAGAGTCAAAAAGAGGCTGATTTTTATCATGGGCAGGTGAAATCCGCGGAATTCTTCATCCGGGGAATTCTGCCCGTCACCCTGGGAAAAATCATGTCCATCATGGATTTATGCAGCGCGGCCATAGAAATTCCCGATGCGTCCTTTGGGGGGAAATAGGTATCCAGAACCATATTTCCGACCCCTTTGCCTGTATCGGTTCAACCACAACCTTTTTTTTCGGAGGAACAAACATGAAGCATGTGTCAGTCAAGCGTCTTTTTTTGATGGTTCTGTCAGGGATCATTCTTTTTTCCATGGCGACCGCATCCGCAAAAACCATTGAACTCAGATTTTCAAGCCCTTTTCCCACCCAGCAGACCATTAACTCGAAAGTGATCGCGCCCTGGATCGAAGAGATCAGGAAAGCCAGCGACGGCAAAGTGAACATCAAACTGTTTCCGGCCGGCGCCCTCGGAAAAGCACCGGATCAGTTCGATCTGGCTGAAAAAGGCCTGGCCGACCTGTCCTATCATCTGTCCGACTACACACCCGGCCGGTTCCCCATGACGACGGTCTTCTCCTTGCCCTTCATGGTCCCTTCGGGCGAAAAGGTATCCGAAGCCATGTGGAAAACCTTTCAAAAGGAAGTCAAATACCAGGAAGAATACGGCAAGGTAAAGGTTCTGGCCCTGTTCGGCCATCCCGGCGGCCATTTCCATACGGTCAAAACCCCCATCCGGACAATGGCCGATTTCAAAGGGCTCAAAATGAGAACGGCCAACCCTTCCATCAGCAAGGCCCTGAGCCTCTGGGGCGCCGTTCCGGTTGCCCAGCCCATCACTGAAACCTATCAGTCGCTCCAGTTGGGCGTTCTGGATGGAACGGTCCTGGTGTGGGAAGGCATGGGCATTTTCAAACTGAACGAAGTCACGAAATACGCCACGGTGGCCGACCTGTATACCATGCCCATGATGTTCGTCATGAACAGGGCCTCCTGGGATCGCCTGCCCGACGACGTCAAAGCTCTTTTTGAACGCACGACCGGACTGGAGATGTCCAAAGCCGCCGGAAAGGCCTTTGATGACGCCGAGGTGCCGTTCAGGGAGATGACGATCAACAAAGGGGTGGAAGAAATCATTCTTGACCCGGCGGAGCTTGCCAAAATGAAGGAAATCACCCTTCCCTTGAGAGAAGAATGGGCAGCGGAAATGGAAGCCAAAGGTCTGCCCGGCAAATCCGTTCTGGAAACCGCACTCGGTTTTATCGGAGAGTAAACGCCGGCGTTGGGATATCGGGGAAATCAACGGGAGCGGGGGGGTAACCCGCTCCCGGACTTCCCGGATACACAAAAGAAATGGAATGCGAAAAAACGTCGGGGGGTGCGATGAACATCAGAAATTTCGTCAATATAACGGCTCTTTTCAGTTATATTCTATCCAGAATCGGATGTCTGGCGCTTTTTGCCATGATGGGACTGACAGTTGTGGATGTTGTGGGCCGATATGTATTCAATGCCCCTATTTTGGGGGCCTTTGAACTGATCTCCTTTTTGGTGTCGGTCATGATCTTTTCTTTCCTCAGTTATGCCCAATCCCAGAAAGCCCATGTCACCGTAGATATTCTTGTCAACACGTTTTCGAAAAAAGCCCAGTCCGTGGTCGATGTCTTCAACTATGGCATCGGTCTTGTCATGATGGTCCTCATCTCCTGGAAAGGATTTGAAAAAGCGCTGGAATCGCTGGAAACCGGCGACAAACCCATGAACCTGCCCATACCGGATCACCCTTTCATATTTTTCATGGCCGTGGGATGCACCATCATGTGTATTGAATTTATTCGCGATATACTCAGAAACCTTTTTAAACAAGCAAAAAAAGAGACTATTCTATGAGTGCGGAAATCATCGGTGTAACAGGAATTGTATTATTGTTCGTCTTTCTGGCCTTCAGGATGTACATCGGTCTGGCCCTTGCCTTGATCGGTTTCGGAGGGGTGAGCCTCATCGTCGACCTGAACGCCGGACTCAATCTTCTGGGAATGGTGCCCTGGTCGGAAGGATCCTCCTACACAATGAGCGTCATTCCGCTGTTTATTCTCATGGGACAGTTCGCTTTTGTGTCCGGTATCAGCCAGGATATTTACAAATCGGTCTACAACTGGATCGGGCATTTCAGGGGAGGACTGGCCATGGCCACCATTGTCGCCTGCTCGGGATTTGCAGCGGTATGCGGGTCTTCTCTGGCCACAGGGGCCACCATGGCACGGGTTGCGATACCGGAAATGAACAAATACGGGTATGACCCGAGCCTGTCAACGGGATGTGTGGCCGCCGGCGGAACCCTGGGAATTCTGATCCCCCCCAGCATCGGGTTCATCATTTACGGCATCCTGACGGAAGAATCCATCGGAAAGCTGTTCATGGCCGGAATCATTCCCGGATGTCTGCTGGCCGCACTGTTTTTGCTGGCCATTTATGTTCAATGCCGGATCAATCCGGCCATGGGCCCTAAAGGGGATCCCGCTACCTGGAAAACCAAATTCCATTCCCTGTACCGTACCTGGCCCATGCTGTCCTTGTTCGCCCTGGTCATGGGAGGCATTTACTTCGGCATTTTCACACCCACCGAAGCGGCCGGTATCGGGGCTTTCGGGGCCTTTGTCATCGCCCTTGCCAAAAAAAAACTGGACCGCGCCAATTTCATTGAAAGCCTTCTGGCGACAGGAAACATGACAGCCATGATTTTTCTGATCATCATCGGGGCCAACATTTTTTCCTCTTTTCTGGCTTTGACGGGGATACCTTTCATGTTGGCCGATACCATTGTCGGCCTGGCTCTGCCAAGGATGGTCGTACTCATGATGATCATTCTGGTCTTCGTGCTTCTGGGTTGCGTCATGGACTGTTTTGCCATCATGATTCTCATGGTCCCCATCTTGTTTCCCGTTATTCAGGCCATGAATTTCAATCCCATCTGGTTTGGCGTGATCATGGTCATTGTCCTGGAAGTCGGACTGATCACCCCGCCGGTGGGCCTGAACGTGTTTGTCATCAAAGGAGCGGCCCAGGATGTGTCACTGACGACGATTTTCAGAGGCGTCTGGCCTTTTCTGGTGGCCGCGGTGATATGCATTGCCGCTATCATCCTGTTCCCGCAGATCGCCGTCTTTCTGCCATCCAACATGTAAAAGCGAAATCAAAAGACAAAGGTTTCAGGATGAATCGTCATGGCTCACAACGATAATTTAACTAACGAAAGAAATAAAAATCTAACAAATGTTAAATTTCAAATCGACAACCATATGATTTTTAAAGGACTATAAAGAAATTAAATCAGGAGGTAACATGGCTCAGATTACAAAAATAGGCGTGATCGGCGCCGGGCATATGGGGAGCGGCATCGCTCAGAAAATCGCCCAGGAAGGAATGGATGTCATATTGATCGACATCAAACAACCATATCTGGAAAAAGGGTTGGCAACCATCCGGGATCTGCTGCAGGGCGGCATAAAGCGCGGGCTTTTCACCCAGGACAAAGTGGACCGGATACTCTCCCGGATCAAGGGGGCAACAGATCTGTCCGCGGTGGCGGATGTCGATCTGGTGATCGAGGCCGTGTTTGAAGACAAACAGGTCAAGACCCGGCTTTTTCAGGACCTGGACGGAATATGCGCGGAAAAAACCATTTTTGCAACCAACACGTCCAGTTTTTATGTTCGGGAATTCGCCCGGGAGATCAAACGCCCGGATCGGTTCATCGGGTTGCATTATTTTTTTCACCCCGCCAAGAACAAACTGCTTGAAATCATCCCCCATGAGACGACCAGCCGTCAGACCCTTGACAAGGCCGTTGAATTTGCCGCCGCACACGGGAAAACCGCCATTGTCGTCAAAGATTCCCCGGGCTTTGCCGTGAACCGGTTTTTCGTGCCCTCTTCCAATGAAGCCGCACGCATGTTCGAAGAAGGGGTGGGCAATCTCCCCACCATTGAAGAAGGAAGCAAACGGGCCTTCGGCATCGGCATGGGGTCTTTTGAAATTCTGAATGTGACCGGCATACCGCTGGCGGTTCACGCCTCCCAGAGCCTCGGTCAGGAGCTGGGCCTTTTCTACGCCACCCCCGACATCCTGAAAACCCAGATGGATAAAAATGAGGACTGGGATCTGGCCGACGGAGACATCGACGAGGCAAAAATCGATGAAGTCGTTGACCGGTTTTACGGCATCTGCCTCGGTGTGGCGGCCACCCTTGTGGATGAGGGGGTTGCCACCATGGAAGATATCAATCTGGGGGCCAAGATCGGATTGCGCTGGAGCCGTGGACCCTTTGAGATCATGAATCACATCGGGATTGAAAAAACCTGCCGGGTCGTGGAAGCCATGACGAAAAAATATCCCGGATTCAAAATGCCCGCGATTCTCACGGAACAGCGAAAGACAGGAAAACCATTTGTCTTCAACATGGTGAATCTGGAGATCCTTGACGATATCGCCTGGATCACCATCAACCGGCCCGATGCCATGAACGCTTTGAACGAAACGGTTGTGGATCAGCTGGCCGAAAAATTCGACAAGGCCGAGGCCGATCCGCAGGTTCGATCCATCGTGTTCAAAGGCGCGGGAAAAACCTTTGTGGCCGGTGCGGATATCCAGTTTTTCGTGGACCGGATCAAAGCCGACAGAATCGAAGATATCGAGGCATTCACCCGCAAAGGGCATGAACTGTTTTTACGGATTGAAAACAGCCCGAAAAAAACCATTGCCCTTCTGGATGGGCTGTCTCTGGGCGGAGGGAGCGAAATGGCCCTCGCCTGCCGGTATATCGCGGCCACTCCGAATGGTTCCATGGGCTTTCCGGAAACCGGCATCGGCATCATTCCCGGGCTCGGGGGAATGACGCGGATGGAGCGGCACCTGGGTCTGCCGCTGGCCAAATACTATGTTTTCACGGGTCAGACCCTGAGCGCCCGGGACGCCCATGACCTGGGGATCGTGCATACAATCGCGGAGCCTCGCGAAATTGCCGGGGCCATCCGTGCCATCACGGACGGACCGGATATCGACAAGTATCAACCCCGCCCCGTACCTGAAAAATTTCAGGAACTTGCCCGGGTGTTCACCCCGGACAACATCGAAAACCTTCTGGCCGGGAAACCCTTGACCGGGCTGCCTGAAAAACTGTCGGAACGGATGTCCAGAATTCTCGCCGCCAAATCCTTGATCGCCGTCAGGATGGCCGACGATACCATGAACCGGCAGGCCGGTCTGACCATGCCTCTGGCCGTCGAGTGCGAGTTGAGCATTCTTCCCAGGCTTTTCAGAACCCATGACGCGTTTGAAGGACTTTCGACGGTGGGTCGCCGAAAGCCGGTCTTCAAGGGAGAATGACAAAGGTTGCCGTCCAATGAAACCATCATAATAAAAGGAAACGAAACATGTATACCAAAGTATTTATTCCCTACAAAGGCTACTACAGCACCCCTTTCTGCAAATGGCAGGGCAGTATGGCCAATGAAAACGCCATCTCTTTCGGCGCCGCAACATCAAAGCAATGGCTGGCTGAAAAGAAAATCGATGTGAACGATCTGGATTACTGCATCTTCGGCAACACCATCGGCCAGCATCGCCAGTTTTACGCCTCACCCTGGTCCGCCGCTCTGCTGGGGGCAAATTCGCTTCCCGCCATCGCCATCAGCCAGGCCTGCACCACCGGAGCGACCTGTATCAACACCGCGGCCATGGGAATCGAAATCGGTCTGTACCGGACACCCTATGTGCTGACGACGGACCGGACGTCCAACGGTCCCCACACCATCTGGCCCAATCCCAACGGGCCCGGCGGAGAAGTGATCTCGGAAAACTGGAACATGGACAATTTCAACAGCGATCCCAATACCGGGCGAAAAATGGTGGAAACCGCGGAAAATGTGGCCCGTGAAAACGGGTTTACCAAGCAGGAATGTGACGATCTGGCCTTGCGGCGATATGAACAGTACCTCACGAGCCTGGAAAACAACCGTGAATTCCAGAAACGGTACATGCGCCCAGTGGAAATAAAGATTTCCAAGAAAAAAACCATTCTGGTGGAAGAAGACGAAGGCATCACACCTTCGACCCGGGAAGGACTGGCCGCTTTAAAACCGGTTGTCCCGGGAGGGGTCCTGAGCTTCGGAGCCCAGACCCATCCGGCGGACGGGAATGCCGGCGTTCTTGTGACCACCGAGGAAAAAGCCCGGGAATGGAGTGCGGATGACCGGATCACCATTCAGGTGATTGCCTACGGGTACGCCAGAGAGAAAAAAGGCTACATGCCGGCCGCACCGGTCCCCGCCACCCGCATGGCGCTGGAAAAAGCCGGGCTGACCATCCGGGACATCCGGGTGATCAAAACCCACAACCCGTTTATCGTGAACGATCTGTACTTTTCCAAACAAATGGGGGTCGATCCGGAAAGTTTCAACAATTTCGGGTCTTCGATGATTTTCGGCCATCCCCAGGGGCCGACGGCCACGCGATTGATCATAGAAGGCATTGAAGAGACGGTCATTGCCGGCGGAGGCTATTGCCTGTGGACGGGTTGCGCCGCGGGCGACTGCGGTGCCGCCTTGATTCTGAAAATTTCATAGTCCCCCGAACAAACAGGGAAACCGGGCCCACGCCTTTCTGAAAAAAACTTGAAAGGGGGTAAAACCCGGTTTCCCGTCTCTGCGCTTCCCGATTTACGATGAAATATCAGTCCGGCAGGTGTGGAGACGATTTTTCCTTGTTGGTAAGGCCGAACAGAAATATCCGATAGATGATCCACGCCAGTTCATCGGGTTTGATCCGCCCCTTTGGATCATACCATCGGTAGACCCAGTTGCACATCCCGACCAGACAGTGGGCATCAATGGCGCTGTTCTCCGTAGACAGGTTCTGCTCACGACAATACGCTTCAAGCGCCTGTCTCCAGATCATGAGATAGGTTCTCTGCTTTTCCTTGATCCGATCATACCATTCGCCGGTCAGGCAGTCATCATCGTTCAGAATCAACTTGCTTCTGAATTTATCGTTGCAATAGGTATCTACCTGATATTGAATATACTGTCTGATGATATCCCGGGGATGACCGGCATCCAGAGGAATTTTACGGATACCGGCCAGCATGTCGTCCATATGGCCGTCCAGAATCTGAAACAGGAGCTCTTCCTTGCTTCTGAAGTAATAGTAGAGGCCGGCCGTTGTCATTTCCGTGGCCCGGGCAATATCGCGGATGGTGGTTTTATCGTAGCCTTTCTGCCACAAAGTCTTGGTCGCGACCTTGTAAATTTCTTTTTTTCGGCGTTCCTGCTCTTTGATTTTATAATTTTTCATAATCGTGATATTATAATTGAAAACGATGGTTTGTTCAACTGTCTTTCGATTATTTTATCTACCGTACGATAATTCACCGAGGGATGGCTGGCATTCGTTCAAATCAGCCCCCGGCAAGTATTTCCGTGATTCAGGGATCAATCAGCGATGCATCATCGGACCTGACCCAGCCAATCCGGTCTTCTACAAACCGGATTTTCAAAAAATCGTCCCGTCTTTCTACGACGCGAACCCGGGTCCCGGCATGAAGGCTGAACAGATGAGTAGCCGTCTCCGACATGCCCGAGCGAACGCTTATTTCTTCTTTCACAACCACGGCATGGACGTTTGCGATTTTCCGAACATAGCCTGCCGACGCCATGAGGGCCGATATGACCAGAAGAACGCATAGAAACAACCCGAACCCTGAAAAAACGGATCTGCCCTTCAGGGTTCGCAGGGACGCCCAGGTAAAAAAGACAAAGGAAACGGCAATGGCCGAGATCTGAAGGATCCGGAAAGGGAAAACCCGGGTCAGGAAAAACAGAAGATCCGTCATGTCCGGGGAATCTTCCCGGCTGTCCTTGATCCGGCTTCGGGCATAGTCCAGATTGAACAACAGGTCCGGGTCGCCGGGAGCAATGGTTCCGGCCCGCTCGTACCACAGGATGGCCCGCCCGAGATCCCCGGCCTTGAGAAAGGCATTGCCGGTATTGTAATACAGGTCGGGATTGCGGATGGGGATCAGGGCCAGGGATTCAAAAGCCCGGGCCGCTTCTCCAAAATTTCCGGCTTTATAGAGTCGAATGGCTTGGGCCAACGTGGACGATGACTCGTCGGCTGCGGCCGGATGGGGCATAAAAGCGATCCCGCCCAGACACAAAACCACCATACACAGATGTTTGATCATTTTTTTCACGTCCGCGAAAATCGTCCCGCCCTGCCCTTCATCCAGACCTTTTCCACTGAACCGGGCCGATTCGATCTGTTCCAGCAGTTCGGTCGTTTTCCGGATTTCCTCTCCATCCATGCCGATTTTAGACAAGATGGACCCGGCCTCGGTCAAAGTGAGCGTTTCTCCTTTTTTATCGGATCTGGACAGGATTGCGGACACCAGGGCGGTATACAGCGGTCCCAGATAATCGCCCTGGTCCCGGGCCTTCATTTGTCCGGCCTGCTTCAGATACAGCCGGGCTTTGGCCCGCATCACCTTCTGAAAGGAAATGTCCTTTTTCCAGGCAAAGCTTCCCAGCCTCACCCCGACGAACAAAATACCCGGGGCCATCATGAGCAACGCAAAGGTGAGAAATCGGATGTCGCCCTTCGGAACCAGCAGGTCCGCTCCTTCCCGGATATCCAGAATATCGGAATGGATCAGCTCCACTTCCTGCTGCGTCGAAGCCGGCTTTGAATCCTTGTTTTCCATGGATGCGGCAACCCGGGTCTCGACTGAGGGCGCTACATCCAGATGAATCCGAGGAGCCGAGATGGTTTTATAAGCGCCCTGGTCCACGTCAAAATACACCAGGGTTCCGGGCGATATGGCGAATCGGCCGGAACGAACCGGGACCAGGGCCTTTTTGAAGACTTTCTCCCCCTCATACCCCTGTCCGGTCGGGGTGATGGTCTCAACCGGATTGTCATCGTACGTCTTGAAGGCTTCCGGATCCACATCCACGACCGGGGGCGGCGCATCCATGAGGTTGCCGGACCCGGACAGAATGATGGTCAAGGTCGCGGATTCCCCTTTTTTCATCTCGGTCCGGTCCATTCGGGCATCCAGGCTGAACCGGCCCACAAGACCGGAAAAAGGATGGGGACCGGAGTATTCCGGCAACGGCCGCACATCCAGAGAAACCGGATTGGCCGTCACCCGGATCGGTCTGGACATGCCTGAAGAAAAAAAAGACGGGTTGAGAAAAGACCCGAATCGGGGATCGGGACCGGACTGGACCAGGACATCGGCGGCAAAAACAACCGGATCCAATGTATAGGTGCCGGCAGACGACGGCTCCAGCAGGTAGTCCACCTGGGTCACCTGATACACGACACCGTTGATCTGCCGGGTGTAGGTTTTTTCCTTGTCAAAGGGTTTGCCTGAAATTCCTTTGAAATCCGGAGGTGTTTCGAATCCAAGGCCGGCAAGACGACGGGAGGTAAAAAATTTCAATGAATAAACGGCGGCCTCACCCAGATACAGGCGAGGCCTGGAAATGTCGGCCTCGGCAAACAGAGCTCCGGCCTTTTCAGTTCCTTTCTTTTCCTCGGCTACCCGGATCACGATCTCTTTGGTCGAAGCGGTTTCTCCGTCCAGCGAAACCTTTATGGCAGGGATGGTCAATTCTCCGCGGGTCAGGGGAACCAGCAGGTATTGATGGGTGAACCGGGTTTCGGCCCGACCGTTGATCCACTGGTAAGATGAGGCGGTCCCCCTGGGCATTACCTTGAAGTCGCGGATCATGGACAGATCCGGTTCGGCTTTGCCTCCGCGGATCTCGACCTCCAGATACACGGCGTCTTCCGGTGAAATTTCGGTTTTGTCCACCCTGGCCATTGCTTCCAGACATCGCCCGGCTGAAGGCATCCATACCACCATTATCCAAACCAAGATCCAAATTATAGGTTTTTTCTTCATTTTCACCCGTCTTTGTTACCAGTCCTTTTCAATGGGTCGATCTTCCACGGCCGGCATCAGTGCACGGCCCGGCCGGTCTTCCAGCCGGTTGAGCAAGGCATCCGGAGCGTCCTGCCCCAAAAGGCATTCTTTTGAATCCGAATCGGTTCCATTGGGTGTATCGTCACCCGGCTGTTTTTGATCCGGCTTTGGATTCGAATCCGAACCAGGTTGTCGGTGCGGCTGCCCGTTCGATTGATCCTTCTGATTTTTCGGCTTCTGTTCCTGCTGTTCCTGCTGTTCCTGCTGTTCCTGCTGTTCCTGCTGTTCCTGCTGTTCCTGC
>CAZQIX010000030.1:0-25673 GCA_964593855.1 uncultured Desulfobacula sp. | reverse complement strand
TGTTCCTGCTGTTCCTGCTGTTCCTGCTGTTCCTGCTGTTCCTGCTGTTCCTGCTTCTTCCGGCGGGCAAGCTCCAGATTATCCCTGGCCTGGGTGTCATCCGGGAATTCCGCCAGAACCGCTTCATAAGCCCGGATCGCTTCATCCATCTGATCCATCCGGAAATGGGTGTTGCCCAGATTGAACCGGGCCCGGTGGCGAAGATCCGGGTCGTCCGCATCCGCGGTCTTGGAAAAATGCTTCAGGGCCTGATCGTACGCTTTTTTTTTATAAGCCGCGGCCCCGATGTTGTAATACAGTCGAAGATCGTCCGGATCCCGGAGCTGAGCCGCGACAAAATGATTCCCGGCGGCTTCATATTCACCGGCTTCATAAGCCTTCAGACCTTTGGCGACATCCGCAAAAACCGACCCGGCCAAAACCGTGTCCGGAGCAAGGCCCGCCATCCCGATGCTCAAAGCCATGACCCAGCACCATCCGCCGGGAAAAACCCGCTTGACCGGCTGCAGCATAAATTCAATGAACAGAAGAATCAGGGACGGCAGCAGAAACCATTGGAACCGTTCTTCCCAGACCTTCCGGCGTTCCGATGTCAGGGTTTTGCGCTCCATTTGCCCCAGAATCCGATGGGTGTAAATCAGGTTCATATCCTCGTCCCCGGGCACGGAACGGACATAAATCCCACCCGTGACAGCAGCCAGTTGTTCAAGGCCCGATTCATCCACCCTGGACAGAACCATGCGGCCGGACGAGTCTTTTTTAAACCCCCCGTTGTCATCGGGTATAGGAGCCCCCTGGAGAGAACCCACGCCCAGACAGAAAATCGGGATACCCTCCCCGGCCGCGGCTTCGGCGGCCTCCCGGGCGTCGCCCCGGGTGCTTTCGCCATCGGTGATGATCAAAATAACTTTACGGGTGTCGGATGTTTTTTCAAACGCATCCATACTGGTACGGATGGCTTCGGCCAGATGGGTCCCGCCCACGGGCAGATATCCGGGGGCCAGCGCCTTGAGAAAAATATGAAACGCCTGATGATCCAGGGTCAGGGGACATTGCAGCAGGGCTCTTCCGGAAAAAGCCACCAGTCCGACCCGGTCGGATTTCATCATGCGCAACAGGTCGATGACTTCTCGTTTGGCCCGCTCCATTCGATCGGGTTCGACATCCTGTGCCAGCATACTCCTGGAACAGTCCAGGGCGATCATGATATCCACCCCTTGCTGCTGAACGGTTTCCCAGCGAAACCCCCATCGGGGGCCGGCCAGGGCCGTCAGGGCCAGGACTGCCGCCGCCAGAAAAAGACCCGCCTTGATCCATCGCCTGGCCGGATCATATCCAGGAATCAAAGCGGCGAGCATATTCGCGTCGGCAAATCCCCTCAGCACCTTCCGCCGTGTCAGTATCCCGTAAACCAGGATGCCGGCCAGGGGAATCAGTCCCCACATCAAGCTCAAAAGTTCAGGACGGGTAAACGTCATGTTCATGGAATCCTCAGACATCGGGTGCCGCTCAGAACGGCATGCACCAGCAACAGGGCCAGGCCGACGGACAGAACACCCGGATACAGCTCCTGATACGCCACCCATTTGTCGACGGCCACTTCTGTCTTTTCAAGCCGGTCGATCATTTCGTAAATATCCGCCAGAGCCCGGAGGTCTCCGGCTTCAAAATAACGGCCTCCGGTTTTTTCAGCAATGGCTTTCAGGGTCTCCGGATCCGTGTCCACTTTCTGGTATACGTAACGCTTGCCGAAACCGTCATTTACCAGGAACGGAGCCTCACCCCGGGTCCCCACGCCGACAGCGTGGATTTTGACCCGGCGATCGGCCGCTATTTTCACACCGTCCTGCCAGGACAGAGACCCGGAATTGCTCTTTCCATCGGTCAACAGGATAATGAGGTTGGATTGGCTGGGAATGTCTTCGAGCCGTTTCAAAGAAATACCGATGGCGTCGCCGATGGCCGTTCGGGGACCGGCGGCCCCGATTTCCAGACGATCCAGGATAAAAGCGATGGTCCCGTAATCCCGGGTGAGCGGGATCTGGGTAAAGGCATGGGAGCCGAACACCACCATGCCGATGCGGTCCCCTTCCCGTTTCATGATAAATTCCCGGACCACGTTTTTGACGGCATCCAGCCGCGTGATCATCCGGTCGTCTTTTTTAAAATCGTAGGCGCTCATGGATTCGGAAAGATCCAGAGCCAATATGATGTTCACCCCCTCGCTGGTCACCCGGGTTTTCTGTTCCCCCCACTGGGGCCGGGCCAGGGCCGTGATGATCAGAATCAGGGCCAGGGCTTTCAGCACGGGCAGGATCTGGGACACCCGAACCATCAGGGAGGGAGGAACGGCATGGGCCATCTCTTCCAGGCCGGACACCCGGATATGACCCCGGTTTCTCATTCTGAACCGGGAAAAAAGGATCAGGAGGGGAATAAAAATCAGCAGCAGAAAGAGCGGAGACGCCAGCCGAAACATTATGGTTCCCTCTTTGCCGCCTGCTGAGAAGGCTTGCGGCCGAATTCCAGATCGGTCAAAAGTCGTCCGAGCAAATCCAGATCTTCGGCGACAGCCCCCTGATGCGGGGTTTGCCCTGCGAATTTGTAGGCATCGGCCCGATTGAGAAACGCCACCGTGTCCTTCCGCGCGGCAGACGGAAGATCCAGACGGCCAAGGGCGTCAAGCAGTTCGGGGGTGGTCATTTCAACGGCATGGATTCCGAAAGTCCGGCCGATATATCGCCGAAACACAAAGGTCAGATCAAAATACACCCGGCCGGTGTCCGAAACGACGCGGCGCTTCAGGTCTTCCAGAGTCCGGAGCGCTTGGTCCAGCGGCGGGAGATCTACGGGCAAGGCCTCCACCGTCTGAATGGGCCCTCTTTTTTTCAGGCGCCTCCGGATCAGGATCACTATCGCGGTCAGAATCATCAGCGCCAATAAAATCAGAATCCCCCACTTCAGAAGGGTTAAATCCGTTCCCACCTGAATGGGCGGCCTTATATCATGAATGTCCGGCATTTTATCGGAACCGCTTCTCCCTGAGTCTGAAATATCGTGTCAACACATCGGAAACGGATTCTCCGGTTTCCAGCTCGACCACATCGGATCCGGCCCTGGAAAAAACATCCAACGTCCGCTGACGGTCTTTCTGACGAAAAGCGGCAAACGCATCCCGGCTCCGGCGGCTGGAGGCATCCATCACTTTTTCGCCAAGGGTTTCAAAATCCAAAAGCGAAACAATCCCCTTGCCGGGGAGGGAAAACGACCCCTTGTCGATAATCAGGATTCCGATGGTTTCATGGCGCTTTTTCAAAGTGAGCAGGCTTCGGTAATATCCGTCATCCAGGAAATCCGACAGAATGAACACAAAGGATTTTTTTTTGGCGATCCGGGCCAGAAAATCCAGAGCCGATGAAATGCGGGTCTTCCGGCCCTGGGGAACAAAGGTGAAAATTTCCTGGATCACTCGCCATACATGGCTGCTGCCTTTTTTGGGAGGAATGTATTGCTCCACGTGATCCGTGAAAAAAATCGCGCCCACCTTGTCATTGTTCCGGATGGCGTTAAAAGCCAGGACCGAAGCCGCTTCAGCGGCCTTTTCGATCTTGGCGCCGGAAAAAGTCCCGAATCCCAGGGAAGCGCTCATGTCGATGAGCAGCAGAACCGTGCTTTCCCGCTCCTCCCGGTAACGTTTCACATACGGCTTGCCCAGTCTGGCCGACACTTTCCAGTCAATGGCGTGGACATCATCTCCGGGGCTGTATTCCCGGACTTCCTCGAACTCGATGCCCGATCCCCGGAACACGGACCGGTACCGGCCGGCCATGAAGCTGTCCACCGTTCGCCGGGACTTGATATGAATCCGCCGGATTTTTTGGATGACGTGGGACGGGATCATTGGTTGCTTTTCCTTACCGTCAGGGCACCTCGACGGAATCGAAAAGGGTTTGTATGATATGATCGCTGGAGATCTCTTCGGCTTCGGCCTCAAAACTCAGGATAATCCGGTGCCGGAGAATGTCCGGCCCCACCTGTTTGATATCCTGTGGCGTCACGTAAGCGCGGCCCGCCAGGAACGCGCTGACCCGGGCCGCCCGGGAAAGAAAAATGCCGGCCCGGGGAGAGACCCCGTAGTCAATGTAAGGACCCACGTCCATCCCGTATTTTTCCGGGTCCCGGGTGGCATGGACCAGATCCACGATATATTCCTTCAGCTTATCGTCCATGTAGATCTGATCCATCAATCCGGCCATGGCAGCCAGATCTTCACACCCGATCACCGGCAGTACGGGCTCCGTTTTCCGGAAGCTGTTCCGGTTGAGAATCTCCAGTTCCTGGGCCTTGTCCGGATAGTCCACCAGGATCTTGAGCATGAACCGGTCCACCTGGGCCTCGGGCAGGGGATAGGTGCCCTCCTGCTCGATGGGGTTCTGTGTGGCCAGGACCAGAAATGGGAAGGGCAACGGAAAGGTCTCCTCTCCGATGGTCACCTGCTTTTCCTCCATGGCTTCCAGAAGCGCGGACTGGACCTTTGACGGGGCCCGGTTGATTTCATCGGCCAGAATGATGTGATTGAACAGCGGACCCTTGCGGGTGACAAAATCACCGGTTTTGGGCCGGTATATCTCGGTTCCGGTCAAATCGGCGGGAAGCAGATCCGGCGTAAACTGAATCCGCTTGAAACCGGCCCGGACAGCCGAAGCCAGTGTTTTGACCGCACTGGTTTTAGCCAGACCCGGAACCCCTTCGATGAGAACATGTCCACCGGTGAGCAGTCCGATCAGAAGACCGTCCACCAGTTTTTGCTGACCCACCAGACGCTTTCCGATTTCAACGCGGAGACGGCTGATCTGTTCATGATGAACGGCAAATACCGAATTGATCGTTTCCATATCCTTCTCTCCGATTTTTTTCTAATATAGTATGAGTTGACAACCTGTCAAGACGGTCATCGGACAAGGACCGGCAAAGATTTCTTACTCGCGGGACAGCTGATTGGAAAACAGGTCGGCGGTCACTTTCACCACCTTGTGGATATGATCCCGGATGGCATTTTTATCCCGTAAGGGGTAATTGCGGAAGGTCATCAATATCCCCGCCAGAGAGGCGATGAATGAGTGGGCGTAGAGACGCGTCCCATCGGGTCGGGCCCCGTGCCGAATCAGAAGCTGCTCGAACAGATCGAAAAAGATCTTGGTGACGGAATCGAACCGTCCCATGACGGGATTGGCGAGGTTGTCCTTGAGCATGAGATAGGTCATCATCTGAAAGGTGGATTCATTCTCGATGAGATGATCCACGAAGGTCAGACCGAATTCTTCGATACTGGCGGGTTTTTCCTTTTGCAGCATGGCCTTGAACGCCTTGCTCGCCGTGTCGATCTCCTGAATGAAGGCCTCGTGGAACAAGGCCTCCTGGCTCTGAAAATATCGGTATATGGTGGCGGGGGAAATCCCGGCTTCTTCGGCGACTTCCCGCATGCCCACCTCGTAAAAAGGTTTTCGTGCAAAAAGGGCCAGGGCCGATTCCACGACAATCTGTTTCCTGGCTTCCTTTTCTTTTTCCCTCAGCTCCGCAAATCTTGACTCAGCCACCGTTTGCGACCCTTTCCCGTGATTTTAGGTTCAATGGTGTCTCTGACTTATCATGTGTTGTTGTGTCTGACAAGGCAAAAAAACGCCATGGGATCGGGTGTCCGATATCTAAACCTTGAAGGTCTGGACGATTTTTTTCAGATCCTCGGCCATGGAACTCATGCTGTCCGCACTTTGCATGACCAGATCCGAACTCTGTTTCATCCGGACCGTGGCTGAATTCACGCCCGCGATCTCCCTGGTGATGTTGTCCGCCGCATGGGAGCCCTGGCTGACGTTTCTGTTGGCGTCCTGAATCCCCAGGGACAGGCTGGAAATATTGCTCACGATTTCCTGAGTGGCCGCCGACTGCTCGGTGACGGCCGCTGCAATGGTGGATACGATATCGTTGACGTCGTGGATCACACCGGACACTTCTTTGATGGCCGTGAGGGTTGAATCGGTGTTATTTCGCACATTGTCGATCTGGCCTCGGATATCATTGGTGGCCGCCACAGTCTGATTGGCCAGCTCCTTGATTTCATTGGCGACCACGGCAAACCCCTTTCCGGCCTCACCGGCCCTGGCCGCCTCGATGGTGGCGTTCAAGGCCAGCAGGTTGGTCTGGTCGGATATTTCCGCAATGGTATCCGTGACCTTGCCGATGGATTGAGCCGCCTTGTTCAGGACGGACATGCTGGTCTCCACTTCCGAGGTTTTGGCGGCCGCGTTTCCGGATATGGCGCGGGCCTTTTCCGCGTTTTTGGCGATCTCGTTAATGGTGGCGTTCATTTCTTCTGCGGCCGAAGCCACCATATTGGCATTGGTGGACGATTCTTCCATGGCCGCTGCAACGGAATTCAGGTTGGCGCTCATGGTTTCGGCCTCCGCCGTGACTTTGCCGGCCAGATCCGAGGTATGATTGGCGCTCTGGGTCATGTCTCTGGCCACGGCCAACAATTCACCCGAAGAAACGTCGATGTTCCCTGAATCTTTGGCCAATTTCTGAATGATGGCCTGGATCTTGCCCATGAACAGGTTGAACAGTTCACCAAGCGTACCCAGCTCGTCCCTGGAGGTGACGGCGATCCGCTTGGTGAGGTCGCCTTCACCCTTGGCCACATCTTCGAAATTGACGATCATGCTGCTCAGAGATCTGCCGATACCGAACACGATGATCAGACAGAGAACCGCGATACAGATGAAAATGATCCCGGAAATAATGACCATCCGGGTAATGGAAGACTGGACATTCCGGTTGATTTCCTGGGTGATGGCCGCCGTCGTGGTTTCGATATTGTCGATGTAAACCCCTGTGCCGATCCAGTAATTCGTGCCGGGAACCATCTGGGAATAGCTGATCTTGGGCGTGTCTTTCTGGCCGGGTTTATCCCAGATATAGGTGATGAACCCGCCGCCTTTTTCAGCCTGTTCACTCAGCTCCCGGATCACGTATACCCCGTTGTTGTCCTTTACATCCTTCAGGTCTTTTCCCAGAAGGCCCTCGTTGATGTGAGCCAGGGCCACCGTTCCTTTGTTGATGAAAAAATACCCGGACTCATCGGCTTCAAAACGTATGCCGTCAAGGGCTTTTCGCATGACCTGGATTTTTTCTTCCTCAACCTCGATTCCTTTGATCATGTTGGCGATGGATACGGCCAGGGAATGGGTGGCGATTTTGATCTTGTCCTTCTGATCTTCCAGCATGACCTGACCGGTTTTTTCAATGGCCAGGTCCCTGGCCCGATTGCTGCTGTCCACGGCGAACCATATCATGACGGCGAACAGAACCAGGATCGAGACAATGATCAGATACATCCTTCCTTTAATGCTGAAACGGTTGAGCATAACTCCTCCTGTTGGTCATTTTTAAGTCTCCACGATTATTTTTTTGAGTTCGATTGTCTCACATTCAAGGGAAAAATCAAGAGAGAATGCAGATATTGACGGCCATGAAAGGAATTGGTATATAGCGGCCATGAACGGATCAAAAAAGGGGTGGGCCATGGACACCATCATCAACAGAGACAGATTTGACTTTGAAATCGGGTACCTGACCCGAAGTCCCTGCCTGGACTGTCCAAACAAGGCCCGACTGCCCAACTGCCATCAGAATTGCGTCATCTTGGACAGAATCCAGACCCTTCTCGCCAGAGGCATCTCCTCCCAGTCCCCCGGATATGAGAGCTGAACCAGGGCCGATGCCCGCCCTTTTTTCGGAATCATCCCGGTCTCTGGTTCGAAAACACCTGACAGAACCTATTTTCAGGCGTCTGTCCGTTCTAAAGACCGCATCGGGATTCACGCTTGACAAAGCCATCCGTTCGGGCGTCCTCAACCCCGACTCCACCATCGGCGTTTATGCCGGGGATGCCGAATCCTACCGGGTCTTCGCACCCCTCCTGGACCCCATCATCGCAGACTATCACGGAATTTCGACCTCCTGCCGACATGTATCCGACCTTTCGGCTCCGAATCTTGCCTCACTGGATCCCGAAGGCAAATATATCCGATCCACGCGCATTCGGGTGGCCCGGAACCTGACCGGTTTCAATTTTTCACCCAATATGGATCGGCTCCAGCGCAAAGACGTGGAAAAAATGGTTCGAACCGCCATCGAACACCTGACCGGCGAATTCAGAGGGCGATACGTAACCCTAGGAGAGATAGAGGCAGAGAATCTTGAGCCCCTCGGGCGATGGAAAATGGCATTCACGAAAGGGGACCGGTTTCAGGAAGCGGCCGGCATGAACATGGATTTTCCCGAAGGCCGGGGAATTTTTTACACTCTGGACCGCCGCCTGATCATCTGGGTCAATGAAGAAGATCATCTGAGGATCATCTCTCTTGAAGCGTCCGCCGATCTGCCAGGGGTTTACCGGCGACTGGGCCGTCTGCTGTCCGCCCTGAGCGGCCTGATGGATTTCGCGCGGGATGACCGCCTGGGCTACCTCACCGCCTGTCCCAGCAACCTGGGAACGGCCATGCGGGCCGGGGTCCATATCCGACTGCCAAAACTCAATGAACGCCGGCAGGATCTGGCCCTGCTGGCCGGGACCCACAACCTTCAGATCCGAGGCACCCGGGGGGAAAAAACCGAGGTGGAAGATGGGGTTCTGGACATCAGCAACGCTCGACGGCTGGGCGTCGGCGAGTCGGCCGTCATCCGCGGCCTGAGTGATGGCCTTGCCGCCATGATCCGAGCGGAAGAACGGCTTTGAGGCCGCCCGGGTTTTCACCTTTCGCTTTCCAATGAATCAGGACCTTGCGGACCGGCATCAAAATCCGCTGCCCAGAAATCCGAGACCGATCACCAGCAGAACGGCCAGAAAATAGAAAAAGGTGGACCTGTTGAACCCGGGATGCTCGGGATCGTCCTTGACCATCACGATAATGAGAAGAACTGTCAGGATGGCGGCCAGCCCCATCTTCAAAGCCAGCGGGAAGGTCCATTCGCCGGCCAGGCTGTACCGCCAGTCCAGATATCCCGTCAGAGCCGCAATCAGGTTGACGGCAAGGGCCAGCCCCATGCAGTGGTATCCGGTCCGGGCCAGAACTCTGAACCGAGGCACAAAGGCAGCCACCCGGAACACCAGGGCTCCGGAAATCAGACCCGCGGGCAGGCAGACCAGGGCCGGGTGCAGAAAATGGGGAAGCCCTGCGGAATTTAAAAATTCGAAAATGGAAGTGATCATTTGGTTGTCCTCTTGTCCGGGTTTTTTCGCTTTTTCAGATTGTTTTTTTCTGATGCCATACATACTTGGCCGGCGCTCTCAAGTCAAGGGAATAAACCATGGAAACATCCCGGTCCGGGGCATGTGTATGGGTTTTATGGATCTGGGCGTCCCCGGTATTTGGAAATCTGCCTGGAAACGGCCACCAGGTTCCCATCAAGATCCCAGAGTTCGCCGTCTTCTTCCACCAGGCCGCCGCTGGCGAATCGGCTTGTGAAAATGCCCTTGAGTACGTCCGTGTCCGGGATGCGCCGAATGTTCACGGACAGCTCGATGGTGGGCACCCAGTCGGAAAGCCCGTATTTTGCGAACACCGGTGGCGGGAAGGTGTCGGCAAACAGCAGAATCGCCGGAATGTCCAGCCCGCGTCTGCGTTTAAAACCGACCCATCCTCTGAACTCGGCTTTTTGTGACGTATGCCCGCTCAGCCAGCCCGTGGAGGCTGGATCCAGCCTCAGATCGATGTGATCGAACAAGGAAATCTCCTTCATGACCGGGACCCTGAAAGATTCCTCGAAAGAGGCCATCTCCGGGGGGCCGGAGTCATACCGGGCCCATCCGTTGCCGAAATCCAGGCTAAACGTGCCCAGGGCCCGGATCTTTTCCTCGCCCTGCTGGATCAGTCTGGCCATGAGGCGTGAAAAATACTGGGACCGGGATATCACTTCGACACGGATCTCTGCCGGGCCGGGCAAACACCGGGCGATATAATTGGCCGTGATGATGGGACCGGCGTGTTTGTCGGAGCAATGTTCCATGGCCCGGGCCATCAAAGCCATCAGATATCCGCCGTTCGGATTGCCGTTGATGGACCACCGGTCGGAAACACACAGGGCGAAGGTTTCAGAACCCGGTTCGGTCATGGCCAAGTCCCGGTCCAGGGGATGGGCTTCCGTCTCGGTCAAACACATGATCAATCTGTTTTCCTTTTTTGCTTAAAGCTTGAATTATTGAAAAATTATGAAATAATCCTTGTCGGGCTAAATACAACAAATCAAGGCGGGATTCAATGGACGAAAGAATTATGACCGGACTCTTTGCGCATACAACGACGTCCGGCCCGGCACAGAGCCTGGCGCACGCTCTGTGCCGCGGGCCCGGAGGCATGATCAGCCTGATCGGCGGCGGCGGGAAAACCACTCTGATGTTCCGGCTGGCCGGGGAACTGGCCCGGACCGGGAGAAAAGTGTTGACCACCACCACCACCAAAATTTTCCGGCCGGACCATGCCCAGTCTCCCGAAGTGGTGACGGCCCCATCCGCCGAAAGTCTGGCGGCTCATGTGAAGGACGGCCTCTTGCGCCATTCCCACCTCACCGCCGGAAGCACCCTGGATCCGGAGACCGGCAAACTGGTGGGGCTGGACCCGACCCTGCTGGATCATCTATGGGCGCTCGGGCTTGCGGACTGGATGATCGTGGAGGCGGACGGATCCCGTCAGAAACCCCTGAAAGCCAGTGATACCCATGAACCCGTCATCCCCGGCGCCACAACGGAGCTGATTCTTCTGGCCGGACTGGACGCCCTTGGCCGGCCCCTGGATGAGGACCATATCCACCGGCCCCTTATTTTTTCCCACAACACCGGACTTGCATTGGGATGCCCCGTGGATGAAGCCGCCATGGCCCTCTGCATTGCCCTTGAACTGCAGAAGGCCTCCGGTTTCTGCCGTGCCCGGGAACACCTGGTCTTTCTGAACAAGGCCGACACCACGGACCGGATTGAAGCCGGCGTGCGCATCAGCGGGCTCCTGAAATCTTACCGTCTTCCCGAACGCGTCATCATCGCCGCGTTACAGCAGGCCGCCTGCATCCGACAGGACATCACCCTGCATGCCGTAAGGAAATCATCATGAAACAACACCTGTATCAAAAAGCGTATGAACTGCTGGCTCAGGGCCGGCGGCTGATTCTGGCCAAAACCGTCCGACGTTCCGGGTCCACGCCGCGGGACGTCGGCGCCATGTGTCTGGTGACCGACGCCGGAGAGCTGATCGGAACCATCGGCGGCGGATTGATGGAATTCCAGGTTCAGACCCGGGCCGTGGATCTTCTGAACGAACAGACCAGCCTGATCTATCCGTTCCGGCTGTCCGACGCCGACCTGGCCGATGCCGGCATGGTCTGCGGCGGCGAAGTCGATCTGTACTTGGACCCTTTGTTTCCTGAAAACCCGGAAACCCGGGCCGTATTTCAGGCAATGGCCGAAACCATTGAAAAAAAAGAGCCGGCCACCCTGGTCACCCGGGTCGACAATGGACTGCCGGCACTGGCCCCGGGCAACCGGATGCTGATCCCCCAAAACCATGGGGAAACCATCGGCGCCATTCCCGGATTTGACACCGCACGATTGTCGGAAACCCGCAACCGGCCCTTTTCCTTGATGGCTCAGGACGGATCGGACAAGGGTTTTTTCGTTGAAACCATCGGGCTGAAACCAAGGGTGCTTCTGTTCGGCGGAGGGCATGTCTCCGTTTTTGTCGCCCGTTTGGCCAAAATGGTGGGGTTTGCCGTCAGCGTTATTGACGACCGTCCTGAATTTGTGGGCCCGGATCGGTTTCCGGATGCGGATGAGCGGATCGTGTCGGATTTCGACAAGGCCTTCGATCGCATCGATGTGTCCCCGGATGCCTACATTCTCATCATCACCCGGGGGCATCTGCATGACAGGAACGTCCTTCAGCAGGCCCTGAACACTCCCGCCGGGTATATCGGCATGATCGGCAGCACCCGCAAACGAGACCTCATCTACAGAGACCTCATGAACCAGGGGGTGTCAAAGGAACGACTGGCCGAGGTGTTTTCTCCGGTGGGGCTGGACATCCATGCCGAAACCCCCGAAGAAATAGCGGTTTCCATTGTGGCCCAGCTCATATGGAAACGCTCGCCCGGCAAAAAGACGCGAAATCTCCTGACATGACGATCGGCAAAAAAACGGCCGGCATCATTCTGGCGGCCGGCACCTCCAGCCGGATGGGCCGGACCAAGCAGCTCCTGCCTTTCAAAAACACCACCTTGCTGGGCAGGGTCATGGAAAACGCGGCCCGGTCCCGGCTCCATGAACGGATCGTGGTTCTGGGACACGACGCCGATCATATCATCAAAGCCCTTGATTTTTCCGGGACCCGGATTGTCCGGAACCCGGATTACGCCCTGGGCCAGAGCACCTCACTGATCAAGGGCCTTTCGGCGGTTTCCCGGGAAATCGCCGGAGCCATGTTTCTTCTGGCCGACCAGCCCCTGGTCGGGCCGATGCTCATTGACCGCATCCTGTCCGCCTTTGAAGTTTCCGACGCGCCCATCATCATCCCTTTCTTTCAGGGTCGGCGGGGCAACCCGGTCATCGTGGACCGATCCCTTTTTCCCAGGTTGTCGCTCCTTACTCGCGACACAGGTGCCAGAGACCTGTTTCGGGAATATGAATCAGCCATCGTAAAAGTTCCGGTGGATGACCCGGCCGTTGTGACGGATATCGATACCCCGGACGATTATCGGGAAATCTCAGAATCATCCGGTTTCCCCTGTCCGAATGAAAATCAGTGATTACCTTACTTGGTAGAAACGCTTCTGAAACAGCGGAAAGAGAGGTAAAGATGCTGATGCACGAACGATTGGATCCTGAATCGGATATCCGTTTCGACAACCGCTTCGTCCGGGAACTGCCGGAAGATCCTGTAACGGACAATCGACCGCGCCAGGTCAAAGGGGCGTGCTATTCCCGGGTCCGGCCGCGGACAGTGCGATCCCCCCGCCTGGTGGCCTATTCCCGGGAAATGGCGGACAGGCTTGGATTTTCGCGGAGATTTTGTCAATCACCCGGGTTCGCGGAAATTTTTTCCGGCAACCGGCTTCTGCCCGGCATGGACCCCCATGCCGCCTGCTACGGGGGGCACCAGTTCGGCAACTGGGCCGGACAACTTGGGGATGGCCGGGCCATCAACCTCGGGGAAATCATCGGCAAAGACAGCGCTCGCTGGACGCTCCAGCTCAAAGGGGCCGGGCCGACACCCTATTCCCGGAACGCCGATGGACTGGCCGTGCTTCGGTCCTCCGTCCGGGAATACCTGTGCTCCGAGGCCATGTTTCACCTGGGGGTACCCACCACCCGGGCCCTGAGCCTTGTCCTCACCGGCGAGAAAGTGGAGAGGGACATGTTTTACAACGGTCACTCGAAACTGGAACCCGGGGCCGTGGTCTGCCGGACAGCCCCGTCCTTCATCCGGTTCGGCAATTTTGAAATCTTTTCCGCCCGGGGTGAGACCGATGTCTTGAAACAACTCCTGGACTATACCATTCGAACGGACTTTCCCCATCTGGGCGAACCTTCTCCGGCCACTTACGAAAAATGGTTCGACGAGGTCTGTCAACGGACAGCGGACATGATCATCCACTGGATGCGGGTAGGCTTTGTCCACGGCGTGATGAACACGGATAACATGTCCGTCCTGGGCCTGACCATCGACTACGGCCCCTACGGCTGGCTCGAGGATTACAACCCCGGCTGGACCCCCAACACCACGGACGCCGCCACTCGGCGCTACTGTTTCGGCAACCAGCCCGACATCTCCCTGTGGAACCTGGGTCAACTGGCCAATGCCGTTTATCCGCTCATCGGCCGATCCGAACCGCTCCAGCGGTCCGTTGACGAATTCGGCCCGTATTACCAAAGCGGATGGCACAATATGATGGCGGAAAAACTGGGGTTCTCCTCCTTTGATCCGGATTCGGACGCTTCCGTCATCAAAGACCTGCTGGACATCTTGACCCTGGCGGAAACCGACATGACCCTTTTTTTCAGAAACCTGGCCCTGGTGGATACGTCCGGGGACCGGCCCGGCACTCCGGAAAACGTCAAGACCCTGATCCGACCTCTGATGGACGCTTTTTACCAACCCGGACAAATCGAAGACCAAAGCTATATTCATCGTCTGAATCAATGGATTTCGACCTATATCCGGCGGATCCAAAGAGACGGCCGACCCGACGGGGAAAGGCGGAACCGGATGAATCGCGTCAATCCCCGGTATGTGCTGAGAAATTATCTGGCCCAGATGGCCATCGACAAAGCGGAAAAGGATGATTTTTCGATGATCCATGAACTGGAGGCCGTCCTGCAAAGGCCCTACGAGGATCAGCCGGGCAAGGAACGGTTTTCTGAAAAACGCCCGGAGTGGGCCAGACATAAACCCGGCTGCTCCATGCTCTCGTGCAGTTCATGATCCGGATCGAGGCGGGCCGATCGGATCAAAAAAGTCTATTTTTCAGATGATTACGGCGGCAAACGATTTTCAATTTATTGCTTGACTTGAAATCTGTATTCCCATAAAGAAATTGAATACGCTTCAGTCCGGTTCAAGCTGAAATCAAGGGCCGGTTCATGACATCGGCCTTGATATAGTGGATCGGGTCGCCCACGACCCGGACAACCGTGAACAAGGAGGGCCTATGAGAGTCAAGAAGTATGTATTAACCGAACAAGAAATGCCGCGGCAATGGTATAACATCATGGCGGACATGCCCACCCCCATGGAACCGCCGCTTCATCCCGGGACCGGACAGCCCTGCGGACCCGAAGACCTGGCCCCGATTTTTCCCATGAACCTGATCGAACAGGAAGTGAGCACTCAGAGATGGATCGACATCCCCGAACCCGTTCTGGATAAATACGCCATCTGGCGGCCGTCTCCCCTTTACCGTGCCTACAATCTGGAAAAGGCTCTGGACACCCCGGCCAGGATCTATTTCAAGAACGAAGGGGTCAGCCCCGCCGGCAGCCACAAACCCAATACCGCCATTGCTCAGGCTTATTACAACAAGGTGGCGGGCACCAAACGCATCACCACGGAAACCGGAGCCGGGCAGTGGGGAAGCGCCCTGTCCATGTGCTGCGCGTTTTTCGGAATCGAATGCAAGGTGTTCATGGTCAAAATTTCCTACAACCAGAAACCTTACCGCCGCCTGATGATGGAAACCTGGGGGGCCAACTGCACGGCCAGCCCCAGCAATGAAACCCGGGCCGGGCGAAGCATCCTGGAAAAAGATCCGGATTCACCGGGCAGCCTGGGTATGGCCATCAGCGAGGCCGTGGAAGTGGCTGTTTCCGACGACGATACCAAATATGCCCTGGGCAGCGTACTCAACCATGTCATGATCCACCAGAGCGTCATCGGACTGGAAACCATCAAGCAGATGCAGATGGCCGGCGACTATCCGGACGTGATCATCGGCAGCGCAGGCGGCGGCAGCAATTTCGCGGGTCTGGCCATGCCCTTCGCCCGGGACAAGATCAACGGCAAAAATATTGACATCATCGCCGTGGAACCGGCTTCCTGCCCCACCCTGACCCGGGGTCCCTTTGCCTATGACTTCGGGGACACGGTCCAGATGACCCCTCTGTTGCCCATGCACACCCTGGGACACAATTTCGTGCCCGAGCCCATCCACGCCGGAGGACTGCGGTATCACGGCATGGCGCCCATTGTCAGCCAGCTGGTGCTGGACGGAGTGATCCGGGCCGAATCGGTACAGCAGATGGAAACCTTCAAGGCCGGCATTACCTTTGCCCGGTCCGAAGGTTTCATCCCGGCCCCGGAATGCAACCATGCCGTCGCCATGACCATCAAGGAAGCCCTCAAGGCCAAAGCCGAAGGCAAGGAAAAAATCATCCTCTTCAACTGGAGCGGCCACGGCCTGGTGGATCTGGGCGCCTATGAGTCCTATATGCGAGGCAAACTCTTCGACCATGATCTGCCCCAGGAAATGATCGACAAGGCCCTCAAAGATATCGAGGCCCTGCCCAAACCCAGACAATACCGCCGGTAAGAACCGACATCCGTCCCCGGCCCCATGCGAATCTGCGTTGCGGCCGGGGGCCCATCCCGGCAAATAACAGCATGAAACGGACGAACCCATGAATGAAAAAACGTCAACCCTCACGGCTGACCCTCCCAAAGACGATGTCACCATCCGGTGCCCCCGGCTGGGACACCAGATCCATTTTACCTATTGCAGCGCCGAAAACAGCGGTCTGCCCTGTTTCAAGGCCCTGGACTGCTGGTTTCACCTTTTTGACGTCCACACGTATCTGAAATCCAAAATGAGCGAAACCGATTTTGCCAGGGTTTTTGTTCAAACCGGCAAACCCAAGATCCTGTCCCTGTTCGATCTAATACAGCAAGCCAAGGAAAGAAAAGGAGCCGCGGATTGATTCATCTGAAAAAAGCCCATATCCTCTCCGATCTGTTTCCGGTTCTGGATTATTACCCTTTCAATCTCAGGATTTTTCAGGAAACAAAAACCATCCCGTTTCAAACACCCATCACCTTTTTCATCGGTGAAAACGGGACGGGCAAGTCCACTCTGCTCAAAGCCCTGGCCATCCGTTGCGGCATTCATATCTGGCAAAGCGAATTCAACCTGAGACTTGAGCACAACCCTTACGAGAACGACCTTTACAAAGCCGTAAAGGTGGAATGGGAGGCCGGTCCGGTTCCCGGGTCGTTTTTCGGGTCCCAGATTTTTTCCCATTTTGCCAGAAATCTCGAAGAATGGGCATTGAGCGACGCGGCCATGCTCAATTATTTCGGTGGGAAATCCCTGATCACCCAGTCCCATGGCCAGTCCCTCATGTCCTATTTCACATCCCGCTATACCATCAAAGGCCTGTATTTCCTGGACGAACCCGAGACGGCCCTGTCCCCCGCCTCTTTGATCGAGCTCCTCAACCTGCTGATCCGGACGGCCCGGATGGGGCATGCCCAGTTCGTCATCGCCACCCACTCCCCCCTGCTTTTGGCCTGTCCAAACGCACAGATTTACAGCTTCGACCATTCGACGGCAACCCCCATCGCCTATGAAGATACGAGCTACTACCATATCTATAAAAGATTCATGAACCACCCGGAAACCTTTATCCAAGATGACTGATGAGCCCCGCCGGGATCTGAACACGGTCAGCGTTCCGGATGCGCTTCATCCGGTATTCCTGAAAGCCCAGGAATATGTCCGCGCCTATTTTGCCGACGTCCGGAGCGATCCGGAAAAAGGCGTAGTCAATTATTCAGGCGAGCGCTATATCCTCGTCAGGGCCTCGGCCATGTCCAAAGAACTGTTCGACATGATGGCCCTCATGTACAAGGACCGAGGAAAGGAGGAAGCCCGGAACCTGTCATTCAACTTCCTGTTCGACATTGCCCATTCCATAGGAAAAAGCGATGCCAGACGATTTTTTTCAAAAACCGGAGTGACCGATCCCATCGAAAAGCTGTCGGCCGGGCCGATTCATTTCGCCTATACGGGATGGGCCTCGGTCAAAATCCATCCCCTTTCCAATCCCAGGGCGGATGACCGGTTCTATCTGATCTACGACCATCCCTATTCTTTTGAAGCCCAGGCTTGGCTGGAAAAACAGGAAACCACCGATTACCCGGTCTGCGTCATGAATGCGGGATATTCCTCGGGCTGGTGCGAGGAAAGCTTCGGATTGCCGCTGGTCACGGCCGAGGTCGAATGCCGGGCCAAGGGCGATCGCCATTGCCGGTTCATCATGGCCCCGCCCTCCAAGATCCGGGACCACATCGCCCGGTATGCCAAAAAAGCCTATATCAGATATGAAGAATATATTAAAATAGACATCCCGGAATTCTTCAAGCGGAAACGACAGGAGGATGACCTGCGGACCCGCAAAGACCGGCTCGAAGAACTGGTCCGGAAAAGAACCGAAAAACTGAGCCAGACCAATCAGGAACTGGAAGAAACCAATATCGCTCTCAAGGTTTTGCTCAAACAGATGGAACAGCGTGAAAAAAAGGATAAGGAAAATTTTCTGACCAATGTGAAACATTCTGTCCTGCCCTGCCTGAAAGGACTTGCCGGAACAGATCTGAACCCGGAACAGAAAGTTATTTTGGATCAGCTCCAGAAAAACATCACCCAGATCACCTCTCCCCTGATCGGAAAACTGTCTTCGCCTTATCTCAACCTGACTCCCATGGAAATCCGGGTCGCCGGCCTGGTCAAAGACGGAGTGAGCAATAAGGAGATCGCTGAAATACTGCACATATCCCTGAACACGGTCACTTCCCACAGATACAGGATCCGAACCAAACTGGGATTGAAAAACAAGGACACCAATCTGAGGTCTTTTCTCTTCACACTGGAATAATAGTGATTTTTCCTCACCATTTTATAATCAGTTTTTTATCCTTGACCCGCGGGAGACAAGTCCCCTATAAAAACTGATCATGATTTTTTTACTAAATGAGATTAATTTTAAAATGCCCGGTGACCGAAATTGCCCGAAAAAATGATGCGCCTTGCCGGTCGTCATTTTTTTAATAAACCCTAACAAAGGAGACGTTATGAGGACCAAAAAGTATGTGTTATCTGAAAAGGATATGCCTCGGCAGTGGTACAACATCATGGCGGACATGCCCAACGGCATGGAGCCTCCCCTCCACCCCGGCACCGGACAGCCATGCGGACCCCAGGACCTGGAACCGATCTTCCCCATGAACCTCATCGAGCAGGAGGTAAGTACCCAGCGCTGGATCGACATTCCTGAAGAAATCCTCGACAAACTCGCCATATGGCGGCCTTCTCCTCTGTTCAGGGCCTACGGCCTGGAACAAGCCTTGGGCACACCGGCCCGAATCTATTTCAAAAATGAAGGGGTGTCTCCGGCCGGCTCCCACAAACCCAATACCGCCCTTGCCCAGGCCTATTACAATAAAGTGGCGGGCACCAAACGCATCACAACGGAAACCGGGGCCGGACAGTGGGGCTCTTCTCTGGCCATGTGCTGTTCCTTTTTCGGAATCGAGTGCAAAGTGTTCATGGTCAAAATTTCCTACAACCAGAAACCTTACCGCCGGCTGATGATGGAAACCTGGGGCGCCAACTGCACGGCCAGCCCCAGCACCGAAACCGCTGCCGGGCGATCCATCCTGGAAAAATACCCGGATTCACCGGGCAGCCTGGGCATGGCCATCAGCGAGGCCGTCGAAGTGGCGGTGGGCGACAAAGACACCAAGTACGCCCTGGGCAGCGTGCTCAACCATGTCATGATCCATCAGAGCATCATCGGGCTCGAAGCCCAGAAACAATTGGAAATGGCGGGGGATTACCCGGACGTGATCATCGGCAGCGCCGGCGGCGGCAGCAATTTCGCGGGTCTGGCAATGCCCTTCGCCAGGGACAAGATCGAAGGCAAAAACATCGACATCATTGCTGTGGAGCCCACTTCCTGCCCGACTCTGACCCGGGGGCCATTTGCCTATGACTTCGGCGACACCGTGAAAATGACCCCGCTGTTGCCCATGCATTCCCTGGGCCACAATTTCGTTCCGGCGCCCATCCATGCCGGCGGATTGCGCTATCACGGCATGGCGCCCATCGTGAGCCAGCTGGTGCTGGACGGCATCATCCGGGCTGAATCCATTCATCAGCTCGAAACCTTCAACGCAGGCGTAACCTTTGCCCGCAGCGAAGGGTATATTTCGGCCCCGGAATGCAACCACGCCGTGGCCATGACCATCCGCGAAGCCTTGAAAGCAAAGGAAGAAGGGAAAGAAAAGGTGATTCTCTTCAACTGGAGCGGACACGGACTGGTGGATCTGGGCGCCTATGAAAACTTTTTCAGAGGCAAACTGGCGGACCATGAACTGCCCCAGGCCCAGATCGACGCGGCCCTCAAAGACCTTGAATCCCTGCCCAAACCAAGGCAGGCCAAAAAATAGATCGGCCCGAAAACAGCCCGGGGTCTGCCGTCACATGCGGCAGGCCCCGGGTCTGATCCTCGTTTTTTGATTTTTTTTATTTATTTTACGCTGTCGAAAGCTTTTTTGAATCCCTCCAGCGATCCGGCAATGGTCTTGTCCGGCACGGCATAGGACAGCCGAAAATGGCCGGGACCGCCGAACCCGGTTCCGGGAACGGCCAGGATCCGATTTTCCTGAAGAATTTTCACAAACCGGACATCATCGGCAATGGGCGTTTCCGGGAACAGGTAAAAAGCCCCTTCCGGCACATCGAAGATATATCCGGCCGCCCGCAGACCATCACACAGCATATCCCGCCGCCTTTTGTAAATGCCGATGTCCACGGTCACGCCCTGGAGCCGTCCCACCACCTGCTGGAACAGGGCAGGCGCATTGACGTACATCATGGTGTTGGTGACCCCGGCCGCACCGGCGATCATGGCGGCATCCTCGGCCTCGGGGTGAATGGCCAGATAACCGATGCGTTCGCCGGCCAGGGACAGTTCCTTGGAATAGGATGTCAGTACGATGGTGTGGGGATAGACATCGAACACTGAAGGCACCTCCACGCCGTCATAGGCTATTTTGCGATAGGGTTCGTCCGAGATCAGATAGATGCGTTTGCCGAATTTTCGACTGGCTGCGTCCAGGATCTTTCCCAGGGCTTCGAGTTCCTGCCGACGATAGACCACGCCGGTGGGGTTGTTGGGAGAGTTGATGAGCATGACACGGGTTTCGGCCGTCAGGGCGTTTTCGATCTTTTCCAGGTCCAGGTGAAAATCCGGCCGAGAGGCAACGGTTTTCAGGTTGGCCCCGGCCACGAACGCATACTGGTTGTAGCCGACAAAATACGGGGCCGGCACCAGGATGTCTTCGCCGGGATTCATCAGGGCCCGCAGGATGTCGTTGAGAGCCCCTGCCGCGCCCGCAGTCATCACGATCAGGTTCGGGGTCAGCCCGACCTTGTATTCTTTGTTCAGGTAATCGGCCACAGCCTGCCGCACATGTGGATAGCCCGGATTGGGCATGTAGCCGTGAGAAGTGGCCGGGTTGTCGATCAGTTCCAGAAGGGTCTTTCTGACCACCTCGGGCGGGGGAACGTCCGGATTTCCCAGGGAAAAGTCGAACACGTTGTCGGCTCCGTATTTTTCCCTCATTTTAATCCCTTCTTCAAACATTTTCCGGATCATGGATGCGGATTCAACCATTCTGACCATTTTATCGGCTATGGGCATGGGACTCTCCTTTGAAATGTAATTTAAAAATGATTTACCATACATCAAATCCGTCAGGATTCAAAGACTCCTTTGAAAAAGGAATTTTCGCCGGCCAGTATCCCGTCTTTCATGTCCCGGACACAGGCGGGCCGGATGCCGTCTTTCCATTTCGGGTAACCGCCCTCCCAGACATATCGGATCAGATCGTGAAATACCGGACGAGTAAACACGAAAGGCCCGATCCGCGCCGTTTCATCCGGACCAAGGACGATCGGGAGACGTTTTTTTTCGGCAAACGGCCGGATCTCTTGTTCCACAAGGTCCCGGGTTTGAAACCCATCCGGGTTCTGTTTGAACTTTTCCGGGTCTTCGGGGAAAGGAAATATCCGGTACAATCGACCGATGAACCCGGTAAACCGGAACCCGTGGATGGCGCCCATGAGATCGCCGATATCCATGGGGTTTCGGATCACATGGACCTCGGGTTCGATTTTGACGGGCGGCTCGCCTTTTTGTCCGGCCAGATCCACCATCCATCGGCAGAACCGGTCCGCAAAAAAGAAATACTGTTCGAGCAGCAGCATGTCCGATTCGATATTGAAAAAACCAAAGGCGATGTCTCCGCGGTTTCGGGTGCTGAAGGACAAGGGCATGGGGGCCTCCTTTTGAACTTAGAATCCGGGCAGTTTGAATTTCAATGTGACTTCGCCGGTGATCCGGTCGATGACAATCATTTTGTCACGGCCTTCGACATGCTTCATTGTACGTCCCGTGGCCATTTCCATGAGGCCGGTCAGAAACTGCATCCCGGAATTCAGTACCGCCTCCATCCTTTCCGGATCCTGGGCCCGAGGTTCCCCGACATCGGAATCTTGATCTTCCGAATCCCGGTCTTCGGCGATCTTTTCCCGGGATTCAAAAGTCAAGCCGGCCGGATCTTGTTCGTCTTCTTCCGCAGCTCCCAACACCTTTGGATTGAGGTAACCGGGCAGATCTTCGGGGATTTCATCCGGTTCAGCACGTTCCGGCACGGCAGGTTCGGGCTCTTCGCCCATCATTTCCCTGAGCCGGTTCAGCATTTCGTTTTTCTTTTCCCGAGAAAATTCCACAGTGTCCGGGCCTTGGTCAAACACCCCCTTGAAAAGATCGGTCTTGATCTGGATACCGGCCAAAATTTTTTCTTCAATGCTGTTTTTTGCAATAAAATTAATCACATTGATACAGGTGCTTTCCTGGCCGATCCGGCTGACTCGGCCGATGCGCTGGCTTACCCGGGCCGGATTCCACGGCAGTTCAAAATTGACCACGCAGTCCGCAGCCTGAAGGTTCAGACCGGTTCCGCCCGCATCGGTGGAGAGAAATACCCGGCAATCCGGATTGGATGAAAACTCATCGATCAGGGCTTGCCGCTTGTGTACCGGGATGCGGCCAGACAATTCGACAAAGGGAACGGACATGTCGGACAAGGTTCTGGCAATCAGGCAGGTCATGGTGGTCCATTCACTGAAAATGACCATCTTTCGGCGGTTTTGAATCGCAATTTCTTCGATGATCCCCTGAAGCTCAGTCAGTTTGGGCGACAAATGGGTTTCCCGGTCAATCAAATATGTGGAATCGCAGACCATTCGCATTTTGAGCAGAAGCATCTGGATTTTGCGGACATCCATGGGGGTCAGAAATTTTTTGTGAATCAGCGGCAGCAGCAGGCGGACCAGCCCGCCATGGATCTCCTCCTGTTCCCGGGTCAGGTCCACGTAATAATTATTGATAATTTCACCGGGCAGGTCCTTGAGCACATCCTCTTTGCGCCGGCGAATCACGATGCGCTTGAGTTTTTCATTCAGGACATCCAGATTCCGGTACCCGACCACGCCGGATTTCCCGGTTTTGGGGATGATAAAATGATCGGCCGCGAACCTCCACAAAGGTGCCAGCATATAAGGATCCAGAAACTGGATGATGGAATACACATCTTCCAGCTTGTTTTCCAGAGGTGTTCCGGTCAGGACAATAGCGTGCTTTCTGGGAATCTGCTTGACGGCGTCGGCGGTCTTGGTGGAAAAATTTCGAATGCGCTGGGCTTCGTCCAAAATGATGAGATCCGGTTTGAAGCCTGTCAAAATGGTCACATCCCTGAGAACCGCTTCGTAATTGGTGATTTTGAACAGGCCGGGTTCATTGAAATAAATCTGTTTGCGTATGGATTGACCGCCTTCCACGATCACGGCCCGTTCATCCGTGAATTTCTGGATCTCCCTTTTCCACTGCTCTTTCAAGGAAGCCAGGGTAACCACCAGGATCCGTTCGAAACCGAACCTCTCTTTTTTCAGAATTCCGAGGGTTATGGCCTGAAGGGTCTTGCCTAATCCCATTTCATCCCCTATGAGGACTCCCGGCTTGAAGAGCCCGAACCGGACCCCTTCGGCCTGATAAGGATAAAGCCCGGTTTTCAATGGCCAGTCCACCGGCTCCTCCTGGGTCATTGCATCCAGGGTCTGCGCCTCCAAAAGGCGGTCCACCTGTTTCAACAGACTTTCCCGGAGCCTCACCCGCTTGTCTTGCCCAAGCTCGTCCATCAGGTCCGTGATCCGCACCATGTCGGTGCCGCGCAAAAGTCCCCGACCGTCGAAATATCGATCCAGGACAGGCGCCAGATCCTGAAAAGCGGGATTGGTTGTCTCGTAAAAAACCCCGGGGGCCGCAGCCAGGGAATTCCAGTAGATATCGACAAAGGGAAATATTTCCCGGTCACACGTTTTTTTGAATCCGGATTCTTTTTTCAGGCATGAGGCGGCAAAGAGAATATGCTTGCAAGTGCCCAGGCCGTTGGTCAGGTAATCCGGGCAGGTGCAATGTCCGACTCCGGCCAGGGGATCGTGGAAGCAGACCCCGTAATTCCGGCCCTTCGGATTGACCACCACATGATCGCCTTTCATCATATCCCCCCTGACCAGCCGGAATCCTTCGGATCCCGCTCGTTTTTTTCGATCCTGAAGGGCCTGGTCCCGTATTTCCGACTCGGAAAGACGGTTTTCGCCGGCTGCATCGGTCATGGGTGAGGAATCAGTCTGTTTCATCAGGATATCACGGGCATTGAGTACGGCAGCCACCACATGCTTGCAGCCTTCCCCCGGATAAGGGCAGGTGCAGGATGAGACGACCTCATCACCTTTGATCCGGACCATTGTGGTGTAATCCCCGTAATTTCCATCCACTCGATAGGCAAAGGATTGTTCAATCGGGTCGGATTCCAGAAGATAATACGAACCGTGCCGGTACAGGAATTTCCCTTTTTGAAAAATGGTCCGGGAGTCCGCGACCCGGTCCCGGATATAATTGTCTGTCAGGTTGATCATGGCCTTCCCCTTAATTTTTGTACTTTTTCAGCTTTTATTCCCAAAACTTACCCGGTTTTTATAAAAAACTCTTCTGTTTTTGACAATCCCAACCCTACAACGCTATTTAAATTCCATTGATAACAAACGGAGCCTTCTTTTTCTGTGAGAAAGATAAGCCCTGTGATTTCTATTCTGTATCCTGTGTTCGACAGTCATAGGATCATTTTTTCAGGATTTTGTCAAAATATTCAATAAAATCAGTGCGGATGTCGGACCTGAGCTCAAAATATGTGGGCACACGAATTGAAATATTATCATTGAAATATATCCAGATACATCCTTTTTTAATGGGCATGTATGTGCGTAGCATAAAACGCAAGAACAAGGATGGGTCTGAGGTCGAGTATATTCAGTTGGCCCACAATACCCGGCACCCTGAAAAGGGCTACACCCGAGCCGAGGTCGTCTACTCCTTCGGGCGGCGAGACCAGCTGGATGTGACTGCCCTCAAGCGCCTCGTGTACAGCTTCAGCCGCTTTATCAGCCCCGAAGATGCCCAGAAGCTGGAAGCCCAGGGCACTGGCATCAAGTTCATTTCCAGCCTGTCGGCTGGCGGGGCTCTGCTGCTCAAAGGGTTGTGGGAACGCATCGGCATTGATCGATGTCTCTCCGAAGCCCTCAAGGACCGGGAATTCACCACACCGGTGGGGGGGGATGCGATTTTTGCCATGGTAGCCAACCGTGCCTTGGCCACTGCCTCCAAACTGGCGGTGGAAGAGTGGGCAGCCAAGGATGTCCATCTGGGTATTGAACAGCCCATCCAGGTGAAGCACCTGTATCGGAGCATGGATTTTTTGCTTGATCATGAATCGGCCATCCAGAAAAAGCGCATCTCAAAACCAAATATGCGCTTCTGACCCATAGATCCATGGGCCGGTATCTCAAAGAGCTGAAATCCGGCAAACTGACAGTGGATAAGGCCAAGCTCAGGACGGCAGAAAAGCTGGACGGCAAATATCTGCTGAGCACCAGTGACAAGAGCCTGTCTGCTG
>CAZQIX010000029.1:0-44346 GCA_964593855.1 uncultured Desulfobacula sp. | reverse complement strand
TTGACCCGGGGGGCAGTAAAAACCTAAAACACGAGCCCCCCGGTCATGTATTTTAATTCAGATTTGGCCAGCTGGTAATCGAGAACAGCCCTGGTTTTGTTTCCCTGGGCGCGAATCAGCCGGTCCTGGGCATCCAGAAGCGCGGGAATGGTCGAAATGCCGGCATTGAGACGACTGGCTTCCTGGGAATAATATTCGTTGGCTGCAGCCAGGGTCTCGGCGGAGGTGATCATGCGCTGTTTGGCTTCTTCAAGCGAGAGCAATGCTTTACGGATACCTGTATCAATGGTGTTTTCCGCCTCCTTGATCAATTCGCGGTATTTTCTGGCCTCGGTTCGATGTTTTTCCCTTCCATACCAGGCTCTGCCGCCGTCGAACATCTCCCAGGAGACATAGATGCCTGCGGACCAGTACTGGTTGGTCTGATCTCTGTCATAGAATCCGGTGCCGCTCTGCCCCAACGCCTGATAATCCCTGTCGTTGATAAAATACCCCACATCCGCTTTGACCATGGGCAGATACTTACCCATGGCGATTTTTTCTTCTTTCCCGGCCATCTCTATCTGATACTGCAAGGCTTTTATGTCCGGGCGGTTTTCAAGGGCATATTGAAAACTGTCGACAAAAGACGGATCTGTCTGGGGAATGCCGGACAGGCTGTCCTGAAACACCACATCCGAATCAACGGGAAGGTTCATGAGGGCGAACAAAGTGACCCTCTCCCGGTTCTGATTGTTTCGGGCGATCTCCAGCCGCTCCCTGGCATCGGCAAGGTCCACACGGGCCTGAAGGACTTCCACGTAGGGAACCAGTTCCTTTTCGAAAAAAGCCTCCGCCGACTTGATGCTTTCCGTCAAGCGGGATACGGATTCGGTCATGGCGATCACGTCCTGCTCGGCTTTCATCAATCGAAAAAAAGTGGTCTCTATTTGATAAGACAATTCCAGCCGTTTGAGAGCCATTCGGGCCTTGACCAGTGATTCGGTGAGCTTGGATTTATCAAAGGTGTTCACGATCCTGGACCCGGCGTACAGGATCTGGGTCAGTTTAATGTTGAAGCTGTTGATGGTCTGGTCCAGATAGTCGGTCTCCGTAGGGCCTTTGGACCGGTCGCTGATCAGCTCGGAAATGGAATAGCCGGAAGACAGGGAGGGCAGAAAATCAGCTCTCGCGGCTTTGATGTCATAGCCGGCCCCTTCCAGATCATAACGGGTGGCCATAAGGGTGGGGTTGTTTTTCTCGCCGATTTCCAGGCATTGGTCCAGGGTCATGATGTTTCCGGCCAGGGCGGCATCGCATATCAGAATCAGCAGACCGGTCAGAACAGAATTCAAAACAGCGTACTTCATTTTGCCTCCATTTGTTGTTTAATCATCCAGGATGCCCAGGAATGGATATAAATATCAGACATTTCCTTTGAGCGCAAGTCCTTCCAGGCTTCCAGAAGATCCTCCCACTGCCTTGAAGAAATCTGAATCACATTGTCGGCTTCAGCAGGCCGGGAGCCAAACGCCCCATCGGCCAAGATTTCCTTATAATGAAACATGACCATATCGAACACCGACCGGACATAAAACATCCTTGCGGCAATGCGCAGGGGAAAATCCACCCCGACCACCCAATTTCGGAAGCTTTCAAGGGAATGATCGGGCAATGACGTCATCTGGGACGTGTCTTCGGTGGTACAGACCCTGAAAACATGGGCCAGATATTTTCGCAGGGGAACCGGAACGCAGTCAAACCATTGGACAAATGCGGTCAATGGGGTTCTCATGGGAGTGAATTTCCTTTATTTGATCCTGCCTCGGCTCTGAAATCCGGGTTGCCGGGCTTACCAGTGGTATCGAAATATCAGCCCGGCGTTGAGGGATTCGGAATAATGGGTTGAAGCGGCATCAAAGGTTCTGAAACGGGTGTTGAACAGATTGTTGACGAACAGGCTCACGTCACAGGAACGGAAATCACTGATATGGACCTGCAGGTCGCATAGCCAGGCCTCCGGATATTCCCGGATCTCATTGCCGACGGAATAATACAATTCTCTTGGCGAAAAATATCGGACCCGCGGGACGATCCGGATATTGTCCGTGATGTCCCAGGCAAGGCTGAAGTTGAGCATGATGTCCGAACCCGTGTCATAGGGATGGGTCAAGGTTTGATAATGTTTCTGCACATTGCCTTCGTCATCGACGTAAGTGTAGTCATTGAAGAGAAAAATCTCAGCCGGGCCCTCATTGGCCAGGAAGGTGGCATTCCCGAAAAAGGTCAGTCGGTCGGATGCTTCGAATTCCCATTCCAGCTCGATCCCCTCGATGGTCTGGCTGTTGGGCACAGAGAGGCCCGCCCCTTCATAACGATCTCCCACCACGTGATCGTCAATGTCGTTTTGAAACAGGGTCAGGGCAAACAGACTTTTGGAGTCGGGTTTGTATTGAAGCTGAAAATTGATGTTTTGGATCTGTTCCAGACAGGCATGGCCGTTTTCCGCGAGCTGTTTGGCAAAAGGTGTACGATAACCTGATCCATAGCTGGCTTTGAAAATGTATTCCGGTGACAGAGACCAAGCCAGGCCGGACGATATACTGATCTTATCCTCAAATTGTTCATGACCATCGCTGCGGACACCGGCCCAGAGTTCAATGTTTCTGATTTTTTGCCGGTATTGGCCGAAAATGGAATACAAGGCGTTGTCGTAATCATTTTGAGAGAATTCCGGGAAGAAATACTGATTGTCCGGGATGATATAGCCGGGGAAAAAACTCTCCCATACGAGGATATCGTCAAAATGATCCTCTTTGTAGGAGGCCCCCACAGTCAAAAGCCCATCCGCTCCAAACAAGGATCGCTCGTAGATGATCTCTCCGAACAGAGTGTCTTCATTCTGATCAAAGGATCGATCTATCACGGTTCGTTCACGATCGACGGTTGAATAGTAACCGGTCAGCCGGAGACCCGCGTCAATGCCGATATCTTTTCGAGCCTCGATTTTAAACTGCCGGGATTGGACTGATTTTTGCTCTTCCCATATATGGTCCAGATCCCAGTCGGCCATGGAAAACGCCTTTCTACTGTCGGATATCCTGGCTGAAAGCGACAGCCAGTCGGATACGGTGGCATGGTAGTAGACATCGATATAATGAGAATCATCGGGTTCTCCCGGTCCGAACCGCTCACTGACCGGTGAAGGGGTCAAGCCGTCATTCCAGAAACGGCGAACGTTGAGGGATGCATCATCCTCCTCGGCCTGCCTCGCGGATACAGATAAAAAAGAGGACCATGGGCCATGATCGGAGCCGTACCGCATAAAGGCCTGGCGCCCCCTATCTGCGGAGGACAGGGTCAAGCCGGTTTCCAGTCCGGAAAAATCCTTTCCGGTGAACGGTACGGCATTCACGACGCCGGCAAAGGCGTCCGGTCCCCAGAGAACCGAACCCGCCCCTCTGATGATTTCAACCCGTTTAATCGAAGCCAGAGAGGTTTCATGATCCATTAAGTGATTGTTTTTTTCAACCCCCGACATCATGGGGACGGTATCGAACAGAACCAGGGCCGAATTGGATATCCCCCTCAAATAAGGAATCGATCCCCCATGGGTGGGTTCGACATGGAAACCGGCGACCCCGCCCAGAATATCGGCAAGGGTTTTTGCCCCGGTTTCCAGAATGTCTTTTCGAGTCACCACCTTGGCAATGGCCGGCGCGCTCCAGGCGGCTTCTTCTTTTCGGGAGGCAATGGACAGCACCTCCAGATCTTCTCCCACAAACATCAGCATGGTGTCTGACGCATACAAAGGGAAAACAGATGCCCAAATGAAAATGAAAGCAATCGTAATGTGTTTCAAACGGATTGACATCATTTATGGCTCACCATCTATGTGTTTTAACAGGACCCGGAGTTTGGACCGGCTCAGTCCCAGCAGTTTGGCAGCCGTGGTCTGATTGTTTCCGGCGGCCTGAAGAGCCTGTTTGACCAGGCTGAGCTGAACCTGCTGAAGTTCGACACCGCCCGGTGGAAGCTTGATCATGATCCTTCTCCCTTCCGAAGGAGCGTTCGGCTTGAGAAACGAAAGCGTGTCCGATGATATTTTACGGGTATCCCGGGTTAAAATCAGGCATCGCTCTATGACATTGGCCAGTTCACGAACATTTCCCGGCCAGGGGTATTCCATGAGTTTTTTACAGGCGTTTTCAGTGATCACATGGTCTTTTCCAAACGGAAAGGTCTGGATCAGGTATTCGGCCAGCGGCACGATATCCTGGCTTCTTTCCCGCAAGGGCGGGATCAGGATGGGAAAAACATTGATCCGGTAAAACAGGTCCTGCCGGAATTTGTTCTGATGCACCATGGTTTCCAGGTTTCGATTGGTCGCACAGATGATGCGGACATCCACGGGGATTTCCTCGTTGCCTCCCACTCGCTGGAACTTTTTTTCCTGGAGGGCTCTCAAAAGCTTTCCCTGGGACTCCAGCGGCATGTCTCCGATTTCATCCAGAAACAGGGTGCCGCCGCTGGCATATTCGAATTTGCCCCGGCGCCGTGCATCCGCACCGGTAAATGCGCCTTTTTCATATCCGAACAATTCCGATTCCACCAGGTTGGACGATATGGCCGCACAATTGACCGGTACAAACCGTTTGTTTTTCCTGTTGCTGTGAGCATGAATCTGTCTGGCGATCAGCTCTTTGCCGGTACCGGATTCGCCTAAAATGAGAACGGCCGAATCCACATAAGCCACGTTTTGAACCAGATCCACCACCTTCTCCATGCAGAGAGACTGATAGATCAATTGTTTATAGCCCTGTTTTTCTTCAAGCTCCTGCTTGATGTCGCGATTCTCGGACACCAGACGGGAAACATTCAAGGCCCGCTCCACTGCCAGCCAGATTTTGGCCTCGTCAAAGGGTTTGGTCACATAATCCGTGGCGCCCTGGCGCATCATTTCAACGGCGGAATCAATGGTGGCAAAGGCCGTGATAAATACCACAGGTGTAACGATATCCTGCTGACGCATCCGGGTTATCAGCTCCCTTCCATCCATTTCCGGCATCTTGATATCGGAAATCACCAGGTCATAGGCTGAAGCGGTCAATTTTTTCAACGCTTCTTTGCCGTCGGCGGCCTGATCGATCTCATATCCTTTTCTTTCCAGCATCATGGAAAGAAGAACACGCATTTTTGCCTCGTCATCGACAATGAGTATATGTGCCATTTATTCCAGACTTCCTTGAATTTCATCCTCTTTTAAATTAGAAAACAAGGTCACACGAAACTGCGCACCGCCTTCGGGCCTGTTTTCCGCTTTGATGGTCCCCCCGTGCGCCTTGACCACCTGGTCGGCAAATGCCAGCCCTAGGCCGCTTCCTTTGGATTTGGTCGTATAAAAAGGCTCGAAAATCCGACCCAGGTCCTCTGAAGGGATCCCGCCTCCCTGGTCTCTCACGTACATCTGCCATTTTTTTCCCCTGACTTCAATGGAGACATCCACCACCCCCATGTTTTTATTGGCTTCACAGGCGTTCATGACAATATTGCTCAATCCCCGCGACATCAGATCAAAATCCGCACTGGCAAAAAATGGTGTTTCCGGGATCAAGGACCGGATTTCCATTTCTCCTCGGGGATATTGGATTTCAAACCCGGATACCACCTGATACATGAGCCGATTCAGATCGATCCGGGCAAAATTGGGTCGAGCCGGCCGGGCGAACATTAAAAAACTCTCGATCAGATCGTTGAGCCGGATGATTTCCTCTTCGGCAAAGCTCAGTGCGATATTGTCTTTTGGAATTTCCAGATCCCTCTTCAAAATTTCCAGAGAACTCTTGATGATACCCAAAGGATTTTTAACTTCGTGGGCGATCATCATGGAAAATTTTCCCACTTCCACCAAGGTTTCCTGGCGAGCCATTTTTTCATAGGCCTGCACGATGGTTTTGCGGCCCTGGGCAATGGAATCCAGCATTTCATTAAATGCCTCGGCCAGCTTGATGGTTTCCGGTGTATTGCCTTTCGGAGCCCGGATGGCATGATTGCCCTGGGATACTTTTTTGGCGATCCCGGCCAGGGAAATCACAGGGGTGACCAAAGACCTGGATATAATATAAAAAATCAAACAGGAAATCAGCACAAGAATCACAGCAATGACGATGAACCGCTGTGTCATTTTCCTGGATAGGTCCTGGATCCCGCTGGTGGAATAGATCACCCTGACCTGACCGATGCGGCTCCCGGTCCGGGCAGGGTTCGAGAAATCCATAAAACTTGCGCCGTCATTGTTTTCCGTCAGAAAGACCGGTTTCTCGGCTGTTTGATAGGGTCCGGCAAGAGCCCGGGTTTCTCGGATGAGTTCCCGGCCCTGATGATCTTCAATGACCACGCCCGCAACATCTTCTTCTTCCAGCATATTTTTGGCCAGCCCCCTTAACAGTCTCTGCTCGTCAATCAGAATGCCCAGCTCTGAATTCAGAGCCAGATACTGGGTCATGAATTCGATCTGTTGACTGAACCGAGCCATGACAAACTGGTTGATGACTTTCACCCCCCAGTAACCAAGGGTCAGGGTTGACGCACTGATCAGGATGGCTGCGGCCGAAAGTACTCTTGCATGTATGCCGATATTATTGAAAATCATTCAATCCCCTGCTTGAAATCCGATTTTTTCAATCATTTTCGGGTTTATCAAGATTTGATAGACCGGCGGCTCCGGCCGGCATACGCCGGTTTCAAAATAAGTGTCAATTTTACAAGCGGTCTGAACCCCTAAGGCCCGGTAATCAAAATCAAAAGCAAAAAAGGCCCCGGATCGGATAAAAAACGAATTGTATCCGATCACACCCTTTGAGTGGTAAACAGCCAGCTTGATGATGTGCTGGATAATTTTTTCGGAAATAACGGTCTCATCCGGAATCATCCATATACAATCCAGGTTTTCCCAATTTCGATCCAAAACGTCCGTGATCTGATTTCTGTGCCCCACCTGAAGAGGTGTCAGCCGGACACCGTATTCAAGAGCCGTCTGAAGCGCCGCTTCGTAAAAAACAGCATTGTGCCGGGCATCAAAAAGCAACCCGATCCGCCGGATGTTCGGAAAGGCCCCGGAAATCTCACGGATCTGACTTTCAATGGGTATCCGCAGGGAAATGCCGCACTGAAGCGCCCCGTTTTTCAGCAGATTTTCCGGGTCCAGAACGGCCACATACAGTTTTGGGTCATGGGGACGTTTTTCCCACACCAAGGCCGTCGCCTCCGGTCCGATGGCGGCAAAAAAAACAAAATCACCATCTTCAAAACCGACTGTCCCAGTCTCAGATGTCTGATGGTCGGCTTCGGGGAGAAAAAAAACGTCAAAGCCGATCTTTTTTCCCCCCATTTCTTCGGTCATTCCTTCCACAATGCTCATATACGGTTTGATCCGCTTGGACACCACGATGGCGACGCGGCCGGATTCGCTGCTGAAGGAACGGTTCTGGATAAAAACGAGTTGGCCTGAAATGAAAATAAGGGTCAAAACAATCACATTATATTTTTTCAGACCCATTCCGTCTCCATGTAGATCCCGCCACCATTTAATCACACTCTCGAGGGCATGACCTTCTATAACAAAACCCTGAAACAAATTCAAATCCCATGTCCGATAATTTAATCGGATCAAGGAATTATCGATGGTTTTGAGCCTTCGAAAAAACCCGGGCTGGCCACCTTTCAGGCAAAACAAGGGACGGAGATGAAAAAAAGGGAGGGGGAGATCGGTGAATCAGGCGGGGATCAGCACCGTAATGTGAACATGACGTTCCAGAGTTTTGTTGGCGGACATGCGCAGCGGCGGGAATCGATATCGGCCTGTGCTGGCGATTTTAAACAGGCCCGGAGGAACGCCGTTGTGCACAAGGAAATGAACCACATTGGCGGCCCGTATGGCGCCCAGTTCAAAATTGGATGGGAATCGACGGGTATGGATGGGATCGGTGTCCGCATATCCGTCTACAACGATCTGGGCATCCAGGTCTTTAACGACCCGGGCCAGCTTTTTCAAAAACGCCTCGTATTCCTTGAAAAGAACGGCACTTCCCGAAGCGAACAAAATGGGCAGAATGGTTTTCAGACGATAGCCCCGGGTGAAAGGGTCCGGCTCGATGACGACCCAATCCTCTATACCCACTTTTTCAATCACGGACTGAAGGGTTTTGCATGGATCCGGTTCGCTGATGTCGGTTGCGGTTATTGATGTCGGAGCCGCATCGGGGACGGGTTCAGGGGTGAGGCCAGACAGTCGGGCTTGGCAGAACGCTTTTTCTTTTTCCAGGGATTCTATGCGGCTTGTTTTGTATTGAACGGACTGGTAAAGGATGCCGGACACCGGCCGGCCGGAATGGGTCATGCCCTTTATTTTCAGGTTCAGCCATTCCAGATTGTCTTTGCATTCAAGCAGTTCCGAATCAATCTCGCGGATTCGGTTCTCATATTCGCCGGACATACCGACCGGTTCTGATGCGGCCCAGGCCGAGCAGATCAGAACAAAAAACCAAGCCGCCGCCTGCCATGAAACAGATCGATAAAACGCCGTTCGCATGATCGCCTCCCTATCCGGAAATTCCGTTGCCTTTAAAAGGCCACCAGAGCATTTCCGTTTCAGTGAAGTTGACCCTGAGCCGCATATGGGCTTCGACAATTCCCAAAGGTCCCTGACGGATTTCGACCACTTCCACCCCCCTGAGCCATGACTGGGTGTGGGTATGCAAGGCCTCCCAGTTCACTGCGCCATATCCGGATTTCATGTGGGCGTTCACATAAACACCTCTGATCTTTTCCACGAACTGGCGGTAGCCGTCGGCCACGGCGGCCCTTTCCGCCATCAGCAGAGCCTGTCCCCGCGTCAGGGCCATTTCCGGAGCAACCCCCTTGCCGATGACCTCAAATTCGACCACCCTGTTTTCTACCTGTTTGGATGAACGGTCATCCAGAACCCCTCCCGGAGATGGAGCAACGGAAGAATAGCTGCCATTGCAGGCAGACAGGCCCAACAGAAAGGCCACGAAGATTCCTGAAAATAAGACTGTTTTCATGGTACAGACCTCTTAACGTATTTTTAGAACACATCACCGATAACGGCTTATATCATCGTCTTCAGAAACAGGGGACTTAAATATTTTTTTTCTCGGTCGGTCAGGGACGGAATCGTCGATCGTTTGACGGGCCGGTGTCAAATTGCTGGGCCGGTATCAGGGTTGGGGCAACAGGGTCAGGTTCACGTGCCGATCCAAGGCCTTCCATTTCGCGGATCGGTGTTCGGGCAGTCGGAATTGGCCTGTGGTACCGATCTTGAAAATCTCGGGGGAAACACCGTGCTGAATCAGAACTCTGACGACAGCAGCGGCCCGGGCGGCACCCAACTCGTAATTGGATGGGTATTTTTCAGTGCGAATGGGGTCCGTGTCCGCGTATCCATCCGCCAGGACCTTGATTTTACATTCTTTAAGGACCATGGCGACATTTTTTAGAAAGGGACGGTATTCTTGCGCCACTTCAGCGCTGCCGGAGGCAAAAAGGATGGGAAGACGGTTTTCAAACCGAACGCCTTTCGGGTCCGACACCCGATCCAGCCAATCCGCTATCCCGTATCGACGGATCCGTTCCATGATCCCGGTTTCACCACAGGGGTTTCCCCCGGCATTGGTCTTCTGGGTCGGTAACCGACCTTTAACAGAAATATTTTTTTTCTCGGCGGCCGGTTGTTTTCCCTTCCTGGGCAACACCGTCCACTCGTTTTTAAGGGCGGTCAATATTTTGATCTTGTTTTGCTTATAATCCCGACTGGCTATCATTTTTTCAGGAACGAACCCATGGAAAGCTTCAAATTTTCGAATCCTCCGCGACAGCCAGTCCAAATCCTGCCTTATATGATCAATTTCCGACTGGATAAATGCAATCTGCTGTGTTGCGGTGATTTCTTGATCGGACTTCACCCGGGCCCATGCCGGAGCCATTCCACACAACACTACTGCCGCAACTGCAATGAAGGCTCTCAATTTCTCCCCCCTTCCCTCCCATCGGAGCCAAGCATATTCAAAAAAGATTTTCACAACGGCCGGATATGGCTGCCGATACCGTTGGGCCACCAGACCATACCTTTTTGGGTAAAGTGAACCCTCAGCATCATGGATGCCTCGGTGATACCATGATTTCCTCTCCGGATTTCAACGACTTCCACGCCTCTGAGCCAGGATTGGGTGTTTGTTTTGATCAGATCATGATCGATGCTGCCGTATCCTGCTCTCATGTATGCGTCCACATAAACACCCCGGAGCTTTTCGGCAAACTGGCGATAACCATCCATGATGGCGGCCCTTTCGGCCATGAGTATTGCTTCGCCCTTGGACAGTGCGGTTTCCGGCTCCAAGCCCTTGCCGACCACTTCAAAGGTGACGATTTTATCGGAACCACCCTCTTTCTCCGTTAGCCCGAGAACCCCTCCCGGGGAAGCGGGCCGGCTTTCACCTGCATAAAAACGGCTGCCGCAACCCGATAAAAACCAGATCATCAAGATAATACCCGCCATCCATTGTTTTTTTTCCATTTTCTTTCCTCTTTCGCCAATTTCTGTTAATATTGCCGCCATCTTAAAAAACAGCACATGAATGAACGAATCAACCCTGAAAACAGCAGGCATACAAAAAACATGCCATATCCATTCAGGCTTCCAATCTTACTCTCCTTGATATTGATTTATGCCGGGCTTGCCTGGGTTCAGGCCTCGGCATCCGCGGACGGCCTTTCCGGAAGCGACGAAGGCCGGATCAAAAGGAGCGGAGAACGGAGTGCCTATTATGTCCGGTATGATATCCGGACCTCCGGCAATGTTCTGACGGACGATCATCTGCTCATGGTTCCGGCAGGAAAGGACTTCCGGGCGGAAAATTTTTCTCGGGTCGTACTGTCGGGGGTTCTGCCGGCCGAGCCCGGGATGGACCCGACCGAGGCGGGTCGTCGAATCCGTGACACGGTCCTGAAACAAGTCCTCATGGACAAAGGGCTCACATCCGTGTCGGCCCGGGATCATGACACCGTGGTCGGCTACGAGGGCATGGTTCTACTGCCCCTTGCGGTTCAGCCGGTTTACAACCCGGAGCAAAAAGGGTATGGTTATCGGATCGAACTGACCTTCAGCCCCATTGCTTTTCCGGACCGGTGGAAGGTCCTGGGCCTGAAACACCGGATCAAGGAAATGCTGAAGGACGTGATTCAATGGTTTCACTAGACAAGGACAATGACATGAACAAAACCCGTATCAAACAGATAAAAGACAAAACCCTGCGGAAAAAGGAACTGGTGGCGGATCATCTGGATGCCCGGGCCCTGAAGCGGGCATGGGCTTTTTGTGAACCCTACAAAGCTTTTCTCAATCAGGCCAAAACCGAACGCAAAGCGGCCCGGGAAATCATCCGGGCGGCCTCGGAAAAAGGATTTGAATCCATGGACAAGGCCCTGGCCCGGACGCCGGGAAGCGTGAACCGGGTTTTCCGTATTTTTCAGGACCGGTGCGCGGCCCTGGCCGTGATCGGGAAAAAGCCCATCCACCAGGGTGTGAACATGATTGCGTCCCACATTGATTCTCCCAGACTGGATCTCAAACAGAATCCGGTGTACGAAGACCTGGACCTGGGACTGATCAAAACCCACTATTACGGCGGCATCCGCAAATATCACTGGCTGGCCCTGCCCATGGCCCTTCACGGCGTGGTTCAGACAACGGATCAAGGTCCGGTGGAGATCACCCTGGGAGAAGACCCCCGGGATCCGGTCCTCACCATCACGGATCTGCTGCCCCATCTGGCCGGCAAACTGCAGTCCGGGAAAACCCTTGCCGACGCATTTGACGGGGAAAAACTCAACCTGATCGCGGGCAGCCTGCCCCTGGGAGGGAAAGACGATAAGGACCGGGTCAAACTGGGGCTGCTCAACTTTTTCAATGAAACCTACGGCCTGGTGGAGGAGGATTTCATCAGCGCGGAAATCGAGGCCGTTCCGGCCGGACCGGCCCGGGACGTGGGTCTGGACCGTTCCATGATCGGGGCCTATGGCCAGGATGACCGGATCTGCGCCTACACGGCTCTTCAGGCCGTTCTGGACCGGACGGATCCGGAGAAAACCGCCGTGGCCTTTTTTTTCGACAAAGAGGAAATCGGCAGCGAAGGCAGCAGCGGGGCCCAGTCCAGTTTTTTCAAGGATTTCATGGCGGACCTCATGACTCTGGCCGGCCTGGACGCGGACAGCCGCACCCTCAGAAAGGCCCTGATGGCCTCATCCTGTCTATCTGCGGATGTCAACGCGGCCATGGATCCGGATTTCAAAGAGGTTCACGAGGCCATGAACGCCGCGAAACTGGGATATGGCCCCTGTTTGACCAAATTCACGGGCGTGGCCGGCAAATCCGGGTCCAGCGATGCGGGCTCCGAATTTCTGGGCCGGATTCGAAAGGTGTTCAATCAGAATCGGATCGTGTGGCAGACGGGTGAGCTGGGCAGGATCGACCAGGGCGGCGGCGGGACCGTGGCCAAATTTCTGTCGCGTTACGGCATGGATGTGCTGGATTGCGGACCCGCCCTTCTGTCCATGCATTCTCCCTTCGAGATCGCGGCCAAGGTAGATGTCTATATGACCTATCTGGCTTACAGCGCCTTTTATGCCGATCATGAATAAGACGACCGAACAAAAACCCCGGAGTCGATGCCGGAAAACAAGACCGATTCTGACGGCGGCCGTCATATTTCTGACGTTCATGGCGACCGTCCTCCCGTTTTCAGCCCGGGCCGCCGGATTGGACACAGGGGTGGTGCTCACGGACGACCGGGGTCGGATCCTTTACGCCCGCAATCCGGAACAGCCTCTGGTACCGGCCTCCATTCTGAAACTGCTGACCGGCCTGTCCGCCCTGCATTATCTGGGCAAAGACCACCGGTTTCCCACTCATTTCCATGCGGATCACTCTTCCGGCGACCTTTATATCAAAGGGTTCGGCGATCCGCTCCTGACATCGGAAGTTCTCCGGGAGCTGGGTCGGGACATCTTGAAGCGAACGGGCATCCGGAAGATTCGGGACATTGTGCTGGATCAGTCCCATTACGAGGACGCAGTGGAAATTCCCGGCCGGGGCCGCTCCCTTAATCCCTATGACGCGCCGGTGGGGGCCTTGTGCGCCAATTTCAACACCCTGGCATTCACCTGGGATCCCCGGAGGGGGTTTGTGTCCGGCGAACCCCAGACCCCCCTGCTCCCCGTCTTTGTCGAGGATATCCGAAAAACAGGCCTCAAACAAGGCCGGATCACGCTGACACGGACGCAGAGCGACCTTTACCCGGGCCGGCTTCTGGCCCATGGGTTCAGAGAACAGGGAATCGAGGTCAGCGGACGGGTGCGAAAAGGAGCCTTCCCCTTGAACCCGGACCCTGTTTTTGTTTTTCTATCTCCCCACCGACTGTCGGACGCGGTTCAAAAGATGCTGCACTATTCCAGCAATTTCATCGCAAATCAGCTTCTTTTGTCCGAAGGCGCCCTGGTTTTCGGTCCGCCGGCCACCCTGGACAAGGGAATCCGGACCCTTCAGGCGTTTGCCGCACGGGAACTGGGCCTGAAGGGGCTTTCCTTGTCCGAAGGATCCGGCCTGTCCCGGGCCAACCGGATCTCGCCGGCCCAGATGATCCGGGTTCTGGAACATTTCAGACCCTGGCAGGGTCTGCTGAACCGGGAAGGCGGAGATATTTTCAAGACCGGGACCCTGTCCGGTGTCAGGACCCGGGCCGGGTATCTGGTGGGGCCGAAAAAACGGCTGTATCCTTATGTCATCATGGTCAATCGGGACGGAGTAGGATACGACGCCATCCTGAAAGAGCTGAAAAACAGGGCTGTTCAGGCCCGGGAGGCGGATCCTCTCTCGATGTAGGCATAGGCGCTGTGATTGTGGATGGACTCGAAATTTTCAGCGCTTACGGAAAACCAGGTGATGTTCCGGTCTTCAAGCAGGGCCTTGGCCACATCCCGGGCGATGTCCTCGACGAACTTGGGATTGTCGTAAGCTTTTTCCGTCACAAATTTCTCGTCTTCCCGCTTCAGAACCGAAAAAATGTCGCACGAGGCCGAGGCTTCCACCAGTTCCACAATATCCTCGATCCATATGAATTTCTTGAACCGGGTGCTGACCAGGACTTCCCCTCGCTGGTTGTGAGCCCCGTAATCACTGATCTCCTTGGAGCAGGGGCAGACCGACGTCACGGGGACAGCCACGGTCAGAACAATATCCGTGTTCTTTCGCCCGTTGGAGGAACCGATGATGGAACAGTTGTAATCCATGAGTCCCTTGGATCCGGTGGTGGGGGATGTCTTTTCGATAAAATAGGGAAAAGAGATTTCAATATGGGAGGATTTGGCACCCAGAATGGTTTTCATGTCTTCCAGGATATTGGTCAGAGATTCCAGGGAGACCTTGGTTCGAACCAGATGCAGAATTTCCACGAACCGGCTCATGTGAGTGCCTTTGCACTGATGAGGCAGATCCACGTACATATTGATCTGGGCCACGGTGGACTGCAGCCCGCTGCTTTTATCCAGCACTTTGACCGGGTATTTCAACCCTTTGATACCGACCTTGTCGATGGGGATGTTTCTGAAATCCGGCTGATTTTGTATATCGATCATGACTGATGGTCTAAAAGGTATTCAGGCACCACATTCCCCATGGACCGGAAAATGTTGCCCTTTATGTTTGAGTTGTGTTGATACAGAACGTCCAGCATGCTCCGAATCGCAGACCGGCGGGTTTTCCCGGCGCTGGGACAGGGGTTCGTGAACTCCGGCAGGCCCAGTGTCCGGGCGTAGCGCTCGATATCGTCCTTTTCCGCATAGGCCAGGGGTCGGATAATATCCAGGCCGCCCCCGAAAAATGACTGCCGGGGTTTCATGGCCGCCATCTTACCGGTATAGCACATGTTGATGAAAAGGGTCTCGATGATATCGTCCTTGTTATGGCCCAGAGCGATCCGGTTACGTCCTTCGGCCCGGGCCATTTCGAACAGGTGGTTGCGCCGCAGACGGGAACACAGGAAACACGGGTTTTCCCTGTTTTCAGGCGAATGGGCCAGAAGACCGTAGCGACGGTAGACGATTTCCAGTTTGAGGCCGTAGATATGCGCCACGTGTCTACCCAGATCTTCGGCAAAAGACTCCTGAAAACCGGCATCAATATGAACCGGCAGGATGTCGAAATGCACGGGCGCTTTTTTCTGCAGCGAAACCAGGATATCCAGCAACACCTGGCTGTCTTTTCCGCCTGAGAGTCCCAGCAGGATCTTTTCATCCGACCGGATCATTTTCCAGTCGGAAATAGCCTTTCCTACCGCGCGTTCGATCTTTTTTTTCAGACTTTTTCCCAATCCGGCTATCGCCCCTTCGGCACGGAGGAAAAATCAATCCTCATTCGAATCATGGTTTTGTCTGGCCACAATGCGTTTGGCCGCTATTTCCCGCAAAACCGTGACCACATCGCTGTTCCGGGATGCCTTGACCAGAAAATCCGATCCTTCCCGGATCTGGCGAACCCTTTTGGCGGCCAGATGAACGAGCTCGAACCGGTTGTCCACGTTTTTCAAACAATCTTCAATGGTGACTCTTGCCAAAATTCAATCCTCCGCTTTGGTTAAATGATTTCCAGCACTTCATAGACTCTTTTCCCGCCAGGGGCCTGTAAAACAGCCTCATCTCCGGGCTTCTTGCCCAGAAGGGCGCTTCCCAGGGGAGAGGAAATCGAAATTTTTCCCTGTTTGATATCCGCCTCATCCGGTCCCACGATCATGTATTCGCTTTCCTCTTCGGAATCCAGATTTTCCACCCGGACCCGGCTGGCGAACCGCACCGCATCTTTGGGCACGGTGAGGGGGTCGATCACTTTTGCATTTCCCAGTTTGTAACTGAGCTCCCCGATCCGGCCTTCGAGAAACGACTGTCTTTCCTTGGCCGCGTGGTATTCCGCATTTTCCGACAGGTCCCCGTGGGCCCTGGCTATTTCAATGGCCCGGATGGTTTCGGGCCTTTCAAAGGTTTTCAATCGTTCAAGTTCTTTTTTCAAGGCGGCATAGCCGTCTTTGGTCATGGGTATCTGTTCCAAGATCTGACTGACTCCAAATTGAAGGGTTGAATGAATGGGTTATAATTCCTGGTCGACTGGATCTTCTCCCTCTTTCGGGGTGTGATGGTTGAGGAGAAACAAAACAGGGCCGGACACGGTATAGATTGTAAATATGATGAACAGAAGAATATAGGGTTCCGTGGCGAAAAAAATCAGGATCAGAATGAGCCCCACCAATCGGTTGAATTTCATACTCCTGAAAAAAGACACTTTTTTCAGACTCTTATAAGGGAACGAGCTCACCATGCAGAAGGACAGCACAAACAGCAACACCAGGACCATCAGCCGATAAGCCGCAGGATCGATTCCCAGACGATGGAAAAACAGGACCAGAGACACATTCATGGCCGCTGCGGCCGGGATGGGCAGGCCTTCGAAATCCGGGCCGGCGGACTCATTGGTGTTGAAACGGGCCAGTCTCAGTGCCCCGCAGACCGTGAACAGCAGCGCCGCTGACCAGCCATATCGGCCCGTGGTCTGAAGTACCCAGAGATACATCAGAAGAGCCGGTGCCAGACCGAAGGTGATCAAATCCGCCAGGGAATCGTATTCCATTCCGAATTTGCTGGTAGTTCGGGTGGCTCTGGCTATTTTGCCGTCCAGAAGATCGAATACCGTTCCGACGAGAATGGCCAGAGCGGCTTCCACAAACCTGAGATGAACCGCGCTAATGATGGAATAATACCCGCAGAACAGATTCATGGAGGTGAACAGATTGGGAAGAATATAAATGCTTTTTTTGACCTTTTTTTGCTTCATTTTCAATCCGTCCTCCTTTACTTCATGTATCCGATAATAGTGGACCCTGCCCGGGTCTTTTCACCGATATGCACGGCAACCTCGAAATTTTCGGGCAGGTGGAGATCCAGGCGGGACCCGAACTGGATCATTCCGTAACGGTCGCCTTTGCGAACGGCTTCCGATTCCCGGACACAATTGACAATCCGCCGGGCAATCAGTCCGGCGATCTGAACCACGGCATAGGTCGCTCCGGTATCCGTGCGAATGATCAGGGCGTTTCTTTCGTTGTGAACGGAGGCTTTGTCAAAAGAGGCGTTGATGAAACGTCCCGGGCTGTAGCGCACTTTTTCCACCGCTCCGCTGAAGGGAATGCGGTTGACGTGGACATTGAACACATTCATGAAAATGCTTATCCGGATACAAGGGTCGGCCAGGTATTCGCTCTGGAAGTGTTTGTCGATTCGGATCACCTTTCCGTCGGCGGGAGAAATCAAACCGTTTGCATCATTGGGGATGCCACGGTCCGGATCTCTGAAAAACCAAACGGCAAAAAGGGCCGCACCCAGGCATAGCCATGCGACCCACGACCATCCAATACCTCCGAACACCGCCGCCGAGATCCCGGCCAGGGCTATGAATTTAAAACCGGGCCGGGCTACGGGCAGTAAAGTTTTTGCCGGCCATGACGATTTATCCATGATTTACTGTTCCACACCCCATAACTCGGGCATCTTACCAGGGAATCCCGGTCATGTCAAGATCCCGGAAGCCGAAACAGCCATGCTCTTTTCAGCGTCCGAAGCCCTCAGATAACGGGGGGTCGGTCGAAGTGCCGGGTCGGACAGCGGCCTGCCATGAGCGTAAAAAGACCGGACCAGGGCAGCCGCGCTGACAAAATCAGCCAATCCATCCGCAAATATCGGATGGTCCGCTGATTTTGCGATCAACGCCTGAAAGGCCCGGGCTCCGGACCCCGCAAACAGGACCGGTTGTTTTCCCGCCGCCTCAACGGCTTTTTCAGGGGAACCCGCTGCTTCCGGGGATTTTTCAGCCAGGATGCCCCGATCAAACCGGTATAAAGCCCAGTAAACCTCATTGCGTTTGGCGTCCATCATGGCAAGGACCGGCATGGATACGGCAGTAAACCGGTAGGCGATACCGTCCAGGCTGGATATGCCGACGGCCGGTTTGCCCATAGCCAGGGCCAGCCCCTGGATCACGCTGATGCCTATCCTGACGCCGGTGAAGCTGCCCGGCCCTCGTGCGGCCAAAAACCCGTCCACGTCTTCGAGGGCCATACCGGCACGGTTTTCCAGCGCGTTTTCGATCATGGACACCAGCCGGCGGGAATGGGTTTCCCGGATATTCCAGTAGTCTTCGCAGATCAGGGACGGCCCGTCGGTCAGAGCCAGGCTGCATCCCTGCTCCGCCGTGCTCAAGGCCAAAAGTTTCACCTATTCATCCTTTTCCCGGGTTTCTTCCCCCGCTTCGGGTTCCAGTGCTATTTCCAGCACTTCCTGGATATCCCGGACACAGGTGAATTTCATCTTGTTCTTGATGACCTTGGGCATATCATACAGGTCTTTTTTGTTTTTTTCCGGAATGATGATATGTTCGATGCCCGCCCGCAAAGCGCCCAGGGCCTTTTCCCTGAGCCCGCCGATGGGCAGGACCCGCCCCCTCAGGGAAATTTCACCGGTCATGCCCACTTTGTTGTTGACCTTTCGGCCGGTGAAGGCCGAGATCAGGGCCGTGGCCATGGCGATACCGGCCGAAGGGCCGTCTTTGGGGATGGCTCCGGCCGGCACGTGAATGTGGATGTCATTGTTGTCCATATCTTCCTTGCCGATGCCCAGCCGCTCGGCATTGGCCTTGGTATAGGTCAGGGCGGCCCGGGCCGATTCCTGCATGACTTCTCCGATCTGGCCGGTGACCAGCAGTTCTCCCTTTCCCTGATACAAAGAGACTTCGATATACAGGTGCTCCCCTCCGACCTCGGTCCAGGCCAGACCTGTGGCAAGCCCTACCTGGCTTTCCTCCTGATCCAGTTCAGGGATATAAAGGGGCGGTCCCAGATACCGGGTCAGGGAGTTCCGGGTCACCACGAATCTTCCTTTACGGCCCTCGGCCACTTTTCTGGCGATTTTCCGGCACACGGTATCCAGCTTGCGCTCCAGGTCCCTCAGCCCGGCTTCCAGGGTGTAATCCGCAATGATCGACTCGACGGCGCCCGGGCTGAACTGGACGGTCCGGCGTATCAGACCGTTGTCCCGGAGTTTTCTGGGAAGGATGTATTTCTGGGCGATGACTTTTTTCTCTTCCCGGGTATAGCCCGGCACGGCGATCACTTCCATCCGGTCCAGCAGGGCCGATGGAATGGTGTCGGCTATATTGGCCGTGAGAATGAACAGGACATGGGACAGATCAAAGGGCATATTGAGATAGTGGTCGGAAAATTCAAAATTCTGTTCCGGATCCAGGGCTTCCAGAAGAGCGGAGGACGGATCGCCCCTGAAGTCGTTGCCCAGTTTGTCGATCTCGTCCAGCATGAACACCGGATTGTTCGTGCCGCACTGACGCAGGCCCTGCAATATGCGGCCGGGCATGGATCCGATATAGGTCCGCCGATGTCCGCGGATCTCGGCTTCATCCCGGATGCCGCCCAGGGATACTCGGTGGAATTTGCGTTTCATGGCCTTGGCGATTGCCTTGCCCAGGGAAGTTTTTCCGGCTCCGGGCGGGCCGACGAAACAGATGATCTGCCCTTTTTTCTGAGGGTTGAGCTTCCGGACGCTCAAATATTCCAGGATGCGTTCCTTGACTTTGTCCAGGCCGTAGTGATTTTTGTCCAGCGCTTCCTTGGCCTTGTCGATATCCAGGAAATCCCGGGTGGATTTGCTCCAGGGCAGGTCCACGATGCAGTCCAAATAGGTCCGCACCACCGAGGCTTCGGAGGAATCAAAATGCATCTGATCCAGTCGCTTCAACTGTTTCAAGGCCTCTTTCTCGCATTCCGGCGGCATTTTGCATTTTTTGATCTTGGACTTGAATTCCTCGATCTCGGCAAATTTGTCGTCGCCTTCTCCCAGTTCCTTGTGAATGGCCTTGACCTGTTCTCTCAGGTAATAATCCCGCTGATTCTTCGAAATTTCATCTTTGACGTCGGTCTGAATCCTGGCCTGGACCGTTGACAGATCCAGCTCCCTGACCAGCAGATCATTGACCTTTTTCAACCGCTGGACCGCATCCAGCGTTTCCAGCAGGTCCTGGGCGTCTTCCACCCGGGGATTCAGGTTGGAGGCCACCAGGTCGGCCAGTTTGCCCGGTGAATCAATATGGGACAGAATATCGCCGATGTCTCCGGAAAGCTCGCCTTTCAGAACCAGCAGTTTCTCGCTGGCTTCCTTGACGTTGCGCATCAAGGCTTCATCCTCGATGGTGAGGGTGTCCGGGTCACGATCGGTCAGAAATTCAATCCGAACCTTGAAATAGGGACGTTTTTTGACGTACTCAACGGCTTGGGCTTTGGCTATGCCCTGGACCAGGGCTTTGATCCGACCGTCGGGCAGCTTGATCATTTTCTGGATACGGCCCACGGTTCCCACCGGATACATATCTTCATGGGTGGGTTTTTCTATTTCGGAATCCTTCTGAGTGGCCAGAAAAATATACCGGTCGTATTCAAAACTCTCTTCCACGGCCCGGATGGATTTTTCCCTTCCGACAAACAGAGGCAGCAGCATATCGGTGAACACCACCACATCCCGGACCGGCATCATGGGAATGGCGGTGGGGATATCCTTGATATTGCTTTCCTTTTCAATTATTTCAATTAGATCATCGATATCGGCTTCAGCCATTTCTCACTCCTTCCCAGGGTTGGCATTCATCTCTTTGCCCGGATCATTGTCGACCCAACAATAAAACACATTTCCCGTTTTACAATATGCTTGCAAAAAAAATGTAAACAGTTGATAAAGAGTAAAAAATGTAAACCCGAGGAAGACGATTTCATAATGATGGATCCTATTTTCGGACCGGCATGGATGATATTCGGGGCGGTATTTGTCGTGGGCGCCTGTATCGGCAGTTTTCTGAACGTCTGCATCTACCGGATTCCCCTGGGCCGATCCATTGTCCGACCCGGGTCGTTCTGCCCGTCCTGCAAAGAGTTTATCCCTTTTTATCTCAACCTGCCGATTCTGAGCTATGTTCTTTTGAGGGGACGCTGCCGGAACTGCGGTCACCCCATCTCCCCTCGCTACCCGATCGTCGAAGCCATGACAGGAGGGTTTGCGGTTCTGCTCCTTTCCCGGTTCGGGTTCACGCCGTCCGCCCTGTTCTGGCTCGGGTTCGTCTGTGTCCTAACGGTTGTGTCCTTCATCGACCTGGATCATCAAATCATTCCGGATTGCATTTCTCTTCCCGGCATTCCCGTCTTCGCCACCTCCTTCCTTTTCCTGCCCGGGATGGCATGGACCGACGTCTTGACCGGCATTCTGGCCGGAGGCGGAATTCTCTACGCAGTGGCCCTGTTCTATTATCTGGCCAGGAAACAGGAAGGGATGGGCGGAGGGGACATCAAGCTGCTGGCCATGATCGGCGCGGCCACAGGGTTCAAAGGCGTCCTGTTCACGATTCTGACCGGCTCTCTGCTCGGCACCCTGGCCGGACTGGGAACCATGATCGCCACCGGAACCTTCAGTTCTCGCCTGAAAATACCCTTCGGGCCTTTTCTGTCCATGGGCGCCGTTTTATACGTATTTTTAGGGGAATCGTCGATTCGCTGGTACCTGGACAAAATCCTGGGATGATTCAGGGAATGGCTTCGCCTCCTTTTCATTAGCGCCGGCCCTCTTCAAGGCGAGGATTTCAGGGACAGCAGACCTCGATCACCACCCGGCCGCAAGTGGTTCGGAACGGCAGGACGATCACCCGGCCGCAACCGTCCGAGTGGGGGATAGATATATCTTGGCCGATTTTGACCTCTCTGAGCCTGACCTTGACTTTTTTGCCGAGTTCTCCGATTTTGGTGGTCACATGACCCGCGATCATATTGCTGATTTCACCCACCGCGTCCTGGATTTCCTCGTTGATTTCCGTCATGTTTTCTCCGAACATGGCTGACACGATACCTAGAATACTCTGCCTGGAAAAGCTGACGGCGGCCGATCCGGTGACATCTCCGGAAATATCCAGACATCCGGTAATTTCCCCCAGGGAAGCGAGATCCGACTTGACAAAGGGGGGATCGGGCCGGACTTTGACCAGGGCGGTCGTGTCGAGAATATGCAATGTCCCCTCAATAAAGGGGTTCACCAGCGATGCGTCCATAGTATCTCCTTTTTCTGGACAGCTTACGTTTTTTCACGGAAACCTGCAACAGAATAGAAAAAAATGTGAATAAAGACTTGACACGCCCTTCTCAACGACGTAACGTACCCTGAAAAGCTGATCCAAGGGGGAAAAGAACCAAAAAAACAGAGTGTTTGAACGACAAATTTGGCATTTGGAAATTTCTAAACCTAAAAAAAGGAGTGATCAAGATGAACAAAGGTGATTTAATCAACAAGGTTTCAGAAGTACTGAACAGCAAAAAAGAAGCCCAGGCCGCTGTTGACTGCACCATCAAGGCCATTACGGAAGCGCTTTCCAGCAATGACTCCGTCACCCTGGTGGGCTTCGGCACTTTCAAGACCGCTGAAAGAAAATCCAGAAAAGGAAGAAATCCCCAGACCGGAAAAGAAATCAACATCCCAGCTCGCAAAGTCCCCAAATTTGTCCCGGGAAAAGCACTGAAAGACGCCGTCAAATAATCTCCCAAAGGAATTTATTCAGGCAGTATTCAATTGGGCCTCGATACTGCCTGAATATTGTTTTTTTTGAACCTGTCCGTCGAAAACATATTTCTTCCGTCCGTGGGGGTGGATGTCGTATTCAACATCAGTTCCCTGACCCCCTATTCACGATCATCCATTATTTACGATACGAATTTCAGCGTCGCTACCATAACCATCGCTCAACCTCTGGCCTCTTTCACTGAAAAAACGGTATTCAAGGAACTGCACCTGACCACCATCGTTCATGACATGAAGCGAAAAATCCGGGTCGGGGTGGCATGTCCGGGTTTCAAAGTGGTGGATCAGTACCGGCTGGCCAACCAATCCATCACAGGGGCGGTCGTTCTGAGATACAGACCGCCGGTCGTCGAGACCAATATCCGATCGGCCTTTCGCCTGCCCATCAGTACCAAATTCATCATTGACGGTAAAATTTTCTACAAAGATGTGGAATTTGTCAACCGCAGGCATTTCATCATCCGGGACATCTCCCTGACGGGAATCGGGATTCTGATCCCCAGATCCGGAACAGGGTCCGATCCTCTGTCGGAAATCGCTCCCCATGAAGATCTCCGACTCGAAATCCTGCTCATCGACACGCAGAGGGAAGATCCCGTGGGAAGCCTGCCCCTTCGAGCCCGGCTCGTTCGAAAAAATCCGGTCTATTCCGACAAATACATTCTGCTGGGTCTGAAAATTCTTGATCTATCGATCCAGCAGGAAACCATCCTCAACAAATTCATCCACGAAGCCCAGATCGACACCCTGAAGCGGATGAGCGGAAGAAGTTCATAGGGATTTCAAATAGGTTTTCAGCCAGTCCAACATTCGGCGACGACCTTCGTCCGATCCGGGATCGTCTTTGTTGACAACCTGTGTCAGTTCGGCCAGAGCCTGGCTTCGATTCCGTTTGATATCGCCACGAAATCCTTTGACCGCATCCGACTCCAGGTCGGAGATCAGACGGCCACGATGGCGCTGCATCTCTTCGATGGCCTCCATGGGTGCGCTATCAGTGAAATTACGAGCCAAAACGCGACCGGCCAGGACTTTGATCCGCAGACTTTCAATTCGTTGCTGAATCACGGGTTTCATCTCCATTGATGCCCGATGAAACCTTTCGCACTCGATTTTCTCCCGGGAAGTGAAAAAACCGTCCTGATATAAAGCCGCGTCCGGATCCATGTCCGGAATTTCCGGGTATCGATAAGCGATTTGCCGGCTGACAAAGGCCAGAAACTGCTGTTCCCGTTTCCGAATTTCACTCAGATTCCGATGGGCGATCCGGCTGGAAGCCTCTATCAGACGTCGTCGGAATCGCTCGATGGGAGGCAGGACGATCCATTCATCTCCATAGCGTTTTCGGATGACATCCATATCCCTGAACATCATTCCCTCACCCTGATCCCGGTCCGTCTCTGAATCGAGGCGCAGCCAGAGCTGCTGATTGCTGTAGGGCAGGGACCTGCCTATACATAGAACCGGAGCCAGATAGCCGGATTCCGGGCCGAAGGAAGCGGCCACCATGAGTCCGATCTTAAAAGATCGGGCATTTACGCGGAAATCGTCCGGAATGGCGGCGATCCGCATTTCGTCAGCGGATTTGTCGAAAAAACCCAGACAGTAATCCCAGATATCCTGTTTCTGCCTCAGCCGGCTGCACAGGGCAATCAACGTTTCCACATCGCTCATGGCATCATGGGCTGTTCCGGCCGGATTCAGATGATTCTCCCGGGCGATCCATTCCAGTTTCAGACTGAATCGTCCATCGACCCGGGGCCATTGAATCAGAGACGGGTAAAATACTTTGTAAATAAGGGTGACGGGAAAGGCGTCCATTCTCGAACACCCTTTGCTGTATTGATGGGTGTAAGGGTCAAGCAGGTTGCGATAAAACATGAATCGCAGAAATTCATCGTCAAATCCCAGTGAATTATATCCCAGGCTGATGGTTTCCGGGGTATTGACGATCTGATGAATCCTCAGCGCGGCTTCATATTCACAGATGCCGCCGGAAAGAGATGCCTTGGTCAACCCATGGGTCAGAAACGCCATCGGCGAAGGAACAATATCGTCCCTGAGTCTGAAGGTGACGGCATGTCGTTCCAGTTCCCTGAATCGAAGGTCTGTCCGAATGGCGGCAAAAGTCAGGATTTGATCAAAGGCGGGGTTGAGTCCGGTGGTTTCTATATCGTAGAACAGAAATGTTTTCATTCGCCGTTTCGACACGGATAAAAAAGGGGCAATGATATTGCCCCTGAGAAAACCGCGATATATAGAACCGATTATCGTTTCGAGAACTGGAAACTGGCCCTGGCGCCTTTCTTGCCGTATTTTTTACGCTCTTTCTGCCGTGAATCCCGGGTGAGGAAACCCGCACTTTTCAAAATGCTTCTGACATCCGGATCCTGGAGAACCAGGGCCTTGGACACGCCTAGACGGATGGCGCCGGCCTGGCCTGATTTGCCGCCGCCCATAACCGTCGCCTTGATATCGAAAGCATCGTTTTTCTGGGTCAGCACCAAGGGGGACGTCAAAAGATCTTTGGCCAGATTCAACTCAAAATAGTCACTGACGTCCTTACCATTGACAACGATATTGCCGTTGCCGGGCGTCAACCATACCTTGGCAACAGATCCTTTTCTCTTGCCGGTTGCGTAAAATATGTTACCGCTCTCCATTGATCGTTTCCGTGTCCTTTTTCTTAGATGTCAATTGCTTCAGGTTTCTGTGCGGCATGAGGATGCGCATCGCCTGCGTACACGAACAGTTTTTTATTGAGTTTCCGGCCCAGACGGTTTTTGGGAAGCATCCCCTGAACCGCTTTCCGGATCAGGTGTTCCGGTTTTTTATCCAGCAACTCCCGGGCGGTTTCCGTCCTCAGTCCGCCGATATACCCGGAATGACGGTAGTATTTTTTCTGATCCGGCTTGTTGCCGGTCATGCGAATCTTGTCGGCGTTGATGACAATGACCCAGTCGCCCGTATCCACATGGGGAGAAAAAAGCGGATTGTTTTTTCCACGGATCCTGTATGCCACCTGGGATGCCAGCCTGCCCAGGATTTTATCGGTTGCGTCCACTACGCACCAGTTTTCCTTGTTATCCGATCGCTTTGCACTATAGGTATATTTTTTCAATTTTCTCACCACTCCTTTTCATAAACACAATCAGGGACTTCTAAAATATTTTCCTGATTCTGTCAAGCAAATTTTACAGTTCGATGCGTTTGGTGTCGTTGACGACATGGAGATCATAGGTACCCGTCTCCGGATCAGCGGCCAGCTTGCTGCTGGTTTTGCAAGTCACTTCGGCGTTCAGGACCCCTCCGTTTTCAACGATCAGATCCTTGCAGGCCACTTTTCCCTCGCACACCCCGGTTTTAAGAATGATCAATTCCTTGGAAGCCGTTATCTCGCCTTGAAACGTCCCGCCGATGGTAATGCTGGACACCCTTGCGGAGCTGGCATTCACCTGACCGTCTTCCGCGATGATGATGACGTCTCCCTCTATGGTTCCGGTCACCTGTCCTTTTATGATCAGTTTTCCGCTGCTCCGGATCGTCCCTTCGATTTTCAGTTCCTTATCGATGATGGACAGATTGCCGCTTTTTTTTGTTCCCACTTTCACTCTCCTTACTTACGGATTGCCCTTGACATGAATTGTAATCTTTCCCGCTTCTTTTCCGTCCAGGGTCGTGACCACCTCATACAGCCGACCGCTCCGGTCCAGCGCATATCGTTTCATCAAGGTGGTTTCGGATATGGCAATGACATACCCCCGGTCTTCACCGGTGTTGTTGCCGGAATTGCCCACAAATCCCTTGAAATTGACCACGTATCGGGCGGGATCCACATTTCCGGACAGGAGGTCTTCGATAACCAGTCGGTCTCCGTATTTCACGAACACACGTCCGCCGTCCTCAACGATCCGAAGGGCGTCATTGATTCTGAGTTTGTACCTGAGGCCGTCCGCGGGCTCGGGCTCTTTGACCGCGATTCCCTCCGGCACCTGGTAGCCTTTGGAATCGACATCGATGAACACACTGCCGCATTTGTAAAAATCTTTTTTGACCTCGATTCGGGTGGATTCAAGAATCACAAGTTCTTTTTTCATATCGTTGAACGAATTGCCCAGTCCGATGACATCCACACTGAGGCCTCTCTCATAATTGGCGACAATGTCCAGAACTTTGACGGTATCCCCGCGGTTGACCGTAAGCCGCTGCATTTTTTCAACGACAACGGGTATGGAATGATTTACGGACAAAATCATATATTGCATTTCCGGCTTTTTCAAATCAATATTGGGATTTTTCGGAATTATCTCCAGAAGATCCATGAATCCATTGATGGCGTATATATGCTGCCGGACCTTCTGTTCCAGGGGCAAGACCTTGGCGGATTCAATGCCGAAGGCCGGTATTTTGCAGACGCTGTGGGCATAGTAAGTGGCCGACCGAAGCTGTTCTTTGTGGCTGGAGTCCGGATGGGAGGTCCGATGGTTGTTGACGTGAAAATGGTGATCCGGGTCCGAAATCCCCTGGTTGATAAAAGCGGCCGCCTGTTCGGCCATGCTTTCGAGATTCACGGTTCCGATCGGATCCTTGCCGTTCAGTACACTGTCATCGATGATAATGGATTGGCCGAACCGATCGGGATTCCGATTCTCATCCACGAAGGTTTTGGAATAAAAGCCGGACCCTTCATGGAGATTTAAAAAACAATCGCTTTCACAGATGAGTTTTTTCAGAACCGTGACTACCTTGGTCTCGTAATTGAAAATATCGTCATCCCTGAATTTTCGGTTCATATCCTGGTTGATCTGCCTTTCCATTTTCAGGATCGACGGGAAATTGGCCCTTGGCACGACGACCAGATTGCCCTTGTCCAGCAGGAAATCCACATAAAAGTCCGCTGCCAGAAATCCGGCCGGCTCATCACCCTGAATACCGCCGATAATGAGCAGGGTTTTGCCCGGCCGAGTACCCTTGATTCGGTATACCTGAAGCTCGTTTTCTTCTCCCTCGAAATAAACCGTATGGGTTTTCTGACCGGCTTCGACACCGTGAGCGCAGAAAAACAGACAGAAAAACAGTACGACCATGGATTTTTTTATGATCCCAACAGGCTGCATTCGGTTTCTATCCACCCTCGGTGATATCGATCAATCTCTCAAAAATCAGATCGCCCTGGTCATTGAAGATATAAATGGCGGCCTTTTGAAAAAATTCCGGATCCGACGCATTTTTGATCCGGAATTGAACCGGCTTGAAATGGGCGATGGAAAAATACTGGCCCTTTCGTGGCTGCTGCGGGATACCGTTTTTCAGAGAAACCGGCGGCACTACACGCCAGGTTTCAGGATCATCGGTATCGGGTTTCAGGACCGTGAAGATTCGCCCCGACACCCCTCCCGTTTCTTTGGATATGTTCCGGATATCGAACCGAACCATGAGATCCTGATGGGCACGGTCCCTGGACACTGAAAAATTTTCCAGAGATATGATCTTCTGTGTTTCCGGCTCGTTTTCATCGGGTGTTTCAGCCGCCATCGCAGACCCGCCGGGCTCATCTCCGGTGGCAGGGTCCACGGTTTCCGGAGAGAGATTTTCCGCCGGCTTCCGGGACCCGGCGAGGGGGATTTTTGCAGAATCCGTCGAGGGCTTTGAAATAACCGGGTCTTCACCGGCAATGACCAAACGTGCCATCAGTATCTCTTTTTCCGCTTTTAATTCAGCAATTTTTCGGCCTGTCTGATCCAGTTCTCCGGCCATCTGAACCGCCTCCCCGGACAAATCGGCATACCGGTCATACAACGCCACCAGAGCCAGGATGGCCAACGCGCTGATGACGGCCAGGCCCCTCACCAAGGGCCGCAGATGATCGGCTGCCCGAATCCGGCCGAAATCATCCACTGTCAAAGTCCTTGTTTTCAGATCCTTTTTGAAGGGTCTGGGCCTGGATCTGGCTATTTCTCTTTCCAGCTCTCTCGATATATCTTCCATGCCCCGCCTTTTTTGATGAGATGCAAGGTTTTGACGCCCTGGGTGTTTAAAATGGAGGATCGATAATCCTGGAAAAAACTCACTTCACAACGGTCTTTGTCGACCCGCACTTGAAAGTCACGGCCGGTAACCCGGATAAATCGATTCTTTTCAGCCAGAAATCGCTTCCGCTCAACCCATGTTTTTTTATCCATTCCGTCGGAGCGGAAATCATCGGCATAAAAAGCGGCATATCGTTTTATGTCCTTTGTTGACCAAGCCGTCAGCCACTGATGGACCATTTCCGGAACCGGATTCTGAATTGGTTTGGGGGTCGGCCGGACATCGGATTTCTTTTTAATCGAGGCAGACGGCATGACCGGCTGATCGGCTTTGGCCATCAGATCCGGTCTGCCCAGTCGTTTGACCGATGAATTATAAACCGCCAGCAGCGGTACGTCTACTGATCGGAAAGCCTCTTCCACACGTTGATAGGTTTCCCCGACAATCCTGTAAGCGGGATTGCGGTTCTCCAGAAAAAGCTTGCGCCTTCCCAGCACTTTTTTTTCATCTCCAACCATGACCACGTGATCGAATATGGCTACAACCACTGATTTATACTGATACAGGCCGGTGTTTTCCATTGCCATGCGGATTTCACCACCCTTCTCGGCCTCTTTTTCCCGGATATCCAACCACTGGGGCCACCACTGAATGGCGGGCAGATAGTCATGGGCGTAGAAGGACAGGTAATCGTGATAGGTTCCTTTTTCCATGGCTTCGATCCATCCGTCCAGCATGCGAATGATCGCCTGTTCCTGATGCATGAGGGTCTGCTGGTCGGTAAACTCGATGTCCTCCACCAGAATGACAGGGGTTGCATCCAGGGACACATAATCGGCCAGAGAAAGGATGTCGGCGTTTTCCATGGCCACGCAACCGTTGGAATCCATTGGCTTCAAAGTTTTGTTGGTGCCGTGAATCCAGATGGCCGATCCCTCTTTCCCCTTTCTCTGGTCCATCAGGTTGGGGAAATCCAGAGGAAAGGCTTTTTTCCCGTATATGGGTGACAGATAACGGTCTTCATAGACATCAATCATGAAATAGACGCCTTCGGGGGTTTTTTTGTCCCCGGCCTTTTGTTTGTCCCCGGCTATTTCACCTGTGGAACAGGGCATTTTGACTTCCAGTATGGGCGCACCGGACCGAGACGCATAGACAAACAGGGTCTGGGTTTTTTTTTCAACCAGGATTGCGCGCTCTTTTTCCGGCAATCGGATAATGGCGGTTGGAGAAAGGATCTGGGCCGCCCCCACCGATCCGTTGAAAACAAAAAGGATCCACACAAGGCCCGACACTACCCGACACAGATATTTTTTCAAAATCGACTTTGTTTCCATCCGCAGGCTGAATATTCCCTCATGTTCGAAGATTCCTGTTCAAATGAATAAAGGCTTTTTCCGATGCTTTTCGACCGCTGGAGGTGCGCAGGACCAGACCGGTTTTCAGCAGAAACGGTTCCACCACATCCACCAGGGTATCGGTCTCCTCCTGAAGCGTTGCGGCAATGGCTTCGATCCCCACGGGACCACCCTGATAAAAATCTATGATGGTGGATAGATAATTGCGGTCCAGGGTGGTCAACCCCAGGTTGTCGATTCCTTCCAGCTCTAACGCCGCCCTGACGCTGTCCAGGGTGACGGCTCCCCTGAATTTGACCAGGGAATAATCCCGCACCCTTTTCAAAAGCCGGTTGGCGATCCGGGGCGTGCCTCTTGAGCGGGCCGCCAGTTCCAGGGTCGCATCCCCGGCAATCTTTGTATTCAGAAGGTCGGCCGAGCGATGAATAATCACGGACAATTGGTCATGGGTGTAAAAATCCAGGGTCCGGAAAATCCCGAACCGATCCCTCAAAGGCGATGACAAAAGGCCCACTCGGGTTGTAGCGCCGATGAGAACGAACTGTTTGAGCCGGTACCGGTGACTTCTGGCGTGAATACCTTTATCAAAGACAAAGTCCACGGCAAAATCCTCCATGGCCGGATACAGAAATTCTTCCACGATTTTCGGGATTCGATGGATTTCATCGATGAACAGGATATCCCCTTCTCCCAGGTGAGTGAGGATGCCGATGAGGTCTCCGCCTTTCTCCAGGGTCGGCCCTGAGGTGACGGTCAGATTTTTTCCCATTTCATTGGCGATGATATGGGAAACCGTGGTTTTTCCCAAACCGGGCGGGCCATGCAGCAGGATATGATCCAGAGGTTCTTTTCGGATTTTCGCGGCCTGAATGGCGATCTTCAGTGTTTCCACGGTTTCCTGCTGACCGATATAATGGTCAAAATTTGTGGGCCGAAGAGAGACAATATCCGGTGACAGGTCATCCCGGGTGCGTGTGGATGTGACAATCCCTTTCGGATCCGATGAATAGGAAAGGATAGAATCATTCATGGCAATGAATTTTCCCGAAAAATTTCATCAAATAAAGCTTCAGGGGTTGAAATGGTCTGATTGCGCACAAAGGCATCCCGGATCATCCGCCGTGCCGAAGCGTGGGAATGGCCTAACTGATCTACCAGAACATCCTCCACTTGCCGACGGATGTCATGGGTGGCTTCGGGCAGACTTTCATCCTGATCAGAAGAGGACTCGTCCTGAGAAACGGAAACGAAACGACCCATTTTCCCATTCAGGGTGGCAATGATTTTTTCGGCCGTCCTTCTGCCTATGCCCTGCAGGCCGGCCAGAAAATCAGCGTCTTTTTTTTCAATGGCCAGGGCTATTTCACCCACGGGCCGTGTCATGGCCTTGACCGCCTTCAGGGGACCGATGGCATCCACTGTAATGAAGGCTTGAAAAAACGCTTTCTCCTCCAGGGACAAGAATCCGATCAGAACCGGCCTGGGTTGCCGCTCGGTCTGATGATAATAGACATACAGGGATATGGATTCATCGATATCTTGTTTAGTCCGGAGGGTTTCCAGAACCCGGACATTGAGCATGACCTCATAACCGACGGCACCGGCCAGCAGTAAAATGCCCTCGGTATCAAAATGCAGGACTGTACCCTCCAGATATCCGATCATAATGAATTTCTATACCTGTAATATCCCGTTAACGCAAGCCCCAAGGCGTCGGACGCATGGAAAGGGCGTATAGGTCCCTCATGGTTCAGGTGACTGCGGATCGCTCGCTCCATTTGATATTTATCGGCCCGTCCGTTTCCGGAAATGATCTTTTTGACTTCCCGCACCGGGACCTCATCCACTTCCAGCCCGGCCTGGCAGGCCGCCACGAGGATCACGCCGGACACTTTTCCCAGAACAATTCCGGATTCAGGAAACTTTTGAAGGGAATAAATATCTTCCAGAACAACCCGGTCGGGATGCTGGTCACTGAAAAAGGACAGGATCCGGGAATAAATGGAATGAAGCCTGAAATGGAGCGGCTGGTCAGGACCTGTTGAGATGCTGCCAAAGGAGTACCCCAGAATTTCTCTGCAATCCCCCTGAATGACCCCGATTCCCGTACCGGCCAGACCCGGGTCGATCCCGACGACTTTGATCATTGGTCATCAAAACGGTTACTGAAGGGTTTTCAGTTTTTCCCGGGCGGTTTTAGCCTCGGCGGAATCCGGGTGTTTTTTGATCACCTCGTTCAAAATCAACCGCGCGTTGGCTTTCTCACCCAGTTCGGCAAAAGCGTACCCTTGTTTAAGCCTGGCGGCGGCGATTTTATTGCTCGAGGGATAATCCTCGATAACTTTCTGATACTCCAGAATGGCTTTTTCAAACCACTTGTCCGAATAATAGCTGTCCGCTATCCAGAAGCGCGCATTGTCCGCATTGTCGGAATCCGGATATTGTTTGATGAAATTTTCAAAAGCAGCCCTCGCCTTTTCCCGTTCCCCGTCATCCAGAAGTTTTTTGGCGGCCGCGTATTGATCGAGTTCACCGGATCCGCCCGATGAGGGCACAGTTGTGGCGGTGGCCGGTTGCGGCACCTGAACTTTGTCACCGGGCTGGGCCTGCACGGTTTGGGGTTGCGCCGGAACAGCCGCCTGGGACGAGGGTTCCAGACCCAGATATTTTTCCAGTTCGACCAGACGTTCGTAATTATGGGTAACGGCGTTGTCCAGACGCTGGATCCGGTTTTCAAAACCCGAATTGTCCTTTTGGTTGTATATCCCCAGGTTATACTTGACTTCGTCGATCATGCCTTCAAGCTGCTGGCTTTTTTCCCGGAGCTGCTTGACTTCGTATTTCAACTCGGCATAATCCTCCGGACTGATGCCGTCATTGACCTTGTTCCGAATGGTTTCCAGCTCTTTTTCCTTCTCCTGCTGGGCTGAGAGCTGATTTTTCCGCTCCATTTCCATGGCGGCCACCCGGTTTTCAAGGACGACAAATTCCTTGGATGCCATGCATCCTGAAATAAGGAAACAACCTGTTATCAAACAAAAAAGAAGCTTTGTTCTCATGGGCACGCTCCAATCGCCGGAAGGTCTTGATGAATCAGGCGTAACGCCTTGCTGTAAAAGCATTACGCCTGAAGATGGCACTTTATTCGGTCCAATGGGTCAATCTGGATTAACCGGTTGGATCAACCTGAATGAGCCTAACTAATCAATGGCAAAATGGGCCCGGCGGTTTTTAGCCCAGGCACTTTCATTTTTCCCGTCATCCAGCGGTTTTTCTTCGCCGTAGCTGATGGTGTTCAGACGGGAGGCGGATACGCCCAGATCGACCAGATAGTTTTTGGCGGCACTGGCACGCCGTTCACCCAATGCAAGGTTGTACTCGGTTGTGCCTCTCTCATCACAGTGACCTTCGATGGTAACGCTGACGGCCGCATTCTGCTTCAGCCAGTCCGCTTTTTCCTGGAGCAGGGTTTTGGCCATGGCCGTCAGTTCCGAGCTGTCAAAAGCAAAATGGATGTCCTGATTTTCAAATTTCTGGCGGGCCGCCTGGGCCATTGCTTCCTGCTGGGCTCTTTCCTTTGCCGCCTGCTCTGCAAGTTCCCTGGCTCTCAGTTCAGCGTCCGCTTTGGCTTTGGCGGCTGCGTCATCGGCTCCGTCCTGTTTTTCGATGGTGCTGGCATCTGAGACCACGGTTTTCTTGGCGCATGAAACGGTAAAGAAAAGCCCTGTTACAAGGATTGCGAGTACGACATGGAACCAAATTCTTTTTTTCATTACTTTTTCCCCCTTTTTTTGTTTATTGAATGCTTGATACCTACATACCTTCCTTTGGACTATCTGAAACTGACCAGTTGGGTTGGGTCTGTTTCCCGCTCATTTTCAAAAGCCGCCTCTGATCGGTTCCCGAGGCGTTCATGACAAAAATGCCGGGCACACCGCCTTCCCGGGTGGAAGTGAACACCAGCATGCTTCCATCCGAAGACCAGGCCGGGTCTTCATTGTCACCTGAATTCGCGGTCAACTGAACCACCGTTCCTGAATCAATATTCATTACAAAAATATCAATCTCATTTCCTCTGATGCCCACATAGGCAATCCTGCTTCCGTCCGGTGACCAGGCCGGAGAGGTGTTGTTCTGGCCATTGAAGGTAAGCCGCTGAACGCCGCCTGTCTCAATGTCCTGGATAAAAATCTGAGGTGTCCCCGCCCGTTTCGAGGTAAAGGCTATTTTCCGGCCATCCGGTGAAAATTTGGGCGACACGTCAATACCCCAGCTATCCGTTATCCTTTTAATCACTTCTCCTTTCAGGGTCAACAGATATATTTCCTGATCCCCTGAAAAACTCAGAGCGGCGGCTAGTTTCTGCTGACCCGGCATCCATGACGGAGATATGTTCATGCCTTTGAAATTGACGATGGAACCACGGTTTTCCTTGACATGCCGGATGTAGATATCGGGTTTGCCCCGGGCATAGGACACATAGGCCAGCCATTGTCCATCGGACGACCAGGATGGAGACAGGCTGATGCTTTTGTGGGAAGTGATCTGCCGGATATTCTGGCCGTCGAAATCGCAGGTAAAAATTTCCTTGCTGCCGTTCACTGTGGACACAAAAGCGATTTCCGTATTAAAAATTCCGTATTTGCCGGTCAGCACATAGGAAATTTCACTGCAGAACAGATGGATCATTTTCCGGATCTGGGATTCGGAGCCCGTATACACCTTTCCCACCAGCAGTTTGGTGTTAAAAGTGTCAAACAATCGCAATTCCATTCTCACGTTGCCCTGGGTCTCGGCAATACCGCCGGTGATCAGAAGTTCAGCCCCGATACCCGTCCAATCCCTGAAATTAATTTCTCCGAGCTGAATTCCGGTTCGGGCCGGATTGGCCAGAAAAGCCATGGGATCCATGGTTTTGAGATACCCGGTGAAATTCAGGGCATCCGTCAATATCTGAACCGCTTTTTGACCGGCCAGCACTTCAGCCGCATGGCCGTTGAAGGATTTGAATTCCGTGACCGCAATGGGTGTTTTTTTCAACAATGGATTGCTGATATTGATATACGTCACATTTGCAGCCTGAACAGCCTCCCACGGATTCCAGAAACACAGCACACATAACATCATCAGCCGAATTGCTTTTGTCATCATAAACCCTTATTCCATATCTTGAACTTCATCGTGTCCGCACATTTTTCATTTCAATCCCTCAGGGGTAAAAATCAGCCCCAGATCATAAGAATTCATCCCGGCCGGCAAAGGCGGCAGCGGATTGATTTTCAGCAGCGCCCTTTTGGCGGATTCATCCAGATAGGGATTCCCTGACCGGGTTTCGTAAATTATGTCCTTTATTTCACCGTTTTTCAATATCTTGATCAGGATCCGGACCTCCAGATTCCTGTCCAGCCTGGCCAGACTCTCGTTGAAGACCCAGTTCTGCTCGATGGCGGAGGCAATCGTGACATGGTAAAGGTCAAGCGGTCCATACCCTTTCCGTCCCGATCCGGTTCCGCCTCCCGACCCGGGCCCGTCTCCGGAGCCGATGGTGCCGCCTTTGCCCCCGCCACCCGGACGAGATCCCTGTTCAGCGACTTTTTTGCGCATCCGATCCAAGGCTGCCGAAATATCGGTCTGGTCCCGGGTGGATTCGGCCGCCTGCTTTTTCCGAACTTCGGCCGGATCCGGTTTTTTCACGGGAGGCGGTTTCGGTTTTTCGATCTTTTCTTCTTTCTTCTTTTCCGCTTCCTTTTCCTTTTTCTCCTGATCAGCCATCAATTCCTTCAGGTTTTTAGGCTTGGCCATCAGGCTGATATCCGGCTTGATCTCGGCCGGAGGCGCTTCTTCCACCGTATCGGCCGGAGTATTTGTTTCCGGCACTTCATCTGGATGAGCCGGCATGGTATCGACCGGCTCTCCAACTCTTTCCGCCGGTGCCTCACCGCCTCCTCCGCCCCCGTCTTCCGCACCGGGAAAAGGCGCAAAGGAGACCAGATCAATCGCGATCACCTGAGGCGGGGCCCCGGGCAGATGAAAATCCTGAAAAGCCATCAACCCTGCAAAGGCTAGACCATGGGCCAGGATGGAAACGCATAAAAAAATCAGCAGATTTCCGCCGCTCTGGTCCAAGGCGTCCAGACGAGCGGACCCGCTGCTGTTCATTTCCCGAGAACTCATACCCGCTGATCAGGATTCGTCGTCTTCACCCGGAAGAGTAATCATCCCCAGGCTTTCGACTCCCGCCATTTTGATTTTAGACATCACATTGACCACAACCCCGTAGGGCACCTGTTTGTCCGCCTTCAGATAAACCGTCCGGTCCCGGCCAAGATTGTCCAGAATGGCGGACAGTTTCTGCGAGAGGAACTCCACACCGACCATCTGCTCGTTGATATACACTTTCATTTCCTGATCAACGGAAATGATCAATCGGTCTTCATCGCTTTTCAGAGCTTTAGCCGTGGCCTTGGGCAGGTCCACATCCACGCCCTGCACCATCATGGGCGCGGTCACCATGAAGATGATCAGAAGAACCAGCATGACATCCACAAAAGGCGTGACGTTTATTTCCGACATGAATTGATTGTTGCCGCCCAGCTGCATTATTCCTCCGCCTGTCTGTGTTGAATGTCCCGTTCCATGATATTCAAAATATCGGATGAAAAACTCTGCATTTCAGAATCCAGCACCCTGATACGGTCCATGAAGTAATTATAGGCGATCACTGCGGGAATAGCCACTGCAAGGCCGGCGGCCGTCGCCACCAGCGCCTCCGAGATGCCGGGGGCCACGACTGCCAGACTGGCGGATCCGCTCAGGCCGATGCCCTGGAAGGTATCCATAATCCCCCAGACCGTTCCGAAAAGTCCTATAAACGGCGCTGTATTACCGGCGGTGGCCAGAAAGGGAACCAATTGCACCAGACGTCTGTTTTCAACATTCATGGCCCGCTTTAAAGACCGGGTGACGGCACCGATATTCTGGAAATAGGATGTTTCCACTTTCTTCCATTCCGTTTTTTTCCCTTCCTTGCCGTCGGACCTGGCCATTTCCATATAAGCCGAAATGAACACCCTGGCCAGAGGGCTGGTTCTCAAGGCTTTGGCTTTGGAAAACGCATCAGCCAGGTTCCGGCACTGCCAGAACACGTCGGTGAAATCGGCTGAATCCCTGAAGGCTTTCCGGATATACCGAATCTTGATGAAAATAATCGCCCAGGAGGTGATCGAAAAAAACAGTAACAGCAGCATGATGAATTTGACGACAGGACCCGCGCCGCTCAACATATATATCAATCCGACTGTTTCAGTGCTCATATATCCTCACTTACAGAGACCTCTTTCGATATTGGTAAAATGCAACCCCTAACCCTAGTATACGAGCCCGTATTTCCTGTCAAGCATTTCATGACGGGTTACCCTGCTGCATCCCGCCCGGAGCTTTTCCGATTGCCATAACGGCAAAGCTCCCGCACAGCAAGTGTGCAGGAGCTTTGAAATCAATTGAAAACAGCGGGATTCTATGGGCAGTTTACATCATGCCGCCCATGCCCCCCATTCCGCCGCCGGGCATACCGCCGGGCATGGCCGGTGCTTTCTCGTCGGGTTTTTCAGCGATCATGGCTTCAGTGGTGAGCATAACGGATGCAACGCTGGCTGCGTTCTGAAGTGCGAAACGAACCACTTTCTTGGGGTCGATAACGCCTGCTTGAATCAGATCTTCGTAAACATCGGTACGGGCATTGTACCCAAAGGCGCCTTCACCATCCTTGACCTTGTTGATGACCACGGAACCTTCCACGCCCGCGTTTTCTGCAATCTTGCGAAGCGGTTCTTCTATGGCCCGGGCAATGACGGCGACACCCAGCTTTTCCTCGCCTTCCAGCTTGAGTTCCTGAAGAGCATTGATGCAGCGAACCAAAGCCACACCGCCTCCGGGAACGATTCCTTCTTCAACGGCGGCCCGGGTGGCGTTGAGAGCGTCTTCGACTCTGGCTTTCTTTTCCTTCATCTCGGTTTCCGTGGCGGCACCGACATTGATGACGGCCACACCGCCCACCAATTTGGCCAGTCGTTCCTGAAGTTTTTCGCGGTCATAATCGGAGGTGGTTTCCTCGACCTGTGCCCGGATCATTTTGACCCTTCCCTCCAGAGCTTCTCTGGAGCCGGCGCCGTCAACGATGGTGGTGTTGTCTTTGTCGATGGTGATGGATTTGGCCTGGCCCAGATCATCCAGGGTCACATTTTCCAGTTTGATGCCGATGTCTTCGGACACCACCTGGCCGCCGGTCAGGACGGCAATATCTTCCAGCATGGCCTTTCTTCGGTCACCGAAACCGGGAGCTTTGACGGCGGCCACGTTCAACGTGCCGCGCAGCTTGTTGACGACCAGGGTGGCCAGGGCTTCGCCTTCCACATCTTCTGCGACGATCAGAAGCGGTTTCCCGGTTCTGGCGACGGCTTCAAGAACAGGCAGAAGGTCTTTCATGGAAGACACTTTTTTCTCGCAGATGAGAATATAGGGGTTTTCCAGAGACACAACCATTTTTTCAGAGTTGGTCACAAAATAAGGAGACAGGTAGCCCCGGTCAAACTGCATGCCCTCCACGACATCCAGGGTCGTGTCCATGGATTTGGCTTCTTCGACGGTAATGACGCCTTCTTTGCCGACCTTGTCCATGGCTTCGGCAATAATGTTACCGATGGTTTCATCGTTGTTGGCTGAAATCGTACCGACCTGAGCGATTTCATTCTGGTTTTTGGTCGGTTTGGCCATGGATTCCAGACATTCGACAACCTTGGCCACTGCCTGATCGATACCACGTTTGATGCCCATGGGATTGTTGCCGGCAACCACGAGCCGCTGACCGTTTTCATAAATAGCGCGGGCCAGAACAGTTGCCGTTGTCGTTCCATCACCGGCCATATCAGATGTTTTGCTGGCGACTTCCTTGACCATCTGGGCGCCCATGTTTTCGAATTTGTCTTCCAGCTCGATCTCTTTGGCGACCGTCACCCCGTCTTTGGTTACATTGGGTGATCCCCAGGATTTTTCAATAACCACGTTTCTGCCCTTGGGGCCTAAAGTTACCACAACTGCGTCCGCGAGTGCCCTGACACCCTTGAGCATGGCTTCACGGGCCTTGGCGTCGTATTTAATCTCTTTTGCCATCTTAAATCATCTCCATTTTTAATCTTTATCGTTGGTTATTCAATAATTCCAAGAATATCATCCTGACGCAGGATCAGAAAATCCGTCCCGTCGATTTTCACTTCAGTTCCGCCGTATTTACTGAAAAGAACACGATCACCGACTTTCACGTCCATGGGAAGAAGCTTACCGTCCTCACCGAGGCGGCCTTTACCTGTAGCCACCACTTTCCCTTCGATGGGTTTTTCCTTTGCCGTATCGGGAATGATGATCCCCCCTTTGGTTTTCACATCCTCTTCCACGCGCTGAACCAGAATTCTGTCACTTAGAGGTCTCAGACTCATGATCAAATTCTCCTTTTTTCATAATAATGTTGTATATTTATATGGTTTGGGTGTATTTATTACGACGCCAGCGGTATCCATTACTGATCAAGGTTCGAAGATCAGTCTTTGTCTTTGGCTGATGTCGTTTTCGGCTCGCTGGATGCGGCATCTGTTTTTGATTCCGAATGGGTTCCACTGCCGGTTTTGGTTCCGCCGTAATCAGTGACATACCAGCCTGACCCTTTGAGGTGAAACGCGCTCTGCGAAATCAGCTTGTTCAGGCTCCCCCCGCAGTGGGCGCAGGTGGTCAGCACCGGATCGGATATTTTCTGGAAAGCTTCTTCTATTTTTCCACACTTTTTACATTGATATTCGTAAACTGGCATTTTATCTGATCTCCTTGACTTTTAGGTCCCCTGAAAAATCATGCATAACATAAAACGTGTTTCAACCTTGTCAAGCATGGCGGAATACTTTTTTTTGCGGGGTTAAAGAGGGTCGGCAACGCGCCAATCTCTATAGAATTCAAACACTTCCATCAGTCCGGGGATGGAAAACGGCTTCAATATTTCATGGGTCAGGGTATGAACCCGCCTCTCTTCATCCAGGGTCACGTCGGCCTCATTCTTGTTTTCGTAACGCTGCTCGAATTTGGAAAACCGGACGACATGGATCAGCTCATGGCAGAGTATGTACAACAAAAACGGTTCGAGAAACAGGCCCTGTTTCTGGATTGTTTTCAGGATGGCACTATCCTGAAGGCAGATCTTATATAAATTGAAAGCGGATGAAACCAGCGGCACTTCCTTTTTTCGGGCCTCATACTTGATGACCTGGGCCACGGGTCCGTCGACCCGTTCATGGAGGTCCAGATCCTTGGCGGTTCGGATATCGTATCGATTTTTCAGCCACCGGGTCGAAGACATCTTGAAATGGTTATTGACCAGCTCTTCGGCAATTTTGACGGCCTCATCCACTTTTTCGAGCTCTTGTCCGCTAAAATACCGTGGCTGGTCCATTCCGGGTCTTTCCCTTTAAAAAATAAAAAATTGGACATGGCGCAAAGGAATATGTTATATGAATCATTCAATTAAACGCGCAATCGAATCGAATTGATAAAGGAGGTGATTTTTTTGAGCAGTGTAATGAAAAAACGCAGAAAAAAGATGAGGAAACATAAACACAGAAAACTCCTTGCCAAAACCAGACATCAGAGAAAGAAGAAATAACCGCTGACATCTGCTGTTTCCATACACGGGGGCCTTATGCAGCTGTTTTAGCAGCGCAAGGCCCCGGATTGTTTTCAGCGGCCCGACGACTTGAAATACTGCATGGTGTCGGAATCCGTCGACAGAATCAGGGTGGTATCCTTTTTCAAGGCTTCCCTGTAAACTTCCAGGGATTTCACGAACGTATAAAATTCCGAATCGGCTCCATAGGCCTCGGCGTAAATCCGCGCAGCTTCGGCATCGGCGTCTCCCTTGATTTTCTGAGAGGCTCGATAGGCTTCTGATTTGATCACCTGAAGCTCTTTTTCCTTTTCGCCCCGGATATTGCTCGCTTCTCCCTGTCCTTCAGCCCTGAATTTTTCTGCAATCTGTTTTCGCTCGGCGATCATGCGTTCATAAACCGCCTGACGCACATTGTCGATATAGTTGATACGTTTGATTTTCACATCCACCAGTTCGATCCCGAACTCCCGGAGCTTTTCGCTGGCCTGCTCCACAATCAAACGGGTTATCTCGTCCCGACCCAGGTTGATCTTGTATCGAACCTGTTTGACCTGTTCATCGGCCTGATAATCAAACGTATCCATGGATCGGTCGGTATTCCGTACGCTTTCCACCAGAGGGTGAGAGGTGATCAGGTTTCTGACGGCAGGGTCGATAATGCCGTCCAGTCGCTCCAGAGCGAACAGTTCATTGTTCACGGTCTGGAAGAACTTCACCGGATCGACTATTTTCCAGCGGGCAAAGGTGTCGACAAAAATATAGGTTTTGTCCTTGGTCGGCACCTGACCGGGAATCCCGTCCCATGTAAGCAGATTTTTGGCAAAAAAGTTGGCTTTCTGCAGAAAAGGCACCTTGAACTTGAGCCCCGGTTCCGTTACGGGAGCGCCGACCACTTTTCCAAACTGGGTAATGACCACCTGTTCCGTCTCATCCACAATATAGGCTGCGTTATACATCAGAAACAGAACGGCCGCAGCCGCAATCATCACTGTATTTCTCAATTGATGGTTCATGAATCACTCTCTCTTTTAAGGGGTCGGCTTCGGCAAAAGAGCGTCGGCCCCTCCACCCATGTTCAATAACGGCAGCAGGTTTTTTTGATCGGCATCGATGACGTATTTGGTGCCGAGACCGGGAAGTACGTCCAGCATGGCCTCCAGATAGAGTCGCTTGCGGGTTATGTCTCGGGCTTTATCATATTCCTGGTACAAGGCGGAAAATTTGGCGGCATCTCCTTGGGCCCGGTTGATGCGGTCAATGGCGTATCCCTCTGCGTCCTTGATCAGCCTGCGGGCTTCACCGCGGGCCAGAGGAACGGCCTTGTTGTATTCTTCCCTGGCTCTGTAAATGGTCTGTTCTTTTTCCTGTGTGGCTTGATTCACTTCGTTAAATGAAGGCTGAACCGGATCCGGAACATTGGTCTTTTTCATTTCTATAGTGATGATGTTCAGGCCGGACTGGGCCCGATCCATTTCCTTCTGAAGGATCTCCCTTGCAGCCAAGGCGATTTCCTCCCGCTTGCTGATCACTTCATTGATGCTCCGATCACCGACAATGGTGCGCATGGTGGCTTCCGACATATCTCTCAATATGGCCCGAACATCCTTGATCTTGAACAGATAATCCAGGGGATTGGCAATCCGGTACTGGACGATCCAGGGGACAACCGCCACATTGAGGTCTCCGGTGAGCATGAGGGGGGTTTCCTGGGAAGCGTCATCCTGGGTGACTCGATAACTGCCCGGCCTTGCAACGGTTTCGAATCCGAATTCTTCCTGATAGACCCGCTTCACCTTGACTTTGGTAATTTTTTCAATTCCTGCGGGAAACTTGAAATTCAACCCGGGTTGCGCTGTGCGGTTGTATTTTCCGAACCGTTGAATCACCCCCACCTCGTCGGTCTCCACGGTGAATACGCTGGAAACGCCGAAAAGGCCGACTATAATGAGGATCAAAACGATAAGCACCCCCGAAGACTTGAATTGCTTGAACTTGTTGACAATGTCGTCCACCCGGGGCGGCCTGGGGATACCGGGACCGCCGGAATCCCTTTTGTTTTCATATTTCTGCTGATTTTCTCTTAATTTTTCCCAATCCCAATTCATAAATCATTTTCCTGTCCGGTTTGAGTACTTTTTTCTGCAGGTTCTTAGAATATAACCTTTTTTATATTGATCGACCCCAAAAGGCAATACTTATTTGAATTGATATCGGTCTCCATTGACTCTTATGAACGCCACGTCATTTTACCCTATCTTCCGGCTCCGCAATATGGTATGAGCGTATCTGTCATCAACCCGTTTAAAAAGGAATTTTCGTGGAGAAAAACAACCGGCCGGGACAACTCATCCATCTCAGCGATGTCCTGAAAGACGCTTTGAAAAAATACCGACCCGCCATGGATACGTCCATGACCCGGATCTGGGACATCTGGGATCAGGCAGTGGGGAAACCCATTGCCATGAACGCAAAGCCTGATTCTTTCAAAGACGGGACCCTGATGGTAAATGTGAGCAGCTCGACCTGGATCCATCAACTCAGCTTCCTGGAAAAGGAAATGATAAGCAATCTCAACCGCCATCTGAACCAGGCCTTGATTGATCGAATCCGTTTCAAAATAGGAAGGATTCTCGGATGAAGGCAAAGGGAGCCGGATTTCCAGTCCGCCAGCCCCTTAAAGGATACCGTTTTACCCAGGATCCGCTGATTCTGGCCGCCCATGTGCCGTTGACGGACAACGCCCGCATCGTGGATATAGGATGCGGATGCGGCATCATTCCTCTAATTCTTGCCCGGCGTCAACCGGGTTTGACCATCACCGGTGTCGAGATCCAGGCGGAATTATGCGACCTGGCCCGGGACAACGTCATTGCCCATGGTTTGGACAAAGATGTCCGCATTCTACACGGAGACATCCGCGACATCGATCGGCAGAACATCCGGGGACCGGCGGATCTGATCGTCTCTAACCCGCCCTATCGCAAGAAAGGGACCGGCCGTCTCAGCCCGAACCCTCAAACGGCCATGGCCCGATACGATATCACTCTGGACATTGGTACGGTTTTTCAATGCGCCGGCCGCTTGATCGCTGATCATGGAAAGATTTGCATCATATTCCCCTTCGACCGGCGGCAGGATCTGTTTGAAGCCGCTCACACGAACGGATTTTCCCCGGAATGGGTGAAATACATACACGTCAGGCCGGGCGCCGCCCCCCTGCGTATCCTCTTGTACGCGGGCCGGATGAGTCCCGCACGGCCCGCATCAGACCTTGAGATCACCCTTCCGCCGCTTTTTCTGCACACCCGTGAAAATAAGTTTTCAGAGGACTATCTTTCCTTGTTTAAGCCTTGACACAGACAAAAAAAGATACTATTTTGCCTGAAATCGATTGAATGCGGAGAGGTGGCCGAGCTGGCTGAAGGTGCACGCCTGGAAAGCGTGTGTACCCTAACCGGGTACCGAGGGTTCGAATCCCTC
>CAZQIX010000028.1:0-44436 GCA_964593855.1 uncultured Desulfobacula sp. | reverse complement strand
TTATATAATAGAATATCCGTTATCGGGCAATAGCCGAAAAACCGGACAACTCATTCCAAGGGTATCGAACAAACTTGACAGGGCGGTCCCTGACCCTGTAATTTGATCTTGCATGCGGATCCGCCGTGGTTTTTCATGCCTGCCCCCCTCTCCGCGAAAGGACCGGCACATGAGCCCGACAACGGTTTCCGGAAGTTTCATTTCGGCTGATATAACGGCCGCCGAAGAAACGGGAGACTGATTATGATCAAAATTCTGGTGGTGGATGACGAACACTCGATCCTTGAAACCCTTGACATGTTCATGGAAGAAAAAGGGTTCAAGGTCATGACGGCCGATACCGGCAACAAGGCCCTGGACCTGTTCGAGCGACACCATCCCCAGATCGTGATCCTGGACATCCGATTGCCCGACCAAAACGGCCTGGATGTACTCCAGTCCATGATGGAAAAAAATTTTCCATCCAAAATCATCATGATCACGGCATTCCAGGACATGGAAACCACGATCATGGCCATGAAACGCGGGGCCTTTGACTATATCCACAAGCCCCTGGACGTGGATCAGGTCGAACAGGCCGTCGACAGGGCCGTTCAGATCCTGAAAATCGACAGAGACACCCCATCCACCCGAACCATCCAGATTCAACCCGTCAATCCGCTTCAGATCATCGGAAAAAGCGAAAAAATGCGACATATTTTCAAAATGATGGGCCTGGTCTGTACCAGCCGGGTCAATGTCCTGATTCAAGGCGAGACGGGAACCGGAAAAGAGTTGACGGCCCGGGTCATCCACATGAATTCCGCCTTCAAAGACGAACCGTTCATCGTGTTTGACTGCTCGGCCGTGGTGGACACCCTGCTGGAAAGTGAGTTGTTCGGCCATGAAAAAGGGGCCTTCACAGGCGCCGATCAGACCACCCGGGGCAAAATAGAACTGGCCGGCAACGGCACCCTGTTTCTGGATGAAATCGCCCAGTTGCCCTTGAAAGTCCAGGGAAAACTCCTGGGATTCCTGCAACGCAGGGAATACACGAGGGTGGGCGGAAGCCGGACCCTCAAATCCAGTTGCCGGATAGTGGCCGCCTGCAACTGCGACCTGTCCGACCGGGTCAACAAAGGGCTTTTCAAAGAAGACCTGTTTTATCGACTGAAGGTGTTCACCCTTCATATACCGTCGCTTTCCGAAAGGCTTTCGGACCTTTCTCTTCTGGTGACGCATTTTCTGAACAAAATCAACCTGGAACTGGGCACCCGGATCACCAAAATCCAGGACGGAGTCATGGAAAGGCTTGAGTCCCATACATGGAAAGGCAATGTCCGGGAATTGGAAAACACCATTGTCCAGGCCCTGGTCGGATGCCGGGGCAATGTGCTGCTCCGGGACGACATCGATCGCATTCTGACCCGCAACCCCACCCTGCCCACCATGGGCCTGGAAGCTTTTTCCCTGGCTCACATAGAAAAAGAACACATCATCAAAACCCTTTCCCGTTTAGACTGGAACAAATCCCACGCTTCCCGGCTGCTCGGCATCACTCTGCCGACACTGAGAAGCAAAATTAAAAAATACAATATCCGCTCCCATTAATTTTTTTCCAGCAAATGGAAAAAAATTTTCTATTTCAAAGGCCGTTTTCCCGCGCCGGTTGAATAATTTATTTTTATTGAATGATTGAACGCCTATAGATTAAAGCGGATTCATTTTATATGGCCGACTCGTTTATTTCAGGCACACCCCTTGCAATGATCATTCAGAACTCATTTCGACCATAGCGCGCCTTCGGTACGTTACCTCCTTCTGCTCTGCCCCCGACAGCGGATGAATTTTCCGGCATGGTTTTTTATAAGCGTTCAATCATTCATTTGCCTGGAGTCGGATATGGACATCAAATCACTCAAGGAAAGCGAAAAAGAGCATCTTTTGACCGTCCTCGCCCAAACCCACTGGAATCTTGAAAAAACCGCCCGTCTTCTGAAAATATCCCTGAACCGCCTGAAATCCAAAATCAGGACCTACGGCATCCACCTGCCGGATTCAAAAAGTTCCTGATGTCACTGATAACGGACCCAAAAGAAAGGAGAACATTCATGAAGCGCAAGCATTCCAACCGTTTTTTAACCCTTTTCATTCTTCTGACCGTCTATTTCTGGTCAGGCAGTCATGCCATGGCGGAAAAACCCATCATCATCGGCGCACCTCTTTCCGTTGCCTATCTTTACGGATGGGACGCGGAACGGGGAATCAAACTGGCGGTGGATGAAATCAATGCGGCGGGCGGGGTCAACGTGGGCGGTGAAAAAAGACCCTTCCAGGTCGAAGTCATCGACACCCGGGATCTCGAACCGGGCGTACCGGTGAGCGAAGCATTGATGGCTGTGGAACGTCTGATCCTCAACAAGAAGGCCGATTTCATCGTGGGCGGACCCAACCGTTCGGAGGCGGCTCTGGCAGCCATGTCCCTTTTGTCCAAGCACAAAAAAATTTCCATTGTCACCAGCGGGGTTCTAACGCCCCAGTATCACAAAACCGTGGCCGAACAGTATGACAAATTCAAGTACTGCTTCCGGATCCATGGGGAAGCCGTGAATCTAATTGGTGAGATCATTGCCAATTTTGCGGATCTCAAGGAAAAACACGGCTTCACCAAAGTATTCATCATGGCCCAGGATGTGTCCCACGCCAGGGGCGCGGCCGAAGTCATGGGTAAAATAGCCGGCACCAAAGGATTTGAAGTGACCGGTACGGAAATCTTCCCAACCGGGGCTTCGGATTTTTCCATGGCCCTCCTGAAGGTCAAATCCACCGGATCCCAGATCATCAGTATCTGGATGGACATGCCGGAAAGCGCCATCCTTCTGAAACAGTGGTATGACCTGCAGATCCCGGCACTGCCCTTCGGCTCCACCCTTGCGGCGGCCGAACAGCCCGGGTTCTGGAAGGCCACGGAAGGTAAGGGCGAATACACCCTCTGCAATGTGGTCAATGCCGGGAACGCCCCGTCCGAAGCCACGGAATGGACCATGAAATTCTATGACGCCTATGCCCGGAAATGGGGAGTGGAGCCTGAAGGGCTGGGGGCTTCCAGTTCCTATATGGCCGTATACGTCATCAAGGATGCAGTGGAAAGAGCCGGCACCCTGGATTCCGACAAGGTGGTAGCGGCCCTTGAAAGCACTGATCTGATGGGGGTTTACGGCCGGATTAAATTTGATCCCAAAACCCACCAGGTCATTCCCGCCCTGGATCCCGAAGAAGGGGCCGTCGGCTCTATCCTGCAATGGCAGGACGGAAAGCGGGTCGTGGTTTATCCCAAAAGCATCGCCACGGGTGAGATTCTTCTCCCGCCCTGGATGAAAGCCCAATAGGGGTCTGTTTCCATCAATCTTCAAATTCAGGGATCGTTTTATGGAAATTCTCGTTTACGGAACCATCAACTCCGTGTCTCTGGCGCTGATGGGACTCGGCTTCGCCATGGTCTACGGTATCAGCAGGGTCCCCAACTTCGCACATGGCGCTCTGTATATCATTTGCGGGTTCATCTCCTGGACCCTGTTTCAAAAAGCCGGGCTGCCCTATATCCTGTCCATCGCTCTGGCCTTGTGCGTGAACGGCCTCATCGGCATGATCATGTACCGGTTTGTTCTAATCCGGGTGAGAGGCATGAACATTTCCGAGATCATCTGTTCCTACGCTATCGGACTGGCCATTCTCGAAGGATTGCGGTTCGGCGGATTCCGGGGCATGACCTATACTCTGCCCGTATTCATGGAAGGCAGCCTCATGATCGGCGGCGTGCCCGTCGACTACCACCGCCTGATTATGGTGGTCATCGGCATTCTCATGGTGATCGGGCTCTGGGCCTTCACCCATTTCACCCGGATAGGCCTGGCCCTTCAGGGAATGGCCCAGGATGAACAGGCCGCCCTGATGCTGGGGATCGATTCGGATTTAATGGCCATGCTGGCCATGGGATTCGGCGCCATGCTGGCAGGGGTTGCGGCCATTCTGGTCCTGCCCCTGGGCAACATTGTCGTGGAAGCCGGATACAATGTTCTGATCATGTCCATCGCCGTCTGCATCGTGGGGGGACTCGGGTCCTGGATGGGGGCTTTTTTTGCCGCGTTCATCATCGGATTCACCCAGATTCTGACCGTTGTTTTCATCGGGTCTCATTTCCAGATGGTGGTGGCCCTCCTGGCCATCATTCTGACCCTGATACTGAAACCATCCGGCCTGTTCGGCCGGCAGAAAGAACTGGAAGAGAGGGTATGACGACATGAACACATCAACATCCAGAAAAGAAAGAATCGACCGCGGTATCAAGGTCCGATCCGATGGGCTCTACGCCCTCATGTCCTGGAGAGAACTCACCTACCTGGCTCTGCCGCGGCTGGTCCTCATCGGAGGTTTGCTGATCCTGCCGCTGCTCATGCCCGGCATGTACTGGCAGCGGGTGATTTCCATCGTCTGCATTTATGCGATCCTGGCCCTGAGTTTTGATTTTCTGGCCCATTACGTGGGCCTGGTTTCTCTGGGCGGGGCCTTTTTCATCGGCACAGGCGGATATATGGCCGGCATCCTCAACGCCTACCTGTCCATTCCGCCTTTTCTATCCGTTCCTCTGGCGGCCCTGCTCGGCGGGGCCGCCTGTACCTTGCTGCTGTTGCCCTGCCTGCCGCTCAAAGGGGTCTATTTTGCCATTGTTACCCTGATGTATCCCTTGTTCATGGCCCGCATCATCGAAGCCTTCGACATCCTGGGAGGTACGGACGGCATGCTGGGCATCGACAGCTTTTCCTCCGCCTTTGTGGAGCAGTATCTGGTCATTGCCATGGTTCTGTTGTTTCTTTTCGGGCTGCGGCGGTTCGTCACCACTGACCGGGGGCTGATTTTCACCGCCATCATGGACAATGACCAGGCCGTGAAGGCATCGGGTATCAGCATTACCCGATACAAGGCCCTAGCCGTGTTCATCGCCGCCGCCATGGGATGTATGGCCGGAGCCTGCTTGACCCATATTTATATGTGGGCCGGTATCTCCTTGTTCGCCCTGGATTTTTCCATTCTGCCCATCGCGGCCACGGTGATCGGGGGATCGGGAACTCTGGTGGGACCCCTTCTGGGTTGCCTGATCCTGGTGCCCGTATCCGAACTCCTGAGGGATTTCGGCACCTTGCGAATCGTTTTTTACGCCTCGCTTCTGGTTGGGTTCATCCTTTTCAAAAGCGAAGGTATCATGGTGTTCGGCAAACGAAAATACGAACAATTTGAAAGGTGGACCCAGATATGAACCACAATCGACCCATTCTTCAAATGGACCAGGTCTCCAAGGTATTCGGCGGTGTCCACGCCCTGCGAGACGTGTGCGTGGATGTTTTCGCCGGCGACGTGCTGGGCATCATCGGCCCCAACGGATCCGGAAAAACCACCATTGTCAACTCCATTACCGGATTCATCAAGCCCACTTCAGGCCGTATTTTTTTCAAGGGCCGAAACATTACGGGCAAACCTCCCCATAAAATCGCCGACATGGGCGTGACGCGGACCTTCCAGATCATGCGGCCCTACTACAGCCTCCCGGCCTATAAAAACCTGGTCATCCCCCTGTTCTCCCCCAGGGCCAGACGGACCGGCGGATGGCGGGGCGGCGGACGCCTGGGCGACCGGCAGACCGTGGCCGTGGACATTCTGGAAGAAATCGGTTTTGAACGGGATTCCCACATTCCGTTCAAAACCACCGCCACCCTTCCCACCGGATACCTGAAGCGTCTGGAACTCGCCCGCTGTCTTTCCCTCAAGCCAGACATCATCATCTGCGACGAGGTATTCTCCGGCCTGTCCATGAGTGAAATCGCATCCATGGTCCCCCTGATCGAACGGCTGCAGGATGACGGCATCACCCTGATAATGATCGAACACCGCCTCAGAGAACTGTTCCAGGTGGCCAACCGGGTCATGGTCATGAATTTCGGACAGAAACTCATCGAGGGAACCCCGGAGGTGGTCATGGCCGATGAACAGGTGAAAGAAGCCTATTTCGGATCGGAAAAAATCGAGGAGGTCATGACCTATGCTTGAAGCCAGAAATCTGATGGTGTTTTATGAAAACATGCTGGCCCTGAACAACATCAGTCTCCAGTGCCGGGAAAACCAGATCTTGGGGATTTTCGGGGCCAACAGCGCCGGCAAGTCCACTCTCATGTACGCTTTGTCCGGAATCATGCTGGATATCCGTAAAAAAGAGGAAATGGCCGGGGGGGAGCGGATCACCCTCAGCGGCGACATCCTCTTCCAGGGCCGGAATATCAAAGACCTGAAGCCCAGTCTGCGGGCCCGGGCCGGCATTGTTCTCTGCCCTGAGCGGCGGCGGTTGTTCAAGGAGAGCAGTGTGATGGAAAACCTCCGGATCGGCGGGTACCTGGCCACCAAAGCCCAGGCCAGGCGCACCCTTGAATACGTGATGACCGTATTCCCCGCCCTTCAGAAGCTGAGAAATCGCCTGGGAGGCTTTCTCAGCGGCGGAGAGCAGCAGATGGTGGCCATCGGCCGGGCCCTCATGGCCCAGCCCAGTCTGCTGCTGCTGGACGAGCCGCTGATGGGGCTGTCACCGCTTATGCAGGCCGCGCTGATGAAAGCCACCCGGTCCATTCAGCGGGAAAACAAAATTTCGATCATCGTATCCGAACAATACGCCCGACCGGTTTTTCCCATCGTTGACTACGCCTATATCATGGAAAACGGGTCTGCGGTCATGGAAGGAACCCGGGAAGCACTCATGGACAACCCGGATGTCAAATCCGCCTATTTCGGAGTTTCATAAATAAGGAGGCCCTTGAATGGTGAATCAGACCCTGCCGCTGGAAAAAGAACTGTCTTTTTCAAGATTCGACGTGATGAGCGAAACCTATCCGGACCACACCGCCGTGGTCTATCTGGGCGAACATTTCAGCTACCGGAGGCTTCGTGAGATAAGCGAACGGTTTGCCGGCGGCCTTCGCGGCATCGGCGTGAACAAGGGAGACAAGGTCCTGCTGTACATCCCCAACTGCATCCAGTGGGTGATTGCCTATCTGGGAATTCAAAAGGCCGGGGCCGTTCTCGTTCCCGTTTCCCCCATATACACTTCCCATGAAATCACTTACATGATCAAGGATTCCGGAGCCGAAACCATTATCTGCATGGATACCAATTTCGGGTATGTCCGGGAAATATTCACTCAGACCAACCTGAAGCATGCCATCGTCACCCACCTGACCGATCTGCTGCCGCCCTGGAAACAAGCCATGGGATTTATGTTCGACAAGGTTCCCCGCGGCAGGGTAAACTTCGATGAAAAGGTTCTGCCTTTCAAAACCCTTCTCAAGGCACCGGCACCGGCGGAAACAATCGATATCGATCCCATCCGGGACCTTTCCTATATTCTCTACACGGGCGGGACCACCGGATTTCCCAAGGGAGTCCCCGGAAACCACATCGGGTCCACCTCCTACATCCGTAACGTGACCCAGGACGTTGCCGGAGAACACCTCAAAGAAGGCGCGGACGTCTACATTGCCGTCAACCCGCTGTTTCACATCATGGCCCTGGGCTTCTTCATGGCCATCGGACTGAACAAGGGCAATATGGTGGTCCTCATGCCTCAGCCCCAGGTGGATGCCATCCTGGAATCCATTCAGCGTTACAGGGTCCGCTGGTTTCTGGGCGTTCCCGCCCTGTACCGAATGATTCTGGAAAACGATCGCTTGGACCAGTATGACCTGTCCTCCCTCAAATACTGTTTCTGCGGCGGAGATGTCCTGCCCGGCAAAGTCATGAACCGGTTCAAGGAAAAATACGATCTGCCCATTTATCAGGTCTACGGATCCACGGAAGCCGGCCATGTCACTTACAGCCGAATTGGAACCCAGCCCTCTTCCGGGTCCATCGGATATCCCCTGAAGAGCCGGGAATGCATTGTGGTGGACCCCAACACCCTGGAATGCGTGGCGCCCGGCGAAAACGGAGAACTCCTGGTCACATCCGCCTATTCCTTGAAAGAATATTACGGCAAACCCCAGGAAACCCGGAAAACGTACGTGGAAATCAACGGCAAAATCTACTGCCGGATGGGGGATTTCGTATCCGCCCTGCCCGACGGTGAACTGGTGTATATGGAACGATCCGCGGATATAATCAAGCACAAAGGATACCGTGTGTCCGCATCGGAAATCGAGGCCGTCCTCCAAGACCATCCCACGGTGATCAATGCTTGCGTGGTGGGCATTCCCGATGAAAAGGTCGGAGAACGGATCAAGGCGATCGTGGTACTCAAGGAAGACGCCAGAGGTGTCGGCGGGGTGGAACTGATCCGCTGGTGCCGGGACCGTCTGGCCTCCTACAAGGTGCCCGGATATGTCGAATTCCGGGACATGCTGCCCAAATCCAAGGTCGGCAAACTACTGCGGCGCGAAGTGCGTGACGGGGAACGCCGCAAGATGATGAAAACAGGTCCCGGCGCCTGAAAAACAGCGGAACCGCCTAATCCGAGTCGGTTTTTTTCAGTCTGGCCCTGGTCACCTGTCGCTGGGAGGCGCCCAGGATGGTTTTTCGAAGCCGGATGGATTTCGGGGTGACCTCTACCATTTCATCATCCCGGATAAAATGGATGGCTTTTTCCAGGGTCATGGCCTTGACCGGCGAGCAGACCACGTTTTCATCCTTGCCCGATGCCCTCATGTTGGTCAATTTCTTTTCCTTGCAGGGGTTGACGTCAATATCCTGCTGACGGTTGTGTTCCCCGATGATCATGCCTTCATACACCGGCGTGCCGGGCTCGATGAACAGCTGTCCCCTGGGCTCCAGGTTGAACAGGGCATAGGGAACCGCCTTTCCCTGGCGATCGGAAACAATGGAGCCGGTGTAACGGACGGGGAAATCCCCCCGGTACTCGTCATATCCGGATAGGTAGGAATTCATGATGCCTGTCCCCCGGGTATCGGTCATGAATTCGTCCCGATAGCCGATCAGAGAGCGGGATGGGATGGAAAATTCGATGCGCACCCGGCCTTTGCCGTTGTTCACCAGGTTGGTCATCTTGCCTTTCCGGATGGACAGCTTTTCAGTGACAATGCCCATGAAGTCTTCATCACAGTCCACAAACAGGTGTTCGATGGGCTCCAGAACGACACCGTCCCGATGTTTGAAAATCACCTTGGGCCTCCCGGCGCAAAGCTCAAATCCTTCCCGGCGCATGGTCTCGATGAGGATAGCCAGCTGAAGCTCTCCTCTGCCCTTGACCTTGAAGCTGTCCTCCGAAGGGTTTTCCTCCACTTCAATGGCCACGTTCATCAGGGTTTCCTTCATCAGCCGCTCCCGTATTTTGCGGGACTGGACCAGTTTTCCCTCACGGCCCGCAAAAGGGGAATTGGAAATGGAAAACTGCATGGAAACCGTCGGCTCGTCCACGGTGATGCGTTTAAGGGCCATGGGGGCCTGTTTGGTACAGATGGTATCCCCGATCTTGACATCCTCGATGCCGGACAGAACGATAATGTCCCCGACCTCCGCCTTTTCCACCGGGACCAGGGCCAGCCCCTCATAGGACTGAAGACGGGTGACTTTCAGAGGCAGGTGTCGATCGTTTTTGTCGATGCACACAAGCGTATCGTTGGAACGGGCCGTTCCGTTGAAAATCTTGCCGATGGCCAACCGTCCGAGATAATCGGAATACCCGAGATCGGAAACCAGCATCTGAAAAGGGGCATTCGGATCATAGGAAGGCGGGGGCAGCTCTTCCAGGATCAGATCGAACAGGGCATGAAGGTTGTCCGAAGATTCTTCCAGGTCTTTTTTGACGATCCCGTTCCGGCCCACGGCAAACAGGTATTTAAAATCCAGTTGCTCTTCGGTGGCGTCCAGGTCTATGAACAGATCATAGACCATGTCCAGAACCTCGTGGGGCCTGGCATCTTTGCGATCGATCTTGTTGATGATCACCACCACCGGCAATTTGGCCTCAAAGGTTTTTTTCAGGACAAACCGGGTCTGGGGAAGAGGGCCTTCGGACGCATCCACCAGAAGTATGGCGCTGTCGGCCATGGACAGAGCCCGTTCCACCTCACCGCCGAAATCCGCATGACCGGGGGTGTCGATGATATTGATTTTGACCCCCTTCCAGGTGACGGAACAGTTTTTGGCCGCAATGGTGATGCCCCGCTCCCGTTCCAGGTCCATACTGTCCATGAGGCGCTCATCGACCTGCTGGCCTTCCCGGAACATCCCGCTCTGTTTGAACATGGCATCCACCAGGGTGGTTTTTCCATGGTCCACATGGGCGATGATGGCAACATTTCTCAGTTTTTCATTGCACACGGCCGACTTTCTCATAGGCCGCTCCGAATCGTTCGAGCCATGCCCAGGAAATCGTCATGGAAAACCACCGGGATCAAGCGATATGAGGCTGTCATTTGGACACTCGCGTCGTGCCGTCTCCGGCCGTGATGATTCGGATCCGGTCGCCGGGGTAAATCTCGATATCGGCCTCCTGGACAATGACCACGGTCTGGCCGTTGTCCTTCCGAACAATGATTTCCAGTCCGTTTCGCTGGGTGATGCCTTCCTCGGCGGCAGCTCCGGCGGCGGCCCCGGCCAGGGCTCCGACCACGGTGGCCACGGTCCGGCCTGACCCTCCACCTACGGTGGATCCGATCACGCCTCCGGCAACACCGCCGGCAGCAGCGCCCACCGGGGTTTTGGTCCCTTCGATGAGAACGCTCTTGACCGATTCAACGGTACCGCTTTCAACAGACTGAGCCTGCCGGGCATGGTCTCTGGAATACACCTGACCGGATCGGCTGGAGGCGCAACCGGCAGCTGTCAGAACTGCCAGAGATATCGTCAGAATCATAACCGTCATGAATTTATGGTTTGTTTGATGCATGGAAATATCCTTTCAAAAAATCTATCCTATTGACCTTTATATACTATAGCACCTTGACCCCGGCTTCAAGATGAAGAAAATTAAAATTTTCCCGGCTTTTGAAAGGTCGGATGGGCAACCCTTACGGCAAGAAAAAGAACGGTTCCCAGAAACATGATGAGAGTTCCGCAGGGAAAAGCCATTTTCAAGCTCAGATAATCCATGGCCAGACCGGCCGCTAGGGATCCGGTCAGCATTCCCAGGCTGTGAGCCACGGTCATGACGGCCATGACCGACCCCATGGCTTTTGCCTCGTCGCCTTTCAGGACCGCATGGGCCATGACGGCTGGCATGGATATGCCCCCGCCCAGGCCGAAAACCAGAACGGCCGTCACCAGATCGGAAAAAGAGTCCGCGAAATAGGGCAGCAGCATGCCGACCGTTGAAATCAATCCCCCGAACAGGATCATCCCGGTCCGGCTGACTCGATCCGCCATATAGCCCATGGGCAGCTGAAGCAGTCCGGAGACGAACACCCCCAGGGTGACCAGGATGCCTGTGAGCGAACCTGAAAGCCCGAATTCCCGATCCGCGAACAGGGGCAGAAAACTCCATATGACACCGATACAGGCGGTATAGGCATATCGAACCGAAAAAAGAGACAGGATGTCACGGTCCTTGAGCAGCATCGACCATGGAACCGTGACGGACCGATCCGTATTGGCTTTTTCCAGAGACACCGGCGGCAAAAGGAACAAGCAGAGCATGAAGCCCAGACCCGAAAACGCACCCATGCACCCGAAGGCCGCGTCCAGGGACCAGACATCCTTTATCACCCCGCCCATCATGGGCCCCAGGCTCAGACTCAGGAACATGGACAGATTGAACAGCCCCATGGAATATCCCTCGGATCCCGGGATAGTGATTTCTCCCACATAGGCCTGAACCACGGGCATGATCATGGCCGAGGCCGCTCCCTGGACAAACCTCAGCAGGATCAAGGACTCCACGCTGGTCGAGATCATAAATGCCAGGGATATCAGGGTATAAACCAGAAGGCCGGAAACGATAAAGGGTTTTCGGCCTTTCCGATCGGACAGCCGGCCGAAAAAAGGCAGCAAAAGGGTCCTGGAGATGGAAAAAGAACCGAAAATCATTCCTACATATATTCCGGTCGCGCCCAGATCATTGGCATAGATGGGCAAAAGCGGCACTACGATTCCCACGCCGGTGATGGTGGTAAAAATGGCGAAAAAAAGGGTGGCGAAAACCCCTTTGTTGAAAGACGGGATCAGGTTTCTGCCATTGCGGAAAAATTTCCCGGCCAGGTCGGTCAGGGTGTCCCTTAAAAAATAAAAATCCATTTCAGGACAGATATTCCTGAATCTGATCGAGAAATCGGCTCCGCACAGCCATTTCACCCTTTCGATAACCGGCATGGGTGAGGTACAGGAAGCGCTCCGCCCGGGTCATGGCCACGTACATCAGCCGCCGCTCCTCGCACAGCGCCGCGTCTCCTGCGTCCATGGACCGCCAGTGGGGAAATAGCCGCTCCTCACAGCCGACGATAAACACGACATCATATTCCAGTCCTTTGGCGGAATGGATGGTCAGAAGCGATACCCCGGATTTATCCGTTTCATCTTCATCTTCCCGGTCTTCCCGGATCAGGGCCGCCTCTTCCAGGTATTCCTGCAGGGAATCCTTGCTCCGGGCCGTATGTATGAGCTGTTCGATATTTTCTTTTTTGGACACATATTCTTCCTGGGTTCTGGTCTTTTTCTTGAGATAATCCAGATACCCGGTTCCCTCCAGTATGGTTTCCATGGCGCGCCCAGGCGCCAGGTCCCGAATTTCGTCCAGAAGATCCAGCAGGCCGGATAATTCCCCATGAATCTTTGGGGTCAGAATCCGGTCCCGGACCATGATACCCGCCGCCATCCGAAGGCTGACGCCCTCGGTTCTCAAGTCCCCCATCTTCTTGACCATGGCAGGGCCGATGCCTCTTCTGGGGGTGTTGAGGATCCGTTCAAAGGATACGTCGTCATTGGGGAAACATGCGCTGCTCAGATAAGAGTTGATATCCAGGATTTCCATACGCTCGAAAAACCCCTGGGACCCTTTCAGGTTGTAAGGGATCCGGTAGGCCCTGAAAATCCGTTCAAACGGAAGGGAACAGAATTTGGTCCGGTAGACCACGGCCATCCGGTCAAAACCGATGCCCTGTCCCTGCCGATTCAGACCCGAAATACGCCGGGCGACCCATTCGGCTTCATGGACGTCGGACAGAAAATCATAAATCTCGACCACTCCTCCTTTTTTCCTGGAAAAACAATTTTTTTCCATTTTGTCGGGGTTGTGGTCGATCAGGTCGTTGGCTGCCTGCACGATCTCATCGGCCGACCGGTAGTTTTCTTCCAGCCGGTAAATTTGCGCATCCCGGTATTTTTCGGAAAATCCCAGAAAATGGTTGACGTTGGACCCCCGGAATCCGTAAACCGCCTGCCAGTCGTCCCCCACGCAGAAAAGGTTCCGGTGGGAACCCAGAAGCAGCCCGGTCAGGTCTTCCTGAAGGTTATTGGTGTCCTGATATTCATCTACCAGGATATAAGAAAAATAATTCTGATAAAACGATCGTACATCGGCATGGTCCCTCAGCAGGTCCCTGGTTTTGAGCAGAATGTTGTCAAAATCAACGCTGTTCATCTCTTTGAGCCGTTTTTCGTATTGGACGAAGATCCCCTGAAGGTCCACGGTGAAAAAAGAGGTTCGGTTTCCCAGGTATTTTTCCGGCCGGCCGGAATTCTTGGCTCTGGACAGAACCGAAAGAATTCTGCCGGCCTGTTTTTTTTCGATGTTGTTCTGGACACAGACTTCCTGAATCAGTTTTTCCTGACCGTAAACGGAAAGCACCTGGACAGGTGAAGCGTACCCCATTTTGCTGCAATGCTGTTTCAGGATCATCAGACAGGCTGAATGATAGGTTCGCACCCACTGAAACCGCCGCTGATCCAGACCGGTCATCCGGATCAGCCGGGTTTTCATTTCTTCCGCGGCCTTGTTGGTGAAGGTGATGGCCAGGATTCGATTCGGATCATGCCCTGAACGGACCAGGTGGGCGAATTTGGCGGTGAGGGTCCTGGTTTTTCCCGAGCCGGCCCCCGCGACCACCAGTGCCGGGGAGCCGGTGTGATAAACGGCTTTTGTCTGCTGTGCCGATAATTCCATAAATACTTTCTTTATAAGACTTCATGCCCATTCCGTCGGAAATCTTACGCTGTCTCCTCGATGATTTGCTTTAATACCGATTCAATGTCCTGTCGTATTTCCCCCAGACGCCTCTCGCTCAGGGCTTCGAACCGGAGGACCAGTGCCGGCTGGGTGTTGGAGGCCCGGACCAGGCCCCACCCGTCCTCGTAAACCGCTCTCAGCCCGTCGATATCGATGATTTCCTGCCTGGCCTTGAAATGGGCCACGATTTTTTCCACCACGGCGAATTTGACGCTGTCGGGACAATCCACCCGGAGTTCCGGGGTGGTATAGGTGCGGGGAAGATCCCGAATCAGCTCATCCACGCCCAGGTCCCTATCAGCCATGATTTCCAAAAGTCGACAGGTGGCGTAAAGGGCGTCGTCAAACCCGAGATAGCGATCTTTGAAAAACATATGACCGCTCATTTCCCCTGCCAGAGCTGCATTTTCCTCTTTCATTTTCTTTTTGATCAAAGAGTGGCCGGTTCGCCACATAATGGCCCGTCCCCCGTGTTTTCGGATGTCGTCGTACATGACCATGGAACATTTGACTTCCGATATGAAGGTCGCCCCGGGGTGACGCTGAAGGATTTCCCGGGCGTAAATCACCATGAGCTGATCCCCGTAAATGACCTCTCCGTTTTTATCCACAACCCCGATCCGGTCGCCGTCGCCGTCATACCCGACGCCCAGGTCCAGCTTTTTTTCACGGACCAGCCGGATCAGGTCCACGAGGTTCTTCTTCTGAGTCGGATCGGATTCATGATTGGGGAAAGTGCCGTCCGGATCGCAATAGATATCGTAAACCTCGCAGCCCAGTTGCCGCAGAACGGGCAGGGCCGTGATGCCGCCGGTGCCGTTGCCGGCATCCACGGCGATTTTCAGGGGCCGACGGATCCGGATGTTGCGAATCAAAAAATCCTGGTAAGGGGAAATCACATCGGCTGTCATCAATTTTCCCGAACCCTGCGTGTAATCGCCTCTTTCGATAATTTTCCGGATATCCTGAAGTCCCTGGCTGTGAATGGATTCCTGGCCGCTCATGAGCTTGAATCCATTGTATTCGGGAGGGTTGTGACTGGCCGTGACCATGGCGCCCCCTTCCATATCCAGATGCTGAATCGAAAAATACAGAACCGGCGTGGGGCAAAGACCGATGTCCACCACATCGCAACCGGTGGAAAGGATGCCCTGAATAAAACATTCAGCCAGTTTTTCAGAAGTGAGCCGGCAGTCACGACCCACGGACACGCGCTTCCGATTGTTACGGTTCAACAGACTGCCGTAGGCCCTGCCGATATTTCTCGCGTCATCTTCCGTGATATCTTTTCCCGCAACACCGCGGATATCGTATTCTCTGAATATTCCGGGATTCATAAAACCTCCGTTTAAATCATGTTGGATAAAAGGACCAGGCACCCGATCAACCAGCAATAAGGCGCGAACAAATGGAATCTGCCCGCGTGAACCAGCCGGAGTAGCAGCTTCAATGCCATCAGACCCGTAATGAACGATGCCATTGTAGCACAAAGGGTCGTCGGGTCAATGCCGAATCCGCCTGTTCCCAGCAAATCGCGGATGTCCAGAAGGGCGGCGCCGGCAATGGCCGGGATGGACAGAAGAAAAGAAAAGCGGGCCGATTTCTGCCGATCCAGACCCAGAAACATGCCGGCCGCAATGGTGGAACCGGACCGGGAAATACCGGGGATGACCGCAAGGCCCTGGGTGATACCGATCAAAACAGCGATCGGAACAGTCAAGGCCGTTTTATCGCCTTTCCCGTAAAAGCCCTTCGTCATCCATAGAATGAAACCGGTCACCACCAGCATGCAACCCACCAGCAAGGCTGAAGAAAACAATACCGATTCGTATCTCTTGAGAATCAGACCGATCAGGGCCGTGGGAATGGAGCCCAGAACAATGCAGGCGGCGGTTTTGACATCTTCGCCTTCGGACGGGCCAACGTTTGCGAATGTGAATGATAACCGCCGGCCGAAATATCGCAGGACCGAGGCCGTGATCCGGCGGATATCGGCCTCGTAGACCACGACCACCGCCATCAGCGTTCCTACATGGACGCTGATGTCAAAGGAAAGCCGGGATTCGGTCATGCCGAAAAAAATCTGGCCCAAAACGAGATGGCCCGAACTGCTGACCGGCAAAAACTCGGTCAACCCCTGAACGATTCCCAGAATAATGCCTTGATACAATTCCATAAACGGCTTTGTTTCCTTTGTGACGATGTTTTGTCCAATGACCAGGAACCGTATATAATTACTGAATACAAATTGCAATACCCTAAAAAGATCAAAGAATCATTGATTTTACCGTTTGTTTTTTATATAAGAATTACTATGGTATGAGTTACCAAGAGAATCTCTTGTAAAAAAACCTTTTAAATCCTGCAAACGATAAGGAGAAAAAAATGGCAATTGTGAAGAAAAGCGTTCTATTGATGGCTGCCTTCCTGCTGTTGTTCGGATGTGCGGCAAAACAGACAGACAATTTACCCGGTTTTCAGGCAGCGAAATTCGACACCGGTCAGTATGTCTCCAAGGTGGACAATTTCGTGATCATCTTTGACGCATCCAGCTCCATGGACAAACCATGCAACGGCATCCAGAAATTCAGCGTGGCCCGGGCCCTGGTCGAAAGAATGAATCAGACCATTCCTGAAATGGGACAGACGGCCGGACTGAGATCCTTTGGCCATTCTCCGGCGGTTTCCAACAAAAGCACCGTTCTCTTCTATGGAATGGAAAAATACGCTTCCCAGAACCTGACTGAAAAATTCAAAAAAATAAAAGAACCCGGCGGCACCAGTCCCCTCTATCTGGCCTTGAATGCTGCGGAAGGAGATCTGACCGGCCTTTCCGGAAAACAGAACGCCGTCATCATTATCAGCGACGGACTTGAAAACCGAGGGGATGCTCTCAAATCAGCAAAGGCGTTGAAAGACAAATTCGGTGCCTCCATCTGCTTTTATCCCATTCTTGTAGGCGCTGCACCCGAAGGTGAAGCCCTGCTCAAAGAAATTGCCGACATCGGCGGATGCGGGTTTTTCTCCAACGCGGACGCATTGTTGAGCAGCGCCGGAATGGCTTCATTTGTAGAAAAAGTCTTCCTGAGCAAAAAAGGGGCTCCGGCTCCGACTCCGGTAAAACCCAGACTGGACAGCGATGGGGACGGTGTTTACGATGAAGACGATCAGTGCCCGGGAACCCCCAAAGGAGCCAGAGTTAACGCAGTCGGCTGCTGGGTCCTGGACCATGTCCTGTTCGATTTCGACAAAGCAGTGATCAAACCCGTGGCCTATCCTCAACTGGACGAAGTGGTCGCGATCTTTGAGCAGAACCCGGGCATGAAAGTCGATCTCCACGGTCATTGCGATAATATCGGAACCGCCGATTACAATATGGGCCTTTCCCAGAGACGGGCCAATGCCGTCAAGAAATACCTGGTTTCCAAAGGTGTGGCCGAAAACCGCCTGACGACCCAGGGCTTCGGTTTCACCAAACCCGTGGCGCCCAATAACACCAAAGAAAGCCGCTCATTGAATAGAAGGGTTGAACTTCACCCGATCAAATAACGGCCTGCTTTCTTGATAAAAAACCGGGGGGTGACGCTGAACGCGCGCCCCCCGGTTTTTTTGTTTTTCCCGGTGGAGGACCCTGGTCCTTGGTGGGAAAATCTTAAAAATTTAGATAGACGTTCCCGGCCCTCTATGAAGAATAAAGGACTAAACCGGTATGTTGGGTATCATAGCCGCCCAGGGCCATTACACGATCCTTGAAAGCCTGGGTCTGAATCGTTTCCATCAGCACCTGAACCTTTCTGGTCTCATAGAACCGTTCCGGAATCACCAGATCATATTCTTCCGTCACCACGGGGATAAAATCAAGGTTCAGTGCTCTTGCCGCCGCCTGAATGCCCAGGCCGGCATGAGCCCGGCCGGAAAGGACGGCGACGGCGACGGACATGTGAGTGTATTCGTCATTTTCATATCCGGCAATGTCCGAAGGCGACAAACCTAGCATTCTGAGTTTGTAATCCAACAGGATCCGCGTACCCGATCCGGTCTGCCGGTTGATGAACTGAAGCTTTTTATGCTTGAGATCTTCCAGGGAGTTGATGCCGGCCGGATTTCCCCGGCGAACGATCAGGCCCTGATCCCGCATGACCAGATTTACCACTCGGACTTTTTCGCCGGGCAGGTATTTTTTGATATAGGAAATATTGTAGGAGCCGTCTTCCGTGTCCAGTAAATGGGTCCCGGCCATATGACAGGCTTTCTTTTTCAGGGCCATCAAACCGCCCATGGAGCCGACATGACTGGAAGAAATGCTGATATCGCCACGAACCAACCGGATCTGATCCGCCAGGATATCCAGTGTGTTATCATGCGATCCGGTTATGACGATGGTGTTTTCAATGGCTGAGCGGGGCCTGAGAAGCCGGGCCGTGACAATTTCGCCTTCCGAAATGCCTTCCGCGTTGGCGGCTATCCGGACCATTCCATCGGCCTCCGTCAAGGTAGTGATGCTGCCCGACCCTCTTGGCAGCTGGGAAGCCATCCATCTACCGTCCACAGCGCCGATCTTCACCCTCAGGAATTCTTCCTGGCCCAGTTTGGAAGCGATTTTCCGGGCCGGGGACACCGGGATATCGATCGCTTCCATGGCCGGCCGCTTCTGCATGTTCAGAAGCAGCGGTCCGGCAAACTGCTCAAAGGCCACGATGGCTGATACCGGATAGCCCGGAATCCCGAATACGGGTTTTTCGGCGATTTTTCCAAGCATGACGGGTTTCCCCGGCATCATGGTCACACCGTGAACCAACAGGTCACCCAGAGAAGAGATCACGGGTTTGGCAAAATCTTCCGATCCGGCCGATGATCCGCCGATGATGCAGACCATTTCGTAATCCTCACGAACGGCCGCTTCAACGGCCTTGCGGATCCCGTCCAAATTGTCTTTGAGCATGGGGTGACAGTCGAAAACGGCCCCGTGGTCTTCACACAGACCGCCCAGGACCGTTGAGTTGGATTCGATCACGTCTCCGGGTCCCATGTCTTCCACCTTGATTTCATGCCATTGTCTGAGTTCCGAGCCTGTCGGGATGATCAGGACCCTGGGTTTGCGATGCACGTTTACGCGGAACACCCCGCCCGACAAAAGAGCTCCCAGGGAATAGGAGTTGATCTGATGCCCCCTTGGAAACAGGAGTTTTGTGGCCACGATGTCTTCGCCCATTTTGCGGACATGTTGCCAGGGGAATACGGGGGCCTCTATTTCGACCCGGTCGGCGTCTATGATATTCAGATGTTCGATCATGATAACGGCATTGGTGCCTTCCGGCAGGGCATGGCCGGTATTCACCCAGAACCCTGTTTTTCCGGGAATCAGGGTGACGGGAGTGTCTTCAGCGGCGCCAAAGGTAACGTCGGCCGCCACCGCCATGCCGTCCATGGCGGCCGCATGGAAATTGGGTGATGAAATGGCGGCAATGGCCGGTTCCGCGAGAATCCGGCCATTGGCGACGACCACATCGATGGTTTCCGTGCCGGTTGTCAAATGTCCGAAGTGCTCGAAAACTATTTTCCGGGCCTCTTCAATGCTTTTCAGGCTGAGATAAACATTTCGCTTGTGATTCATTGGTATTGTCCCACCGTGTTATAAAAGAATTATTTGGACCGGCGTGCCTTTTTCAAGCCCTTCCACATGGTCGCCGATTTCAAGCAGGCCGTCGGCATGGATCATGGTCCGAATCAGGCCGGATTTGCCCAGGACCGGACAGGCCATGGTTTGACCCTCTTCGTGGGTCAGAAGAACCCGGATAAAATCCCGCCGCCCTTGGGCTGAAGCCACATTCCGACTCAGGACGGCAGGGATGCGGATGGCTTGGGACCGCCTTCCATCCAGGCCTTTCAAGCGGTTCAGAAATGGAATGACCACTATTTTCAACACCACCATGGCCGACACCACTTGGCCGGGCAGTCCCCAGACCGGTTTTTGCCCCACCCGGGCCATGATGGTTGGTTTTCCCGGGCTGATGGATATGCCGTGAACAAGGATTCGGGACTCCGGCAGGGACGAAACGGCATCCACGGTGAAATCCCGGTTTCCCACCGAACTTCCGCCGGAGATCAGAACCATGTCCGTCTCGTTCAAGGCTTGTTGCAGAGCTTTTTTCAGAGCCTTTGGGTCATCCCGGACAATCCCGTAGACCACCGGTTCTCCATAGGCTTCCCTGACGAATCCGGAAAGGGTATAGGAATTGATGTCCCGGATTTTACCGGGGCCCGGCGCAACGTCAATGGGTACGATTTCGTCGCCGGTGGAAACAATCCCGATCCTGGGACGCTTGAAAACTTCGATTTCCGAAAAGCCGAGTCCGGCGGCCAGCCCCTGCTCCTGGGGGCGGATAAAGGTCCCGCGGGCCAGGACTAGATCGTTTTGAGCGAAGTCTTCATTCGCGTCGATCACATTCTGCAACGGGGCCACGCTTTTGTAAATTTCCACCGAGGCTGCGTCCACCAGCTCGGTATGTTCCACCATGACCACGCTGTCCGCACCCTCGGGCAGCATCCCTCCGGTGGATATCCGGGCCGCTTTTCCAGTTTCCAGGATAAAATCCGGAATTTCCCCCATGGCCACGGTCCCCGCTATATCCAGCCAGGCCGGACTGGCTTCCGATGCCCCGAAGGTGGCGTTCGCGGCAACAGCATACCCATCCATGGTCGCCCGCCGAAATCCGGGCAGGTCGACGGGAGCGGTCAGATTTCGGGCCAGAATCCGCGAAAATCCATGGGAAACGGGAATGATTTCCGAATCCACCGGAGAAAAATCCGGAACCATGGCCAGAACTTCTTCAAGTTGTTTGACTTTGAAAAAATGATTCATTGCAAAGCCTCTTTGATTCTTTCCATGGCCCGGCTCACATTTTCCAGACTGTTAAAGGCGCTGATCCGGATATGATGCCGGCCGCACCGCCCGAAACCGGCGCCCGGGGTGCAGACCACCGAGGCCCGGGTCAGGAGCAGATCGAAAAATTCCCAGGAATCCCGTCCCCGTCCGTCCACCCAGACATAAGGTGAATTTTTTCCTCCCACGTAGTCGAACCCGAGGTCTGCCACGGTCTTTTGAACCACATCGGCATTGTTCAGGTAATAGGCGATCTGCTGTTTGACCTGAGCCTTTCCCGCTTCCGAATAAACGGCTTCCGCAGCCTTCTGGACCGGGTAGGAAACCCCGTTGAATTTGGTGGACTGACGACGGGTCCACAGGGCATGCAGGGAAACCCGACTTCCGTCGGCCGAATAGATCATGCAGTCTTTGGGCACAACGGTAAACCCGCATCGGGTGCCGGTGAATCCGGCGGTTTTGGAAAAGCTTCGAAACTCCACCGCCACCTGCTTGGCGCCTTCGATCTCATAAATGGTCCGGGGAAGGGTTTCATCCCGGACATAGGCTTCATAGGCAGCGTCAAACAGGATCAGGGCCTTGTTTTTCAAGGCATAATCCACCCAGATCGCGAGCTGTTGTCGGTTCACGGTTGACCCTGTTGGGTTATTGGGAAAGCATAGATAGATCAGATCGACTTTTTCTTCCGGAGGCCGGGGAAGAAAACCGTTTTCCGGAAGACAGTCCATGTAGACCACCCCTCGATACCGCCCGTCTTCAAACATCCCCGTACGGCCGGCCATGACGTTGGTGTCCAGATACACCGGATACACCGGGTCCGGTATGGCAATGGTAATATCCGGCGCAAACAACTCCTGGAAATTGCCGGTGTCGCATTTGGCACCGTCACTGACAAAAATTTCATCCGGCGCAATATCCGCTCCACGGGCCTGAAAATCGTGGGTTGCAATTTTTTCTCGCAGAAACAAATACCCCTGCTCCGGTCCGTATCCTCGGAAAGTGGCGTCATCGGCCATTTCCCTGACTCCCTGTTGAAAACCCTGAATGACGGCCGGTACAAGGGCCTGGGTCACATCGCCGATGCCCAGCCGGATGATGTCGGCCTCGGGATGTTCGGCCTGATACTTATTCACACGTCCGGCAATGTCTGAAAACAGATAAGAGGCTTTTAATTTGCTGTAATTCTCATTTGCTCTGATCATAATACTTCCTCATTATTAAACAGTGGATATGGGTTGAGTGGTCACCGATGGTCCCTGTTCCGACCGGTTTCAGGGTCGGGCGGTGATCGCCCTCAGATAGGCCGGGAGCCGGTCGTAGACCTCCCGGGGTGTTTGGACGCTTCTGCGGTTGTCGATCATTCGGACATCGTCCGAGCCGAAAGCACCCAGGGAAACCGGATCCGGCTTTTCCCTCAGTGGTTTTTCCCGATCATCGGTAAAAGGAATCACCAGCGGCCCCTTGCTCTCCAGTACATAGGCCATCTGCCCGTTCCTCAGATAGACGATACTGCCCGGCGGATAAATTCCGATGCTTTTGACAAATGCATGAAGGATATACTGGAGCATGTTGTCTTTTCTGGCATAGTTCCGAAATATCTGAGTGACCACATTGATAGGGTTGATAGCCTCCTTGTAACACCGCCGGGATGTCATGGCATCGTAAATGTCGGCCAGTTTGCAGATTTTCACATAAAGTGGAATCTGAGAATTCTTTCTGTCCAAGGGGTAACATCTCTCTTCCCCTTCGTAAAGCGGAGCGTGATGATAATTGATGATGCTTCGGATGATCGAATTCTTCAGCTGATTCCGGTCCAGAAGCTCGACACCGTATTCAAAGGAATGTTTTTTCACCTCTTCGAATTCTCTCGGCGTCAACCGGCCCTCTTTGTTCAGAATTGTTTCAGACACAATGATTTTTCCGATGTCATGCAGGAAAAACCCCAATGAAATATCGCTGAGTTCTTCGGGATAATAGCAGGTAAAGGACTGGGAGGTTTTCTGAGCGACTTTTTCAAAGGGATGGTGAATATCCGCCGAGTTCCCTCGGATAAAATCATCGATGGTAGCGGAAAAATGGCTGTTGAACCGATGGACCACGGCTGTTCCAATGGCGCAGACATTGATGGAATGGTTGTATAGATAGTCGTCGTATGAAAATATTTCCTGGGTCAGATAAGAGAACGGGTTGTCGGCCACCACCAGGAAGTCCACCAGTTCGGACACGTTGGATTCCACTTCGTCAAAATCGAATTCTCCGCCTGTGTTTTTGATATCGGTCAACACTTTTTTGATGGTCTTCTTGGCGTCACTGTATTTCCGGGCCGCCTGTTTTTTGATTTCTTCGATCTCCAAAAGTCGCATCTCGATCTCATTGGTGGCCACATCCGGGAAAAAAGGGGTATCTGTGGAAGCGTTACCGGAATCGATTTTCCGATAACCCACCCGGCCTTCGACATCAAAATCAATCCGGTTTCCGCCGCTGTCCCAGAGACCGCCGTCCAATGCCGAATCCATGGGGACGGAAACAATTCCGTTGTCTTTGATGATTTCAAGCAGCCTGACCTTGTCCACCAGAATATTTTTTTCCAGCAGCAGAAGTCCTTTTTCGTTATAAACATCCACACCGGTCTTGATTTTTCCTCCGGATCGGACGATTTCAATGAGTTGATCAATGGAGATTCTAGTGTTCATAAAAAAATGAGTCTAAACTGTATTGGCGAACCGCTCCGGCAATGCGTTTGAATTCATCTACGGACAGGGTTTCCGCCCTTCTTCCAGAGTCTATGCCCGCCAGTGCCAGGGATTTGAGGACCATGTCCCTGTCATATTCCCCTTCACCGCCGGTCATTGCGTTTCTCAAAGTTTTGCGTCTTTTGGAAAACGCCGCTTTGACAACCTTGAAAAGAACCTGTTCAAAGAGAAGGTCCGTTTGCCCGCCCGTTCTGAAATCGAATTTCAGAACAGTGGAGTCCACGTCCGGTCTGGGGAAAAACGCTGACGGACCGACATCGGCCATCCAGCTTATGTCGGCGGCATATTGAGACACTACGGAAAGCCTTGAATAATCCCTGCTTCCCGGAGGAGACAATATTCGCATCGCAAGTTCTTTTTGAAACATCAGGAATGCCTTTTCAACCCATTCTCTTTCTTCCACCAGTTTAAACAGGATCTGGGAGGAAATATTATAGGGAAGATTCCCCAGGACCACAAGTTTTTTATCCTTTGTCGTCGCTTTTAGGTCAAGGTCCAGCACATCTGCGTGAATAAGGTCCACATTTTCCACCTGGGCCTGCTCCATTTCCTGTTTCAGCAAGGGTATCAGCCGTGCGTCTTTTTCAACGGCAATGACCCGGCAGACCCGGGCGGCCAGAGGAAGAGTCAGAGCGCCTAACCCCGGACCGATTTCCAGGACAAGGGCCTGCTCCGACAAGGCCATCCGATCCACGAGTTTTGCGGCCAAGCCCGGATTGGAAAGAAAATTCTGCCCCAGTTCTTTGCCGGCAAAGAGTCCTGCCTGTTTCAGCAGTTGCCCGGGATGCGTCATAATGTGATCCTATTCTATCAGAAAATAATGCTGTTGCGCCCTTTTCGGCCCATCATACTTGAACCCGTCAACGGATTCAACCTTGTTTGCACTCCGATCCGGCTTTGCGGAACGATAATGCCCGCAATTCCATCAGGCGGTGATAATAAATCTTTCCACATCCGGGGATAACATGGTAGAAATGCCGGAACGGGCTGATGAATAACCCCAGTTTCGGGGCGCCCGGTTGCAAAATCCGATGACACAAACCGCTGGAAAGGAAACCAAACCGAATGGATACCACTTCGCTGACAAATGAACGGCATTTCCCAGGCTATACCGTATCGACCGTCACCCGGCTGGAAAACATGGATGCCGACATGATCCGGCTTGAACACGTGAAAACGGGTGCCCGGCACATCCATATCGCGACCCCGGACAAGGAAAACACTTTTGGAGTCCTGTTCAGAACCGTTCCCACGGATTCATCCGGCGTGGCCCATATTCTGGAGCATACCGTCCTGTGCGGATCCAGAAACTTCAACGTGCGGGATCCTTTCTTTTCCATGATCAAACGGAGTTTGTCCACCTTCATGAACGCATTTACCTCGTCGGACTGGACCATGTATCCGTTTTCCACCCAGAATCCTAAAGATTATTTCAATCTTATGAATGTTTATCTGGACGCCGCTTTTTTTCCGAAAATCGATGAGTTGAGCTTCAAACAGGAAGGTCATCGTCTGGAACTGACAGCCGCTGACACCGGTAACCCGGTCCTGGAATACAAAGGCGTGGTCTACAACGAAATGAAAGGGGCCATGAGCTCACCGGCCCAGGTGATGGGGCGGTCACTGCTCTCCGCCCTTTACCCGGACACCACTTACCGGAACAATTCCGGGGGAGATCCCATGGACATCCCCCGACTCACACATGAAAATCTCAAGCGATTTCACGCCACGTACTACCATCCGTCCAATGCCTGGTTCTACACCTATGGTGATCTGCCACTGGAAAATACGCTGAAATTTATTTCCGAAAAAGTGCTGAATGGGTTTGATCGGATCCGGGTGGACTCAAAAGTCCCTTCCCAGCCCAGGTGGATCGCTCCCCGGAGGAAAACGCAGACCTACGCCTACTCAGACTCGGAAGACCTGTCCCGGAAATACCAGACCTGCGTTGCCTGGCTGACCTGTGACGCCACCGATTCCTTTGAAATCCTGGTGCTGTCCGTCCTGGAGCAGGTTCTCATCGGCAACGCGGCCTCGCCCCTGAGAAAAGCCCTGATCGATTCATCTTTGGGATCGGCCCTGTCCGACGCCACCGGCTTTGACTCTGAGAACCGGGATACCCTGTTTGCCTGCGGATTGAAGGACATAACAGCGGATGCGATCCCCAAGGTGGAAAAAATCATTTTCGACACCCTGCGCAAACTGGTCCGGCAGGGCATCGATCCGAGCATGACAGAGTCCGCCATCCATCAGATCGAATTTTACCGCAAGGAAATCACCAACACCCCCTATCCCTTCGGCATCAAACTGCTGCTGGACATCAGTTCGGCCCTGATCCACGAGGGCGACCCGGTGGCCTGCATCAATATCGACAAGGATCTGGACGAGTTAAAACAACGCCTGAAAAAAGGCGGGTTCCTTGAAAAATGCCTGAAGCGGTATTTTCTGGACAATCCCCACAGAGTCAGGTTCACCCTGAAACCGGACCCGAAACTGGAGGAACGAACCCGACAAAAGACTCGGAAAGAACTGAGAGCTGTCTTGAAAAGCATGACCTCCGCCGAGCTGGAGGCCATCCGAACCGACGCCCGGGCTCTGGAGGCCCTTCAGGAAAAAGAGGAAGACGTGTCGGTGCTGCCGACCCTGGAACTGTCCGATGTGCCGCCGGAAATAGAAATCATCCGGCCCGATCGATTACCCGGCATCCGTCTGGCCACCGCCTATGACAAGGCCACCTCCGGTATCCTCTACTTTACCTGCCCCATGGGAGCCGGTGCCATTGCCCCGGATCTATATGCCCTGGTGCCTTTTTTCTGCCGGGCCTTTACCAATGCGGGCACCCGTCACCACACCTACGACCGGATCGCTGAACGGATGGACCTTTACACCGGCGGGATTTCCATGATTCCGTTTTCAGGCTCCTATTTCTCCAAAGAGGCGCAATCCCATTCCTTTGTGGCGATTCAGGGAAAAGCCCTGGACCGGAACCTGGAAAACATGTTCGATCTCATTGAGGAATTCCTGGCGGATTACGATTTCAACGATCTGGAAAGGATCAAAAACCTGATACGCCAATATCAGGCCGGCCTGGAATCCTCCATCGTGGCCGCCGGACATCGATATGCCATCTCTCTTTCATCGCGGCATCTTTCCAGGGCCTCCCACATAAATGAACTCTGGCACGGTGTCGCCCAGTACAGAATGATCCGACAGATCACCGACGCTCTGGGGCGGGATGATACATCACGTGAACCCCTTCAATTCCTGGCGGACCGATTGAGCCTGATCGCCCGGAGCGTTTTGAACCGGGGCAATCTCAAACCCGCCCTCATCGGTGGAAAAGAGGCCGTCATCCTTTCGGAAAAAAAGGTCCAGGCCATCCATGAAAGCCTTCCCAACCATACCGAACCATCCTTTTTCACCCCGGACATCCCTTTCAGCCCGGAAATTCCCTTTGACGGATGGTATACCAATACGGCCGTCTCGTTCGTCGGCCAGTCTTTCAAAACGGTTCGCATGAACCATGATGATTCACCGGCTCTGGCCGTGATCGCTAAAATTCTGAAATCCCTTTATCTGCACCGCGAAATCCGGGAAAAGGGGGGGGCTTACGGCGGTTTTGCCATTTACAACAGTGAAGAGGGACTGTTCTCCTTCGGATCCTATCGGGATCCCCACATCGAACGGACCCTGAATGTGTATCAAAAAGCCTGTGACTATATCATCGGCGGGGAATATTCAGAAACCGACGTCAAAGAAGCGATCCTTCAGGTGTGCTCGGATATCGACAAACCGGAGACCCCGGGACCGGCGGCCATGAAAGCTTTTTACCGGGACATCACCCGCCTGGATGACGACATCCGCCGGAAATTCAAAGACGGTCTGCTGAGCCTGACCCGGGAAAAAATCAAAACCATCGCCGAAACCTATTTCACACTGGACGAGGCCCGGAAGGGAACGGCCGTCATTTCCAGCCGGGTTGCGCTGGAAAAGGCCAATCAATCTCTGAGCGGGATATCGAAACCCCTGGCCCTGTTCAAAATTTAAACAGATCCGCCAGTTTCTGGAGATCCTGTTCCCGGATCTCGCCCCTCTGCCCGGCCAGGGCCAGGGTATATTGGCCCATCAGCCTGTAAAGATTTGAAAAACGGGGCAGTCTGGCGTCAATGTCCGTGAGGTGCCGTGAAACAATGTCGTCATCTCCCCGGGCCACGGGACCGGTCAATGCCTGGATGCAACCCCTGGATTTAATGTTGTTCAGAGTCCCCATGATCAAGGGCTCCAGGATTTCATAGGCGTTATCTTCCGCCAGACCTGCCTGTTTGAGCAATTCCAGGGCAAAGTGCTCCAGGGTGACCAGATAATTGGAGGCGACCACGGCCGATGCATGGTAAAGGGTTTTGGACTCCGTGGGAATGGTAAAAGAATTGGCCCTCAGGGCGTTGACGATGTCCTTGCCCAGGGTCACGGCTTTTTCATCCCCTTCGATGGACATGTTGATGCCTTTGAAAGGGGATTCCCGGCCTTCCTCATAGGGAGTGAACGCCTGAAGCGGATGGATGGATCCTGTGCTGGCCCCCGCTTTGCGGGCCGCCCCGAGGATACTGGACGACAGCGCCCCGGAAAGGTGATAGACTACGCTGTCCCGGTTGAATCCGTTTTCCCGGGCGATCTGTCCGCACACGGATTCAATCCGGGTATCCGGCGTGGTAATGAACACAAGGGAGCAGGTCCGGGACGCTTCCCAAGGATGCTTGAATCCCTTTCCCCGGCCGGTGAACCGAATGGCTTTTTCAACGGATTCCGGGCTTTTGCTCGAAAACGCCCAGGGGACAAACCCCTGCCTGGACAGAAACACCGCCAGAGAAATGCCGAGACGGCCGCAACCGATAACACAGAATTTCATATCCGCTTTATTTGTATTCATATTCTTTTGACGGAAACGAGCCGTCCCTGACTTCCTGAATGTATTGCGCCAATCCTTTTCCGGCGGCCCCGGCCAGATCCGCGTATTTTTTGACGAATTTGGGCAGATACCGGTCGTTGACGCCCAGCATGTCGTGCATGACCAGAATCTGGCCGTCACATGGAGACCCGGCGCCGATGCCGATGGTGGGAATATGCAGGGCCTGGGTGATCCTGGCCGATATGGGCGACGGGATTCCTTCCAGAACCACGGAAAACGCTCCGGCTTCCTCTACGTCTTTTGCGTCCTTCAAAAGCCTTTCCTCGTCCCGTTGCACCTTGAACCCGCCCATCTGATGAACAGACTGGGGGGTAAGACCGATATGGGCCTGAACCGGAATTCCGGACCGGCTCAGGGCGTGGATGACGGGGCAGACATCGGCCCCTCCTTCCAGCTTGACGGCAGCGGCTCCGGCTTCCTTCAAAAATCGCCCCGCGTTGTCGACGGCCTTATCCAGAGCACCCTGATAGGACATGAAGGGCATGTCCCCCACCACCATGGAATATTGACAGGCCCTGGACACCATGGAGGTGTGGTAAATCATCTCGTCCATGGTCACCGGCAACGTGTTTTCCTTTCCCTGAACCACCATGCCCAGGGAATCGCCCACCAGAATCATGTCAATGCCGGCCTGGTCCATTATCCGGGCAAAGGGGAAATCATAGGCGGTCAGGGCGGTTATCTTCCTGCCCTCCTGCTTCATTTTCATCAAAGTCGACGTGGTCACTCTCGGCTGCATGGGTTTCCTCCTGAATCCTTGTCTTGGGTTGATAAATGGGAAAGCCTTTTCCCGGCATCGGTGCATGGTCGAACAGCATTCATAGTAAAATAAAACGAACCGGGTTACAAGCTTTCTTGTTCACGGATTTTTCGCCAGGCCTGGTACCGGACCATACCGTCCAAGGCTTTGACCGCCCTTTCCGGAGTGGGGAAAAACACACTTTTGTAAGAGAACCCTTCCTGACGGTACAGGGTCCGGCTGATTTCGTCGGTGAGCAGGCTGACTCCCAGAACGGGTTTTTCATACCGGTGGGTCATCTGGATCACATCTCGGGTGTAATCGGCTTCGAATTCGATGACGGCCTGCTTGAACAAGGCGGCTTTTTCTTTGTCGATATCCGGATCCACTCGGCAGACCGATTCAATCATATTGTTCACCAGTATCCGTTTGCCGTGGATGCCTAAATGAATGACGGCGTCACACCCGTCCCATTTCATAAGCTCTTCCAGACAGGCCCTGGGGATGGCCGGATCAGCCTCGCCCACAATGTCCACGGGATTGCCGTGGCTCCAGAAGGCCGGCAGTATGCGGTTCAGGCGCTCGATCATGTCCTGCGGCAGGTCCGGTACACTCAGCCCATGCTCCAGGCACAGGTCCGTTGTCACAACACCCCAGCCGCCCCCCAGGGTCATGATGGCCACACGATTGCCTTTGGGCAGGGGCAGGGATGAAAACACGGCCGACAGATCCAGAAGTTCCATGGGCTGATTCACCTCAATGACCCCGGCCTGACGGCAGGCGGCGCTGAAGACCCCGGCATTGGATGCCATGGCCCCGGTATGGCTGGAAGCGGCCTGTTCTCCCTTCCGGGTCCGGCCGCCCTTGAGAACCACCACCGGTTTTTTCCGGGAAACCCGGGCCGCGCTCCGGAAAAAGCGAACCCCGTCTTTGACGCTTTCCACATAGAGCACCACGGTCCGGGTCAATTCATCGATTTCAAAAGCCTCCATGTAATCTTCAATGGTGACCATGGCCTCGTTGCCCGATCCTGAGAAAGCGCGGATGCCGATATCCTGCTGTTCGGCGAAAGCCAGAAGCTGGGTTCCCATATTGCCCGACTGACTGACCAGGGCCGTTGAACCGGGTCGGGGATAGGCATGGGCCGCGCAACAGTAAAAATCGATATGGGGGTTGCAGATGCCCATGGTATTGGGGCCGAGGATGAGGATGCCGGCCTGCCGGGCCGCATTGACAAGTTCCGCCTCCAGGCGGGCCCCTTTTTCATCCACTTCTCTGAAACCCGAAGTGATCAAAAGCATGCCCCTGACCTTCTTTTTTTTCAAATCCGGCAACAGGCCCATCACCTGATCGGCCGGGATGGTGACAACGGCCAGTTCGACAGGCTCTTCGATGTCGGTGACGGACCGATACACCGGACGGCCCGCAATGGTCCCGCCCCGGGCATTGACCAGGTACACCCGGCCCGGATAATCCCGGGAAAGGGTGTTGGTCAGCAGCATATGCCCCCATTTGCCCGGAGTGGCCGATGCCCCGATAAAAGCCAATGACCGGGGATAATAACAGGCCCCCAGAACCGACAAATCGATATGACAGGTATGGTCCCGCGATGTTTCATTTTTCTCGAGCACGATCAAACCGTCTACAGCCACAGGCGATCCGTCCGGCCGGATGATCAAGGGGTTGATGTCCACTTCCTTTATATCCTTGAACTGGACGGCCATATCCGACAGTCCTCTGAGGACTTGCCGCATTTGTTCCAGATTTACCGGGCTTTCGCCTCTGAAACCGTCCAGAAGCTTTCCGGACTTAAGCCGGGAAAACATGTCGGCCATGTCGGCGTCACTCAGAGGCGCTATTTTGAAGACAATGTCCGCCAAGGCTTCTGTAAGGGTCCCGCCCAGTCCGAAGACAATGACCGGGCCGAACTGGGGATCTCTGAACATCCCGGCCATGAACTCTCGTGCGCCCCTGACCATGGGCTGAACCAGGAAGGCTTCTACGGCGTCGCCGGCCGAAGCCTTGATATCTTTCATGGATTGCAGAACCTGCTTTTCGGTGTTCAGGCCCACATGCACCAGGTTTTTTTCCGTTTTGTGTAGCAGGGTGGGTCCGATCCCCTTGATCACCACTGGAAATCCCATCTTCCTACAGACACTGAGTACGTCTTCATCACCGGTTGCCCTCTCTTCGGCAACCACCGGAATATTGAAAAGCCTGAACAGATTTTTGGCTTCCTGTTCATTCATGGATTTTAAAGGCGGTTGCAATCTCTCGGCGATCAGCCGTTCCGCTTCCGTAAGTGTCATTTATGCTCTTACTCCGTTCAATACAATGGTTGCAATTTTGTCGGAAACCTCTCGAATATCCAGCGTTCTGCCGAAAATGACCTCCGCCAGACAGGCGTGTTCGATGGCTCCCAGGACCACCTTGAGCAGGATACCGGGATCCGTGTCCGACTTCAGTTCACCGGTCTGCATACCCTGCTCGATAATCGTACGCAGGGTCCGGGTGTAGCGGCGAACCCTGTCATAGGCCCGGGAACTGAAATATTCCTGGGCATTGCGGACCTCCAGCAGCAGGATCCGCGATAGGCTCCGATTGGCGGCATATCCCTCGAGACTTGAAAAAATAATGGTTTCCAGTTTTCCGACACAGGAGTGTTCATCGGCGATCCGATTTTCGATGGTGGCCTGAAATTCAAGGAAAAGCTCGTCCAGCACCTGATGCAGAAGGTCTTTTTTGTCCTTGAAATACTTGTAAATCAGGCCTTCCGTGACCTGGGCGGTTCGAGCGATCTCCGCCGTGGTGATGGAATGAAAGTCTTTTTCCAAAATGAGCCGGGAAAAAGCCGCCATGATTTTTTTCCGGCCGGGAGGATTGGTTTTGGGGCTGTCTTTCATCATGTCCGATCCTGTTCGAAATCCAAGTAAGTAATACTTACTCACGCTGTCGATGAATTGTCAAGCCTTCCGAAAAATAAACCCGCCGGCCTGAATCCTTTCTGTTTTGACATTGACACCGCCCCTCAAAGGTTCATATAGTGAACCGACCAACAAACCATGCCGATTTCAAGGAAACAATAATGAAAACACCCGTCCCGCCGCTGAGAAATGCATCCACCGTTATTCTGGTAAGAGAAAACCATCAAGCCCTCGAGGTTTATCTGTTGAAAAGAAGCTCCCGGTCCGGGTTCATGGACGGGCTTTATGTATTTCCCGGCGGTGCGGTGGACCCGGAGGATCGAGACCTGAACGCCTGGGGCCCCTTCATGGATTTGACCCCGCAGCAATTGGACGCCCGGCTGGGGGATCCCGGAATCGGCACCGAAGACATGGTGGGCTTCTGCATCGCCGCTCTTCGGGAAACCCTGGAGGAGGCCGGTGTATTTATCGTGACTGAAACGGACGGTAAAGGCGAAGACATGGAAAACATCTGTACGCTTCGACTGCAGCAGGATCTGCCCAAATCCTGGTTCAGATCCCGGGTCCGGGAAGACGGCTGGCAACTGTCTTTGGCCAGTCTTTACAGATGGTCGCACTGGATCACGCCCGAACTCATGAAAAAAAGGTTCGATACCCTGTTTTTCATAGCCTTCATGCCCGAAGGCCAGACCTGTGTCACCGACGACACCGAAACCCACAGCGGACTCTGGCTGACTCCCCGGGAGGCCCTTGCCCGGAATCAGGCATCGGATGTACCGTTGAGCCCGCCCACAGTGGTCACCCTGACCCAATTCCTTCCCTTTAGGACCCGGGCCGATCTTGAGAAAGAACTGGCCGTCCGCCCATGGGGAGATCCCATCGCCCCCCGCATGATCCCGACTCCCAATGGGCCGGTCATACTGGAACCCTGGGATCCGATGTGGAATTCGGATGACCCCGTTGATGTGACGAATCTTGCTGAAAAAGTCCTTGCCCCGGGCTCCCGGTTTTCCCGGATATGGTGTGACAACGGAATATGGAAACCGGTCGATCGTTAAATTCCGATCGGGAACTCTGATCCGATGCTTATGGGTAACATCCTTGCCGCAAATCGTTTTGACAATTATCGGACCCTGGTCCGGCGGGTGGATCAGCACCTGGACCGTATCCGGGAACTATTTCCCCATCACATGGCCTGCCGCAGAGGATGCGACGCCTGCTGCCGTCCGCTGACCCTTTTTCCCATAGAGGCGATGAAACTTGCCATCGCATTTTCAACCCTTGATGAATCGACAAAGGAACGGGTCTATGAAAAAATCAAAACAGATCCGGATGTTTGTCCCCTGTTGTGGGAGAGTCAATGCCTGCTTTATGCCGACAGACCTATCATCTGCCGGACCCATGGCTTCCCCATCTGCTTCCGGGAAACGAACGAAGAGATCCGGGTGGATTTCTGTCCGGAAAATTTCAAGGGGATCGCTTCATTTCCCAACGAGACCCTGCTCGACATCGATGCCCTGAATACCCTGCTTGCAGTCGTCAACCGGCACTTTCTCGGGAGCATGGCGGAACCGGGATTTTTTCCGGAACGGATGTCTGTTTCCGAAGCGCTCAGGATCGAACTGAAATAAAAAGCGGCAGGAACATCAACCGGGATTTTTCAGGAAAGGTTTTCACCATCAAGGGTCTTTAATTTCCGCCACAGGGCTGCACGGCTAATGCCCAGAATCTCGGCCGCTTTGGACCGGTTCCCCCGGGTCAGCTCGATAGCCCTACGAATATGGATCTTGGCCATCTCATCCAGGGTCATGAAAGATCTGGTTTCTTCAGCGGGCCGGACGGAGGGTTTTTGAATAAATCGTTCCGGAAGATGCATGAACTCTATGGTGGTCGTTTCCGCCAGGATAACCGCCCTTTCAATGATATGCTTCAGTTCGCGCACATTGCCGGGAAATGAATACTCCATGAACGTCGCCATCACCTCATCGGAAATGGATTCGATGTTTTTATCGAATTCCTTGTTCAATTGGGCCAGAAAATAACTGCAGAGGGGCGGTATGTCGTCTCGGCGTTCACGCAAAGGCGGAACGACAATGGATATGGCGTTCAGTTTCTGGAAAAGATCCTTGTCAAAAGATTTCTGGTCCACCCGCGGTTTCAGGTCCTGATGGGTGGCCGCCATGAATCGGATGTCGCCCCTTGCCTGCTTTGCATCCGAAGAACGGCCGAAACCGGATGGATCCAGCAATCCCAGGAGCTGTCGCTGGGTCTGCTCCGGCAATGTCTCGACATGATCCAGCAGGATGGTGCCCGTAAAACCGGTTTCATCCGACCCGGACGCCCTGACTCCAGACATGCCGGATTCTTCCAGCGAACCCATCAAATCATAGAACTGAAAATCATCGCTGAAGCAACTGCAGTTAAAGGCGACAAATTTCTGGTCTTTGCGATCACTCAGGCCGTGGATGAGACGGGCCGCCAATTCTTTCCCGGTCCCGGATTCCCCCTGGATGGAAACAGTGCAATCCAGCTTGGACAGGCGTTCAATATCTTTTCTCAGACTCTGCATATAAGGGGTCTCACCGATGATCTTGGGCAGGTGGTCCAGCCGCCGGCCCATTGTATCCGCCCATTCCCCATATCTGTTCGGCCCTTGAACCTGACCGCCCATGCGTTTGATCAGATTCCAGAGATCACTCATGGAATCTTTTTCGAAATATTCGGAGTTCAAAACGGCCGACTTTTGCCGCGTGGATTCGCTTCCATAACCGGTGAGCAGCACGGTATGCATGTCCGGCACGATCTGTTTGAGCCGGGTGATGGTCATCAATCCATCCATGTCCGGCATTTTCAAATCCACAATGGCCAGATCCACCTTTGTCTGAGAAGCGATTTCCAATGCCCTGGTGCCGGACGAAGCCTTCAGGGGTTCAAAGCCCAACAGCGTCAGCCGTTGGGCCATTGAATTCAGAAACCGTTCTTCATCATCCACCAGAAGGATTTTTTTGATTGATTGAACCATTTAATCCCGTTTCTTTGGGTCTTCCATTTTTATGGCATCTTTGTGGTCGCCGCCCTCCGCCATGCCGGCAGCGGCCATGCTGGTTTCCAGGGTTTTGAGAATTTTTCGGAAAAACCCCCAGAAACTGCCCATGTCCTCTTTCTCAAAATACGCGGAATTCAGGGCTTCGGTGGCCTCTCTGAGCTTTTCATCACCGTGCCCGGTCAGCAGCATGGTCTTGATGGACGGATCCAGTTTTTTCAACTGAGTGATAAGGACCAGACCGTCCATATCCGGCATTCTCTGATCGACGATGGCCAGGTGAACCCGGGTGCTTTTCATGATTTCCAGGGCCTCTTTGCCGTTCAGCGCCGTCAACGGGTCATGTCCCTTGAGTTTGATCCGCTCGGAGAGGGTTTTCAAAAACTTCGGGTTATCGTCCACCAGCAGAATATTGATGTTGCCCAGTGAGAGGTTGGCCAGGAAATCCCAGAAACCGGAAATGTTTTCCTTGTCGAAATAGGCTGAATTCAGCGCCTCCGTTGCCTCTTTGAGCTTTTCATCGCCATGACCCGTCAATAGAAGGGTCTGGATATCCGGAACGATGGATTTGAGTTTGGTAATGACCACCAGTCCTTCCATGCCCGGCATCTGCTGATCCACAACAGCAATGTGAACCGTCTGTTTGGAAGCGATGGCCAGGGCTTCTTCGCCATTGGTTGCCGTCAGAACAGTGTAATCTCTCATCCTGGCCCGTTCCGCCATGGAATGGAGAAATTTTTCATTGTCATCTACCAGCAATATCGTTAGGTTGTCTTTTTTCATGATTCACCTTTCTATTTGATCTTTGTGATTAAGATCCGGAGCCTTTGTTTTTAAAGCGACCGAGGATTAATGACCACCGCTTCCGAAAATGCCCGATGCCGCAAGGGACAGTGCAACGATTTCAAGTATGGCGATGCCGGAATACAGCCAGTCTTTTTTCCTTATATACCCTTTGACCAGTACCAGATAGCAGACAATGGTCATGAGGGCCAGCCAGGCAAAACCCAGGTAATTCAGAAAATCCCCTTTGGACAAAAGGGCCACCCATCCCCAACCCTGGGGGGAATGGGTCAGTTCCAGATATTCGTGTACGCCTTTGCCCCACAGGCTTGTTATAGTATCCATCTCCACATGGGGGGGCATCAACCCTGAAAGATAAATAAAATACGTAATGGCCATGATGGCAATACCCGACCAGACGCCCACCACCAGAATATTCGCGTAAATGATCTGCTCTTTTGAGGCTCTTCGAGCCAGTTTTTCCTGTTCGTTCATATTGATATTATACTCCTGTGTGTGTTTGCTGTAAATTCATGAATCCATCACCCCAGAAACCCCAGGCCCAACCCCTTGTCCAGGGCTTTCAGGCCTGAAAACAGCAGCATGATGATGACAAAATAACGGATCATTTTGGGCTTTGCAATGGCCAGGAGCTTGACCCCCAGAAGTGATCCGAACATCAGCCCGACAATGGAAGGAATGCCGATGAGGGGGATGACGCAGCCCTGGTTCATATAAATCCAGGCCGCCGATGTGTCGGTAATGGACAAAAGAAACTTACTGGTGGCCACGGAAACCTTCAGGGGAACCCCCATGATGAGGTTCAAAACCGGAACATTGGCCCATCCGGCCCCCAAGCCGAACATCCCGGCCAGAAGGCCGATCAGGATAAACATGCTCAGACCCAGCAGGGTCCGGTGGGTTTTCCATTCAACACTCTCCCTGGCGCCCTCGTCCCAGTACAGACCGTTCAGGCCAAAGGCCATGCCGATGGCATCCTGTCTGGTGACCACGGGCTTTTCAGAATTCTTGGAAAAAATCAGAATGGCCGCGATTCCCACAATGGTCCCCCCCAGGCAGGCCTGGATGATATTGGGGTTCAGCTTGGACAGATAAAGCCCCAGCAACGCTCCTATAATGGAAAAAGAGGATGCGATCAAAGCCACGGGAAGGGCCAGCCTGAGATTGGCCAGGTTCCGGCGGAGCAAACCCGGACCGGCCGCCAGAGCGCCGGCAAGGGCCACCATCAGGCCGACGCCTCGGACAAAATCAATATGAAACGGGAAAAACCCACTGACAAGAGGCACATACAACACAGCACCGCCCACTCCTGCCATTACGGCCAATATCCCGAGAATGAAGCAGAACACGAACAAAACCAGCGGCCAAAACCACCAGGGCTTGTCGCTTCCACCGGCAACCGCCTGTTCGGATGCGAAGGCGCCGACCGGACAGCTGACCAGAATAACGACAGACGAGACAAACCATCGGTTAATGGCATTTGAAAAATTGTTTAACATTTAATCGGTCTCCTAAATTAATTGTTTACAAATGAAACCAAAATCTATATATGTGGTCTATAAAGTATTTTTTTTAAACAGTCAATTGAAAATATTTCATCATGCAACACACCGACATACTGATTATTGACGACGAGATTAAATTTGCGGACATGCTGGCCCGGCGGATTGAATTGCGTGGCTGCAGCCAGGCCGTCCGTTACGACGGCAGATCAGGTCTGGAATGGGTCAAGGCGAGCGGCGGGCGGGTATCTCTGGTTTTGCTGGATCTTCGGTTGCCGGACATTTACGGTACTGAAGTGTTGAGCGGCATCAAGCAGATTCATCCGAACCTGCCGGTCATCATCCTTACCGGACACGGCACGGAAAAAGACCGTCAGGCATGCGAGAAATTAGGCGCCCACCAATTTATACACAAACCTCTTGATATTGATCAGCTGATGGTTATCCTGAATAAGATCAAGGAGACATCGTAATGCCGACCGTGTTCCGGAATGTTCTTAAAAATCTGGTGCCTGAATTCAGACAACACAAACAAGACATTCATCTGGACTCTTTTTACACGTTCACGGATTACCGGTATCTCTGGGTCATCAGCATATTCATCATGGCCGTGACGGCTCTGTCGCCTCTGGGCATCGCTACATTCATCTACTACCAGCTCACCGAAACCGCCATTGATTCCGATCTGACCCATCGCTCCAAACAATTGACCGTTGCCGCCAGGAGCGCTGTCACCTTTTTCATGGAAGAGCGGCTGAACGCACTGACTTTCACCATCAATGAAAACGGGTACGATCAACTGGCTGACAATTCCCGGCTGAGCGAAATTCTCAAAAATCTCAAACTCGGATTCGGAGGCGTCACGGACCTCAGTGTGCTCGACGACGACGGCAACCAGGTGGCGTATGCCGGTCCTTTCAATCTGGAAGGAAAGAATTATCGAAACCAGCCCTGGTTTGAACAGAGCATCCGCAAAAACAATTTCATCAGTGAAGTTTTCACCGGCTACAGGGACGTGCCCCACATCATCATCGCCGTAAGGTCGGAAAAACCGGACGGACGTTTTTTTATCCTGAGAGCCACCCTGGACACGGAAAGGCTCATGCAGACCCTCTCATCATACAAAACAGGGGATTACGCCGATATTTTCCTGGCCAATCAGCAAGGCGTTCTTCAAACCCCTTCCATTAACTACGGCAGCATCTTCACACCCACCGACCTCATTTTCCCCCGGAAATCGGACGAACCCGAAATCGTAATGACCACCCACAACAAAGCCCACCTTATATCCGCACATTCCCGCATATCCACCGAATTGATCGATACCCCGTTCATCCTCATGGTGCTGAAAGAAAAAACCGGCATGTTGCAGGTCTGGATGGACATGAGGTTCAAATTCAACTTGATCATGGGAATCAGCGCCGTACTCATCGTGATCGTGATCACCTTTGCCTCCACCTTCCTGGTCAACAAAATTTACCTGGCCGACAAAGCCAAGGCCGAAACCATGATGCGAATGGAACAGAGCCAGCAGCTGGCCTGTATTGGTCAGCTGGCCGCCGGCGTGGCCCACGAGATCAACAACCCCCTGGCCGTCATCAATCAGACGGCCGGATATGTCAAGGATCTTTTCAGTTTCAAAGACCAGCCCCGGAACGACGAAGAAACCATTGAATATATCGATTCCATCCTGGACGCCGTGGATCGATGCGGAACCATCACCCGGCAGCTTCTCGGATTTGTGAGGCAGTTCGACCTCAAGGTCAAAAAAGTCAACCTGGCCAAACTGATTCAGCAGGTGTTGAGTTTTCATAAAAAAGAAGCCGAATATCGGCGCATCAATGTGACGGTTTCCATTCCAGAGGAACTTCCGGAATTGGAAACCGACAGCAGCAAACTTCAGCAGATTCTGGTCAATCTCATCAATAACGCTTTCCAGGCCGTGGAAGAAGGAAACTGCCTGGATATCATCGCCAGTCGGATGGACGACCAGAACATTGAATTGGTCGTCCATGATACCGGATGCGGTATTTCCGAAGAAAATCTGAAAAAAATCCAAGAGCCCTTTTTCAGTACGAAAAAAGACAAAAGCGGTACGGGCCTGGGGCTTTCCATCACCTACGGCCTGGTGAAAAAGCTGGGCGGACATATTTCCGTCCAGAGTACCGAAGGGGTCGGAACATCATTTACCATTGTTCTGCCCATAAAAATCAAAGAAGGAAAAGAAGGGAAGGTAGCATGAAAATTCTCCTGGTCGATGATGAGCAAAAATTTGTCAGCATGCTGGCCAAACGACTGGCCCTGAGGAGTATTCCCGCTGATGTGGTTTTTACCGGCGACGACGCCATTCATAAAGCGGAGAAAAACGCCTATGACGTGGCCGTCCTGGATATCAAAATGCCCGGGATAAGCGGTATGCAGCTGAAAAAAAAGCTCCATGCCATTCACCCGGCGATGAAATTTATTTTTGTCACCGGGCACGGCTCGGTGGAGAAAACGGAGAACGGGTCGGAGGAGAACGATCTCTATTTATCCAAACCACTGGATCTTGACTTTCTGATCGAAACCCTTAAGAACATGACTCAAGCTGAACCCTGAATTCCCGTACCCTTTCAACCAAATACCCTTTTATCGGGAGATTTTATGAACAATGACATTCACCTCATGAACACCGAAGGACTCAAATTTTTCGGAAAAGTCAACGCCAGCATTTCCCATGAACTCAAAAATATTCTGGCCATTATTTCCGAAACCGCTGGATTTCTGAACGACCTCACGGAACTGGCCAAAAAAGGGAAAGAACTGAAACTCAACCTGCTTGAAAACTGCAGCAAAAGCATTGCCGAGGAAATTCAGCGCGGTTTTTCCACAATCCGTCAGATGAACCGGTTCGCCCACAGCGTGGATCATCCGGTGATGGATGTGGACCTTATGGACAGCTTGGATCTCATGGTCGGGTTATCCCGTTTTCTAAGCTATGCCGGCCGCGTGCAAATCGAAGACAAAGAGGCGGGCCTTTCATCCACGGTGACCACGAGCCCGTTTCTTCTTCAGGACCTGATCTATCAGGTCCTTTGTTCTGCCTATGAATCAACCGGACCGGAAGGTGAAATCCGCATCCGCCTTTCCCGGGAAGACGACAGTCGATTATGCCTGACCTTCATCAGTTCGGACCAGATGCCTTTGAAAGATTTTTCGGGAAAAACCATCGGGAAAATAGCGAATATGCTGGATGTGGTATTTAAAGACAACCCTTCGTTTTATGAAATCAATATTTCGATTCCCTATACGAGTGATAAAATAAATCTGCTTGCGGAAAACCCATTATCGTTGGACAATGAATAGAGCCGAAACAAGGGTGCGGCAAAGCCAGGCGATGCCCGTGACGACCCAGAATTTAATCTAAGTAAGATAAGGAGAGAAATTATGGATAGCAGCGAAAAAATCCATATTCTGATGGTTGACGACGAAGTCAAATTCCTGGAAACCATTACCGAGCGTCTGAAGCTCAAATTTTTCCAGATCACGTCGGCCACGAACGGTGAAGACGCCATCAAGGCTGCACAGAAAGGCCGGTTTGACGTAGCCGTGATCGACCTTCAGATGCCCGGCCTGGATGGTGTCCAGGTGCTCGAAATTCTGAAAAAAAACCACAAATATCTTGAAGTCCTGATCCTTTCAGGACATGCCACCGTGCAAACAGCGGTCCAGTGCACGAAGCTGGGGGCATTCAAGGTACTTGAAAAACCTTGCGATTTCGACAAACTGGTGGAAGCCATCAAAGAAGCCTATGAAGCTCGCCTGAAAAAGAAATTCGAGCATGATGCCATCCGGATGGAAAAAATTCAGGCAATGGCCATGGGTCAATCTCCCCTGGGAATCCTCAAGGAGCTGGCCAAAATGGATGAGGACGAAAAATAAAAAGTCCCTATTCTCAGTCGGGAATCATGGTCAGTTCGCTGACCCGAACCACCGCTACTTTGTTGTTCAGTTTCGGCAGCTCTTTTGACAGGGATTGAAGCGTAGCCTTGTAAGGATGGCCGATACCGATGGCGGAGCCCTGTTTTTCAGCTAAACGAACCAACTCCCGGAACTGTCCTGAAATGTATTCCGGGTTCTGAATGTTGTCCAGAAACACATCCCGATGGGCAAATCTGATCTTTAAAAGCCTTGCAGATGAATACGCCTGGGATTTGGATGCTGTTCTGGAATCGACAAAAAAAAGGTTTTCTTTTTTCAGAATGGTGAAGATCTGATTCATCCGGTCGGCGTGGGTGGTCAATTCCGATCCCATGTGATTGTTCACTCCGACAATATGGGGTACGGACCGGATGTTCTCTCGAAGCTGAGCCAGGAGACTATCCGGCGCCATGGTGGACAGAATGGCGCCCGGTCCGGGATCCACCTCCGGGTAGTCCACCGGTTCCATCGGAAGGTGAAGCATGATCTCCGCCCCTTTTGAATGCAGCTTTTCACTGATCTCCCGGCCGAACGGGGAATAGGGGAGTACGGAAAAAGTGATGTCGGGATTCAGGTCTCTCAGATCCATGGCGATCTGCTGGTCATAACCGATATCGTCAATGATGACGGCGATCCTGGGAACCCGGTCTTTCAACGAAGGCCTTGGCGTGTCAATGATGGCCGAGTCAATGTCTTCAAAAACCTCATACTGGATTGATTTCTCCGATTTTCCGGCCAGACCCGCCACTTGTTTTTTTTCAGTCGGATCTTTTTGCTTTTCCGCCTTTGCTACGGTAATATCCTCCTGAATGGGCCGGATTTTTTCCGGAACGGGGGGTTTTGCCGGCGTCTTCGCCTTGGGCTCTTGTTTTCGTCCGGTATCGGGCTTTTCCACCACCTGTGGATCCGTTTTCCGGGCCGGTTGCGGAACCCGACGGCCCGGATGAAACAGCAGATCCGCAACCATGGCCCCTGTCAGGCAGATTGAAATCAGAATGGCCATGCCCACCAGAATCTTTTTCAATTCACGAAAAACGACTGATTTGGTCTGCTTGGGAGAACCTTTCTGTTTTCTGGGTGAAGATTTTTTAGGCCCTGCGGATTTCTTTTTAACTGCCATTTAAATTGCTGAACACTCCATAGCTGATCAGAATATCAAGGGCTCTTTTCACCTGAACATCGAGCAGAAGCTGATCTTTTTCCGTAATCCGCTGATTTTCCCGAGGCTGGGTTTCAGACTTGTCACCGCCAGGATCGGATGGGTCCGCCGGCTCCGGCGCCAATCTGTTCTTCAAGTCTTTTTCCTTCATCATTCGATCAAAGGCCGAACTTTTTTTCGCTTTTTCTTCCAAAAGCTCATAACCCACCTCGATATCGGGTTCGATGCCCTTTGCCTGAATGGATGTCCCGTTCGGCGTATAATAGCGAGCAATGGTATATTTAATGCCGAATCCGTCTTTGAGCGGTCGAACGGTCTGTACCGAGCCTTTCCCAAAAGAGGTGGTTCCCAGGATCAATGCCCGGGAATGGTCCTGAAGTGCTCCGGCAACGATTTCCGACGCGGATGCGGAGCCGCCGTTGATCAGGACGACAATGGGGTATTTGCGGTCCTCCTGGTCCGGGTAGGCCTTGAACACCTGGGTGTTTCTTTCCTGCCGGCCTTTGATGGAGACAATATCACCCTTGCTCAGGAAAATATCCGCTATTTTGACGGACTGGTCCAGAAGACCGCCGGGGTTGTCTCTCAAATCCATGACAAGCCCTTTGAGTCCTTTGTTTTCAGATTCAAGCCGCTCCAGGTGAATTTTGATGTCATCATAGGTGTTCATTCTAAAATTAGTGATTCTCAAGTATCCGAATCCCGGTTGAAGGGTCGAGCTTCGGACGCTTTCCATGGGAATGATGTCCCGCTGGAGGCTGAATTCGATGGCTTCCGCCACACCTTCCCGGATCACCGTTATCAGAACCGGCTTGTTTCTGGGACCGCGCATCATGCCCACCGCCTCCCACAGCTCCATATCCTTGGTGGATTTGTCATCGATCCGGATGATCACATCACCGGCCTTGATTCCGGCTTTGTGAGCCGGAGTGCCCTCTATGGGGGAAACCACTGTCAGAATACCGTCTTTAATGGTGATGACGATTCCGATACCTGAAAATTCACCCTTTGTATCATCCTGGAGCTCGTCAAATGCTTCCGGTGGCATAAAACCGGAATGGGGGTCCAGATTGCCCACCATGCCCTTGATGGCGTTGTGAATCAATTCTTCTGAATTGACATCGTCCACATAGTTTTTCTCCAGCTCTTCCAGAACATCGGTGAACATTTTCAACGATTTGTAGGTGTTGTCATCGGCTTGCAAAGAGCTGACCACAAGCATCCCCATCAAAACAAACAAAACCGCCACGGCACACCACCCGGACGCAATCCGGTCATGACACCTGAACTTCATTTTCACGCTCCTTTTCGCAACCATTTCAAGGGGTCCACTGGTTCACCATGATGCCTGAGCTCAAAATGCAGACACAGCCCTTTGATAGAGCCAGTGTCTCCCGCCGTGGCAATGACGTCCCCGGTTTCAACCCTGTCCCCTTTTTTTTTGAACATTTCATCCAAATGGGCATAGAGCGTATAATAATTGTCCCCATGATTGATGATCATCAGATTCCC
>CAZQIX010000027.1:0-46224 GCA_964593855.1 uncultured Desulfobacula sp. | reverse complement strand
TGGTAGCGGGGGAAGGATTTGAACCAACGACCTTCGGGTTATGAGCCCGACGAGCTACCAGACTGCTCCACCCCGCATCAAGATCTACGTATATTATTCAATCAGGTGTAAAGTGTCAAGTCTTTTTTATTTTTTTCAGTGTCATGAATGAAAAGGCTTGTCAATGAATGCTTGATAGGGCCTGTTTAAGTTCCTGGATGGTTGCCGTGGCCGTACCCACCTTGCCGACTACGATTCCGGCCGCTTCGTTGGCGACACGGGCACTGTCCCGAAAATCCGCTCCCAAGGCCATTCCGAGCCCAAGGAGAGCGATCACGGTATCTCCGGCCCCGGAAACGTCGAATACCTGCCTGGCTTTGGAAGAAATGACATAAGGAGCCGAATCGGGTTCAAACAAAACCATGCCGTCCTTCCCGCAAGTGATGACCAGACGGTCTAGCCTGGCGATATCCATGATTTTCCGTCCTGCGGCTTCCAGATCCCCGGCCGACTGGATGTCGATATTGGCGGCCAGACTGGCCTCCTTCCGATTCGGGGTCAGAACGGTAACCTTTTCGTATTTGGAAAAATCCAGGGCCTTGGGATCGACCAGAACCTTAACCCCATGCCTGCGGGCCAGCAGAACCGTTTCCCGGACCAGATCCCGGGTGATCAGGCCTTTGTCGTAATCCGATATAATGACCACGTCCACGGCCGGTATCTTTTTTTCGATAATCCGAACCATCCGGACAAAGGATTCCCGGGTGATTTGGGATCGGATCTCCCGATCGATCCTTAGAATCTGCTGGCTGGCGGCCACCACCCGGGTTTTGCGGGTAGCTGGCCTGCCAGGTTCGGTGATGATCCCGTCCGTGTCCATTCCCAGGGCTTCGAGTTTTTCAAAAATCAATCGTCCCGCACGGTCTTCACCGGCCAGGCCCACGGCCTGAACAGTCGCTCCCATGGCGTTGAGATTGTTGATTACGTTGCCGGCCCCGCCCAGGGCATGTGTCTCCCGTTCGACAGCCACCACCATGACCGGTGCTTCAGGAGAAATGCGTTCGGCACTGCCCCATAAATATTCATCCACCATGAGATCACCGATGACCAGGGCCTTGACCTTGCGGAACGCATCGATGTCGATCATTATTCTGCCAGAAGGGTCTGAATCATGGTTTTGAGCTCCGCATAAGTCCGGGTCACGGGGATATCGGGAAAATCCGTGAGCACCGAAGCCGGCGGGCTGAAGAAAAACCCCCGATCGGCCGCCTGGATCATGCCGATGTCGTTGTAGGAGTCCCCGAAAGCGATGACGTGGTAATTCAAACCCTGCAATGCCCTGACCGCCTGTTTTTTCTGATTTTCGATGCGCAGGTTGTAATTGACGATATTGCCGTCATTGTCAATGGTCAGGCTGTGGCACAACAGAACTGGATAATTCAGCTTGGCCATCAGGGGTCGGGCGAATTCTTCATACGTGTCTGACAGGATGATGATCTGGGATTCCCGCCGTATCCAGTTCAAAATGTCCAGAGCCCCGTCAAGGGGGTCAAGGGTTCCGATCACGTCCCGGATGTCCTGGATCTTCAGATTATGCTCCTTTAAAATGGACAGCCGTTTTTTCATCAGCAGGTTGTAATCGCTGATGTCTCTCGTGGTCAGCTTGAGTTCTTCGATTCCTGTTTTTATCGCGACATTGATCCAGATTTCGGGCAGAAATACCCCTTCCAGATCCGCAACCAGTATTTTCATGTAATGTGTCTGCTCCTGAATGTCTACTTTTGGATATCTGCTCTTGAATGTCTGTTTCGGGTCTCTATTCCTGGACGGCTTCCTCGATTCGAATCACGACGGGATCTCCGACAACCGAATCGGTGTCCGAGATCCGGCGCAAGGCGGTCTGAATCCAGGCTTCCCTGGCAATGTGGGTGATCATGACCACGGGCACGTTGCCGTTGTTTTTCCGGCCTTTCTGATGAACCGACTCGATACTGATATGATTTTCCCCTAGGATCCCCGATATTTTCGAAAGCACGCCCGGATGGTCCTGGGCCTCGAATCGGAGATAATAGCGGGTGTTAAGTTCCGACATGGGAAGAATGGGGATGGGCCGGATGTTGTCTTCCGGATATCCCAGGATGGGCACCCGCCTGCGGGTTCCTGATATGATATTGCGGGCGATATCCGCAATATCGCTCAATACCGCGCTGGCCGTTGGCATCATGCCCGCGCCCCGTCCGTACAGCATGGTTCGGCCTGTGGCGTCCGCCTCTATGACAACGGCGTTCATGACCCCGTCCACATGGGCCAGGGGGTCTGAATACGGAATCATGGTAGGGTGTACCCGGGCCTCCACATGATCCCTGTGGATCTTGCCGATGGCCAGCAGCTTGATGGCATACCCGAATTCCCTTGCAAATTCGATATCCACGGGAGTGATATTGCGGATCCCTTCCACATGGATATCCTTGAGGTTGATCTTCATCCCATGGGCCAGGGAGTTGAGGATGGCCAGTTTATGGGCCGTGTCCAGCCCGTCGATATCCAAGGACGGTTCCGCTTCGGCATATCCCAGGTCCTGGGCTGTTTTCAGAGCCTCTTCAAAGGCCGATCCATCTCTGGAAATCTTGCTCAGGATATAATTGCAGGTTCCGTTCAGAATCGCGGCCATGGAAGTGATGGAATTGGCCACCAGGGTTTCGCGCAGGGTTTTGATGATGGGCATGCACCCCCCGCAACTGGCTTCAAAGGCGAGATCCACCTGATTGTCACGGGCCGCCTGCACCAGATCGTTGCCGTACCCGGCCAGAAGAGCCTTGTTGGCTGTTATCACATGTTTTTTCCGGGCCAGGGCTTCCAGGATGAAGGTTCTGGCAATGGATTCCCCGCCGATGGTTTCCACGATGATATCCACGTCCGGGTCATCTATAATGAGGCGGGCATCGGCCAAAAGAGCCGTATCTCCCAGATCGATGCCTCGGTCACGGGATATATCGATGTCCGCAACGGCTTTCAGGTTCAATACCGCGCCGGTTCGTTCCTGGAGCAGATGTCGTTTTTCTTTCAGCAGGCGGGCAACACCCGTGCCCACCACTCCAAATCCGAGAATCCCGATGTGGATCGTTTTCATTTGCCTCCGGCTCTTCCATGTTGTCCCAAACGTCAAAATAAATGTAGATACAATATTCATAAGGGGTTGTCAAAAAGCTTTTGACTTTTCCAGGCATTCTGTTTATCATTTTCGGGTTTCGAAAATTGAACCGGCTTAACTGACAAAGGTATCCTTACATATGAATGACTCTCTGACCTATGCCGCCTCCGGCGTTGATATCGACAAGGCCAACCAACTGGTGAACCGAATCAAGGACATTGCGCGGACCACCCCCAGAACAGGTGTCATGGGTGAAATCGGCGGATTCGGCGGATTGTATTCCCTGAACCTGACCAATCTGTCCAACCCGGTCTTGGTCAGTTCCACGGACGGGGTGGGCACCAAACTGAAAATCGCTTTCATGATGGACAAGCATGACACCATCGGCATCGATCTGGTGGCCATGTGCGTCAACGACGTGATCGTCCAGGGAGCCAAACCATTGTTTTTCCTGGATTATCTTGCCATGGGCACCTTGAATAACCAGGTAGCCGAACAGATTCTGACGGGCATCGCCCAGGGATGCAACGAGGCCGGATGCGCCCTGATCGGTGGTGAAACCGCTGAAATGCCGGGCCTTTATCAGCCGGGCGAATATGACCTGTCCGGGTTCGCCGTGGGTATCGTGGACAACCAGAAAATCATCGACGGATCTTTTATCAAAAACGGGCATAAACTCATTGGTATAGGCTCCAGCGGAATTCATTCCAACGGATTTTCTCTGGTACGGAAAATTCTGTTCGACAAATGCGGCTATAGCGTCGATACCCGTTTGGCCGATCTGGACACCCCTCTTGGCGAAGAACTTCTCAAACCCACCTTCATCTATGTCAAAACCGTCATGAGTTTAATCCGGGATCTGCCCATCCACGGCCTGGTGCATGTCACGGGAGGCGGAATCGATGAGAATATCATCCGGGTGATCCCCGAAGCCTGCAAGGCCACTATCCGCAAGGACGCCTGGGAAGTGCCGCCCATCTTCCGGATTCTCCGGAAGGAAGGGTCAGTTTCCGATGCCGAGATGCACCGCACTTTCAACAACGGCATCGGCATGGTGGTGGTGGTGCCTGAAAAAGCGGCGCAGGAAGTCATGGACCGGTTGGGGGCACTGGAAGAAAAAGCCTGGTTCATCGGTGAAGTGGAAGCCAGGGAAGGAAACGACCCCCAGACCCGGTGGATCTGACGGCCTGCTCCATCCATGATCGTTCTCGGCATTGAATCGTCGTGTGACGAAACAGCCGCGGCCCTGATCCGGGACCGCCGTGAAATTCTTTCCTCCATTGTCGCTTCACAAATCCAGGCCCACCGCCAATATGGCGGCGTGGTTCCCGAAATCGCCTCCCGCATGCATGTTGAAGCCATTGTGCCGGTAGTGGAGCAGGCATTTCAAAACGCCGGCATCGATCTTTCCCGGATCGATGCCGTGGCCGCCACCCAGGGACCGGGACTGATCGGCGCCCTGCTGGTGGGATTTTCCTTTGCCCGGGCCTTTGCCTGGGCCAGACGACTGCCTTTTGTAGGCGTCAATCACCTGGAAGCCCATATCTATTCTCTGTTTCTGATGGAAGACCCGCCCGATTTCCCATTCATCGCCCTGGTGGTATCGGGAGGGCATACCAATATTTACTATGTCACTTCCCTGCATCATTTCCAACTCATGGGACAGACCCGGGACGACGCTGCAGGCGAAGCTTTCGACAAAGTGGCCAAGCTCATGGATCTGGGCTATCCGGGCGGACCGGCCCTCGAAACGCTGGCCCGGGAGGCGGGCGACGCTCGTATCCCTTTCCCCCGGACCCTGCTGGAAAAAGACCGGTTTGATTTCAGTTTCAGCGGGCTGAAATCAGCCGTGGCCCGCTATGTTCAGGACCACCCCAATGAATCAAAGGATCAGAAAGCCTTGATCGCCGCCTCTTTTCAGGATGCGGTCATCGAGGTGCTGTCCGAAAAACTCATCGGTGCGGCCCTGTTCAAAAAATGCCGGAGGATCGGGATTTCAGGCGGCGTTTCAGCCAACCGGACTTTTGTGTCGGAACTATCAAAGCGGGCGGCGCTCCACGGCATTCGTATCTTTACCCCACCCATCTCCCTGTGCGGCGACAATGCCGCCATGGTGGCCGCAAGAGGTCATGTCCTCGTTGACCAAGGCGTCCGATGCGGATTTGACGAGGACGTGTATTCAAGAATCAAGATAAAGCCGCTTGTACCGTAAAATTCTCTCAACCGATCGCCGGGCCGCAAGTTCCAGGGCCGGCTCATCTGCCACAAGCTTTTGAAGGGCCTGGAAAGCGTCGTCGATATTGGGCCCCTGATGACAGATCAGAGACATGTCCACCCCGGAAGCGAGCATCCGGCGCATGCAGACGGCCATGTCCTGCTTTACCGCCTTCATGTCCAGATCATCGGTCATAACCAGGCCGTCATAGCCCATCCGATCGCGAAGCAGGTCGTTGGCCACGGCCGGAGACAGACTGGCCGGCCATTTGGGATCCAGGCGGGTATAAAGGATATGGGACATCATAATGCCGGCCACATCCGCCTGTTTGGCCGCAGCAAACGGAACCAGGTCGGACGCCTCAAGGGTTTTCAAGTCTGTGTCCAGTTCCGGCAAAAAAAAGTGAGAATCCTTGACGGTCCGTCCGATTCCGGGGAAATGCTTGGCAACGGCCATGATCCTGTTTTTCTGAAGCACCCGGATCACCTCAGCGCCCAGCCGGGCCACGTTTTCGGCAGAGCCGGGGAAAGCCCGGTCTTTCATGATGCTGTCCGGCTGCCCGAAAGCCACATCCATGACCGGGGCGAAATTCATGTTCACATGGATATCCCTGAGCTCCCGGGCCGTGACTTCCGCGAACTGCCGGGCCTCCTCCACACAGGTGATATAAGGATTGCCCCTGAAACGGGTAAACGGGGGCAGACTCAGGCGGGCAACGGTTCCGCCCTCCTGATCGATGGCAATAAACAAAGGCGGCAGTCCGCATGAGGCGGCAAAAGCCTGACATTCTCCGCACAGCAATGCCACCTGGTCCCGTGACTGAATATTACGGGAAAAAAGTATGAGTCCGCCGGCGCCAAGCGTACCGATGACATATTTAAGCCGGTCGTTCAGGGCAAGGCCGTCAAAGCCAAGCATGAGCATCTGTCCGGCCGTTGAATCGATTTGAAGTGTGTCTGTTTTCATGAAAATTCCTTGACGAACCTTGGGGTTTAATATTAGAACATCCTTTTTTTCGTGGATGAACTCTGAATTCCAGATATCATGAAAACGCGCGCTTTGAAATCGGATTTAATTTTATTGCTGGTGGCCGGCATCTGGGGTCTGGCTTTTGTGGCCCAGAGAGTGGGCATGGAGCATGTCGGACCTTTTACCTTCAATGGAATCCGGTTCGGACTGGGAGGTCTGTCCCTTCTGCCCTTCTTGTTTTTCCCCCGGAACCGCATGGAAGACACTTTCCCTACCGGACTTCTGCCCTCAGGGATGCTGGCCGGCACCGTTCTCTTCGTCGGAATTTCTCTGCAACAGGTGGGGATCGTATACACCACGGCGGGCAAAGCCGGGTTCATCACCGGACTCTATGTCGTCATCGTTCCCTTTCTGGGGCTGTTCATCAAAGCCGGCCGGACTTCGGCAGGAACCTGGGTCGGAGCCTTCATGGCCGGGACCGGTATGTATCTGCTCAGCGTTACAAAGGATATGACCATTGCCTTCGGCGATCTGCTGGTTTTCATCTCCGCCGTTTGTTTTGCCCTGCATATCCTCATCATCGGTCGGGTGTCGGCCCGGTTCGATACAGTCCGGCTGTCTCTGATCCAGTGCCTGGTCTGTACTGTCTTGAGCCTTGCCGTAGCCCTGGGGTTTGAGACCCTTTCTCTGACATCCATTCTGAACACGGCCTTCCCCCTGTTTTACGGCGGGGTCTTGTCCGTAGGAGTCGCCTATTCCCTTCAAATCCATGGACAGAAACACAGCCCGCCATCTCATGCGGCTATCATCTGCAGCCTGGAATCGGTTGTAGCCGTCATCGGGGGGTGGATCATCCTGAATGAAATTCTTTCAGGACGCGCCGTGATGGGCTGTGGGTTGATGCTGGCCGGCATGCTGGTGTCTCAATTGTATTCCATTCAACACAGTAAGGAAAACCAATGAAAACACAAGAACTGATCACAATTGAAAACCGTCTGGGTGCTAAAAACTACAACCCTCTGGATGTGGTTCTTGAAAAAGGGCGGGGAATCTGGGTCTGGGATGTGGACGGCAACCGGTACATGGATTGTCTGGCCGCCTATTCGGCCGTCAACCAGGGACACTGCCATCCCAGGATCATCCAAAAAATGAAAGAACAGATGGAAAAACTCTGCATTACGTCCAGAGCGTTTCGAAACGACCAACTGCCCCTGTTTTACAAAGATGTCTGCGAATTGACCCGATCCCACATGGTGTTGCCCATGAACAGCGGGGCTGAAGCCGTGGAAACGGTGATCAAGGCCGTTCGCAAATGGGGATACAAAACCCGGAACATTCCGGAAGGCAAGGCGGAAATCATTGTGTGCGACAACAATTTCCACGGCCGGACTCTGACCATTGTGGGATTTTCCTCGGAAGAACAATACCGGGAGGGGTTCGGACCCTTCACGCCGGGATTTGTCAGCATCCCCTTCGGGGACGCCCGGGCCCTGGAAGCCGCTGTCACGGAAAATACCGTGGCGTTTCTGGTCGAGCCCATTCAGGGAGAGGCCGGGGTCATCGTGCCGCCGGACGGTTATCTGAAAACCGTCCGGGAAATCTGCACCCGCCACAACGTAGCCCTGGTGTTCGATGAAATTCAGACCGGTCTGGGAAGAACCGGAAAACTTCTGGCGGAAGCCCATGAAAATGTGGAATCAGATGTGACCCTCATTGGAAAAGCCTTGTCCGGGGGATGTTATCCGGTATCGGCCGTGCTGTCCAACGCTGAAGTGCTGGGCGTTTTTCTTCCGGGTGACCATGGGTCCACCTTTGGCGGAAATCCGCTGGCCTGTGCCGTGGCAAGAGAAGCCCTGAAGGTTCTGGTGGAAGAAAATATGATCGAAAACGCGGCCCGAATGGGAAGCTATTTCATGGACAGGCTCAAGGCCGTCAATAGCCCCTATGTCAGAGAAGTCCGGGGAAAAGGTCTCATGATCGGCGTGGAACTCCATCCCGAGGCCGGCGGAGCCAGGGCTTTCTGCGAAAAACTCATGAAAAAAGGTCTCCTCTGCAAGGAGACCCATGTTCATGTCATCCGATTCGCTCCACCCCTCATCATCCGCCGTGAAGAGATCGACTGGGCCATGGAGCGGATCCGGGACGTGCTTATCCCTTGAGCCGGGACAACGCCCGACTCAGAACCCGGGTGATTTCCTGGGACGCCTGACCGGCTTTTTCGATGTCGGCGGCCACTTCATCCAGCCCGGCTTCCCTGGCCCTCTGGGCCCAGGTGAAAAACGTGTCTTTGTGACTGTCATTGTGGTCGACCCAGTGGGCAAACAGTTTTTCCAGCTTCTGGGGAAAGGTCAGTTCTGAGGCGTTTCCATGGTCATGGGAATGTCCGTGATCATGCGTGTGTCCATGAGAATGCCCGTGCTCGTGGGTGTGGGTGGTGCCGGGGTCATGGGCATGCGGGTGGGAATGGTTGTGAGTGTGATCGTGGTCATGCCCATGAAGATGCTCGTGGGTATGTGAATGGTCATGATTGTGCGGATGGTCGTGATCGTGGTGTGTCATAATATGGCTCCGTTTAAATAAGTTTTCAGCCCCATGGGCATTGGCGTATACTGATACGCCGGTCGCCAGTGGCTGAACGCGTTCATTTCGATTCCGTTATGGATGATGGATACCGGCCGGTCGGCCGACACCACCACCAGAATAATACGGGGATGATCGGCCGAGAATCGCAGGGCTGAGTTATATCTGGCCCCCCGGGCCATGTTTTCCCAGTCAATGGACTTTCCGTCCAGAAGACAGCCGAATCCGTGAAGGCAGAGGTCCGCCGTCACATGAACGGCCCCGTCGATCTTGAGCAGGGAGCAGGTCAACCTGAGATGTCGCGGTTCCAGAAGACTCAGAGACGGCTCCAGAACGTGTCCGGACAAGACCACCGGGGTCGGGTTCAGGTCGATGACCAGTGTACACCCGTAACGGCCCGTGGATGCGGAGTGTACCAGATGGGATACCAACTGAAACATGAGCGTGGTTTTTTCCGGGTCCAGGTCCGAGTCCAGAAGCAGCTCCTCCAGCTCCACCATCTTGGCTTCCCGGGTGGTCGAATGAAAGCTGCCGTCAAAAAAAGACGATATCTTTTCATTGCCCAGCATCAGGAACCCATGGTCCCCCCTGAAGTCCGCCGCGATGGCGTGGGAAGGAATTTCGCAGTCGGTGATGCCGATGATGGTCGCCCCGTCCGACACCAGTTTACGATCCGAGCGCTCGACCGCGAGCAACAGTTTCCGGATATGCTTGACATTGCTGATCACCGGTCGCTGATGCATCTGGATCTGGGTGATGAAGGAAATTTCCGCCAACCGCCCTGGATCGACAAAAAACAACATTCCCCTTGCCCATGCCCCTTCTTCCCGGGTTTTGGAAATATTGAGGATATCGTTCAGGATCGGGGGCACCGTCATCCGGCTACCGTCCATTCCGAGGATGATTTCCCGTTCGTCCACGATATAATCGGCAATGGCCTGCAGAGCATAGTTTTTCAGGACATAGTCCGATGAATGGATGGCCGCGGTCCTTGAATTGTAATCATGAACCAGAAGGCTGGCGGCCTGTTCCAGCCATCTTTCCGTGGGGTGGATGGAACACATGTCCGGATGATGGTCCGTAAACCACATCTGAAAGAAAAAATCACTGCTGCTCCCGCCAAAGGAAATCAGTCCGGACAAAGACAGGTCGTTCATGGGCATCATAAATCCCCTGGGTTGACCATCGATCGCGTCTTTCACCCCTTTTCGCCAGGATGCCGGATGATCACAGAAAATCTCCCTGAGTTTGGATTCATGGCCCCTCAGAATGTTCTGGGAGTCGTGAATCCGTATTTCGTCATGCTCTTCAGGCACGAACAGAACCGCCACCCGACTGATGTTGGAATATCTGGAAAGACCTTCCTCGACCCCTTTCAGTATATTGGTCACACACAGTTTATGGTAATGGGACGGGTTCATGAATTCATCTGTCACCATGCATTGTTTTCTGTTGCAAGTATGACTGATACCCTTGTTTGAACATGCTTGGCAAGCGTTTTTTTATTGTCAAAAAAGTCCAGGATTGGTATGGAGGATGAAAACCAACAGGAGATTCGGCACAATGAAACAAATATTCTTTCCCGCTTTTATCCTTTTGATCCTGCTCTGCTGCTTTCCGGTTGCCGGAACTGCCGATACCGGATACGTTTCCGACATGCTGTTTCTGACCTTCAGGCAGGGACCGGGAGACCGGTACGAGGTGCTGAAAAGGCTTCCTTCCGATACGCGGGTGTCCATTCTCGAAGAACAGGAACAATACTACAAAGTTTCCCTGGAATCCGGGGATATCGGTTGGGTGGACAAACGGTTCATCAGTTTCAACACCCCCAAAAGCGCCGTCATCGAGACCCTCACCCAGGAAAACCAGCGGATGCAGACCCGAATTCAGGAGCTGGAGGAACGAATCCAGGCCCTCCAAGCCCCGGATGCGCAGGCTAATGACCCCGATGGCAATACCGCCATGGACAACCAGACCCTGGAAGCTTCCCTCAAAGCCGCCAGAGATGAAGCCTCCCGGGCCAATGCCATGCTTGCCGACACCCGTAAAAAATACGACGATTTGATCAGCCGATCCGGAAACCTCCGGGAAATTATCCAGGAAAATCAGCGCCTCCTAAAGGAAAATGAATCCCTTTCCGCTGAACGTACAGATGTCTCGGTCCAGCAACAGGGTTTTTTCAAAACCGACATGATCAAATGGGCGCTGTCCGGGGTCGGAGTTCTCCTGCTCGGATGGATTTTCGGGCACAGTGTATCGGTCAGCCGAAAGCGGGCGGAATCTTCTCTTTTTTATTAGTCAGGAATTAAATTCTGATTTGTAAACAGTGTTTATTTATTTTCTTTTTCCCTTGACACAGACCCTTATTTCTTCTTTTATCAGACCATACTGTGGGCTTTTATAAACCGATTAACAAAAGGGGAGACAAAATTGTCCAATTCAAGTGAATACGCCAGGAAAATATGGGTCAATGCTTATGAAAAAGGGGTCCAAACCGATGTCGCCTTTCAGGATACCTTGATCATCCAATATCTTGAAGAGTCCGCAAAAAATTTTCCAGACCATACCGCACTGATTTTTCAGGGGTTCAAACTATCGTTCAGAGAACTCGACGACATGGTGGCCCGATTCGCCTCGGCATTGAAAAGGTTCGGGATCCGAAAGGGGGACAGCGTGGCCATTCTCCTTCCCAATACCATCCCCTGCGTCGTGGCCTACTACGCCACTCTGAAAATCGGCGCCATTGTTGTCCTCAACAACCCCCTCTACTCCGACAGGGAGCTGGAACATCAGTTCACGGATTCCAATGCATCCTTTCTGATCACCCTTGACCTTCTGGCCAAAAGAATGGTTGCCCTGCGGAACAAGACCGGAATCAAAACCATTGTATACACCTCCATCGGCGATTATCTTCCCTTTCCCAAGCGGCTTCTCTTTCCCCTGGTGGCCAAAAAACGAGGCTTGGCCGCCGACGTGGAGCCGGCCGAAAACCTTTTTAAATTCAAAGACGTGATCGCCGGCCACTCCCCGGACCATACGCGGGCCGAAGTACGCATTGACGACGTGGCCATGTATCAGTACACCGGCGGCACCACCGGTGTGTCCAAAGGCGTGATGCTGACCCATAAAAACCTCAGTTATCAAATACAGCAACTGGAAGCCTGGTTCCCCGCCTTTGACAAAGGAACTGAAATCATGCTGGGAGCTTTGCCCATCTTTCACGTTTTCGGCATGTCGGTTTCCATGAATTTCGCCATCCGAATGGGGTGGACCAATGTTCTGGTACCAAAACCCCAACCCGAACCCCTTCTGGAGGCCATCAGCAAATTCAAGGTCACGTTCGCACCCCTGGTGCCCACCATGTACATCGGCATCCTGGATCATCCGGACATGGAACATACCGACCTGACCAGCATCAAAGGATGTTTTTCCGGCAGCGCCCCTCTGCCTCTCGAGGTCATCAACAAATTCCAGGGAAAGACCGGTTCTATCATTGTCGAAGGCTTCGGGCTCACGGAATCCACGCCCGTCACCCATGTCAACCCCTTTAACGGTGTGAGAAAACAAGGCAGTATCGGCGTTCCCATCCCGAATACCGAATGCAGGATTGTGGACCTGAACGACAAGACAAAGGAAGTTCCGGTGGGAGAAGCCGGCGAACTTCTGATTCGTGGCCCCCAGATCATGAAAGGATATCTGAACAAACCCGAAGAAACCAAAAAAACCCTTACGGAAGACGGATTTCTGTGTACCGGGGACGTGGCCAGAATGGATGAGGACGGCTATTTCTATATCGTGGACCGGATCAAGGATATGATCATCTCCGGCGGGTACAACGTGTATCCCCGGGACATCGATGAAGTTCTGTTCGAACACCCCAAAATTCTTGAAGCCTGCTGCATAGGCATCCCCCATCAAAAACGCGGAGAGGCGGTCAAGGCGTTCGTGGTTCTGAAAGAAGGGGAAACCATGACCGAAAAAGAGGTCATCGATTATTGCGACACCAAACTGGCCAAATACAAACTGCCGGTCCAGGTGGAGTTCAGGAAAGAACTGCCGAAATCCAATGTGGGCAAGATACTGAGAAAAGATTTACGCCAACAGAAGCAGGGATAATCGCCCCGGCCATCTGACCGCGGATCCCGAATTTATGCAACCATAGCGCCATCAGGAGTCGATCAATGACGCACCATACGTTGAAAGAAAAATTGTCTTTAAACCAACAGACTTATATTGTACACAACCTACGGCGGATCGAAGAAACAGGAGGTATCCAAATGGACACCCTCCCTTTTTCCGCCCGTATCTTTCTGGAAAACCTGTCCCGGCACATGGACGACCGAATCATCCAATGGCCGGACATTGTCCGGGCGGCCGAATTTTATCAGAACGGTTCTGAAAACGACCTTCTCATCCCTTTCTATCCTTCGCGGGTCCTGATGCAGGATTTCACAGGCGTTCCCGCAGTGGTGGATTTTGCCGCAATGAGGGACGCCGTTCATTTCGCCGGCAAGGATCCGCAAAAAATCAACCCTTTGGTGCCGGTGGATCTGGTCATCGATCATTCCATCCAGGTGGATCACTTCAGGGAAAAAAACGCTTTTTTCCTGAACGCCCGGAAAGAATACGAACGCAACAAAGAGCGGTACCTGCTCTTGAAATGGGCCCAGAAAAACTTCGATAATTTCAGGGTGGTGCCCCCGGAATCCGGAATCTGTCACCAGGTCAACCTTGAATACCTGGCAACCGTCGTCTCGACCCGGCAGACCCCGGACGGGACCCTGGCTTTTCCCGACACCCTGGTGGGCACGGATTCCCACACTACCATGATCAACGCTCTGGGGGTACTGGGATGGGGTGTCGGAGGGATCGAGGCCGAGGCGGTCATGCTCGGGCAGCCCTATTACATGAATCTTCCCCACATCATCGGAGTCAATTTTACGGGACGTCCAGGCAAACACATCACATCCACGGACATCGCCCTTTTTGTCACCCAGATTTTGAGAAAAGAAAACGTGGTGGAAAAAATTGTGGAATACACGGGCGAAGGGCTTCGCTATCTGACCCTCACCGACCGGGCCACCATCGCCAACATGGCTCCTGAATACGGAGCCACGGCCGGTTTTTTCCCGGTGGACGATCAGACCCTGACCTATCTGAAAAAGACCAATCGGTCTGACACAGCCCAACTGGTGGAAGCCTACTGCAAAACATGCGGATTGTTCAACACCCATGAAATCCAACCCCGTTTTGCAGGAATCATTGATGTGGATCTGTCACTCATCGAACCTTCGGTGGCCGGACCCTCCAGGCCCCAGGACCGAATCCCGCTCTCCGGTGTCAAAGAAAAAATGAGCCGGATTTTTGACCTTGCCACCCGGGAGACGGTCCAAGTGCGCCCCGAAGGCAGAAACCAGGCCTTGACCCACGGATGCGTCGTCATCGCCGCCATCACTTCCTGCACCAACACCTCCAACCCCTACACCATGATCGGTGCGGGGCTGGCGGCCCGGAAAGCAGTGGCCAAAGGATTGTCCCTGCCCTGGTATGTCAAGCCCTCCCTTTCTCCCGGTTCCCGGGTGGTTCTGGATTACCTCCAAAACGCCGGACTCATGGAAGATTTCGAAGCGCTGGGGTTCAACAACACCGGATTCGGCTGTATGACCTGCATCGGCAACAGCGGCCCCCTGGACCCTGCAGTGGAAGGCGCCATCCAGTCCCATCATCTGGAAGTGGTGTCCGTTCTTTCCGGAAACCGGAATTTTGAAGCCCGGATTCATCAGGAGGTCAAAGGCAATTTTCTGATGTCGCCCATTCTGGTTGTCATTTATGCCATTGCCGGAAGAATCGATATCGATCTGGACACCGAACCCCTGGGGCGCACCCCGGAGGGGGAACCGGTATTCATGGCGGATATCTGGCCGGATCCGGAAGAAATCAATGACCTGGTCCAAACCCATGTCCGGGAAACTTTTTTTAAAGACCAGTATGCCCGGATTTTTCAAGGCGATCGGCTCTGGCAGGAACTGGAAACGGTTGAATCCACCACTTTCCGGTTTGACCAGGAATCCACCTATATCCGCAATCCACCGTTTTTCAAAAATTTTTCACTTGAGCCCCCTGCCCTTTCAGATATCCGAGACGCACGGGCCCTGCTCGTTCTGGGGGATTCCGTGACCACGGATCACATATCACCCGCCGGAGCCATTCCCTTGGATTATCCGGCCGGGAAATACCTGATACAAAAAGGGGTCAAACCCTGGGAATTCAATTCCTACGGATCGCGTCGAGGCAACCATGAGGTCATGATGCGGGGCACTTTCGCCAATATCCGTATCCGGAACCGGCTGGTATCGGAAACCGGCGGCTGGACCCGGAAATTTCCGGAAAATGAAAAAGCCTATGTGTTTGACGCCGCCATGGGATATTCACAAGAAAAGCGATCGCTTCTGGTTTTCGGAGGAAAGGAATACGGCACGGGCTCGTCACGGGACTGGGCCGCCAAAGGCACCACACTTCTGGGCGTTCGAGCCGTGATTGCCGAATCTTTTGAACGCATTCACCGCTCCAACCTGGTGGGCATGGGCGTTCTTCCCCTGACTTTTCTGGAGGGGGAAACCTTTGACACCTTAGGCCTGAAGGGAGATGAAACCTTTGATATTCCCGATCCGGACCGGATTCGACCCAATGGCCGGCTCACGGTGACCGCGACCCGAAACGGGGTGAAGCGATCGTTTTCCGCCCTGGTTCGGCTGAATACGGATATCGAAATCGACTATATCCGGCACGGCGGCATCCTGCATTACGTTCTCAGACAAATGATCCGGGATTGATTTGATGGAAATCAACCACTATACATTCAACTATGGCCCATTCGGGGAAACGCTCGGGGTTCAGATCAACATCCGGGGATATGACGTGTTGCGTTTCAACAAGATCAGCAAGGGAACCGCGTTTACCCTAAAAGAGCGTCAAGCTCTCAAACTAGACGGTTATCTGCCGCCCCGGGTCAAAACCCTGGGCGAGCAGATCCAATCCTGTCTGCGAATCGTTGAAGAAAAACAAAGCGACATGGAACGCTATATCTATGTCCGGAGTCTGTACGACCGGAACGTCGTCCTGGCCCATGCCGTGATCGCAAGCGACATCAAACGGTTTCTGCCCATTATCTATACCCCCACGGTGGGTCTGGCCTGCCAGCAGTATTCCAGAATTTTCCGCGGAGCCAACGGGATTCATTTTTATCCGGGCAATATCGACCAGGCTGAACAGATTCTGAGCAATTACACCGACCCCGACATCCGCATCGCCGTGGTCACGGACAATCAGGGCATCCTGGGCATCGGGGATCAGGGTGCGGGCGGGATTCCCATCTGCCTGGGCAAACTCATGCTCTACACCCAGGGTGCCGGTATAGCTCCCTGGCACTGTTTACCCATCTCCCTGGATGTGGGAACCGATAACCAGTCCCTGCTGGATGACCCGGAATACCTGGGATGGCGACACGCCCGCCTCAGAGGGGAGGCCTATGACCTCTTTGTGGAAAAATTCGTTCGGGCGTTCAAAAAAATTTATCCACACGCTTTGTGCCAGTGGGAGGATTTTTCAAAACAAACAGCCTTCTCGGTCCGGGATCGATACATTGACGACCTGATCTCCTTCAACGACGACATTCAGGGCACCGGAGCCATTGCCTTGGCCGGCATCCTAACCGCCATGAAGATCAAAAAAGAAAACTTCACGGATCAGGTGTTTCTCATCCACGGGGCCGGGGCCGGCGGGATCGGCATTGCCGAACAGATCCGCACTGAACTTGTGGGGCAGGGTTTGAACCAATCCCAGGCCCTGGCCAGAATTTTCACCCTGGATTCCAGGGGCGTGGTCACAACGGACCGAGTGAGCGAAGCCTACAAGACCGAGTTTGCCAAAGACCGATCCACCCTTTCCTGGCTGAATCGCCCCGAGGACGATACCTTGGCGGAGGTGATCCGGCGCGAACACGTCACGGTGCTGATCGGAACCTCCGGTCAGGCCGGGTGTTTCACCCGGGATATCATCCGGGCCGTGGGCGAAAATACAAAACGTCCCGTCATTTTGCCCCTGAGCAACCCCACCGCCAATGCCGAAGCCCTTCCACAGGATATTTTCGCATGGACGGACGGCAGGGCTTTGGTGGCTGCGGGATCGCCTTTCCCGCCGGTTCGCCGTCAGGGTCGGGAATACCGTATCGGACAGATGAACAACGCTTTTATCTTTCCGGGTGTCGGGCTGGGCATCATCGCCTCCGGAGCCACGCGGGTACTGCCTGTGTTTTTTTCCGCCGCTGCCCATGCGGTGGCGGAATTCGTCAGCGATGCCGATCTTGAAAAAGGCATTCTCTGCCCTTCTCTGGATCAACTCAAAGAAGTGTCCCTGGCTGTTGCCGTAAAAGTCGGAACCGAGGCCATTCGGGCCGGTGTCGCTTCCAAGGGCTGCGCATTCTGTGAATTTTGTCATGACAATGATCCCGAACGGCTCGCCCTTCTTGCAGACAAAATCCGCTGGACCCCCACGTATTTCAACCCGGCCGGATAACCCGGCCCCCTAAAAGGAACGGTTATGCCTGGTTTCAAAAAATCCGAATCAAAGACGATTTCCTCCGTGGTCGTGAAAATGACGGCCGCAGCAATGCTACTCCTGGCCTGCCTTTTTTTACGGCCCTCCGGGATCTCCGCCCAGTCCGCCCTGCCCTTGTCCAGGGGCCAGGTGATCTACGTTCCCGTCTATTCCCACATCTATATCGGCGACAGGGAGCGGCCGTTTCTGCTGGCCGTTACCCTGAGCATCCGCAACACCGATCCGAAGGAAACCCTGTCCGTTCGAAAAGTCACCTATCACGATTCCAATGGCGTGCCCCTGACTGAATTCATCAAAAAACCAATCACCTTGAACAGACTGTCATCTACCCGCTTCGTGGTCCGGGAATCCGACAAGTCCGGCGGCTCGGGCGCCAGTTTTATAGTGGAATGGGAATCGACCAAACCGATCAATCCGCCTCTCGTCGAAACCGTCATGATCGGAGCCCAGACCCAGCAGGGCATTTCTTTTACCTCGAGAGGACGGGTTCTGACGGAAAAATGATACTGCGATCAGTCCCTGCAGGATTCCGGGTCACAGACTTTCTGGAGTTTCCGAAGGTTATCGGGCTTGCCCATGGCAATGAGCAGATCGCCCTCGTGAATCATGGTTTCCGGGCCGGGGTTGAAAACCATTTCTCCAGATGATTTTTTGATGCTGACAATGAGAATCTCAAACCGGGGCCTGATCCCGGAATCCTTGACCGGTTTGTTCACGAACTCGGATTTACGCCCGACCGGCAATTCCTCCATCTGAAGATCGATGTCGCCCCTCATGGCAAGGTCCAGAAGACTGGTGGCCGTGGGCCGGAGTACGCTCTGCACCAGGCGAAGCCCTCCGATATTATACGGCATGAAAACCTGTTCGGCCCCGGCCTGCTTGAGTCGGGATACATGGGATTCGGTATCGGTACGGGCGACAATGTTGATTTTCGGATTCAACTGCCTGGAGGTGAGGGTGACGAACACATTGGCCGCGTCTTCGGCCAGGGCCGCGATGATGCACTTGGCCCTGCTCAGCCCTGCGGAAATGAGGATTTCATCTTCGGTCGCATCCCCTTCGATGAACAGGATTTTCTTCAACTTCAGTTGATCCACGGCTTCCCCGTTCTTTTCGATCACCACCACTTCCAATCCTTCCTCAATGAGACCCTTCACCACAACCCTGCCGATCCGTCCATACCCGCAGATGATATAATGACCGGAAAGTTCCTCTATTATCTTTTGCACTCTTCGCCTCCCCAGCATGTTTTGCAGTTTACCCTCGACCAGCATTTGAACCAGGGCTCCGCCCAGGTAGAAAAAAGCGCCGACTCCGCCCAAAATCACCAGTATGGTCATCACCCTGGCCGGATCGGACAAGGGCCGAACCTCCATGAACCCGACGGTCGAAAGAGTGATCATAACCATATACAGGGCTTCGATGAATCGCCAGCCTTCGAGCATCATATAACCGGAGGTACCCGCCGCGATCAGCAACAGAATAAACACTCCACCCATGGTGATGGACCAGCCCAAAGGATGCCGGGTCCTCATTTTCAGACGAAAGGCTTTCATTTTTTTCAGAACCATGGTTTTTCCCCGCCTCGACGGTTTCAGATCCTGGAATTTATAAGCAACCTGTTGATAGTGTCCACATAATCAATATTTCAACAGGGCTTGGACAAATGATCGAAATACGGATCCTGCGACTTCAATATCTCAATTGATTCCAGAAATTCCAGATTGCCGGAAACAAAAAGAATGGGGACGGTTTTATTTTTTCTCCGGATATGAACATAGACATCCATGCCAGTCAATTCACCGGGCAGATATTATTCCGGCAATTAAATTCCCGAATCAAACAGTGTATGCGATTTTCGGATGGTGGAAGTAATTTGCAACCCTTTGTGGCATCTTCTGCAGCTTCCTCAAATGGGATAAAGCCTTTTTCGATAATTGTTCTTTTGTTTTGGCGGGAGTCTTGCTGTGAACCCCTATTTTCAGATCACAATTCAAGTACTCATCCGGATTCAATTCCGGTGAATAGGCCGGCAAAAAGAAAATTTCTATTTGATCTTTATTCTCCTGGAGCCATTCTTTGACAACGTGGCTATGATAAACCTTCAAATTATCAAGGATTAAAAAAACTTTCCGGCTTGTGTCTTTTACCAGCCTCTTCATAAAACGGATCAGGATATCCGCATTCATTTTTTCTTTGTAGATCATAAAGCGGACCTTGCCCTGATTGGTAACCGTTGAAATCAGATTCACTCGCTGACATTGTGGATGCAATTTTATAGCGGGCGTTCTGCCGCAAGGGGCATAACTTCTGCCATGATAGCTGTCGTTGCAAAGGCCGGTTTCATCTCCCCAGTGAATTTCAGCCTTTTCCTGTTTGGCTCGATTGGCTATATGCGGATATTCTTCATCCAGCCAAGCTTTAACCGCCTTAGGATTCTGCTTGTATGCTTTTCGAAGTGGTTTCTGAGGGGTGAAATGCCAGCGCTTCAGGTATTCGCCCACCGTTCGAATCGGCATGTCGATATCAAAAACCTCTTTGATCAACTGCTTCACGGCCTTACGGGTCCATAAAGCAAAAGGGAACTTGAGTTGATCCGGGCATTTGTCCACGATAGCCTTCTGAATGATTTTTTCCTGGGGACTATCCAAGGTTCTGCAACTGCCGGTTGGACGCCCTCTTTTCTTGATCAGAATCGCTTTCTGGCCACCCTTTTGGTATGCCTGATACCATGCGCAGATGGTTGTGGGTTGAACATGAACAATCGCGGCAATTTCCTTGTAAGTCATGCCGGATTTCTTGAGCCGAACTGCCATCTCCCGGAGTTCTTGCTGAGCCTCTGTGCTTAGTTTTCTTGCGTCACGGTTTTCCATGAAAAATACTATGGCACATCAGCCATTAATTGTCGAGTATTTTTTTGCTGGGTTAATACTAAGGAAACTCGCGGGTATCAAAGGAACTCGCGCAGGTTGTCGCAGGATTTTCCGGCCGATCGGCCGGCGATATCCTGAACGGACTCAGGAAAGAAAGCTGTGGGCCGCAGCTTCGGCCGCGGCCTGACCATCCATGGCCGATGAAACAATGCCGCCGGCGTAACCGGCCCCCTCCCCGGCCGGAAACAGCCCCTGGACATCCGGATGCATGAGGCTTCCCGGATCTCTGGGAATTCGCACAGGAGAGCTGGTCCGGCTTTCCACCGCCAGTACCAGGGCCTCTTTGGTCACAAACCCTTTCATTTTGCGATCAAAAATCCGAAATGCCTCTTTCAACGCCTGGATCAGATCAGAAGGGAGCACTTCGTTCAACGGACGGCTGATCACTCCCGGGATATAGGATGTAGCGGGAAGCCGCGTCGATATCCGATCTTCCATAAAATCGGTCAGCACCTGGGCCGGAGCCGTCTGGGCAGGTCCGCCTGCCAGAAACGCCTTTTCCTCCATCTGTCTCTGATATTCAAGGCCGGCAAAAGCACCGAAGGATTCAAACAGGTGCCCATAGCGGTCCGGTCCGACGGACACCACTATGCCGGCATTGGCACGGGGCATGTTGCGGCGGGAATTGGACATCCCGTTCAGCACCAGTTCCCCTGGTTGGGTGGAGGCCGGAATCAGCATGCCGCCGGGACACATGCAAAATGAATAGACCCCTGCCCGGCCGACCTGACAGGCCAGAGAATATTCGGCCACGGGCAAAAACGGACTGTTTTTCTGTTTTCCGTACTGAATGGCATTGATGAGGGACTGGGGATGTTCCACCCGAACCCCCATGGCAAAAGGCTTGGCCTCCAGGCGAACGCGACTCTCATCCAGGAGCCGGAAAACATCCCGGGCGGAATGGCCCGTGGCGAGGATAACGGCATCGGCCTCAAATTCCCGGTCCATGGTTCGGACACCCCTGATCCTGCCGTTTTTCAGCATCAACCCATCGACCCTGGCGTTGAAATGGATTTGACCGTTACAGGCCAGAATTGTGTCCCGGACGGCCCGGATGATGGTCGGCAACCGATTGGATCCCAGGTGGGGATGGGCGTTGACCAGGATGTCCCTGTCGGCTCCATGCTGCACCAGGATGGACAAGATGTTATGAATGTCTCCCCGTTTGGTGGAGCGGGTATAAAGCTTTCCGTCGCTGAAAGTTCCGGCCCCGCCTTCGCCGAAACAATAGTTGGACTCGGGGTTGAGCCTGCCATGAGCCAGAAGGGGTTTGAGATCGAACCGCCGTTGTCTAACCTCTTTGCCCCGCTCTAGAACGATGGGTACGATGCCTTTTTCAATGAGTCTGAGGGCTGCGAACAAGCCGGCCGGGCCGCTTCCTGCAATCAGGACCTTTTTCCCGGTCTTCACCGGCTGATATGAAACCGGCTGATAAATGTCTCGCAAAGGTTCATTGATATAAACGCGGACCCGAATCTGAAAGACCGGAAGCCGGCCCCTTGCATCCACGGAACGACGCAGAATCTGAACGGCGTCCAGATCGGCGGCATCCGTTTTCAGCGCCTGGGCCGCCTGTTGCCGGATATGAGTCATATCCGTGATGTTTTCCGGCAATATACGCAAAGTGATGTCCTGAATCAAGCATTCCCCTTTTTCTTGGTATTCTGCTCTCCTATAACATGACGGCAACCGACCGGCAAGCTTCCCTCTCCTATTGATTAGCGTTGTAAAATAGTATATTTTAGTTGCAATTTTGCGACTATCGATGCCGGATCTGATTTTCAACCCGGTCAACACGATCATCAAACCCGGAGCCCATGAGCATGTCCGATTCCAAACCATCCAGCCCCCTGACCGAAGATACCACCCGCATCATCCTTGACAGCATATCCGACGGTGTTTTCACCATTGATTACAACTGGCGGATCACCACCTTCAACCGGGCCGCCGAAGAAATTACCGGCATCTCCCGCAAAGACGCCATCGGCCGGCATTGCTGGGAGGTATTCCGTTCCAACATGTGCGAAGCGGACTGCGCGCTGAAAAAAACAATGGAAGAGGGCCGGCCCTTCATCAGTTCATCCGGCTATATCATCAGCAGTGAAAAAAAGAAAATTCCCGTAACCGTGTCCACCTCTCTGCTCATCGACAAAAAAGGGGATATCATCGGCGGGGTAGAGACCTTCCGGGATCATTCTCTGGTCGAACAGCTCAGAAAAGAGCTGTCCACCCGGTTCAAAGTTGAAGACATCGTGAGCAACAGCGACGCTATGAAAAAAATATTCAGCATCCTGCCCCAGATCGCGGAAAGCGATTCCTCCGTTCTCATCGAAGGAGAGACCGGAACGGGAAAAGAACTTCTGGCCAGAGCCATCCACAACATGAGCCACAGAAAGAAAAAACCGTTTGTCGCCATCAATTGCGGCGCTCTTCCGGACACCCTCCTTGAATCCGAACTGTTCGGCTATAAAAAAGGAGCCTTTACCAATGCGGTCAAAGACAAACCAGGCCAGTTCGCCCTGGCGGACGGAGGCACCATTTTCCTCGATGAAATCGGCGATACCAGCCCGGCCTTTCAGGTGAGCCTGCTCAGGGTGCTTCAGGAACATGAATTCACCCCTCTGGGGGCACTGGAAAAAGAAACCGCCGACATTCGCATCATTGCGGCCACCAACAAGGATCTGGCCGAATTGACGGCCCAGGAGCGGTTCAGGCAGGATCTGTTTTATCGAATCAATGTCATCCGCCTTTTCCTGCCGCCTCTGCGCAACCGTATGGAGGACATCCCTCTGCTGGTGGACCGATTTATCAGAAAGTTGAACCTGCGTCAGGGCAAATCCGTTCACGGGATAGATCCCAAAGTCCTGGAAGTACTCATGTCCCAGAATTTTCCCGGCAATATCCGGGAACTGGAAAACATCATCGAACACGCGTTCGTACTCTGCTCCGAAGGGGACATCAAAATGCATCATCTGCCCGGATCCCTCTGCCGTTACTCCCAATCAGGCATGACCCAGGACAACGACCCGGTCAGGGCCGCCCAGATCAAACGCATCCACGACGCACTGGCCCGCCACAACTTCAACCGCAGCGCGGCGGCCAGGGATCTGGGGATCCACAAAAGCACTCTTTTCCGCCAGATCAGGAAGCTGGGCATGGTTCTTTAGGGCGAGTCCCTATGCAACTCCCTGCAATCCGGATTGTCTCATTTCTGCAATCGAACCGCCTGTACAGACGCCGGATCTCAAGGCCTTGGACGAGGTGGAACGCCCAGTGGGGCAAACGGACGCCTTTTCTTTTTCGATCATTTTTCATTTGCGGCACATGGTTTGCAGGACCCAATCTTTATAAGACATCAGGAGGGATCCATTGAAAATAGCCATCACTATCTGGGGAAATCGCGTATCGCCGGTTTTCGACGCTGCAAAAACGTTGCTGATTGCAGATATCAAAGACCCCGGCGTGATCAGGAAATCCTATGTGAATTTCGATTCCGGCTCACCTGACACCATGATCAAAATATTGAAAAAAATGCAGGTGTCCATTCTTGTCTGCGGTGCCATTTCCACCCGACCGGCGGACCTGATCGTCGAAAACGACATCAAACTCATCTCTTTTGTCACCGGCAACGCCGTGGAATTTCTGGAAACCTTTGCCCGGAAACAAATTATCGAAAAATCCTATATGATGCCGGGATGCAGCAAACACTATTCCCTGCATCACAAATCCAAGGGGGCACCCAAACAAGCTCCCAAAGCGGCTCATTTCTGACCGCCATTTCCATGGGTCAACCTGAGATAAACCTCTTGAGCACCTTTCAGTTTTTTCTTTACACCTTACGCCGATACTGCTAATCAGAACTATCACTTGATTGACGACAGCCCGGAACCCAGCAACCCTAACGCGAATTGTGCCATGACCCAGACTCGACAAGAGCTTGAGACAAAAATCAGAGCCCTTGAAAAACTTGCCCGCAGGACCCGAGAAGCATTTCAGATAACCCGGACGGCACGGAGAAATTACAAGCGGTTTCTGCAGTTTCTCCCGTATCCGATTCTCGTCCGGGATCCGGAAGGATTGGTCACCTACCTGAATTCCGCGTTCACGGAAACTTTCGGCTGGACCCTCAAGGAGATGAAAGGGACCGACGGAATGCAGTATGTCCCGCTTGCCATCAGGGATGAACTCAGGGACAAAATCGAAAAACTGCCTATTCGAAAGAGTGTTCTGGAGTTTTATACGCAGCGGGTCACCAAAGACGGGAAAACCCTGGATGTCCTGCTGCGGGTCGGGGTGGAAAGAAGCCAATCCAGCAACCCGGGCGGCATGATCATCGTCATACGGGATGTCACCCAGGAAAAACGGTTCAACCGAAATCGCGAAGCCATGAACCGAATCAGTCAGAAACTGCCCGAATACCCGGATCTGAAGCAATTGCTGTTTTACATCAACACTGAAATCAAAGACCTTTTGAACACGGAAAGCGCCAATACCATCCTCCTGGATGAATCCCAAAAACAGTTTTATTTTATCAGCGCCACCCATGACGATCCCATCACCCGGGAGCGCATCGAAAAATCCAAATTTCCGGTGGAAGAGCTTTTGTCCGGTCAGGTGCTGAAAACCGGTACCCATCTCATCGTGAACGATTTTGCCGACAGCCCCTACCAGTATGAGGCAAGGGATCGCAAAATCGGATATACCGTTCGAAACGTCATTCTGGTCCCGCTGCGTATCCAGGACCGGATCATCGGAACCCTTGGAGCGGACAACAAAAAAAACGGTTCTTTTGACGAGACCGATCTGGAAACCATGAACACCCTTTCGGCCACAGTGGCGCTTTCCATTGAAAACGCCAGGGTTTCCAGAGAGCTGAGAAAGGCCTATGAAGAGCTGAAAGGGCTGAACCGGGCCAAAGACAAGATGATCAGCCACCTGTCCCATGAACTGAAAACCCCTGTGGCCATCCTGCTGAGTTCCCATCAGGTGCTTTCGAAAAGGTTATCGGAACTGCCCGAAGAAACCTGGAAACCGACCATGGAACGTGTCAAGAGAAATCTGGACCGAATTCTGGGAATTGAAGATGAAGTCTATGACATTGTCGAAAAAAAGGAGCATTTGCGTCACCGGATTTTTTCCTTGATACTGGATCAGTGCCAAGACGTGCTGGCAACCCTCATCGCCGAAGAAACCGGAGAGAGCGGAGTGATCGAAAAGGTGCGACGGAAAATCGATGACCTTTTCAACACCCGGGATCATGAATTTCAGTATATTTTCCTGGACCGTTTCGTAGAAGAACGGATCACGGCCATTCAGCCGGAAATGGCCCATCGACGCCTCAGCCTGATCAGCCGTCTCAAACCCGGATCCCCCATCCGGATACCGGCCGAACCCTTGAGAAAAACCGTGGACGGTCTGATTCGAAATGCCGTTGAAAATACTCCCGACGGAGGGAAAATCGAAATCTTCGTCCATGAGGAAGGCAAGGGCATGATGTTTGTGGTCAAAGATCACGGCATCGGACTGACCCAAGAAGCTCGGAAACGCATATTTGAAGGTTTTTTTGCCAATCGGGACACCATGAGCTATTCTTCCGGACGTCCCTATGATTTCAATGCCGGCGGGAAAGGGGCGGATTTGCTGAGAATGAAGATCTTTTCGGAACGGTTTGATTTCAGGATTTCCATGACCTCCCGGCGCTGCTCAAAAATACCGGAAAACAAGGACGCCTGCCCGGGAAGCGTCGCGTACTGTCAGAAAATCCCGGGTCCATCGTGCAACGGGATGACCATCGTCACCTGTTTTTTCCCTTTTCCGGAAAGCCGTTGACATCTGCCGCTTTTCAGGTTTTTTCCTTGGCGGTCATACCCATATAGATGGCGGCCAGAGCGACGGCGACCCCTACCCATGCCCAGACCCCGGTCGACCGGTCGAAAAAGAGCACATCCCAGATAAAGGACAGGGCCGGCTGCAGAAGAAGGATCAACCCGGCACGGGACGCCCGGACCTTGGGCAGACTGTTGGATATCATCACCCAGGCAATGGTCTGAATGAACAGCCCTAGACCGATCAGAGCCAGGAAACTGGTCATATCCGGGATCCGAAACGACATGCCTGAAAAATGAATCTTCCCTCCGAGAAACACGGAGCAGGACAGTGAAACCAGCATGAGGTAGTAAAACAGTGAAAAATCGGCCTTGTCGGATTGAATTTTCCTGAGAAGCAACAAAAACAGGCTGTAAAACATCGCCGTGGCCAGTCCCAGAAAAATCCCGAGTCGATACTCAGGGCTCAACTGATCCATGTCCGGCCCGATGATCAGAAGCAGGCCGATAAAAGCCATGGGCAGCGACAGAATGAACTTGAGGCCGATTTTTTCCTTGAACACGAGAAACCCCACCGCAGAGAGTACAAAAACCTGACAGTTGGCCAGAATGGTGGCCAGTCCGGGACCCACGTACAGGATGCTCCAATGCCAGGCCCACAGGTCCAGGGCGAACAGAAGACCGCAGAATAGAGCCAGCAGGTTGTTCTTCAACCCTCTTTTCCGGAATTCCCTGCGGACCAGGCAGGCTGCCACCAGAAACACGCTGCCGAAAAAAACCCGATAAAAGGCTGAAACCGTAGACGGGACATGGGCTATGGTGACAAAAACCCCTGAAAAACTGATCATGGTCGCACTGGCGATGAGCGCGGTCACGGGAGTGACTGTTTTGCCCCGGGTGAGCATTTTCGATTTTTCCTCCCAAAAAACCCGATAATCCCTACCGTCCGGAAATCATGCCATCCGGTCCCTTGAATTCTGAACCGTAATGGGTAGCGATCAGGGTGTCAAGAAGAAAACAACACGTCTCCCGGTTCTATGGTTTGATTTCAGAACCTAAAAAGAGTATATAGGTTTCCATGCTGACTGAATGGATTAAAAACCAGACCCCGGTTCACACACGCGATATCCAAATGGCGACATTTCCCCACCCCGAGGACGGCGTCCTCGTTCACGGCAGCCTGAAAGATACGGGCCTCATCCGGATATTTGACGTGACCGGTGAACCCAGGGAACCCGGCATCATCCATCATATCACCCTAACTCTCTGGGTCCGGCCGGACCCGCTTCGCATCGCGGACGCGGAAGCTGAAATGATCCGGGTCCCGCTGACCCAGTGCCGATTCACCCTGGACACCCTGGATAACATCAAAGGTCTGCCGGTTGCCTCCGGATTTTCCAGAGCCGTTCGATCCATCCTGGGCGGCACCACCGGATGCACCCACCTGGCCCAGCTGGCCCTGGCCATGGGTCAGGAGATCGTTCACGGGTGGCTGGTTCAGAAACGAAGCACTTCGAGTCCGCTGCCCGAAACCGTGGAGCAACTCACTGAGCTTCCCTTCCTTCTGAATTCCTGCCGCATGTGGACCCGAACCGGTCCCAAGATGAAAAACCTTGAAAACGCCATAAACGCCCGACGATAAAATTATTTTTTCCGGTACTGGCAAGTTGTGCAAAAAAAAGATATGGTTCGAACTTTAATCAGCGTATTTGATATAAAATATCAGTCTGGTCGGGATTGAGAAAGGAGAACGAAATGAAAACAGTGGGATTTGTCGGCTGGCGAGGCATGGTGGGCTCCGTCCTGTTGGAACGAATGGTCCGGGAAAATGATTTCAAAGGGTTCACGCCTGTTTTTTTCACCACGTCCCAGGTCGGACAGAACGGTCCGGATGTGGGAACCGGACCTTCCCGGCTCCTGGATGCCCATGATATAGACCGCCTCATGGAAATGGACGGGATCGTTACCTGTCAGGGCGGCGCTTACACTGAAACGGTCCGGCCACGGCTGAAAAAACGGAACTGGCCCGGTTTCTGGATCGACGCGGCCTCCACCCTGAGAATGGATAAAGACAGTGTCATCGTTCTCGATCCCGTCAACCGCAGGGTCATCGACAATGCCTTGTCCGACGGCATCCAAAACTACATCGGCGGCAACTGCACTGTATCGCTCATGCTCATGGCCCTGGGCGGCCTGTTCCAGAACGATCTGGTGGAATGGCTGACCTCCATGACCTATCAGGCCGCATCCGGCGCCGGCGCCAAAAATATGGAAGAACTCGTGAAACAGATGCGGGCCATCGGTCAAACAGCGGCCCCGGTCCTTGACAACCCGGTATCCGCGATTCTGGATCTGGACCGAAACGTGATCCAAACCATGCGCTCCGAAACTCTTCCCGTCCATCATTTCGGCGCTCCGCTGGCGGCCAGCCTCATTCCCTGGATCGACCGGGCCATGGACAACGGCCAGACCCGGGAGGAATGGAAAGGCCTTGTGGAAACCAATAAAATCATCGGTCGATCTGAAAATCCCATTCCCATCGATGGCCAATGTGTCCGCGTCGGCTCCATGCGATGCCACAGCCAAGCCTTTACCATCAAACTCAGGAAAAAGGTCCCCCTGAAAGACATTGAAACCATGCTGGCGGAAAACAACGACTGGGTCAAGGTCATTCCCAACGACAAGGCGGAAACCCTCCGACATCTGACTCCCGCCGCCGTTACCGGCACATTGACGGTTCCTGTGGGCCGGATACGGAAAATGATTCTGGGAGAGGATTACCTCACCGCGTTTTCCGTGGGGGATCAATTGCTCTGGGGAGCGGCCGAACCGCTCAGAAGAGTGCTGAACATCATTCTGGAAAAACAGGGGTCATAAAGGTACCCGGAAAATCCGAGTCAGGGTGCGTCCTGCGGCATACCCTCCGGCAAAGGGTCCATGGACGAAAGGATGGGACAAAATCCCGAGCCAGGGTCCGGGCAACCGGTACAGACATGCGCCGGCCAGGGTATAGCCCTTCAGATCCATCTGAACAGGCCTCAGACGCCTGATATAGGCATCCTTTGCCGAGACACGGCCGTCTTCCGCTTCCAGAATGGCCATGGCCGCCTCCTGACCGCTTTTGATGGCGAAATAGATCCCCTCTCCCAGCAAAGGCTCAGCCATCCCGGCGGCATCGCCGGCCAAAAGAATTCGATCGGTATGGGGACGATAAGCGCATCCGCCCGTGCCGATCGGATATCCCCGAACCCCGGTCAGGCGACCGGAAGGAAAACGAGAGGCGGAGTATTCCATCAACAGGCCGATCCTTGGGCCGGGCCCGTAAACCGTGGCATACATCCCGATGTTCACATGATCGTCCCTGGGAAAAATCCAGAAATATCCATGCCGGATTCTTGAAAAATCCAATTCCATGTCATACTGATCGACTCGATCCAGCCGGATATCCGCCTCCAGGGCCATCTGGTTCGTCCAGAAATTCTTTCCGCCGACAAATCGCCTGACCCGGCTGTTGGCCCCGTCCGCGCCGATGAGAAACAAAGCCCTGAAGCGCTCCTGACCCGCCTGAACCTCCACGCAGCTTTTTTTTTCATTGATGGACCGGATCTCCGGGACCTGTCGGAATACAGCGCCTTTTTCAACGGCCTTGTTCAAGGAAAGAAGATCCAGATCCTCCCGTCGGGTCATGTGACAGAGTGGCCTGTCCTCCCGGATATGAAAGGATCTGCCGTTGGGCCGGCTGACACGGACCGTATGGCAGACTCGCCGGACCTGTGCTGAAATGTCGTAGGGAAACAGATTGTAGGCCTTGGGGGTAAGACCGCCGGCACAGGCTTTTTTTCGGGGAAAAGCGAACCGGTCCAGCAGCAGCACCCGGGCTCCCTGCTCCAGGAGCTTGAAAGCGGCGGCGGTCCCGGCCGGACCGGCTCCGATGACGGCGACATCATACATCATCCTGACTCGCTCTTATTCACGCTCCGCCAGGCTCGTTATGAACAGTTTTTCAACTTGCCGGCCGATTTTTTCCATGTGCTGGATCCGCTGTGTTTCAGATCGACCCGGGTAATTGCGGAACGCAATGAGAATACCGGACAGACAGGCAAAAAGCGTATGGGACGAAAGCCGGGGATCTTCATGAAAGCCCGCCCGCACAAAAACCTGATCCATCACATTCATAAGATCGCGGCCGACTTGATCGAGCTGCTCCAGGCCGGCCGTGTCCCGGGTCCCATGAAGGGCGAAATGGGTGATCATCCGCCAAAGGGAATGTTTTTCAATGAAATGGGACAAAAAAAAATCAATGACGGCGCCCAGTCCGTTTTCTCCATTTTTTATAGAAGCGGCCCATTTCTTTTCCAGATCTCGGATAAAGATCCGGATATCCTGGCAAACGATACTGGCATACAGCTCTTCCTGGTTTCTGAAATACGTATAAATGGAAGATTTACCGATACCGGCGGTTTTTGCGATTTCCGCCATACTGACCTGATCAAAGGTCTTTTCACCGAAAACATCCCGGGCGGCTTCGATGATCAGCGACTGACGCTGCTCCCGTTCCTTTTTCCTGAGCCGGACAAGTGTATTTTTCGCCATGGCTGCCCTATCTTTGTGGTCTGAAACATGATGGATCCATCGGACTGGACCATACCATATCCGTGAGGAAGGATCAAGCAACGGTTGACATGTCGACCGACGTTCGATATAAAGACCGTCAGGCTCTACCTTTCACGCCTGTTCAAGGAGACCCCTGAATGAAAGAAATCAAATCTTTTCAGGACATTGCCGTCCATCCGGATTTTACGGCCGTCGCCGGGCGCAAGATCATCGGGACCCTGTGTTCCTACGTTCCGGATGAACTTATTCTGGCCGCCGGATTTCATCCCATGCGCCTGTTTTCATCCGGATCCGATATCGTCCTGGCTGAAAACCACCTTCAGTCCTATTGCTGCTCCCTTGTACGGGGAATTCTGGAAGACAGCCTTTCGGGGAAGCTGGACGACATTCACGGTGTCGTTTTTTCCCATACCTGCGATGCCATGCAGCGTTTGAGCGACATCTGGCGCATGAAAGGCCGATACGGATTCTTTGCCCAGGCGGCCCTGCCGGCCAAACTCAACAGCCCCAGCGCCTTCGTTTATATGGAAGCGGTCCTGAACCGATTGAAAGCCGACCTGGAAAAAGCCGCCGGACGCAGGATCACGGATGAAGATCTCCAATCCGCCATTACCTTGACCAACCGTATCCGCAGAAGCCTGTCGGCCATCTTCGACATGAATGCGGCAATGCCGGGACGCCTCAGGGTCCACGATCTCTACGCCCTGGTCAAAGGCGCCATGATCATGGACAGAGAAAAAGCGGCCGATCTTCTCGACATCATTTCCGAAAAAACCGAGCTCGCACCCGCTTGTCAACGGGACGGCAAACGGCTCATCGTATCCGGGTCCGTATGCGACACGCCTGAAGTGTTCAAAGCCATCGAAGAAGCCGGCGGTTTTCTGGTCGGCGATGACCTTTGTTCAGGCGGACGTTGGTTCCAGGGGCTTGTGGACGAACAACTTCCGCCCATGACCGCCCTGGCTCAACGATATATGACCCGAACCGTCTGTCCGGCCAAACACGCAGGTCTTCAAACCCGGGCCGAAAACCTGCTCTCCCTGGCCCGCCGGGTCCGGGCCGACGGCGCTGTTTTCCTGATTCTCAAATTCTGCGATCCCCACGCATTTGATGTTCCCTATATCATGGATTTTTTTCAGAAAAACAACCTGCCCGGCCTAGTCGTAGAAATGGACGATCCACAGCAAAGCCTGGGTCAACTGTCCACCCGCATCGAAACCTTTCTACAAATGATTTGAAATAAAGGATACCGTCATGACGGACCAGCCCGCCGACCCCGGAAAAATCCTGTCCGCACGTAAAATGCGGGAATTGATGACCACCTATTACATGGAAGCGCTGACCGCTGCCCGGGACAACCGACCAGTGGCCTGGATCACCTCGGGCGGACCCGTGGAACCCCTGGTGGCCATGGACATCATCCCCATCTATCCGGAAAATCACGGAGCCATGATCGGCTCCGCCAAAATGGGGGAAGATTTATGCATCCAGGCAGAGACCATGGGCTACAGCGCTGATTTATGCTCCTACGCCAGGGCCGACATCGCCTGCTCTAAGGTCGGCGGAGGACCCATCGGCGGCCTGCCCCGGCCCGACATGCTCATCTGCTGCAACAACATCTGCGGAACGGTGTTAAAATGGTATGAAATCCAGGCCCGGTTTTACCAGGTTCCTTTGTTCATTCTGGACACCCCGGTCTGCCATACCGATTACTTCCCGGAAACCGCCGCTTATGTGAAGGCGCAGATTCTGGAATACATCGATTTTCTGGAAACCGTGACCCATCGCAGGCTCGACCCGGATCGGATGAACGAAACCGGCAGAAAATCTCTGGAGGCCCAGCTTCTGTGGCAGAAAGTCCTCCATACCACTGCCCACAAACCTTCTCCCATGTCGGCCTTTGATGCGTTCTTTTTTCTGGCCCTCATCGTCACCCTAAGAGGAACAAGCATCGCCGTCGATTTTTACCGGGATCTGCTCCGGGAAATGCAGGAGCGTGTCAAAGCGGGGATCGGCGTCGTTCCCCAGGAACGGTACAGACTTCTGTGGGACAACCTGCCCCTCTGGTATCAACTCAAATGGCTGTCAACCCGCTTCGCCGACCGCCATGCCTGCCTGGTGGCCGACACCTACACCTCGGCCTGGTGCAGCTCCATTCAATACATCGACCCGGATCACTATCTGGATTCCATGGCCGAAGCCTACACCCGTATCTACCTGAATATCGGGGTGGACCAGATGGCGGATCAGGTGCTGGACATGATCCGATTGTACAATGTGGACGGGGTGGTCATGCACTCCAACCGTTCCTGCAAGCCCTATTCCTTGGGGCAGATGGACATCATGCGCATCATCCGGGAAAAAACAGGGCTTCCGGTCCTTCTGATCGAGGCGGACATGCTCGATCCACGGAGTTTTTCCCTGTCCCAGACGGAAACCCGGATCGATGCGTTCATGGAAATCATCGAACAGACCAGGAGATTTTCATGATCGCCGTCGGCATCGATATCGGCTCCATCACCGCCAAGGCGGCCCTTCTCAAAGACGGCCGGCTACTGGAAACCCTTGTCCGGCCCACCGGATACGACCACAGGCAAGCGGGTCTTCGCGTGTTTGAAGACCTTCTGGCGCGGACCGACATTTCCCGGTCCGCCGTTGATGCCGTGGTTTCCACGGGATATGGCCGCGCCAGCATCGATTTCGCGGATAAAGCCGTGACCGAAATTCTTTGCCACGGCGCAGGCGGTTTTTTCCTCGACCCGAACATCCGGGGTGTTATTGATGTGGGAGGACAGGACAGCAAGGCCATCCTCCTGGATGACCAGGGACGGGTGACGAATTTTGCCATGAACGACAAATGCGCGGCCGGCACCGGTCGATTCCTGGAAGTCATGGCCCGTGCCCTGGAAGTGGACCTGGACCAAATGGGCGAAGTGGGTCTGCAGGCTTCCAGACCTTCCAAAATCAGCAGTATCTGCACCGTGTTCGCCGAATCCGAGGTCATTTCCATGATCGCCCGCCGTGAAAAACGGGAGGACATCATTGCCGGCATCCATGAATCCGCTGCCGCCCGCATAGCTGTTCTGGCGACCCGGATCAACATCCGTCCACCGGTCATGATGACCGGCGGCGTAGCCCGGAACAAAGGCATGAAGTCGGCCCTGGAAAAACGGCTGGGCATGGCCCTGATCACAGGGCCATGCCCCCAGGAGAACGGGGCCGTCGGCGCGGCCGTCATCGCGTCGAGGCAGTGATATATTTCCCGTTCGCCTTTCCTTCTCACCGAAGATATAGTAAAGATCGGCATCGTTCACGCATCGAGGATTAAAAAGCACCATGATTCGATTCATCACCGCCTGTATCCTGACCATCGGCGCTCTTCTTCCCGTTTGCGCCGAAGCCCGGGACCCATCCGAGGTCCAGACCTTTCAGATCTTTTTTGAAAACGATCTGTTCGGAGGGACTGACAAATATTACACCAATGCGATTCAACTGACCTGGCTGTCCAAGGACCTGAAACAGTACAAAGATGACGTGCGCCTTCCGGACTGGGCGTTTCCCGTCATCCAGGCCATCCCTTTTTCCGGCAATCCCGACAGTGTCCACAACATCGGTTTGATTCTGGGCCAACAGATATACACCCCCAGGGACACCCAGGCCACTCATTTGATAACCGACGATCGACCCTATGCCGGATATCTCTACGCCGGACTGGCGCTTCACAGCAAAACCCGGACAGTCCTGGACACCATGGAAATCATGGTTGGAGTGGTCGGGCCTGCCTCCAAAGCCGAATTCTCACAGAACAAGGTCCATGAAATCCGGGATATCCCCACGGCAAAGGGCTGGGATCACCAATTGCACAACGAGCCGACCCTGGGAATGTCCTGGCAACGCAAATGGCGGATGGATAAAAGAAGATGGTTCGATCTACTGGAATACGATCTGATCACCCATACCGGTCTGACCCTGGGCAACGTCCGAACCTCCGCCTTTGCGGGTGGGGAAATCCGACTGGGGCACAATATTCCACTGGGGTTCGGTTCCGACATCATCCGGGCCGGCGCCGGTGTCAGCGCGCCGGTTATGGACCATTCAGACGGGATTCTTCGCCGATGGGGATCCCATGTATTTCTGAGCTCCCAATTGGAAATGGTCGGGCGGGACATATTTCTGGACGGAAACACTTTCCGATCGAGCCACGGCATTGACAAGAAACCACTGGTAGGGGATTTCTCCATTGGATGGGCCGTGAATATCGACATGATCAAATTGACCTATCGCCATTTGTTCAGAACCAGACAGTTTGACGGTCAGGAAGAAGGGCAGGTCATCGGCTCGCTGACCCTGACGACCTCATTTTAGGCGATCTCGTTTAAAAGACGGGATCCTTCAGGCGGGAGGCGCGTAACCTTGTTTTTTGAAAACGGGCATTGAAAAAGCCCCTGATCAACATCATGACCAGGGGCTTTTCGAAAACATCCAATATTTCAGGACAAATCAAACGGTTCAGTTCACCACCGTGACATTTTTGGCGGACGGACCTTTCTGCCCTTCTTCAATGTCAAAGGTCACATGATCCCCTTCTTTGAGTGACTTGAACCCCGTCGCATTGATGCTGGTGTGATGAACAAACAGGTCTTTACCCCCGTTTTCCTGTTCGATAAATCCGAATCCTTTTGCGTCATTGAACCATTTCACAATTCCTTTGGCCATACCGGCAATCTCCTTAAAAAAAATAAACCTTCATCCTGCTTCCGATCCCCGGGAATCTTCCCGTGGATCGGAACCGCCACGCTTTCCATACAACAGCGCAGACCGAACCATGATATAGGGTTCAGGAAAAAAGTCAAGCCATATCCCCTGGGTCCAACAATTTATGATCGACTGTCTTCAAAAAGGCTCAATCAACCCGCCCGGCATGGCTTTCTGATCCAATCGCAGTTTTAAAACAGGATCTTGACAAACGAATGCAAATCTGCAACATTAAACGCCGGAAACAAAAATTCCAGGGCATATAACCTGTTAGAATTAAAAAACAATTGAAATTCACAGGAAAAAAATTTATTTTGGTACACATTATGCTCCAGATACTGGAAATCTGAATTGTGTCGGGAATGAGGGATAACCCGTGATGACCATTTTAAACAGAAAGGAAACATCCATGACTGAAGCTGTCATCAAGCTTGGAAATACGAAACGGAAAAGCATTTTTTTGGATAAGGTAAAAGCCCTGTTGCCGGAAGGCGGCAATCTGAACGCGTGCCTGACATGCGGTGCCTGTGCCTCCGGATGCCCTGCTACGGGACTTGAAAACATGGACCCCAGAAAATTTCTTCGAATGGCCGCTCTGGGAATGGATGAGGAAATCGCCAAATCAGACTGGCCCTGGATGTGTACCATGTGTCAGAGATGTATTTATGTCTGCCCCATGAAAATAGACATCCCCCAGCTGGTTTTCAACGCCCGGGCCCTTCGGCCGAGAGAGGAAAGACCCAAAGGCATCCTGGGTTCCTGCGACATGGCCCTTAGAAATGAAAGCTGCAGCGCCATGGGGGCGTCTCCGGAAGATTTTGAATTTGTGGTGGAAGACATTCTGGAAGAGTACCGGGAAGCCCAGCCGGAATTTGCCGAGCTCGAAGCCCCCATCGACAAGGAAGGGGCTGAATTTTTCCTGAACCAGAATTCCAGGGAGCCGGTCACGGAGCCGGACGAGCTGGTCCCTTTATGGAAAATCCTGCATGTGGCCGGTGTGGACTGGACCTATGGCAGCCGGGGCTGGGGAGGCGAAAATTACTGTATGTTCCTGGCCGATGACGAAGCGTGGAAAAAGGTGACCTCCACAACGGTGGACCAGGCCAACCGATTGAAGTGTAAGACCTATCTCAACACGGAGTGAGGGCACGTAACCTTCTCAGTCCGGGCCGGAGTGAAAAAATTCAACCTTGAGCACAATTTTGAAATTAAAAACATTTATGAATATTATGCCAAATGGATCCGTGAAGGTCGATTGAAGGTCAATTCCGACTGGAACAAAGACCTCAAGATCAAATTCACGGTTCAGGACCCCTGCCAGATCGTCCGTAAAAGCTATGGGGATCCGATTGCCGAAGACCTGCGGTTTGTCGTCAAATCCATTGTAGGCGAAGAAAACTTTATCGACATGCAGCCGAACCGCTCCAACAACTATTGTTGCGGCGGAGGCGGCGGATTTCTGCAATCCGGATTCAAAGATCAGCGCCTGGCTTACGGAAAGGTCAAAGACTCCCAGATCCAGGCCACGGGGGCGGACTACTGCATCGCCGCCTGTCACAACTGCCATGCTCAGATCCATGAACTCAGCGAACATTACGGCGGCAATTATTCCGTGGTCCATCTGTGGACATTGATCTGCCTGTCCCTGGGCATCCTGGGACCCAATGAACGGGAATACCTGGGAGACGACTTAAAAGAAGTGAATGTTTTCCATCCGGAAACTGAACACTGATTTCCAAACACCATGCCGTTCGGGAAAAACCTTTCTTTCCCGAACGGCTTCCCCCCCTTATTTAGGCACGGGCTTTTTGCCCAGAGGTGCAAAGCACACCGCAGCCAGTCTGAAATGAGCGAATCCGAAAGGGATGCCGATAATGGTCAGACACAGACCGACACCGGCCAGAATATGAGAGATGGCCAGCCAGATGCCGGCCAGGATGATCCATAAAAAATTGGCCAGGCCGGTTCCGACGATTCTTTCTTCTCCCAGAGCCCTTGCGTCCACGAGTTCCCTGCCGAAGGGGAAAGCGGCAAAACCGGCTATTCTAAAGGCCGCAAACCCGAACGGTATTCCTGCCACGGTCAAAAAAAGCAGGCATCCCAAAAGAACCCACAAAATCCAGGCAAAAAAACCTCCTCCCAGAACAAACCAGAGAATATTCAATATCAAAACCATCGTACCTCCTGTTATAAACCGATTCCTCCTTTTATAAGTCCAATACATACTGTCCCGCAAGCAATTAATTTTTTAGCACCACAGATGAAAAAAAGTTGACAAACAGTAAACAAATCCTTTATTGCAATTCTATTGCGTTGTTTGCTGCATTTTCTTTTCTCGGTCTCGCTGTCGGCCCGGATCTGATGTCGCCGAATCTGCTTTCCACCTGTTTCAGATGGTCTTTTTCCCTATATTTTCATGAGGATGCACGATGCTCAACGATCCCGTCAAAACCGAACTGATCCGTATTGTGGGGGCCGGCCGATACCTTGACCGGCCCGAAGACCTGGCCTGCCATGCCTATGACGCCTTTGTGGAAGAATCTCTGCCCGATGCCGTTATTTTCCCGCAAACCTCAGACGAGGTGTCGGAAATCCTGAAAACCGCGTCCCGTCATCGCATTCCCGTAACCGGACGAGGGGCCGGCACCAGCGTGTGCGGTGCGCCCGTTCCCATCCGCCACGGATTGGTTTTGTGCTTTTCCAAAATGGACAAAATTCTGGAAATCAATCCCCGGGACCGATATATCATCGTCCAGCCCGGAGTCGTTAACGCCGATATTCAGAAAGCCCTCGCCCCCTTCGGTTTTTTTTACCCGCCGGACCCGGGATCCATGAACACATCCACCATCGGCGGCAATATCGCCCAGAACGCCGGCGGCCCCCGATGCCTCAAATACGGCGTTACCGTGGATTATGTGCTGGGCCTGGAGGTGGTTCTATCCTCGGGTGAGGTCATAAAATTCGGCAGCCGAAACGTCAAGGACGTAACCGGCTACAAGCTGTCCTCCCTTTTCTGTGGATCTGAAGGGACTCTGGGCCTCATCACCGAAGCCATTCTCAAAGTCCTGCCCCGGCCGGAAACCGTTAAAACCCTGATGGTGAATTTTGATGATCTCGACAACACGGCCCGGGCCGTAACCGATATCATCGGATCCGGCATCCTGCCGGTGGCCATGGAACTCATGGACCAACTCACCCTGAATGCGGTGGAAGACGGTGCCCACTTGGGGCTTGACCGGAATGCCCAGGGTTCTTTGATCATTGAAATCGACGGAGTCAAGGAGGCTTGTGAAAGGGATATGGTCCGGATCATAGAAAAACTCAAGGCCAACGGGGCCACCCATATCCAGGAAGCCGGGTCGGAAGTCGAACGGGAAAAGCTATGGACGGCGCGCCGCTCAGCCTATGGAGTGTTTGCCAAACTATCGCCCGACATCATTTCCGAGGATGTGACCGTGCCGGTCAGCCGGGTGCCTGAGATGATCCGCCGAATCACCCGGATAACGGATAAATACGGACTCCGGGTTGGTGTTCTGGCCCATGCCGGGGACGGCAACATGCATCCCATGATCCCGGCGAACAAATCCGACAAGGAAGAATGGCGGCGGGTGGAAAAAGCCTTTGCCGAAATTTTCCAGGCCGCTGCCGAGCTGGACGGAACCCTGTCCGGCGAACACGGCATTGGTCTGGCCAAATCCGCTTATCTTCCCCTGGTCATGAACCCTGCCACCATTGATTTCATGAAAAAAATCAAACAGGCCGTTGACCCGGCCGGCATTTTAAATCCCGGGAAATTCGTATGAGCGGGGAAAGAAAGCCCAACTGCGGCAAATGCGGGCTCTGCCTGTCCGTATGTCCGGTCTATCAGGTCATGAAGGAAGAGCAGGCTTCCCCCAGGGCCAGGCTTCATCTTATCAAGGCTCACGACCGACAGGCTTTGAAAACCAGTCCCTACCTGCAGACAATTATGTCCCAGTGTCTTATGTGCGGCTCCTGCGCCGCCATCTGCCCGTCCGGCATCAACCATTATGCCGAATTCATGGCCATGCGGGGGAAAATGGCGGCGGATCACGGTGAAGACCCGGCCGTCAAGAGCCTGATCTATCTTCTGGCCAGGGAATACCGAACCCGATTGGGAGCAGGCCTGGCAAGGGTGGGACAAAAAATCCTTCCGGAGAGCCTGACGGACAAATTCAAACTCGGTCCCATTCCCGTCAGTCGGTTTCCGGCTTTCAATCCTGTTCCCTTCCGCCGGGCCCATGACACCGTCATCCGCCCCCCGGACCGGATCATCGGCAGAGTCGTCTATTTTACGGGATGCGCCACCAACTACCTTTATGCCGATACCGGAGAGGCGGTGATCGGCATTCTCAGACATCTGGGATATAAAATCATCATCCCGGGGAAACAGACCTGCTGTTCCATACCCCTGCTGTTCCACGGAGCTGAAGAGGCGGCCATGAGCAACATTCGGACTAACATAAGAGCCATGGGCGACATCCTGGCCAATGAGCAAGCCGACGCGATCATTGTTGATTGTTCCACCTGCGGAGAGGCCTTGAAAAATGAATACCCGAAAATTCTGAGAAACGATGGTGATCACCTGTCCAAAGCCCTGGACATCGCTTCCCGGGTCGAGGATATCCTGTCCTTTGTCCATGCCCGGATCGACCGGCTCGCGTTCCGGTCCGACATTTCGGAAATACGGTCCGTGACCTATCACGCACCTTGCCACACCCGCAACACCTTTCAGTCTCATCCCCTGGTGGAAGACATTTTAGGAAATCTGCCGTCGGTGAATTATAAAAGAACCCCTGATTTCGATCAGTGCTGCGGCGGAGGCGGCACCTTTTTCTATGAATTTCCCGAAATTTCAAAAAAAATGGTTGACAAAAAAATCGAATGCGCAAAATCTGTTCAAGTGACGGATTGGCTCACGGATTGTCCGGTCTGCAGACTGAACCTGGCCGGGAACCTCAAACCAACGGACGGCCTTCGGGTTCTGCACCCTGTGAGCCTCATTCATTCGGTGTTGAAGCAATCATGAAAATCAAACTGGAAAAAAACCATTCATTCATCGATATCATCCTGCCGGACGAGAAAATACTGGACATCCTCATCGGCAGAACCGTTCCCGCCATCGGTCATGACCGGGCCAGGGAAATCATCGCCCAAGGAATTCGGAACCATTGCCCCCAGGACATCCGAAACAAATCCATCGCCGTCATTATCCCGGATCATACCCGGCTGTGGGCAAGGGGAGACATATTCGTGCCCGAAATTGTCCGAACCCTTCTCAGCATGGGCGTACCCAGCAAAAAAATCCGTATCATCATTGCCACGGGCACCCATGAGGACATGCCCGAAGAATCGTTTTCCGCCCTGGCCGGAACCTTCTGCGCCCAGAGCATTGAGATACTCAACGCGGCCAACCGCAATCAGGACCGCCTGGTCGACCTGGGCCGGACCCATAAAAATACCCCGCTTTTCATCACCCGTGAGGCGGTTGAGGCCGATCATATTATCATCTTCGGCGGTCTCCTCCATCACCTCATCGCCGGATTCGGCGGCGGACGGAAATACATTCTGCCCGGGATCGCGGGCTATGACAGCATCCAGAAAAATCACTCCCTGGCGTTTCGAAAGGACGGCACCCCTCACCCTCTGGCCCGACAGGCCAAACTATGGGGAAATCCCGTGAATGAGGACTTAAATGACGCCGCCCTCATGTTTCTCGACGGGAAAACCTGCACTTACGCAGCCGTCGCTGTGAATGGAACCGGTGACATTTTCCACGCAGATGCCGGCCCCCTGCACGAGACTTTCATGAAAGGCTGCGAAGCTCTCAACGGGGCCTGTTGCATCCAGGTTCCGGGGAAAGGAGACTTTGCCCTGATTTCAGCCGGGGGGCACAGATCGGACGGCCAACTGTATCAATCCACCAAGGCCCTGTTCAACGCCGTTAACGTCGTCAAACCGGGCGGAGATATTCTTTTTGTGGCCGGATGCGCCCAGGGTGTCGGCAACGACACTTTTGCCCGGGCCATGAAGGATTTCAAAACCAATCCCGCACATCTTGGTCGAAAATTGGCGGCCGAATTCGACATGCCCGCCTATGTGGCGTTCAGGACCCTCGACGCCCTGACGCGGTTTACAATCACCCTGGTTTCCGATTTTTCCGAAAGGGAAACCAGAGATCTCGGTTTTCACTTTGCCGAAGATCTGGAAAGCTATGTCCATGAACTGAAAGGAAAAGGCTATATCATTCCATTTGCCGAAAACATCCTGCCCTTAGCGGAACAGCTTGTTTCCCGGCCGATGGAAACCCGTACATAAAAAAAGGAAGTCTTTAACAACCAACATCTCTTTAAAAGGAGGAACCATGGAAAGACGGACGTTTTTAAAACAGGCAGGTATCACCACGGCAACCGCTGCAGCCGCCATAACGGTAGGGGCTCCCGCCGTCATCGCCTCACCCAAGATTCAGTGGACGGCAACATCGTTCTGGAACCCCAAAATCAAGATCATGTTCGACATGGCCAAAGCGTTCTGCGAAGAAGTCAAGGAAATGACGGACGGCCAGTTCGAAATCAAACTCTACGGCGGCGGAGAACTGGTTCCCCCTCCCGGGGCCTTTGACGCCGTGTCCAAAGGAACGGTTCAGATGGGCACCGGGTCCCCTTACTTCTGGGCCGGCAAATCCACCGCCTTTAACTGGTTCGGCTCCATCCCCTTCGGCATGAACGCCCAGTGCATCAATTCATGGTTCTATTCGGGCAACGGCCAGGCCCTCATGGATGAGCTCTACGGCCAGTTCGGTCTGGTGGGCCGGATCTTCGGCAACTCCGGGATGCAGATGGGCGGCTGGTACCGTAAAAAGATCAATTCCCTGGAAGACATGAAAGGTCTGAAAATGCGAATCGGCAGCATTGCCGGCAAAGTCCTGTCCGAAGTAGGCGTCACCACCGTAATGGTGCCGCCGGAAGAAATTTTCCCGGCCCTTGAAAGAGGGGTGGTGGATGCGGCCGAATTTGTGGGGCCCATCCATGACATTCTGCTGGGCCTCTACAAAGTCGCCAAATATTATTACACCCCGGGATGGCACGAACCCGGCCCCACTCTGGATATATTCTTCAACAAACAAGCGTACGAAGCCCTGCCCAAACATTTCCAGAAAGTTCTGGACGTGGCCGCCGCCAGCATCAACATCAAGACCCTGGCCGCTTTCGACGCGCAGAGCAGTACGGTCCTCAACACTCTGATCCAGGACCATAAGGTGGAAATGCAGGTCTATCCGGACGATGTTATCCAGAAACTAAAGGAAATTTCCAAAGCCGTCATAGAAGCCGAGGCCCTGAAAGATCCGTTTGCGGCCAAAGTTCATGCGGATTATGTGGCCTACCAGGCGACCACGGCCGGATGGGGCAGCATGACGGAAAAAGTGTACTGGAACAAAATGGCCTGATCCCATGGAATGGATTAAAAAATCCGTTGTCTTCTGGGAGAGGGTCAACAACTGGATCGGCAATGTCCTGGTGACCTTTGCGGTATTTCTGTTCATCGGGGTCATTTTCTTCAATGTGATCCTTCGGTATGTGTTCAACAACAGCTATGTGTTCATGGCTGAAATGGAATGGCACATTTTCGCCTTCATTTTCCTGGTGGGTGCGGGCTATACCCTGCTGCACGACGGCCATGTCCGGGTGGATATTTTCTATTCACTCATGGACCGCAAGAAAAAGGCCGCCATCAACCTGCTGGGGGTGATTTTCCTGTTGATCCCCTCCTGTTATGTGGTTCTGACAACGACCATTCCCTGGGTCATCGTGTCCTATCAGATCAGTGAAATATCCATCGATCCCGGCGGCATACCGGCCCGTTTCGCCATCAAGGCCATGCTGCCGCTGGGATATTTTCTGATGCTGGTCCAGGGACTTTTTCTGGGCGTCAAAAGCGCCTTCATCCTGGCGGGAAAACCGTTGGACGACACCTAACCCTTTCACGGACAGGACATTGACATGCTGATTGAACACCTGCCGTTCTGGCTGGCGGATTACCTGGGGGCCTGGCTTTTCGTGGTGCTGACCGTGGCCCTGGTCATTGGATTTCCCGTCACCTTCACCATGATGGGAATGTCTTTTCTTTTCGGACTCATCGGGCTGCCTGCCAGCTTTTTCGATCTTCTGCCCCTGAGGATGTGGGGGATCATGACCAATACCATGCTCATGGCCGTTCCCCTGTTTGTGTTCATGGGGCTGGCCCTGGAGCGGTCCGGCCTGGCAAGGGAGCTTCTGGAAACCATGGAGGAACTGTTCCGGAACGTCCGGGGCGGGCTGGCCATATCCGTCGTGGTGGTCGGTGCCCTGCTCGGGGCATCCACCGGGATTGTGGGGGCCACTGTGGTGACCATGGGCCTCATGTCCCTGCCGACCATGCTTAAACACGGTTATTCCCGCTCCTTTGCCTCAGGCACCGTCGCCGCATCCGGCACCCTGGGACAGATCATCCCGCCCAGCCTGGTACTGCTGCTTCTAGGGCCCGTCATGGAAGTCCCGATCGGAGACATGTTCATGGGGGCCGTCCTGCCCGGGTTTCTGCTGGTGATCCTGTACTGTGTGTTTATCTACCTGTCCAGCTTTTTCGGAACCCGGCACGTTCCCGCCGCCCATTCCCAAAGGGTTCGGTTCGACCGGGAATTCGTCCTCAGAATTTTCAAAGCCCTCATACCCCCTCTGTTTCTGATTCTGGCCGTCTTGGGAACCATCTTCGCCGGCATTGCCACGCCAACGGAATCCGGCGCCATGGGCGCCGTGGGAGCTGTCCTGCTTACCATCATCAACGGGAAATTCAGCCGGGAGTTGCTTCACGACGTAGCCAAGGGGACCATCAAAATGACCTGCATGGTATTCATCATTATTATGGGGGCTACCTGTTTCGCCCTGGTTTTCAGAGGCCTGGGCGGGGATGAACTGATGCGGGAATTTGTCAACAGCATGGATCTTGCCGGTTGGCAGCTGGTCGCCATGGTCATGGTGTTTATTTTTATCCTGGGTTTTTTCCTTGATTTCATTGAAATCACTTATATCCATATTCCAGTAATCGCGCCCATTGTCGTGGAATTCGGATTTGATCCCCTCTGGTTCGGGATCCTGTTTGCCGTCAACCTTCAGACTTCCTTCATGACCCCTCCCTTCGGCCCGTCTCTGTTCTATCTAAAAGGCGTTTGCCCGCCGGAAGTCCAGACCATGGACTTGTACAAGGGCATCATCCCCTTTGTCCTGCTCCAGCTTCTGGGCCTGCTCATGGTGGCTTTCTGGCCGGAGCTGGTCACTTGGCTGCCCAGACTGGTCTACGCCAATTAAACAGAAATGGTCAAGAGGACTACGGATTTGTTTTTATGGATGAAAAAATCATCTGCCGGAACATCAAGAAATTCCGCAAACAGAATCAATTCACCCTTGAAAAACTGGCAGGCCTGACCGGGTTGACCAAGGGGTATCTGTCCAAGGTGGAACGCTCTGAAAAAGCCCCGCCGTATTCAACCCTCAATAAAATTGCCGGTGCGCTGGGCGTCGAAGTCACCCGTTTTCTCGAAACCATCGGCGAACCCCACAGCGACAACCGCATCAGTATTCAGAGGAAAAGCGCATCCAAAGTCATCCACGCCACCTCCCAGCTGTCCGGGTATGATTATGAAGTACTCGGAACCGACAAGCCCGGAAAGAACATGGAACCGTTCATCATTCATTCACCGGCCGAGATCAAACGGATGTACGCCCACGAAGGAGAAGAATTCATGTATATTCTGGAAGGGGATCTTGAATTCGTCTACGGAGAGCGGACCTATGTCCTGGAACAGGGAGACAGTGTGTATTTCGACTCCTGTATCCCCCATGCCGGAAAAAGCCTGGGAGACAAACCGACCCGGATACTTGTGGTCATCTATTTCTACAAAAGAAACCGTCAGTGATCCGGCCGCTCGGACAAGTCGACGGCCTTGGGCGTTCGGACGATTTTCAGGGGTTCCGCTTTCCAGATATCCCGGTTGTATTCCGCTATGGTTCGGTCTGAATAGAACTTTTCCATCCGGGCCATGTTCAGAATGGTTTTCCGGGTCCACAGAGCCTGGTCGACGTAAAGTTCGCTTATTTTCATCTGGGCCTGGTGATAGGCTTCAAAATCGGCCAGCACCAGATATGTATCCTGATAAATCAGCAGATCGATGAGCGGATGAAACAAATCCATTTCTTCGGGGCTGAAAAACCCGTCACGGATCAGATTGACGGCTTCCCTGAGCAGGGGATCCCTTTCATAGGCGGCATAGGCGTCATAGTCGGCCCGCCGGGCCAAGACCTCGTCGGCGGTCAGGCCGAAGATGAAAATATTTTCCTGGCCCACGGACTCCATGATCTCGACATTGGCCCCATCCAGAGTGCCGATGGTGATCGCCCCGTTCAGAGCGAATTTCATGTTGGAAGTGCCCGAGGCCTCATACCCGGCCGTGGATATCTGTTCGGACACGTCGGCGGCCGGGAATATCCGCTCGGCCAGGGAGACCCGGTAATTTGGAAGAAACAGAACCTTGAT